>JBDHJS010000067.1:0-14326 GCA_039586795.1 Gemmatimonadota bacterium
ACGATCTGCCACCAGCGGTCGGGGTAGGGGTAGGTCGGCGCGCCCTCGTACATGATCGATGTGGCGCCGAGGATCAGCGGGCCGTAAACGATGTAGCTGTGGCCGGTGATCCAGCCCGGGTCGGCGGCGCACCACCAGCGGTCCTCCGGCTTGATGTCGAACGCGTACTTGAGGGTGGTGGAGATGCCGACCTGGTAACCGCCGTGGGTGTGGACGATCGCCTTCGGCTTGCCCGTTGTGCCCGATGTATAGAGCAGGAAGAGCGGGTCCTCGGCATCCATCACCTCGGTCTCGCAGTTCGCTCCGTCGGCCCGGGCGACCGGCAACGCCATCAGCTCGTGATAGTAGTAGTCCCGGTTCGTCTCCATCGGGACGTCTTCGCCGGTCCGCTGCACGACAACGACGTGCTCGATCGTGCCACAGCGCTTCAGAGCTTCGTCGGCGATCGCCTTAAGCTCGACGATCTTGCCCCGCAGGTAACCGCCGTCGGCGGTGATCAGGACCTTTGACTCCGAGTCCTCGATGCGCTCGGCCAGCGCTTCCACCGAGAAGCCGCCGTAGACCACGGAGTGCACGGCGCCGATCTTCGCACAGGCCAGCATCGCCATCATCAGCTCCGGGATGCGGGGCATATAGATGGTGACGCGGTCACCTTTCGTCACGCCCATGCTCTTCAGTACGTTGGCGAACTGGCAGACTTCACGGTTCAGCGCGAAGTAGCTGAACGTTCGCAGGCTGCCGTCTTCGCCCTCCCACACCAGCGCCAGCTTGTTCAGCGTCGGCGTCGTCTGATGCCGGTCGAGTGCGTTGAGCACCACGTTCGTCTTGCCATCCACGAACCACTTGTAGAAAGGAGCGTCGGAATCGTCGAGCACCTTCTTCCACGGCTCGTACCAATCCAACTCCTTCGCGCGGGCCTCCCAAAAAGCGGCCGGGTCCTTCTCCGCTTCCTTGCGGAGCGCGTCGTAGTCGGTGACGTGTGCCGCGTCGACGATGTCCTGGGCTGGCCTGTAGATGCCGTCGCTAGCCATGTGTCCTCCTGCTGCAAGTGGCCGGGGATGGTTCAAGTCTGTCAGAGGTCCGACGATTATTTCGACTCGCCGGGCTTACCGCAAGTATCGGTAGACGGTGGACGGTAGACGGTAGACCGTCCGTCCGCGCCATATGTCCGACTGGGCATGGGCTTTGCAAATCCTACTTTGTCGGATACACTAGTAGAGCCAGAAAGAAAGCTCGACATGATCCGTGTTCTCGCTGCAACGCTCGTTTTCGCCCAGATGTGGGCCTTTTCCGCGCCAGTCGCCAGTTCGGCGGCGCCCGCGGAGGCCGCACACCCATGCGAGCAAGTCGTGGGCCAGAATGACGCGAACGTGGTCACCTCGACTCATGACTGTGCCTGCTGCGGGATGGACGATTGCTGCGGACCATTCACCTGCACAGCGCCCGTCTTGGCGCTGTTGGAAGGGACAGTGCAGAAGTCGATGGCACCGCTAGTGACGGAGCACGGTCGACAGACGACCTGGGTCGCGGAGAGCTTCCTGGCGCCACCCTTACCACGTCCTCCTCAAGCCTAGTTTCTCACACGGACAGTAGACGAGCGCCCGGCCGAAACTGGCCGAGTGGTACTCACACATCCACGAATCCCCAGGCGTGAGAGATTGAGCATGGCCGTAAGAAAGATTTGTATTCTGGTCGCGCTGCTCCTGCTGTGGTATTCGCCGGGGCGAGCGCAGACGAGCGATACGCTCCGGCTGGTCGACGCCATCGCGTTCGCCCGGCAGGCGAGTCCGAGATTGCAGACGGCGCGTCTCGAAGCCGAGGCCGCATACGCGCGCGTACCAGGAGTGGGCGCGCTGCCCGACCTGCAGGTCGGACTCGGATTGATGAATCGGCAGGTCTCCGATTTCGGAAGTACATCGAACCCGATGATGATGAACACGGTCCAGCTGGCTCAGCGATTCCCGTGGCCGGGGAAGCTGGGCTTCAGCCAGGACCGGGCGGCGCTGTTGGCCGTGGCCGAGAAGCTCGACGCCGAAGAGGTGGAGCGACAGCTCATCGCCCGGGTGAAGTCGGTCTATTTCCAGATCGCCTACCTGGACCGGGCACTCATCGTGATGCAGGAGACGCGTTGGCTGCTCCGCGACTTCCTCGATGTCGCGTCGGCCATGTACGGCGTCGGCGACGCGCTGCAGCAGGATGTTCTGCAGGCGCAGGTGTCGGTGGCGCAGATGACAGAGGACATCACGGTGGTGGAGCAGAACCGACTGGCGATGGGGGCGCGCCTCAACGCGCTGCTCGGCCGGCCGGCTACATCGCCGGTGGCCGCGCTCGAGCTCCCGGAACCGGGCGGCGACCTTGCTTCCGTGGACAGCTTGATGGCACTCGCCGCTCAGAGCCGCCCAGCGTTGAGAGCGGCGCGTCAACGAGTCAGCGCGGCGGAAGCGGGCTACCGGGCGGGCCGTCGCATGTCCTACCCGGACTTCACGCTCATGGTGCAGTACGGGCAGCGGCCCGACTTCCCCGACCTCGCCACCTTCATGGTCGGTGTCAGCATTCCCGTCTGGGCGGGAAGCAGCCCACGTGACGAGGCGCAGGCGGTGCATGTGATGGAGCGATCGAAAGAGCTCGAGCTCTACAACGAGACCTACGCGCGGATCGCCGAGCTGCGTGCCGAAGCGGAGCGCGCCCGCAGGCTCGCCGATCTCTACTCCACTTCGATTCTGCCGCAGGCGCGCGCCGCGGTGGAGTCCGCCGTTTCAGCCTATCGGGTGGGCCGCGTCGACTACATGACGCTCCTGGCCAACGAGATGACCGTGAACCGTTATCGGATCGAGAGCGTGCGCCTCACCGCGGAGTATCACAGCGCGGTGGCGCAAGCGGAAGCCATAGTAGGAGCAGGATTGGAAGGTACACGATGAGAATGGACAGACTGAGCGTTGTCGTTGCCGCGGTCATGGTTTTGGCGTGCGGCGGTTCGGAAGAAGAGTCGCCGATGCCGGGGATGACGGCGGAAGAGCACGCCATGCATCAGGGCGGGAATACGGGCGTCACCGACAGCACGGGGCAGGCCGTTCGTCAGGCCGTGCATCTGACAGCCGAACAAGAACGCGCCCTCGGCGTGGTTTACACGACCGTGGCTCGCGATCGCCTGGTACGGACGATACGAACGGTGGGGCTGATCGAGGCGGCAGAATCGAGCATCGCGGATGTGACGCTGAAGATCGAGGGCTTCGTCGAGAGGCTGCACGTCAACACGACCGGCGAGTCGGTGCGTCGTGGTCAGCCGCTGTTGACGCTGTACAGCCCGATGCTCGTCGCGGCTCAAGAAGAACTGTTGATGGCAAAGCGCCTGGCGGCGCAGGTCGATTCCAGCGCCAGCGAAGCGTGGAGTAACGCACAGCGGATGTTAGAGGCAGCCCGCCGTCGACTGGCCTATTGGGACATAACTCCTGAACAGATCGAGCGGGTCGAACGTACCGGCGAAGTTACCAAAACTCTCACGTTCGTGGCGCCAGTTAGCGGGATCGTGCTCGAGAAGGATGTCTTCGAGGGCCAGAGGGTCATGCCTGGCCAACGGCTCTATCGCATCGCCGACCTGTCGACGGTGTGGGTCGAGGGCGAGCTGTTCGAGCAGGATCTCCAATTCGTCCACGCGGGTTCGCAGGCGCATATCGAGGTGGCGGCGTACCCCGGCGTCCATCTGATGGGCCACGTGAGCTTCGTCTATCCGACCGTTGACGAGCGCAGCCGCACGAACCGGATGCGACTCACCGTGGCCAACCCCGAGCTCCGACTCAAGCCCGGAATGTATGTGACGGTCTACTTCGATGCCGAGATCGGAAACGACGTCATTTCCGTCCCCATCGATGCGGTCGTCGCCACGGGCGAGCGGAACCTGGTCTTTCATCGCCATGAGGATGGCTCTCTTCATCCACATGAGGTCGTGCTTGGCGCCCGCGCCGGCGGCCGGGTGCTGGTCCTGGCGGGGCTCGAGGAGGGGGTAGAGATCGTGGCATCCGCCAACTTCCTCGTCGATGCCGAGTCGCGACTCGGCGCCACGGGTGGCTCGATGCCGGGGATGCAGCACGCCGGTCATGGCTCAGCCGTTGAACCGGGGCAAGAGCACACCCAACACATCGAACAGCCGATGGATACATCGGGCGAGCACGAAGGTCACGAAGGCGGAGGGCATCAGCATGATTAGCAAGGTCATTGCCTGGTCCCTCAATAACCGTTTCCTGGTGTTGCTGGGTAGTGCGGCGATCGTGTTGGCCGGCATCTGGGCCATCGGCTCGACGCCGCTGGATGCGATTCCCGACCTATCAGACGTTCAGGTCATCATTCAGACGGACTTCCGGGAGCAGGCGCCGCAGATCGTCGAGGACCAGGTTACGTATCCGATTACTTCCGAGATGCTCAAAGTGCCGGGCGCCCGGGTCGTGAGAGGCTACTCCTTCTTCGGCCTGAGCCTGGTCTATGTGATCTTCGAGGACGGCACCGACATCTACTGGGCCCGTTCACGGGTGCTCGAGTACCTGAACGGCATTCGCGGGCAACTCCCCGCTGGCGTCGAGCCAACTCTCGGGCCCGATGCCACGGGTGTCGGCTGGGTGTTCGAGTACACCCTCGAGTCGGACAGCCTCGATCTCGCCGAGCTTCGGACGCTTCAGGACTGGTACCTTCGTTACCAGTTGACGGCGGTGCCCGGCGTGTCAGAGGTGGCCAGCGTCGGCGGCTTCGTGAAGCAGTACCAGGTCGAAGTGAATCCCGAACGACTTCGAGCGTTCAACATCCCTGTCACAAGAGTCGCTCAGGCCATCGGATCTCACAACATAGATATCGGCGCCCGCGTGCTGGAGATGGGCGGCCGGGAGTACATGATCCGCGGACTCGGCTACCTGCAGGGCGTAGAGGATATCGAGAACGTTGCCGTCGGCGCGACGCCCAACGGCACGCCGATCCGCGTGGCGGACGTGGCGACTGTGCAGTTAGGTCCGGCGCCACGGCGCGGCGCTACCGACCTCGATGGCAAGGGAGAGGTAGTGGCGGGGATCGTCGTCTTGCGATTCGGCGCCGACGCCCTCGGGACGATCGAGGCGGTGAAGGAGCGACTGCGTGAGATAGAGCAGGGATTGCCCGCCGGCGTACGCTTACGCACGGCCTACGATCGCAGCGACCTCATCCACCGGGCGATCCACACATTGCGCGAGAAGCTCGTAGAGGAATCTCTGATCGTCGCCCTCGTCGCGCTGGTCTTTCTGCTGCACGCGCGATCGGCCCTCGTCGCCATTGTCACTCTGCCTCTCGGGATCCTGATCTCGTTCATCGTCATGCGGCTCATCGGCGTGAACGCGAACATCATGAGTCTGGGCGGCATCGCCATCGCCATCGGCGCCATGGTCGATGCGGCTATCGTGATGATCGAGAACATGCACAAGCACATCGAGCGCGATGACGGGAGCAGGTCACGCTGGGACATCGTTCAGGAAAGTGCCAACCAGGTGGGACCGCCGCTCTTCTTCTCACTGCTCATCATCACGTTCAGCTTCCTGCCGGTCTTCGCGCTGGAGCAGCAGGAGGGTCGGCTGTTCAAGCCGCTGGCGTTCACCAAGACCTTCGCCATGGCCGGTGCGGCGTTGCTGTCGATCACCTTGGTACCGGTGCTGATGGGCTACCTGATCAGGGGGAAGATTCGGCCCGAGTCCCGAAACCCGGTGAATCGGGGGCTCATGTGGGCCTACCGGCCGATCATCGATTTTGCGGTGCGGCGGCCATTGCTCGTCATCGTGGGCGCGGTGGTCGTACTGGCGGTAACGGTCCTTCCGTGGCGGCGGCTCGGCAGCGAGTTCATGCCACCCCTCCAGGAAGGCTCAATCCTCTTCATGCCAACGACGGTGCCCGGCGTATCCATCGCTCAGGCCCGCAAGATCATGACGTACCAGGACAGCGTGCTCGCGTCGTTCCCCGAGGTCGATGTCGTGCTGGGTAAGGTGGGGCGCGCCGAGACCGCTACCGATCCCGCACCCCTCGACATGTGGGAGACCACAGTCACTCTGAAGCCGAAGAGCGAGTGGCGTGATGCGATGACGTACGAACGCCTCGTCGCGGAGATGGATCGCGCGGTGAGCCTTCCGGGCGTGACTAACGCCTGGACGATGCCCATCAAGGGTCGCATCGACATGCTTGCTACTGGGATCCGTACTGCGGTCGGCATCAAGATCTTCGGCCCCGACCTCGAGGCGCTGCAAACCCTGGGCGAGCAGGTCGAGCGGATCATCCAGGAGGTTCCCGGTACTCGGAGCGCCTTCGCCGAACGTGGCGTTTCAGGCTACTACGTCGACATCGAGATCGACCGCGCCGAGGCGGCCCGCTATGGCTTGAACGTCGGCGACGTTCACGGCGCCATCATGGCGACCGTGGGGGGTATGACGGCGGCCGTAACCGTGGAAGGTCGCGAGCGCTATGCGGTGAACGTTCGTTACCCGAGAGAGCTGCGCGACGATGTGCAGAAGCTGCGAGAGGTCTTGATTCCGGCGATTGGCGACGCGCAGATCCCGCTTGGCCAGGTAGCGAGCGTGGAAGTGCGGCAGGGCGCCATGGCCGTAAAGACTGAGAACGCGTTTCCGATGACGACGATTTACGTCGATATCGGCGAACGCGATGTCGGGAGTTACGTGCGTGAGGCACAGCAGGCTGTGAACTCACAGCTAGCTTTGCCGCCCGGATACTCGTTGGTATGGAGCGGCCAGTACGAGTTCATGCAGCGCGTCATCCAGAAGTTGAGGGTAGTCGTACCGGTAACGCTGGCGATCATCTTCATGCTGCTCTACTTCAGCTTCGGCGGCGTCGCCGAATCGCTGATCGTCATGCTCGCCTTGCCCTTCTCGTTGGTCGGCGGTGTTTGGTTCCTCTGGCTTCTCGACTACAACACGAGCGTTGCTGTCTGGGTGGGCTTCATTGCACTTGCCGGTGTGGCGGCGGAAACCGGCGTGGTGATGCTCATCTACCTGGACGAAGCCTACTACGCCCGCCTGAAAAAGGGTCTCATGCGCACGAGGTCCGATGTCGCGGCGGCCGTCCGCGAAGGCGCGTTGGAGAGGCTGCGGCCAAAGATCATGACCGTAACAGCGATCATGGCAGGTCTCGCGCCGATCCTTTGGAGTCGCGGCACGGGCGCCGATGTGATGAAGCGCATCGCCGCTCCTATGGTGGGTGGGATGGTGAGCGCGACGGTTCTTACGCTGGTCGTCATCCCCGCGATCTACCTGGTTTGGCGAAGTTGGCTGGTTCGTCGCGAGGCTCACGCATCGGACGCAGAAGAAACTTTGCAGGAGACGGTAACGGCGTCCATTGTTTGAACGAACCCTGTTGAATCTGACAAAGAAGGAACTGAACAATGATGAAGATGTCTGGGATCTTGGCTACCCTAATTGGTTTGAGCTTGGTCGCCTGTAACGATGACCCCACGGACCCGCGGAACGGACAGACACAAACGGTATTCGATGTACAAGCGGATCGAATAGAGACCTTCGAAGATGTTGACATCCATGTCCGGGTCGACGGTGGCGGCGGTCCGCTGCAGATGGAGCATGGGGAGATGCACGTCGACGGAGTGGGCGGCTCCGATTGGATGCACGAGATGGAAGCGATGGGGGATGGCTGGGTGGCTCATGCCATGTTCTTCGAGCCCGGCATCCACCAACTGCACTTCCAGGGTCGCCGCCACGGCGGCGGCGACGAGAACTTCGGCGAACACATGGTCGAGGTTCACCGCCAACATCGGTTGATCGGCGACTATTGGGCCGAGCTTTCATTCGACCCGGCGCCAATCGTCGCAGGCACGGAGGCGACCGTTACGCTGACCATCTTCGAGATCGACGGTCAGTCGCCCGGGGCGCCGGCTACCGGTCTGACGCTGGTGGCGCACCTGCACGATCCGAATGATGTCGAATCCCCCGTCTCCTTCGTCGAGGGCACGGCCGGAACCTATGAAGTGACATACACCTTCGACGATGTCGGCCTCTACGAACTGCACGTCACGATCGGCACGGACGAGGGCCTGTTTCATTTCCCGGTATTCGCGTCTCTCGATGACATCGGGACGCGTGGCCACGGTCACGGAGGAGGCGGTCACCACGGAATGATGCCGTAGGGGCCCCGAGCTCAGGGTTACGATGGATCACGGACATCACCCCGACCACGGGACGTCGACCGGAAACGGCGGTGGCCACGGCCATCACGCTCACATGGTGGCCGACTTCCGCCGCCGGTTCTGGATCTCACTGGCGCTCACGATACCCGTCTTAGCACTTGCGCCGCTCATCCAGAGGTTCCTGGGTATCGAAGGTGCGCTCGACTTCCCCGGCGACTCCCTGGTCCAGGCCCTTTTAGCGACCGTCATCTACTTCTATGGCGGTTGGCCTTTCCTGAAGGGCTTTGTGAAGGAGATGGGCGACCGGAGGCCAGGAATGATGACGCTGATCGCCCTGGCAATCACCGTCGCCTATGCCTACAGCGCGGCCGTTGTCCTGGGCCTGCCCGGCGAAGGCTTCTTCTGGGAACTGGCCACGCTGATCGACATCATGCTCCTGGGCCACTGGGTCGAGATGCGGTCGGTGATGGGAGCATCCCGGGCGTTGGAGAAACTGGTCGAGCTACTCCCCGCAGAAGCGCATCGCCTTCGTGAGGATGGATCCTCCGAAGACGTCCCCGTGACCGAGGTCGTCCCGGGCGATCGGGTGCTGGTGAAACCCGGCGAGAAGATCCCCGTGGACGGAGTGGTGGTGGCAGGTCGCACGACGGTGAATGAAGCGGCGCTCACGGGTGAGAGCGTGCCCGTAGAGAAGGGCGAAGCGGATAACGTGATCGCGGGCGCCGTTAACGGCGAGTCGGCCATCACGATTGATGTCCAGAAGACGGGTGGCGATACCTATCTGTCACAGGTCGTGGAAATGGTGCGCCTGGCCCAGGAGACACGCTCTCGCACTCAGGATCTCGCAAACCGGGCAGCGCTCTGGCTAACCGTTACTGCGGTGACCGTCGGTACCGTGACGCTAACGGTCTGGCTGCTCGTCGGCCGCGACTTCAATTTCGCCCTCAGTCGTATGGTCACTGTCATGGTGATCGCATGTCCGCACGCGTTGGGCCTGGCGATTCCCCTCGTCGTGGCGGTATCCACAGGCTTGTCGGCCAGAATGGGTCTACTGATTCGCGATCGCACGGCGTTCGAGCGGGCCCGGACTCTCGATGCGATCGTCTTCGACAAGACCGGAACACTCACCCGCGGCGAGTTCGGCGTCACGGATGTGGTGGACCTGGTCGGGGGGAGCGAAGAGGAAGTCCTGCGCCTGGCGGCGTCGCTGGAAAGCCAGTCGGAGCACCCTATCGCCGCCGGCGTGGTGCGGAGCGCCGGGGAACGGCAGGTGAAGTTTGGCGTTCCGAAGAACTTTCGAGCTATACCGGGCAAGGGCGCTGAAGCCGATGTGGACGGACGCAACGTCAAAGTTGTGAGCCCCGGCTACCTAACTCAAAACGGTCTGTCAGTGGATAGCGATCGGGTAGCCGAGCTGAACAAAGAAGGGAAGACGGTCGTTTATTTGCTTGTCGATGACCGGGTGCACGGCGCCATTGCCCTCGCCGACATCATCCGCGACGAGTCGCACGAGGCGCTGCGGCGGCTCAAGGCGATGGGCATCCAGGTGTTGATGCTCACGGGCGACGCGGAAGCCGTGGCGCGCTGGGTCGCCGGCGAGCTGGAGCTGGACGAGTATTTCGCCGAAGTACTGCCGGAACAAAAGGCCAACAAGATTCGGGAGGTCAAGTCGCGGGGGCTGACCGTGGCGATGACGGGCGACGGTGTGAACGACGCCCCGGCGTTGGTCGAGGCGGATGTCGGCATCGCGATCGGTGCCGGCACCGACGTGGCCGTGGAGTCGGCGGATATCGTGCTCGTGCGTTCCGATCCGCGCGACGTGACCTCGCTGGTCGAGCTGGCCCGGGCGACGTACCGGAAGATGGTTCAGAATCTGATGTGGGCGACCGGCTATAACGTCGTGGCGATTCCACTGGCGGCGGGTGTTTTGTACAACGCGGGCATCGTGCTTTCTCCCGCGGCCGGCGCCGTTCTCATGTCTCTGTCGACTGTGATCGTCGCCGTAAACGCGCGACTCCTGAAATTGTAGCGCAAGAACGGACCGCCGCTAATGAACTCTCCTGACAGCGGAATGAAGAAGGGGGCGGGCAGGATTGCCGAGCGACTGGCGCTCGACGCCCTGGACTACGCTGTACCGAAGCTCGCGGAGCGGGCGCCCTACTTTATCGGTGGCCTGACCGCGTCGTTGATCGCCGTATTGATACTTACGGGCCTCTATCTGGCCCAGTTCTACAATCCGAACCCGGCCGGCGCCCACGACAGCGTGCTCTACATCATCACCCGTGCTCCATTCGGCGATTGGATACGGAGTCTACACTATTGGGCAGCAGGCGGCGTCGTGGTCAGCGTCACGGCTCACCTGGCTTACGTCTTCTGGCGTCGCTCCTACAAGCGGCCCCGTGAGGTAACGTGGTGGGCGGGCGTCGCCATGGCCGGCCTTCTCTTTCTGCTGATCGTTACTGGCACCGCGCTCCGCTTCGACCAGGAGGGCTTCGAGGCCCTGGCGCACTTCGTGGCCGGAGGAGAGCTGACAGGTGCGTTGGGTGCGTTCTTCACCGAGAGCTTCACGCTGAGCACGCCGCTTCTGACCCGGGTGTTCAGCCTGCACACTAGCCTGTTACCTCTGGCGCTTCTGGCGCTGGTCGGTCTCCACTTCTGGCTCATTCGGCAGCACGGTATTCGCGCCGACAGCTCAGAGACAATCGTCTTTCGCCGGCATCTCAAGCGGCTGTCGGGTGCGGCCCTTATCGTCTTTGCAGTGATAGGTGTGCTGGCGGTCGTTTTTCCGGCAGGGCTCGGCTACCCAGCGGTGGCAGGCTACGAAGTGACCAAGCCGTTCTGGCCGGCGCTCTGGGTGTATGGACTCGAGAACCTGTTGGGCGCCTGGGGCATGGTCGTCGGGCCGGCCGCGCTCTTCGCGTTTTTGATAGCTGTGCCGCTGTTGGACAGAAGGACGGATGACGGGCCGGGCCGCAACGGTTGGGTCGGCTGGGTCGGGCTGATCTTCGGGGTAACGGTCCTCGCGCTGTGGCTCTACGGCGCCTTCAGTGCGCCACAGCAGCATATCGGCATGTGATACCACTCTCAGGAGATGATAACAATGCAGGTTGGGAAATCGGTCTTTAAACGTCGCGGATATTGGATCGTGCTTGCGGCAACATTGATGACTGCGACGTCGGACGCACGGGGGCATGAGGATGCCGTATTGAGGAGTTCCGTTTCGGCCATCGCGGCAGGAGACACGCTGCCGCTCAGTGGGGCCGACTTCTCATCCGGAACCGCCTACGAACTCCGCCTTCTCGGCGCACTGCGTGAATACGAGTTGCGGAGCATCGACGTGGGTCCCGAAGGCACGTTCGAGATAGCGTTGCCGATCTCATCGGGAGTCGCCCCGGGCGTCTACAAGCTGGTGGCCGTCGCCCCCGACGGCGATCGCGTTGCCAGCCTCGACCTGACCGTGCTTGAGCCGAGGTTGGCAGCGACCGATGGGAACGACGATTCGAAGGGCAGTGATGGATCGGGACAATCAGACGCACGCGAGATGGCGCGGGCCGACGAGATACCGATCGAGCGGTCACGGGGCGGCGCCGAGTGGGGCGTCATCGGACTGGTGGTCGGCTTGGCGGCCGGCCTCGGGATCATGTTGATCCGCCGTTCGTGACAGCGAGACGAGTAGAACCAGGAGAAACAGAAAGGGGAGACAGATGGCCAGAGGTTTCTTTGGGAGGCAAATCGCCGCCGTGGTCTGTGTTGCCGGGGCGATCGTGCTGTCCGCATCGTCGGCCGTGGCGCAGACGGATGAGCAGGCCATAGCGGCGACGGTCGAGGCCGTCTTCGCGGCCGGCGAGCGGGCGGACTACGCGGCTCTCGATACGCTCTACGCCGGCGAAGACTTGACGATCATCGAGGGCGCGGGCATAGACCGGGGGTGGACGGAGTATCGAGACCACCACCTGAAGCCCGAGCTCGAGGCATTCAAGAGCTTTGTCTATCGGCCCTATGAAATAGAGGTCTACGCCGTCGGCTCATTGGCCTATGCGATCTTCCGCTACGATCTGAAGATAGAGCTCGAGGACCGTACAGTGGACAACGTGGGGCGAGGGACGGCGATCCTGGAACAGCGCGGCGAGCGCTGGGTCGTGAGGCACATGCAGACGACAAGTCGGCCTCGTCGCTGACCGACGACGCTACCTCTAATCGTCGATCTCGAGTTCGTACTTTTCAATTCGGTAGCGCAGCGTGTCCCGGGTCAGCGAGAGCAGTTCCGCGGCCCGGGTCTTGTTCCCTTGCGTGCGTTGTAGTGCCTGCCGGATGATCTCTTGCTGTAGCTTCTCCAGGTTCACTCCACCGGCCGGCAACTGGAAGCCGGGCTCGAGATCCAGTGGGCTGCCGCCCGGCTTCATCTCGTCGGGCAGGTCTGCTTACCTGGCCACTCTGGACGGTAACTAGTCCTAACGCAACTCCAGAGAATTGAGGCGGCCGGTGTCGGCATCTCTCCCCGACACCGGCCATTCTGTCATACCGGTGATTGCTGATACTTAGGAGCTAAGCGCTACCCGATGAGGGTCGCTTTGTAGCCAGCAGCGGCCACGACGCTGATGATCGCGTCGAGGGTGACGTCGTCCGTCAACTCTATGAGAACGGTCTTGTCTTCCAGGGAGACTTCCACGTTCCTGATGACGGTCAGACTACTAAGCGCCGACCTAACTTTGTCGGCGCACCCGTCGCAATTCATGTCCGGCACACTAAGTATGACGTTCTTCATCGAGTCCCTTCGTCCCGGTCCCCGAATCCCCGAATCTCGTAACCCCCGCATCCCAACGCTACTCGATCTTCTCCAGCCGATCAAGCTCCTTCTCATACTCCTCCATCGAGATCCGCCCCTCGATGAACCGCTGTTGCAGGTCCTCCAACGGCGATGCCGGCTTCGCCCGAACCTGCACCGGCTCTCTCTTGCTGTCTCGATCGTACGTGGCGTCGACCATCGGCCGTCGGCTCCGGCCCAGGCGGCCTTTCACCCGGGACTCCAGATCCGACAGGCGGCGGTCGTCCTCGTTCCGCATCTGCTCCACTTCGCCATGCTTCTTCTTGTGGCGACGGCCCCAGCCGCACATGCGGCCACAGCCCCAGAAGATCAGAGCGAACAGCGCGATGAATCCCCAGCCGAACTCCATAAGCCTGCCTCCAGGCGCTAGAGGGTATCCCCCGTCGCCGCGCCCGGCTTGATTTCCTCGATCTCACGAGCCGCCCGCTCCAGGATCTCCTGCACCCGGGCCAGCTCTTCGGGAGTCTCCGACCAGCGGAGGCCCCTCTCAAATGTAACCTGGGCAAGCTTCCTAAACGAGCGCGTGAGATCGGTCATCTCGGTCCGGAAAAACCTGTCGGTAAAGCTACTGACCCGGTCCAGGATGTCGTCCACCACGTCACCGTTCTCCTTCAAGAACTCCCGCCCCTCGTCGGTGATGCTATAGACTTTCTTCCCCTCCTTCTCCTCGCAGACCACATACCCCTGGTCCTCGAGCATCTGTAGGGTGGGATAGACGGAGCCGGGGCTGGCTGAATAGCAGCCGCCCGATTCCTCTTCAAGAGCGCGCATCACCTCGTAGCCGTGCATCGGCTTCTCGGACAACAGGCGCAGAATCACGTACTTGAGATCGCCGCGATCGAACATGCGAAAGCGCATGCCCCGAGGCCCCGATCCGAAGCTGAACCCTTTGGGGCCGAAGCAGGCGGCGAACATGTCGAAGCCTCGGTCCCTGCGTCTTCTACTCATGAGAATCTCCTGACTACGGTGAAACCGTCGGTCCGAAGCCGACGTATCGAGATATATCGGTTCGATATATCGTCTAGATATATCTAACGATATATCGGTTCAGTGTCAAGCAGAACCGGCCGGGCCTTTCACATCACTTGGGCGCGCCCTCGGCCTGGCCACCCTCGGCGTCGTCCTGGGGCTTGGAGGAGCGCTCGGGCTATCACGCTTCCTGACCTCCTTGCTCTACGAGGTGAGTCCGACCGATCCCGTGACACTCGGTGGATTGACGCTGTTTCTCATGACCGTGGCCTTGTTGGCGGCCTGTCTCCCGGCTCTTCAGGCGGCGCGGCAGGATCCCGCGGCATCACTACGGCGGGAGTAGTGATTCCGACTTTCCCCTAACCCCTTCCTAAGATGCG
>JBDHJS010000103.1:0-3387 GCA_039586795.1 Gemmatimonadota bacterium
GGATTGTACGGACGTCCCGCACTGATTGGCGGGCTCATCGGCACCCGCTGGACTACCGGGCGGGCAACGCGCTCGAGGCACCGTGAGCGCCCTGCTCCCCGCCAACGAGCGGTCGGCAGTCACTCCCCGACTCCGCGCACTGGACGCGATTCAGGAGTACCGAATGCACCGCTAGCGTGCGCATTGGAGGATCGTGCTCCAGGCTGGCCCTGCGCTGCAGATAGTCGTTCGTCGGCGAGCAGCGGCGGCCCATCGAGATTCTCCCGCAGCTTCGTCGTTCGCATCGTGGCCGGATTCCCGTCACGGATGGTTCGCCGGCATGCGAACCGCCGCGTGTCACGGCCACGTCGCGGTACCGCGTCGGCCCTGAACACGTAGCGTCACGTCGGGATGGACCGTGAGACAGGGCACGGTGGCGAGCTGCGATCGCGATCGTTACTGCGTCTCCCGGACGCGCCCCCGATTCACACCCACCGTCGCACGCGGCTGCGGTACTGGTCCCAGGCCTCTGCGAACTGCTCGGCGAGCATGCGCTCTTCGGTCCGAACGAACACACAATCCATCAACAGCGCGAACGCGATGGCGGGCACGGCCGGTGTGATCGAGCCGAGCAACAGCCAGATACCGACGAGCATGAGGGTCAGGCCGAGGTACATGGGATGGCGGCTCACGGAGAATGGGAACCTCGTGACCAACGCCGTCGAGCGCTCGAACGGGCGCACCGTCGTTCGGTGCCGGCGAAACTCGCGATCGGCGAGGAGGTTCAACGCAATGCCGAGAGCGAGCGGAACAAGTCCGCCGAGGGTAGCGGGGAACGCCACGAGCCGATGCATGGGCCACAGGCTGTGTAATGCGACCATCGAGATCAGTGCCAAAAGGAAGTACGTCGGGGGGAGCATCCGTTTCATATGTGGTGTCGCATGGGAGTGGGAATACTGCGTCGCGGACGATACGCCGTCCAGTCGCCCTCGCTCGCGGCTCGCTCTTCCTGTTTGAGAAGCGCCGTGATTGCGGAATCACGCTGCCGCGGATCAGCGCAGTTGCATGTACGAGAAATGAAGTCGGAGACAAAGCGCCCACATGACCGAGAATGCATGACGATCGTACTCGCGTTCATGGTACGTTGGTCCTTTCACGTCTACACACTCGCCCACGTGAAACGCACGGCGATTTCGGAGCTAATCGGTGCGCGTCGTGTAAACGAAATCGATCTCGTCTGACTGCCGCACCTGCACCACAACGCACCGTCACACATCCTAATGTTCAGGACGCTCACGCGTTAGTTGTGATTGGCGAGCGGAAGGTCCCCCATTCTGCAGTACATGCGCGACAACAGAGATCACACTTTCCTCATCGCCACTTCAGAATCGGTATCGAATGATTGTTGCTACGACCAGGGCAAGGTCTTCCCCTCTCGATGGAGAACGCTGCAATGTCCAGACTCCGTTTCATTCTCATGCTGCCGATTGCAGCCCTGCTGGTGGGCTGCGTGGAGCGCGAGGTCGCGAGCCCCGAGTTGCCCTCGTTCAAGAAGACGGGGGACCTATTGCCAATGGAAGAACTCGGCAAGGCCATCTTCTTCGACAGGACACTCTCGGGCAACAACAACCAATCGTGCGCGGCATGTCACGATCCGGACGCAGGCTTCACGGGACCGATAGCCGGAATCAACCTGCACGGAGCCGTCTATCGAGGATCCGTTCCGACGCGCTTCGGTAACCGGAAGCCCCCCAGCGCAGCCTATGCCACGCCGAGCCCGGTCTTCCATTACGACGATGTGGAAGGGCTCTTCATCGGCGGCAACTTCTGGGATGGCCGCGCCACGGGTGAAGCGCTGGGCAACCCAGCGGCGGAGCAGGCGCTGGGCCCATTCTTGAACCCGGTCGAGCAGAACAACGCCAGCAAGCTGGAGGTGTTACAGAAGATCGCCGGCTCGAAATACGCCGGGCTGTGGGAAGAGGTGTGGGGAGAGCCGATCAGTTACGAGACGGAGTCCGAGATTGAGCAGAACTACGATCGCATCGGCCTGTCCATCGCAGCCTATGAAGCGTCTGCTGAAGTCAACCAGTTCTCATCCAAATTCGATCTTTACATGCTGGGTGAGGTCGAGCTGACGGACCAGGAGGCGTGGGGCATGGAATTGTTCAATGGCAAGGGCCTGTGCTCGGCATGCCATCCGGCGCCGCTTTTTACGGACTTCTCCTACGACAACCTCGGCACCCCGAAGAACCCGGAAAACCCGTTCTACGACATGGATCAGGTGTTCCTGGACGACGGTACCGCGATCAATCCCCAGGGCGCAGTCTGGGTCGATCCGGGCCTGGGCGGTTTTCTAGCGAATCATCCGAACTCGGCTTGGCAGGCGATGGCCGCGGAGAATATGGGGAAGCACAAGGTGCCAACCCTACGCAACGTGGCCAAGGGTCCGGGCAACGGGTTTCCCAAGGCCTACATGCATAATGGCGTCTTCAAGTCCTTGGAAGAGGTCGTGCACTTCTACAATACGCGCGACGTGGAGACCTGGCCCGCGCCGGAAGTCACGGCCAACGTGAACACCGACGAGCTCGGCAACCTCGGTCTGACAGCCGACGAGGAAGCCGCCATCGTCGCGTTCATGAAGACCCTGTCGGACGGCTACCGCTAGAGCCCACGTACTTAGCTTCCACAGACACTGACGAGCCCCGGCCCCTCGGCTGGGGCTCGCTGCGTCGGGCGGACCGCAGTCGGCACTGTCATCGAGGGGCGCCCACTGAGACGCCCCGACGTAGCCAACCAACTCAATTCCCCCGTTTGGCTCGCTTCGTGCTCCCCGCCGGCGTCACGCCTCGTCGTACGGACAGAACCGGTGTAACATTCACAGTCGCATGCCCAAGCATCCCGTTCCCGCATGATTGCCCCGGCACCGATCGGCATCGAGATCGGCCCGAACCGGCTGCGCGCGTTGCGCGGCGGCGGCAAGCGCGCTGCGTCGTTCGAGGCCATGGAGGTCGAGTGGAGCTCGGCCGAGCCCGCCGAGACGGTGGCCGCGCTCGTCGAGCGGTTCGGTACTGGCGCCCGCCTCGCGGTCGCGGTCGACACGGCGGCGCTGTTCGTGAAGCGGCTGTCGCTACCGGCGCTCCCCGCCGAGCAGCGTCGCCGCATGGTGGCCCTCGACCCGGAGCGGTACTTCCCGGTCCGCGATGAGGCACTCGTGGCCGGGGTGCGCGACGACGATCTGGTGGTGGCCGCTCGGGCGGCGGAGTTCGATCGCATGGCGGAGGCGCTGGCGCGGCTCGCGCGCGTGGAGCGGGTCGAGCCCGCCCCGGTCGCCCTCGCCCGGCATCTCGCAGCGCACGGTGTCACGCACGCCGCCGTCGTCATGGCTGATCCACACGACAGAGACTGTGC
>JBDHJS010000026.1:0-89726 GCA_039586795.1 Gemmatimonadota bacterium
ACTGCACCTCCGTGATCGCGGCTGTCAACGTCGTCTTGCCATGGTCAACGTGGCCTATCGTTCCCACGTTCACGTGCGGCTTCGTCCGCTCAAACTTTGCCTTCGCCATTATCTTCTCGCTCCCTCCAGGAACGTTTTGGATGCTTTGCCTCAACCCCTACCTGACGGCGTGAGCCGAGCCGATCATTGCTGATGGTGGGGGAAGGATTCGAACCTTCGTAGGCATCAGCCGGCAGATTTACAGTCTGCTCCCTTTGGCCGCTCGGGCACCCCACCATGGTGAGCCGATGGATCGATTAATGGATCGATAGATTAGGGCCTTGCGAGCCGGTGGTCCGGCCGGCCTCCGAGCCTCCCACCTTACAACCGGGCGAACAGACAGTGGCGCCACCAACGCGAGTCCCGAGGACGTCACCGTCCCCTCGGAGCCGCCGGATCGCCAGTCTCCAGTCTCCAAACCACCCAGCCGTTGCTGTATGGAGCTGACGGCGGGACTCGAACCCGCAACCTGCTGATTACAAATCAGCTGCTCTGCCAGATTGAGCTACGTCAGCAAATCTATATAAGCCGCGAATTATAGACCGGCTCAAACGGGGTGTCAACCTCAGCGGATCAGCGTCCAGCGGGGTCCGGTGGGGGTGTCTTCGACCTCCACGCCGGCCTCCAATAGAGCGTCCCGAATCGCATCGGCACGTGCAAAGTCCTTGGCGGCGCGGGCGTTGGCCCGCTCCGAGACCTGCTCTTCGATCCAGGCCCGCTTCTCGTCTGATAAATCACTCTTTTCCCCGTCGGCCAGCTCGAGAACGGCAAAGACACGATCGAACTGGGCGAGGGCGTCCAGAGCGGCGGCGGCATCGGCCGGGGCCACGGCGCCGTTGGCCGAATCGAGCTCGGTATTGGCCTCGCGCACAAAGGTGAAGACAGCGCCCCACGCCTCAGAGAGATTGAGATCATCGTCGAGGGCCGCCTCCCAGTCGGAGAGCGCCTGAGCGGCCAGTTCCGGGAGCCGGGACGAGGCGGCGCCGTCGGCGCCGCTCTCCTGCACTCGCCTCCTGAAGTCCAGCAGACGCTCGACGGATCGGGCGGCGTCGTCGAGGCCCGACAGCGTGAAGTTGATTTCTGTTCGGTAATGGCCCGATGTGAGCAGGCGGCGAATGGCCGACGGCCGGTAACTCTTGTCGACCAGATCGTCCAGAGTGAAATAGTGATTCTCTGACTTGGACATCTTCCGGCCATCGAGCATGGCGTGCCGGACATGCAGCCAGTAGCGGGCGAAGCTCTTCCCCGATGCGCCTTCAGCCTGGGCGATTTCGTTGGTGTGGTGTGGAAAGATGAGGTCTACGCCGCCGGAGTGAATATCGAACGGCTGCCCGAGGTGTTCGACCGCCATCACCGAGCATTCGAGATGCCACCCTGGCCTTCCGGCACCCCAGGGGGACTCCCAAACCGCAACATCCCCTTCTTCTGGCCGCTCGCCACCCTTCCATAGAACGAAGTCGCGAGCGTTGTCCTTATCGTACGCCGTGTCCCCTGTCTCGCGCTCGCCGTCCTTGAGATCGATCAGCTCTAGCTGAGCCAGTCGACCGTAGTCTGAGAACTCCGAGATGTCGAAATAGACCGAGCCGTCAGCCTCATAAGCCAGGCCCCGCTCCACCAGCTTCTCGACCATCTCGACCATCTGCGGCACGTAGTCGGTGGCGCGCGGATAGAACTCCGCGCGCTGGAGACCAAGTCGGTCATGGTCCTCGAAGAACGCCTCGGTGAAGGGCTCGGTGAGCTCACGGAGCGATTTGCCCTGCGTTACGGCGGCGTTGATGGTTCGATCATCCACGTCGGTCAGATTCCTGACCTGCACGACGTCATAGCCCTTCCACTGCAGGAAGCGACGCAGGATATCCTCGGCCAGGAACGTTCGGAAGTTGCCGATGTGGGCGCGGTCGTACACCGTAGGGCCACAGGTGTACATGGTCACGCGCCCGTCCTGCAAAGGGCGGAACTCCTCAACCTGCCGGGAAAGCGTGTTGTACAGTCTCAGGGTCATTAGACTCTGAACGACTCAACAACCTGCGCGAACGCCGCCGCCGGATCCGCCGCCCGGGTGACCGAGCGCCCTACCACGATGAAGTCGGCGCCCGCACGCGCGGCGTCGGCGGGAGTGGCGTAGCGGCTCTGATCGGCGGGGTCATCACCGGGAAGGCGAATCCCGGGTGTCACGACCATCAGAGCATCGCCATGGCTCCGTTTGATCGGCTTCACTTCGGTCGGTGAGGCCACCACCCCCGGCAAGCCGACGGATCGGGCGATGCCGGCCAGTCGGACAACCTCATCGACGATGGACACAGGGGAGCGGCCGAAAACGTGCTCCACGTCTTCGGTAGCGAGCGACGTCAAGAGCGTTACCGCGACAACGGTCGGCCCGTCAGGCCCCGCCGCTTCAAGTGCAGCGGCCAGCATGGCCTCGCCGCCGGACGCGTGGACGGTCAGCATTTGCACTCCGTAGCGCTTCGCGGCTCGAACGGCTCCCGCCACGGTATTCGGGATATCGTGATATTTCAGATCGAGGAAGACACGCTTGCCACGCTTGTGTATCTCGTCGACGAGCGTCGGTCCAGTTTCTGAAAACAGCTGGGCGCCCACCTTGAAGATCGTGGCTTCGGCGCCCAACTGATCCACCAGCTGGAGAGCTTCCTTTCGCTCAGGTACATCGAGCGCGACGATCACGCGGTCCTTCGTATTCTCAGGCATATGAGCCCCGTAATGACAAACGTTCGACTTACGACGGCCAGGTCAGATTGAGTTCGTCCGGCTCAAGTCTGCAGAGCGCCGACGAGCTCGGAAATCCTCTTCACGCCTAGCCTGTCGCAAAAATCGTACAATCCTCTGACCGTGTCGGGCGCCGATTGTGGATCGGTGAACATAGCGGTTCCGATCTGAACCAGCGAAGCGCCGGCGAGGATGTACTCCATTGCATCTTTAGCGTCGCAAATACCGCCGATGCCGATGACCGGGATATCGACCTTGGACGCCGCCTTCCAAGTCGAGTAGACCCCCATCGGGCGGATCGCCGGACCGCTGATTCCGCCGGTAACATTCCCGATGACGGGTCGCCGTGCCTCGACATCGATCACCATCCCTGGGAGGGTGTTTATCGCGCTCAGACCGTCCGCGCCGTTCGCTTCGCAGATTTGAGCGAACACGCCGATATCGGCCACGTTGGGCGATAGCTTCACCACGAGCGGCCGGGCGGTGACGGGGCGCAAAGCGCCCACCAATTGGGCGAGGGCTTTTTCATCCGTGCCGAACATGGTGCCGCCTTTGACGTTCGGGCACGACACGTTGATCTCGTAACCGAGAAACCCCTCCTCATCCTCGAGACCGGAGACAACCTCCACATAGTCTTCCACGCTACGCCCGGCGACGTTGATCAACACCCTGGCGTGCCGGAGGTTCTCGCGAATCCACGGCATCTTTTCTCGCTTGAAACCCTCGAGGCCAAGGTTCGCCAAGCCGATGGAGTTGATCATTCCCGCCGGCGTCTCGGTGATGCGCGTCGGAGGGTTGCCGGCTCGCGGCTCCGGCGTCACCGCTTTCGTGACGATCCCCCCAAGTTCATCCACGGCGATGATCCGCGCGTACTCCTCACCGTATCCGCACGTCCCGGACGCCAGGAGCACCGGGTTTTGGAACGTCACGCCAAAAACCTCTTGACTCAGGTCTACCATCTCAGCCGCTCGGCCGTGAACACGGGTCCGTCTGTGCACACCAGGCTGTAGGAGTCCTTGCCGGTGGCCGGGTCGACCGTCTCGATCGCGCAGCCGATACAGGCGCCCATGCCGCAAGCCATGTGCTCCTCGACGGCGAGCTGACAGGGAACGCCGGCCTCCATGGCCAGCGACCGTACCGCCTTGAGCATGGGCGTCGGGCCGCAGGTGAGCACCAGGTCAACCGCTCCAAGATCCATCCCTTCAGTCACCAGCCCCTTCCGACCAACGCTGCCGTCCTCGGTATAGACGATGGCGTCGAGGCCGGTGAGTTCGCGGATCTTGTCCGGGTTGAACACCGCCGCGCCGAACCGCTCCCCGTAAAGGAGCTGCACCCTGGCCTCGGGAGCCTGCTGGCTGGTCCAGTCCGGAAGCATGAGAAAGGGCGCCAGGCCGACACCGCCTGCCACACAGAGGATGTTGCGGGCGCCGCCAAGCTGGAAACGGGTACCCAGCGGCCCGAGCAACAGCGCCTCATCACCGGGGCGCAACTGAGTAATGCTCCGCGAGCCCTCGCCGTAGGCCCGAATGAGCAACCCAACCCGCTCATCCCGGATCGAAGCCACACTGTTGGGCCGCGGAAGGAACGGCACGCCCCGATTTCGCGCCCCGAATCCGACCATCACGAATTGCCCCGGCTCGGCCGATCGCGCGATGTCCGCCGCGTCGAATTCGAGCCAGAATGTACTTTCCGCCGTCTGCTCTCGAGCTTCCACCCTGCACCAGCTGCGGATCACATCAAACTCCCTTGCCACTAAAACGGTTTTGCATGATTGTGGTCGCCGATCCTACACCCCGCCCTCCGTCGTCCGGTTTCTCACTTCCTGATCGGCCTGTCTCTCCAAGCGCTCCATTCGGGTTTGCAGTCCCTGCTCCAACTGTTCGTACGAAAACTCCGATCCAGATTCGCCGGTCAGGGCCAGCACGTACGCCGAGTCAGCGTAGTCCTCCGAAAGGCGTCGTCGCAACTCGTCTGCGCTGGGGTCACGGGAATCTAGATCGCTTAGATCCAACGCCGCCAGAATGGCTTTCGGCGCCCAGAACGCCGTGGGCTGCTCGTCCGCGTACATCAGGAAGAAGGTCCGGGCGAGGACGGGGTTCTCGAGCTCGTCGCGCACTGCCTCGGCTGCCATCAGATACCCAATGTCGCCAGACTCCAGCCAGAAGTCGATGCGGATCAGAGTGTCTCGAATTCGGATCACATCGCGGCTGGAGCGCGCGGCCATCGAGCGAGACATGCGCATCATGGTCGCCTGGTAGCCATCCAATTCTTCCGGAACCGTGACCGTTCTAAGCTGCATCCGGACCACCGCCACATCGGCATCGGCCGCTGCCACCGACTGCGACGAGATGTCACGCACGAGTTGATAGTCAGCCAACCCCTCCTCGATGAGTCCGATCTCGACCTTCATGTCGCCGCGCAGCTTCACCATTCGGGCCCGCTGATCCCGCGGCAGATCGGACGTCCCGACTTCCGCCAGTGCCATGATGCCGGTTTCCGGGCTGATGGTCGCAAGAAACTCCACGACCGCCAGGACTTCTCGCTGCTCCAGATCGTTCAACGGTAGGCGGAGCAGCTCGGCAACTTCGGCGGCCGCGTCGTCGCCACGGCCAATTCCGACCAGCAGGCGGACACGGTCGAGACGGGGGTCTACCCATTCCGGGCGTAGTTCGGACGCCGCCGCAAGGTCGGAGTCGGCTTCGGTCTCGAGCCGCAATGCCATGCGCGCTCTGCCACGACTCAGATAGAAGTCGGCGCGAACGTCATCATCCTCAACCCCTGCCAGGGCGATGGTCAGCAGCGAATCCGCCCGGGCAACGTCTCCCAGATAGAGCTGTGCCGTGCCCAGATAGCCAGCGACCTCGACACTATCACGGTGCGAGTTGGCGTACCCCAGCAGCTGTACGGCGGCCTCAGCGGCCTCCGGCCACTGCTCGAGCAGGATGCGAGCGCGGACGACCAAACGCAGCGCATCGTCGGCCCAGCGGCTGTCGGGCTTCTCGCGGACGATCTTGTCTGCTTTCTGGATGGCCTCGCTCAGCAGCGACTGACCGGCACCCGCTCGGCCCGCCTCCAGGTCGCTCACGCCCTGCGAGTAGAGCCGATTCGCGTTGTAGAGCTGATTAAAGTAGACGCACCCGGCCGTGGCGCTGAGCGCCAGGGAAACGACGATGACGCGGAGTGCTGAAGAGGAAGGGCCTCGACTACTGTCCGCCTGAGTCGTACGAAGACCAGACCCGCCGACCATATTCCGCCAGGTAGAGTACAACCGCATCGGCCAACGCATCTGCTATCTTCGCTCGGTACGAGGAGGACCGCAACAGCGCCTCCTCCTCGCGGTTGGAGAGGAAGCCGACTTCGACAAGCGCGGCGGGCATGGTCGCGTTGGCCAGCACGATGAACCCTGCTTGCTTCACACCAAGGCTGGGCGCGCTCACGGACACCATCAGGCTCTGGTCGATAGCCGACGCAAAGAGCCGCGACTCCTGTAGGTTGCCGGCCGACTGAAGATCGCTGAGTATGAATTGGAGAGGCTCGAGAACGTCCTCCGGGGTATCGGTTTCGAACTCCAGAGCTGAGTTCTCCCTCATGGCGACCTGGCGCGCGTGTTCCGTTTTGGCGACCGCCAGGAAATACGTTTCGACCCCGCGCGTGTCGCTCGGCTTCTTTGGCATCGAGTTCGCGTGTATCGAGAGAAAGAGGTCCGGCGGCTCAGCCATGCCACGGACCTGCGTGATGCCCGGACGGTCCGCAAAGGATATTAGCGTATCTCGATCACGGGTGAGCACCACCTGAATGTCGCGCTCGCCTTCCAGCCGCTTGGCAACCTCCCCCGCGATATCCAGGACGATGTCCTTCTCGCGTGTGCCGCGGAGGCCTACGGTACCCGGGTCCGCTCCACCGTGACCCGCGTCCAGGACCACGACCCAACGGTCGCGCTCCGGGCGACGCACCGTCGCCGGCGGTCGCTCGACCAACCGGCCATCCAGATATCGCCAGCGCTGGGACCGCGCGCTCGGCAGCCAATTCAGAGCCCAGCTGACCGGGACCATCAGGTCGGGGCCGTTGCCGTAGGTCGAGTTCGGGAGCTGGTAGACCCGGTCGCCATCCCGGAAGAACGGCGAGCCCGAGGCGAACACCACCAGATCCCCATCAAGATCCATCGCGCTACCCGCCCAGACATAGCCAAGCGCTTTCGCGAGATCGGAACCGTGCGCCGCGGCGTACCCCTGCTCCCAGGCCACCGGCACTGAGTAGGCGCGCCCGTTACGCACGACGACAAGCTGGTCGGCGGGCGCCGGGACCAGCCCAACCACCCCCGCAAGCACTGCTATCAACAGCACACTACCTTGCCTTCCGCGCACGCCTCACCTCTCGTTCCGCCTCACGACGCTTGATATCCTCGCGCTTGTCCCGATGCTTCTTCCCCTGCGCCAAAGCCAGCGTCACCTTCGCCACACCGTCCCGGAAATAGATCTCCAACGGGATCAGCGTCAGCCCGGCTTGTTCCACCTTGCCGATCAGGCGCCGAATCTCTTGCCTGTGCAACAACAGCTTGCGGCGCCGTTTGTGGTCGTGAGCCTCCGGGCCCGCCGGGCCATATGTCCCGATGTGGAGATTGTGGAGCCAGACCTCCCCTCTCTCCAGTCGGGCGTACGAGTCGGACAGGCTCGCGTTCCCTTCGCGAAGCGACTTGACCTCGCTGCCCAGGAGCACCAATCCGGCCTCTAATTCCTCCAGGATCTGGTACTCGTGGCGGGCCTTCCGATTCCGGGCGACTAGCTTACGGCTCTCCTTGGACATAGGAAATTACGGCTGGAGGACTTCGGGGGTGCACTTATTATGTTAAATGAAGCGGCAGCGCGCAAGTCACTTCTATTCCAGCACTTCCATCTGCAGGCGCCTCACCCTCCGCAGTTCGTGAACCTGGGCGACTTCCGCGCCCAGCACGAACACGATAGACAGATAGTATAGCCAAACGACGACAACGACGAGAGTGGCGATACCGCCGTAGATCGACCCGTAATCGGCCACCTGGGTCAGGTACAGAGCGAACGCGAACTTCAGAATCTCCCAGCAGATCGCGGTGAAGAGGGACGCGGCGACGGCCATGCGCCACGGCACGCGGCGCGCCGGAACGTACTTGTAGAGGAGCAGAAAGAGTAGGAAGATGAAGGCAAACGCCGTCACCTGGGCGTAGGCCCTCTCGACCATGCCCACATGCTCCGGCGAGAGGCCCAGGAAATCGAATCCGCGAGCCTTCGCCAGATTGATGACAACCGTGATACCGATGTTGAGAATGATCAATACGCTGGAAACCAACACCATCTCCGCGTCGAAGATCTTGCCCTGGATGATGCCACGAGCCTGCCGCAGATCGAAGACTTCGCGCAGGACGGCGCGTATCGAGCCGAACAGCCGCGTGGCGAACCAGACGAAGAGAACGAAGCTGATCAGCCCGATGGCCTGGCCGCGATCGACCGCCCAGCCGATCACCTCTTCCGGTAGGTTCCTTTCGCCGGTCCCTCCCTCTCCCATGACCGGGACGATCAGGTCGAGGTACTGTCGCATTTGTTCGATGGGCTCGATACCAGCCGACTGCGCCGCTCGCTCGAGCGTCAGGCTGAGAAGGGAAACGACGATGAACAAGAAAGGGACGGCGGCGACGAGAATGCTGAAGGTAAGGCCACTTGCAAGGACAAACACGTTGTCGTCCTCCGCCTTCTCGAAGACGCGGACGAAGTAGTCCTTGAACGTGGACCAGCCCGCGGACAGAAGCCGCCACGTCTTTGCCAAGAGGTGGACGCAGTAGTTTCTGGCGCTGATCCAACGCGTGGACAGGAGTCGCCCCGCCCCCGCAAGCCATGAAACGGAGCGCGGGGACGGTTTGGCTTTGGACTCACTCAAAGCGAAAGCGCTTTTGACCTAACCGCGATCAGGCCTCGCCGGACCCGTCTTCGGACTCGCCCTCGGCAAGCTGCTCACCCAGTTCAGTGCGAGCGGCCTTCGCCGCCTTCTTGCCAGCGTCGATCGCCTGCTGGGCGCGAGTGCGGCCCTCGGACACCTTATCCTTGGCGAACTCGTACTTCTCCTCCACCTGACGCCGGCCCGTATCCAGGGCCTCGCTCAGGGTGTCTTGCAGTTCGCCGACCTTCTCCTCAGCTACGTCACGTAGCTTGCGCGCGCGCTCCTTCAACTCTTGCTGCGTCTCGGCGCCGGACTTGGGCGCCAGCAGCAGTGCCGCGGCCGCGCCCACGAGCGCACCCCAAACGAAGGGGAACAGCCCCGAGCCGCTCCGCTCGATCACCACGTAGGGGACGCCGTCATCATCGTAGTCACGCATGCGAACTTCCTTTCTATCAGACCGTTCTGGTACGCGTTCGCCAACTCAGCTATCACGAAGAACGCGTCGCAACTCTTCCATGTTCACCGGCCGGCGCAGAGCGATCTGCGTCGAACCGCCCTCTACCGTCGCCTCTGACGAGCCTTCTCCATACACTACGAATTCCGCAGCGAAATCGTTTGCCGCCTTACTTACAGAATCGGCGACCCGGACTTCGTGGCCACCGCTCGATAGGGCCCGCGCCAATGCGTCCCGGAATGGACCAGCCTTATCGACCAGGAGAATACGCAGGGACGCCATTCGAGCAGGCCTCGCGAGACAGCGATCCGGGGGAGGTACGGCTAACGGTAAAAGGTAAGATAGGAAGCGGCTGGCGGGCAGACAATGTTGGATTCGACAGCCGACAGCGGACAGCCGGCTGTTATATCAGATAACCACGACTAATCCGTCGAAGGCGGGCTCCACCCCGGCAGGCAGCCTCTCGAGCAATTCCTTGTACTCGAGCCGGTGCGTCAGGTGGGTCAGGTAGGCCCGCTTGGCGCCGACGCTTTGGATCGCCTCCAGCGCCTCTTCAACATTGAAATGAGTTGGGTGCGGATTGCCCCACCACAGAGTGTTGATCACGAGCACTTCTACACCTTCGAGGACTTCCATTGCCTCCGGAGGAATGGTCTTGCCATCAACGATCACCCCGAGCGCTCCTATCCGGAAACCGAACGACCGCGTTCGACCGTGGGGAAAGGCCAGCGGCGTGAGACGGAAGCCGGCTATGTCGAGCTCGTCTCCCGCCTCGAACGTGCTCAGTTCGATGTCGGGCGCGCTGGTCTCCGGGATCGGCTGGATCGCGTCGTCGAAGATATAGTCGAAGCGCTGGCGCAGCTCACGTTCGTGCTCTAGCGCGACGTACATGGGCAAAGCACGACCGCCCCGGAGACTGAAGATTCGTAGATCGTCGATCCCGTGTACGTGGTCGGCATGGAGATGCGTGATGAAGACGGCGTCGACGCTGGCGACATCCGCCGCCAGCAATTGCAGTCGAAGTTCAGGGGGAGTGTCCACCAGCAGCACGCGATCTTCATCGCGGAGAAGCATGCTATGCCTGGACCGCCGGTTTCTCGAATCACCCGACCGGCACACCGGACAACCGCAACCGACCACCGGCACGCCGAAGCTGGTGCCCGTTCCGAGGAAATGAAGTTGCATCGTCAAACCGTTTCTATGCGCACCATGTTGGTGGTACCGCGAACGTCGAAGGGCATCCCGGCGGTTACGGGAACGCGGTCGCCCTCCACCGCCAGCCCGCGCCGCAAGAGCTCCGCGCGAGCCGTTTCCCACATGCTCTCGTAGCTCGACTCACTTCTGTGGACGACGGGGACGACGCCCCAAATCAGAGCAAGCTGGTTGTAGACCTTCTCGTTGTCGGTCACCGTGAGCACCTGGACCGGCGGTCGCCGAGACGAGACGACCCGAGCGGTATGGCCGCTCTTGCTGAACGTGACCACCGCAGGCGCCCGCGTGGCACGTACCGCTTCGATCGTCGCGCACGCCACCGCCACCTCGGTACTGGCCGCCCGGGTATCGACCGACAGCGAAGGAACGTCGTACGGAGGCGCTCCCGTCAGGAGCGTGCTCGTGCTCTCTACCTCACGGACCACACGAGTAAGCGCCTGCACTACCGCGACCGGGTGCGCGCCAACCGCAGTCTCCGCCGACAACATCACCGCGTCGGTACCATCGAGAATGGCGTTCGCCGCGTCGGACACCTCGGCTCGCGTCGGGCGCGGTCGCTCGATCATCGACTCCAACATCTCAGTCGCCACCGCGACCGGGCAGAACAGCGCGTTGGCGGCTCGCACGATCCGCTTCTGGGCCAGTGGCACTTTCTCGAACGGCAACTCGGTCCCCAGGTCGCCCCGGGCGACGACGCACGAGTCCGACGCTTGGAGTATCGCATCGAGATCTTCTATCGCCGAGTCTTTCTCGATCTTCGTCATGATCAGAACATCATCACGCAACCGTTGCCGCAGCTCGCGCACATGATCGGCGGATCGGGCGAACGATAGGGCCACATAGTCCGCGTCGATCTCCAACGCCAGTTCGATGTCCGCAATGTCTTTCTCGGTGAGGGCGGGAGCGCTCACTCGCACGCCGGGCAGGTTGATGCCTTTGCCGCTGGACACCGTGCCACCCACCGCAACCTCGGCCATGACACGGCCCCGGGAGACGCGGGTAACGTTCAGCTCAACCCTCCCGTCATTGATCAGGATCGGGTCGCCCGCTGATACGTCGTCAGCCAGTGCCGAATAGGTCGTCGGCAGTTCACCCGTCGATGCCCCTCTTTCGGGCGCAAAGGTTACCGTGTCGCCTGCGCTGAGCTCCACCGGAGCGCTAAGTCGACCGATCCGGATTTTCGGGCCCTGCAGGTCGACGAGGAGGGCGACAGGCCTCCCAGTCTCGACCGCGCATTGCCGCACATCGCGAGCGATCTTGCGGGCCTCGTCCGCATGAGTATGCGACATGTTGATTCGGGCCATGCTCATTCCCGCCTCGCACAGCCCGCGTAGCGTGGCCCGATCGGATGAGGCCGGCCCGATCGTGCAGACGATCTTCGTCTTCAGGGTGCTGTCAGCGCCTGTGATCATTCAGGTAAGTTCGACGACGCGGACAAACGCGTCAATCGACGCGCACTGGCTGGAATCGTTGCCAGAGGTCGGAAGCCCTGGCCGCCAGGGCTCGCAGCTCGCCGGCGATCGTCAGGATGCGTCGACCACTCGCCATCGGATCTCCCGGCCGAACCACTTGACCCGGCGTGTAGCTGCCGGGCGTCGGGCCGGCCATGATGATCGCCACCGTCATGAAGATGGTGTCCCCGGGCGCCAGGACGAGCGGTCCGTGGGCGTCGATGACCCGATAGTCGCCCGCCGCCGTGGGTTGGTAGCCAATATCGGGGTGGACGTGGTCACTGATCGGATCGCTTGCCGCCAACCGACCGGCCAGCAGCCGCCAGGCGAAGTCATGGAAAAGCCCGTCGTCCCAGTCGTCCACGGCACGCCACAACGTCAGCGTTCGCTCGCTCGCTTCGCCGGGCGGCTCCACCGTCAACAGCCCGATCAATCCGGGGCTGGTATCGTAGATGCCGACGTCCGGATCATTGAAATCAGCATCGTACATGAATGCCAAACCCAGGTCGTGGTCGAAAGTGCCGAGGTCATCCTCGGCGACGCCCACATCCGCATCGAGGCCGAAGCCGAGATAGAGCGAGCGATAGGTGTACCCACCTTCCGGGATGTCGGGGTGGAAGTGCCGGTATCGATCCTCATGGCTGATGTTCGTGATCTCGAAGCGGAGAAACAGTATGTCCTCTGCACCGCCACTATCAGCCGCGACGACAGTCTGCGCGACCGACAGTCCAAGCAGCGACTCGCCGTGGAAGCGGGCCGTGTTCCAGTAGCTCAGATCCATCTGCTGCATACGAGTCTGGTCCTCGACCGTCACGCTGTGTCGACCGACCCAAGCATCTCGGTAGACCTGGGTCGACAACGTATCGCCGGCGAAGCGGCCCGCATCTGATTCGAGGATACCAGCAACCAGAAGCCGACCGCCGGCCGCGTAGCTACCCCCGAACAGGTCCGGCCAGATGAGAGCAGGTTCGGAGAAGAAGACGCCCGCGCACGTATCACCAAACGTCGTCGTGCGACAGAGGACGCGGCCTCGATCGACCGCCGAATCACAGTTGACACCGCAGCCCCCCTGCAGAGCCGCATCGAGTGTATCGAGGACGTACTCGCTCACGGTGACCGGGCCCTCCCAACCGAAGAACTCGTTCGGGCCCGCCTGTAGCGAGAGTTCGATTTGATGATCGCCGGCTGTTACGTCCGTAAGGTTTGCGGGAGTTGTTTCCCCGATTTCGATTCCATCGATCCGGATGGAAGCGCCGGGCGGATCGGAGATGACCACGAGGTCGCCGAAGACAGGAATTGTCGGCCGCTCCCGTGCTTCGAAGCAGGCAACCATGACGGCAAGCAGCAAGAACGTCAGCGGGCGACGGGAATCAGGCACGACTTACCTCTTACCGACGCGCCTCAACGCCGGAGACCAGCTCCGGCAGAATCTCACCGGCAGCGCCCTCGAGAAAGATGTCGACGCCCGGCGTGAGCTCTGACGGTTCGACGTTGACCTCGATGACCGTTGCACCTGCCGACCGCGCCACCATCGGCAGGCCCGCTGCGGGGTAGACTATGCCCGACGTACCCACGACGAGCATGGTATCGCAGGTACGCGAAAGCGTCGCCGCTTGCTCGAAGACGCCATGGGGAAGCACCTCCCCGTACCAAACCACGTCCGGGCGAACGTTAGAGCCACAACGGCTACACTTCGGTGGCTCGACCGGACCGTCGCTCTCGGCGAGTGGGATCTCTTCCTCTACCGAATGGTCCTGATCGAAGCACTTGAAGCGGTGGATGTTGCCATGAAGCTCGAGAATGGAGGTGGAGCCGGCCCTGGCGTGGAAGCCATCGATGTTCTGTGTAACGACGACGACCTGAGGCAGCATCTGTTCCAGCTGAGCGATCGCGACGTGGCCCGCGTGCGGCGACAGCTCAGCCATCAAGCCGCGGCGATAGTTGTACCAGCCCCAAACTCGCGGTGGGTCCCGATGGAACCCCTCACGCGTAGCCAACTCCTGCGGATCGTATTGAGCCCAGAGACCGTCGAGAGCGTCACGGAAAGTTGGGATCCCGCTCTCCTTCGACATGCCCGCACCGGTTGCGGTAACAAGCAGGCTTGCTCTTGCGATGGCGTCTACAGCACGATCGAAGTCGTTCATCGGTCGAACCTGGTTGCGGTCGGGGCCATGCAAAAAATCTAACCCCGAATGCCGGTTCTCCAAGCATTTGCCGCTGCCACGGCCTACTTCTCGTATACGACCTCGCCGCCGACGACAGTCGTCGCCACGCCTGCCTCGAGAATCTCCTCCGGTTCAGCCGACACCAGATCCACGTCCCATGCCGCGAAATCGGCCAAGAAGCCAGGGGAAAGACGGCCTCGGCGATCCGCCTCGCCGGCCGCCTTTGCCGCGCCCACCGTATAACCTTCGAGAACCTCCTGCCCGGACAGCCTTTGCTCGGGGAAGAAGCCTTCATCGGGATAACCGCCCCGATCGCGCCGTGCCATCGCACCGAAAAATCCTTCCCGGGGATCGGCTGCCTCGACCGGCGCATCCGAACCAAGGGCCAGTACCGTCCCAGCATCCAGCAGGCTTCTCAGCGCCATCGTCCGACTGCTGCGGTCGACCCCCCAGCGATCTTCCGCCAGTCTCACATCGGTCAGCAGATGAGACGGCTGCATCGAGGCGGTGATGCCAAGCTCTGCGGCGCGAGACATATCGCTTGGATGAAAGCACTGCAGATGTTCGATCCGATGGGGAATCGCCAGGCCATGTGCCCCCGCACGCTCGAGAACGTCTAGAGTCATGCGCACCGCCGCGTCACCAATTGCGTGAATCGTCGCCGCCAGGCCCGCCATCACCGCACGCTCCACGTCCACCTTTAGCTCGTCCGGCTCCAGCCGACGGATTCCCCGCTCGCTCGAACCCTCGTAAGGGTCCAACATCCATGCTGTCCGCGATCCCAGGGCGCCGTCGGTGAAGTACTTGATGCCGCCTATACGAAGCCATTCGTTTCCAAAGCCGCTACGCATTCCGCAGTCGATAAGTGCATCGAGAAACCGCTGAGGCATGTGATGCAGTACCCTCAGCCGCAGCTCGTCCGCACGCAGCAAGTCCTCAACGATCCGGAATGCCTCCGGGGCCTCAACTGACTGCACTGCCGTCATGCCGAGCCGGTGAAGCTCTGCCTGTCCCCGACGAAGCGCCGCCCGACGCTCACCAGCGCCCGCTCGCGGCCGACCCTGATACCACCAGTCGAGCGCGTGCTCCGTGACCACTCCGGTGGGCAAGCCGTCCGTGTCCCGCTCGACCGTTCCGCCGGGGGGATCCTCCTGGTCCGCGGTGATGCCGAGGCGGCGCATCGTCTGCGTGTTCAACCACCCGCTATGCAGATCGTGGGCAACAAGGGCCACGGCTCGGCCGTGGGATGCCTTGTCCAGGTCCGCCAAATCCGCCTGGTCACGCCACGCTGGGTCCCACCCCTTGAACTCCAGCCAGTCGCGCTCGTCAGCCACCTTCGCAGCTTTCGCCACCCGCTCCAGGACACCCGCCATCGAGCCCGCATCCGCCACGTTGTGACCCGTCAGCCCAAGCGCCCACTCCACGAGGTGGATATGGGAGTCGGTCAAACCCGGCACCACCGTGTAAGGTCGCAAATCCAGCCACCTGGCTCCGGCGCCCACAAACGACTCGATCTCCTCAGCCGTTCCGATCGCCGCCACCCGACCATCACGCATGGCCAGGCTCTCCACCTCCGGGCGCACCGCGTCAAGCGTCCGTATCTTCCCGGCTCGCACCGCTAGTATTTGCTCTGTCATCATGCTTTGAAGAGGAGGTTTTGGAATGAACGAGGGGACGAAGGCCCGTCCCCTCTCAGCACCGCTGGTCAGATCAGTCCAGCTGCAGTTCCATGTCGGGGGCCAACTCCGGTCGATTCTCCGCGATCCAAGTGTGTATCGCCCTCACCTGCACCATCGACAGCTTCTGCACCGCCGGCAGCGGAAGCCCGGGGATCACGGCCGCCAGCGATCGCCGCATCAAATAGTCCCTCTGTTTTCGCCTCAACTCCGCCGACATCGATGGGCCGCTGGGTGAATCCGGGATCGGCTCCAGAAGCGTGCGAAAACTGTGAATCTGTCTCTCTGAGAAGGTCTCAGGGATTCGATGCGTACGTCCACTCAAAGAGAATGAGCCGTCGGGTTTGACCTTCGTCACTTTGGCCATCTGCCGTCCTTTGGCGGGTGTGTCGAAGAGACTCATCCCTGGCCCGAAAAAGAGCAGGGTGTCTTACATATTGGTCTGAGGCTCAGCACCTAGAATCTACTTGAGGGACATTACTTCGGCAAGAAACGCAGAATCCAGTATCTAGGCCATTTGCTCCGGCCTAGGCGGCTGTGGCGCCTCCATTACGAAGAGTGGAACGCTCTTCAGGTGCTGGTCGGCCAGGACGACTTCGAAGGAATAGTCACCGGGTTTGTGAAATGTCACGCCCGCCAGGCCCATGATGACGTGGGGCTTGACCGGGCGTCCCGGGACGCCATGCGGGACGGTGAGCGGCCCGCCGGCCTTGAACAGCTGGCCGCCATCGGCGTCGATCAGTCGGACCTGGAGATCGTAAGAGCCCTGATCGGTAAAGTCAGCGCGTACGCGGAGGACGAATACCATGGCCGGGTGGCGGAACGGGAATTCTCGCGCCCAGATCGTATCGAAGACGCCGAGGATGTTCAGCTTTCCTTCCTGGCTGACATTCGCGGCGTCGGCTACTACAGCTAGATCTACGTCCAAGAGGGCGACTCAGTTCTGGGATCCGCCGCCGCGCGAGCTTCCACTGCTGGTCCCTCGCCGCGTCGTGCCCGGACTCCTTTTGCTGGTACCGAAGTTCCGCTGCGTCGACCCGAAGTGCCGTCGGCTGCTGCCGAAGTTGCGTTGTGATGATCCGAAATGCCTTCGGCTGCTACCAAAGTTGCTCTGCGACGACCCGAAGTGGCGATCGGTCGAACCGAAATGCCGCTCGTCGGAACCGAAGTTGCTGTTGAAGGACTCGAAGTCGTCACCACCGGGCCAGTTGGCTGGATCCGACGCCTCGAGGATAGGGCGGCAGATCCTTGCAGCGTTGGTCAGAACGGAACGCTTCGGGTTCGGTGTATGGAAAATCCGCTCGGAGTACTGCTCGCAGGGGCCGAGAGCTGTTGTCCACTGGTGACCCTGTGGCCGGTCATACCTGCTGCCGCCTGTGGACGGCAAAACGCAGCCCCGGGGTATTCGGTCGCCGCGTACCATGCCGCTGGGCTCGCGTTGGACGTTGCAGTTTATCTCTTGTTCACTGCGCTGGCGGTAGCCCTCTCGCTGTCGCTGGGCGGTGGCTTCCCTACCTGAGAATACGAGCAGTGACGCAGCAACCAGCGAGCAGATCACGATACGAACCATGGCATTCTCCTATCTGCGGCAAGCTAGTTGCCCTCTGCTACGCCAACAAGTCAAGAACATGACCGGCACTACAGGTTCATCACAAGAGACGCGGCTAGCCGATGGTCGACCTTTTCAAATTCGAAGAGCGCGTCCTCGTCAGGAGTCGTCCCATCCACCAAGAATTTGACCGGCTGGTTGTCGAACAACACCGTGTAGCTCACCTTCAAGGCAAACACCGAACTTATGGCCGTTGTCAGTCCCAAGACCGTATTTACTCTCAGGTCGTCTGTATCTTCCAAGTTGGGAAGCACCGCCAGATCCCAATCGAACGTGGTGGTCTCGGTGACGGTGAACACATAGTCAAAGATCGCCTGTGCGCCGAACCAGCTGTTCGTAAGCTGAAGTTGCTCCTCATTCGTCCAGTCGCCGCCCAGTTCACCCGTCAAGAAATGTCTGTCGGTCTCGAAGAACTGGTACCCAACACCCAAGCTGACCCCGGTGCGATTTCGTATTCCAGCTAGCTCGTTACGGTACCAACTGCCGATGGTGTATGCGTACAGGCTCTTCACGATGCGCTGTCGGAAACGTCCGGCTGCGAAATACTCTTCCGCGGTCGTCTCCGTGAGCTTCTCTACAGCCACGCTCCCACTCACGTTCGTGAGATTACGGACGGTCGTTCGGGTCTGGAGCGCCGAAACTCGCAGTTCGATCTGCTGGTCGGTCCACCCATATGTGAACTTGTCCGATAACGCCCATGACAACACTTCAGCGTTTCCACCCGCCGCGACCAGTGACAGGTCGGCAACGTTGCTCCAGGGTTTTTCTTCCTCTTCAGCATCCTGGGCGCGCGCAACGCCGTGAAAAGCCGTGGAAACAAGCACCGCTACTGTGAGAATCTTCAAGGCGCGTGACATCTCCGTTCTCCTCTCCACACGTGATGGCAGCAGACACGAGTCGCTTCGCATCCGCAGCTAGCAATAGGCGTTATCAAGCCCTGGCTGGCGGATACTAGAGCTAGCCGATCGGAAGTCAACACCAGCTGTTGGTAGACTAGTTCGATTCCTCGAGGGACGCGATGAGCGAGTCGACGTCCGGAAGCGTACCGGTGTAGCCAAGAAAGCGAGCGATACGATCGAGGCGCGGCCAATCGTATTTGTCGATCCCGTACGCCACTCGCAGGTTCCCTGCGCCGCCGCCGCGCACCCCAATCGCACGCTGTAAGACGGCCTGGCTCTTCAACGCTCCCACATCATCGCGATACTGCTGGAACAACTTGTCGTAGGTCACCGCCGCATCCGTCTGTCTGCCCTCCCAGGCCAGCCAGTCGGCGAGGATACGCATGCCTTCTCTTTCGGTGGTGTTCTGGTACAGGCGCCACGCCGACTCGAGGGCGACACGACTGGCGGTGATCCGCCCACGAAGCGCTTGCGCTTCCGCCAATAGCCTGTAGGCGAGGGCAAAGTCAGGGTCGATGCTCACCGCACGCTCTGCTGCGATTGCCGCCTGCCCATATCTGCCAGCATACAGTTCGAGACGTGCACGATGGTATGCGGTGATGGCGTCGGGCGACCGGGAAAGGAACTGAGCCGGGAGTTTGCTGGCCTGAATCTGTTCCTCGGGCTCGCCCATCTTGTCCCTCACAACGCGCGACAACTGAGCAAGGGTTGCGATGGCACTCGAATCCACCTGCGCAGCAACACCGTACAATGTATCCCCGGCGGAATTGAACGCGCGGAGAAACATGCTATCGGTTGGCGCCACGCTGTCGTTTCCTTCGGCATGCCGGAGTTGGGCCGCAAGCACCAGGGCGTACCCTTCGACGTCGGCGAGCGCCAGAGCATCATCGAGTGGTAGATCGTTCGATGCATTCCTCAGCACCTGGCGACGCGCAAGCAAGGCTCTCTCCCGCGGAACGACCCTGAAGAACCTGGCCTGCGCCAGATCAAGCTCCAGCGACGTGACCAACGCTTCGGCGGTCACCGGACCCGGCGGCGCCATCACTTCCACATCCGCGACCAATACCCACTCGCCAGGCTCGTCGAGCAACGGACCAGACAGCATCTCGCCGATTCTAGAGACCGAAGTCTCAACAAACGACGGCGCACTAATCGTCACCCGCGGGATCGTCACCGATGGCAAAGACGGCGCTTCCACATCGTTCAATCGTTCAGGTAACTCCTCTGTGAAGCTGCTAACCCAGCTGATCGCCTCCTCACCAAACACAACGCCGACGACCAGGACTGCCGCTGCCACCGGCAGGTACCAGAATCGCCGCAAGGCCGATCTTCGCCGCTCGTGCGTCTTGCCGACCACGTCGGGCTCCGTCGCCGGCGCTTCCGCTTCCCACGGCGGGAGATCGGGCGCAACGCCCGTTTCATCTTCAGCTCCGGACGCCGTAAACACCGGCGCGGGAACGCTGAGATCTTCTGCGGGAACGGCGCCGAAGAAGTCCCCGTCCGATTGCGGCTGTTCGCCCGTCTCATCCGGAGCGGCCGCGTCATCCATGGCAAACTCCTGGGATGCGAACGTCTCGGCGAATTCCGCGAATTCCGCTTCGGCGAGGCTCTCCAGGTCCGATTGCGTCGAGGACTCGGCGTCGCCGAAGGGATCAGCACCTGGCTCGTCCGGCTGAACTGCCGCCGCCTCCTCTTCCTCAGCGTCGAGTTCGTCGTCGACCGGCTCGGCGACAGCTGGTCCTTCCGCTTCCAGCTCGGCGACAGACGGTTCTTCAGCTTCCAGTTCGTCGACGACCGGCGGCTCTTCTTCGAGCTCAGCGGTAGGCGTCGACTCCCCAAACGGGTCGGCGACGGGGAGCGTTGGTTCCGGAGCCCCGAAATCGGCTGGTTCTTCGGCCGGAGTTTCCTCAATCTCCGGCGCAGCTGTATCTTCCTCTACATCGGCTTCTTCCGTCGTAGCCTTCGCCGCTTCCGCTTCCTCGGCTTCTGCCTCCTTCGTCTCGAGGTCGCCTTCGGGCTTCTCTACTTGCTCAGCCTCCTCCGCTGCAGGTGACCCGCTTTCCTCGACCGACGGTTCCTCGACAACGGCGGTAGCCTCCGCAACGTCTGCCGGCTCTACCGAGCCGACCGCGGCAAGCTCTGCCTTGGAGCGTTTCGCGCGTTTCGACTTCTTCGGCCGCTTGAGTTTGGTGACCGCCTTCGCCGCACCGGCCTTTGACGCGACGAACGCCTTGGCAATCAAAGGTGGTAGCGTGGCGATCGCACGGCCCAACCACTCGAGTCCCGCGATCGTCCCGTCCCACATCCGCTCCCGCCAGGGTTCCAACTCTTTCCACCACCGGCTGAGGGCGGGTACCCACGACTGGCGGACGCCCGTCACTTCATGTCGAACACGACCGTACTGGGTATCTACGAAAGCCGCCGCGGCCTCACGGGCCACCTTGAGCGGATCCTCTTCGTCGGGCCCAGCGTCGCCCGCAGCCGGCTCCGGGGTTGGCGGCTTCGGGGCCGGCTCGGGTGGTGGCGGCGATGGCGGCGCTACCTGCTCCGGGGCTGGCTTGGGAGGTGCCGCCTGCGGTGGCGGCGATTTAGGAGCCTTGTCTGCCGCATTGCCCTTCTTCGGTTCAACGAAGGTGACTTCGAGATCGTCGCCAACCGTCGCCTGAGGCAGATCTCCGAGATCCCGACGTGCGAACTCGCCGCCTTCCAGAAAGTCCGGTGCAACCTCGCCGCCGGCGGCCGACTGCTTGGAGCTGGATGGCTCCTTGGCCGGTGGTGGCTGCTGGGGAACCATCTCGGGGGCGACCGGGATGATCTGCGTGTCCGCGATTTCCTTCAGGACCTTGTGCTGCTCGACCACCTTCTTCACGGCTTCCGCCGGCTGCGCAACTCCACTTCCTCGAAGTCGCTCCACGTACTCAGAGAAGGCCCGAGCCGCGTCCTGCTCGCGACCCGACTTCGCCAGCGAATTCAAATGCCCCGCAACCGCTTCCGGCCGCATCGGCGCATGAAGTACCAGAATCTCCCACCACTCAGCCGCGGCCTCCCATCCGGCCAGCCGTTCCGCTTCGCGCGCAGCGGAGAGGATCGCATGACTCCAGGCGCGCTTGATTCGGCCTCGCTCTTTTTGAGCCCACTCGTCGAACTCCGGTGACCCCGAAGCGAAGCCATCCAGAAACTCGCCCACATACAGATCTGCAACACACTTGGCATCGCTGGCGTCGATGGCAGAGTCGACATCACGGGTGTCCAGCCGCACACCTCCGACCGCCTCGACCGTCTCGCTGGTGATTCTGACGCTGACCCCTGGCAAATTGCTGCCCAGCCATCCCACTGCCCTCTTCAGCCCTTCCAGGTCCTTCTTCTTGTCCCGTCCACGGCCCAGCAACTCGACCACCTCAGCAGGGTGCATGGGTCGGTTTTCATGAAAGAGATAGACCATGAGGGCGAGGTGCTTTGCCCCAAGCTTGGTGGTCTCGTCGGTACCGTCGCGTACCAGACGGACGCCACCGAGCGTGAACAGCTCGATGCCTTTGCCACCGCCTCGGCTTTTCGGTCGACCCTTTGGGGCCGGGTTAGCTATCCGCCTGGAGCTCGCCATGCCTCAAGACACGTATTGGTTCGATGCGGGGGGAAGTGGCCGGGAGTACCTCCGGTGGGGGGGTCGGAAGTCCCCTAAGTATAAGTGAAATATCAAAATTACGCTATCCGGCGCCCCTACCAATCGGCCTTTTCGGGCCTCCGCCCGGGGCCGGGGGTACCGCCCAGGACCGCCCATCTTGGGCAGCTTCCCGCCCGCTTCGGGGACGTACAGGCTTCTAGACACCGCCACACCCAACGGGTTCCGCCGGGGGGCCGCGCCGCTCCGGAACCCTAGAGCTGGTGCGTTGTTTGCAGACGGGTGGGATTTGGGTCGGCTGTCACGGTGTTCGTCGGCGTGACCCGACTAAACGCCGAATGCGAGCTCAAGAGGCCGAAGAGGACGGATGGACAGAGTTGCGCAAGAAAGATTCGAAGGCGCCTTGACCTACGAGGAGTTCCGGCAGGCCGCCACGAAGCACGAAGGCCTGTGGGACGGTGTCTATAAGCACCAACAAGTCCCTGCTGATGCCGAGTATCGGCTCAAGAACCTGCCGGGCAAGCGCTTCGTTATCGTCATTTCAGAGGACTGGTGCGGCGATGCTGCCTCCCTAGTTCCCATTATTGCGAAGATGGCTGCGGCTGCGCCCGAGCAGGTTGAATTGCGCGTGATTCTACGCGACGAGAATCTGGACATCATGGACCAGCACCTCAGCCACGGCGGCCGATCGATTCCGGTCGCCATCGTCTACGACGAGGAATGGCGCAAGCTGGGCTGGTGGGGCCCGCGACCGGCTCCGGCGCAGGCATTGTTCCGAGAGAAGCTCCGCGCCTTCAAGGCCGGCGAGCTGACGGACAAACGAGAGCATGTGAATAAACCGGTGCTCCGCTGGTACCGAGAGGACCGTGGCCGTCACACGATTGACGAATTCTTGAGCGTCCTGGAGCGAGGAGGAGAGCTTCGCTAGAGGGGGGGGCGTTAGCGAGCTGCGTCTTCTGCGGCGGCCATCACGCGGAGCACATTCTCTCCCAGTATCTTCCTTACGTCATCTTCGGAGTACCGACGCCGGACGAGCTCTTCCGTGATCACCGGGTAGGCTGAGACATCTTCAAGCCCCTCCGGCACCATCGAGATACCATCGAAATCCGAGCCTAGACCGACGTGGTCTATCCCGACCGTATGAACGATGTGATCGATATGGTCCACCAGGTGCTTGACAGAGCCACGCGGGAATTCTCGGTCGGCCCAATAGTCACGCCAATCACGCTCGACCGCCGCGTCGTCGTCCCCGTGTTTCGCACGAAGTCGTCGCTCCAAATCGAACATATCGTGCACAATGCTCGCCGCCTCCGGGACCACGAAACCGGGAAAGAAGTTGACCATGGCCACGCCACCACCATCCGCCATTCTCTTCAAGACATCGTCCGGAACATTTCGCGGGTGGTTGTTCACGGCCCGTGCTCCGCTATGCGATGCGATGATCGGCGCTCGACTGACCTGCAGTACAGCCTTCATCGTTTCGTCTGACACGTGCGAGATATCCACCAGCATGCCCAGATCGTTCATCTCGCGAACCACTTGCTCACCAAACGTGGAAAGCCCGTGATGTCGTGGCTCGTCCGTCGCAGAGTCTGCCCAATCCGTGCTCGACGAATGGGTGAGTGTTAGGTATCGCACGCCGAGCGCGTGAAACTCTCGTAGAACGTCGAGGGAATTCTCGATAGCGTGACCGCCTTCCACTGCAACGATCAGAGCGATCTTCCCTTCCCCGGCTATTCGCCGCACATCGGCCGCCGTCTTCGCCAGCTCAAACTCGGGATAGCGCGCCGCAAGCTGATGGACCAGGCCGATGAGCTCACGTACGATCTTCGCCGGCCCACGGCCCTCATAGCTGGAAGGGACATACGCCGCGAGGAACTGGGCGTTGATACCTCCCTCCTTCAATCGCGGGATGTCGGTATGACCTGAACTGTGGCGAACGGACAGATCGAAGCGGTCCAGATCTGACTTGTATCGTGACCGCAACCGATACGGGAGGTCGTTATGGCCGTCGATGACGATGGCGCTTCTGTGGAGCTGTTCAGCGGTCACCATGGCGGGTCGCCTCACTCGAGACAGTGGATCGTAGCCGTTGTTGGTAACTATAAACGGTGGGTCCAGCGTGGGACCCACCGTCTACCGTCTACCGCCAACCGTCTACTGTCTACGCCTCACTCAACTGCTTTCTTGATCATCGCATCGAGCCCTGCCGGCTCATCTAGCGCCAGATCGTACTGCACGCGCACGACCGGCTTCTCGATGTTGATCAGGCGTGCCAGGTCGATGGGGGTGCCTACGACGACGACCTCGGCATCCGAGTTGTTGATCGTCTCTGTGAGCTCACGGATCTGATCGTCCCCGTAGCCCATCGCCGGCAGAACCGGGCCCGTCGTGGCGTACTTCTCGAAGGTCTCAACGATCGAGCCGACAGCGAAAGGCCGGGGATCGACGAGCTCGGCGGCGCCGTTCTGCTGAGCCGCCAGGCTTGCCGCGCCCAGCGCCAGCTCGCCGTGAGTCAGGCTCGGTCCGTCCTCTACCGCCAGCACCCGCTTACCTTCCAGCGCGCCTGGATTGTCCACCGTGAGCGGCGATCGGCCCGCGAACACACGAGCGGTTGGATTCGCCCACGCGATATTGGATCGGACCGCCTCTACGTTCTCCGGAACCGCCGAGTCGATCTTGTTGATGATCACCGCATCGGCCATCCGCAGGTTCGCTTCGCCCGGATGGTACGATATCTCGTGGAACGGTCTGTGCGGATCCGCAATGACGATGTGGAGGTTTGGCTTGTAGAATGGCAGGTCGTTGTTCCCACCGTCCCAAAGGACTACATCGCCGTCACCTTCCGCCTGCCTGAGGATGGCTTCATAGTCAACACCAGCATAGACGACGGATCCTGCGTCGATGTGGGGCTCGTACTCTTCGCGCTCCTCGATCGTCGCATCGTGCTTTTCCAGATCTTCGTACGTCGCAAAACGCTGTACCCGTTGCGCCACCAGGTCGCCGTACGGCATCGGATGTCGAACCACCACCGGCGTCTTTCCTAGCTCGCGCAACTTCTCCACTACGTAGCGCGTCGTCTGGCTCTTGCCCGAGCCGGTACGGACGGCGCACACGGCGATCACCGGCCGCGTCGACTCGACCATCATTTGTTTCGGTCCGAGCAGCTCGAATGCAGCGCCGGCAGCTAAACAGCGGCTCGCCATGTTCATTACGTACTCGTGCGAAACATCCGAGTAGGAGAAGACACAAACATCGATCTTCTCGTTCTTGATCGTCGCCTCGAGCTCGTCCTCCGGCAAAATCGGAATGCCTTCGGGATAGTCCGGCCCGGCAATTCCGGCCGGATATAGGCGGCCCTCAATATTCGGGATCTGAGTAGCCGTGAAAGCGACTACGCGGTAGTCAGAGTTGCCGCGGAAATAGGTGTTGAAATCGTGAAAATCGCGCCCAGCTGCTCCTAAGATAATGACTCGTTTCGGGTCCATATTTCCTCTCGTAGGGGTTCCCTGGTCACTCTATCTCATACTGCCACTATTCATCACGCCTGCTTACTGCAAAAGCCAGTCCGCCAAATCCGTCAAATCCGTCACCATCCGCAACGGGTCGCCGCCGTCACCCGCCGGCTCATTCTTTCGATTCACCCACACGGCGGGAATCCCAAGCTCCGCCGCGGGTCGGATGTCGTGGAAGTAGCTTTGAGCGGCGTGAAGCAAGTTACCCTGTCCGCCGGCCCGGCGAAGCCCTTCCTGGAAGTGCGGGTGGGCCGGCTTGTAGCTGCGGATCTGTTGCGCCGTAATCGTCCAGTCGAACTCGACTCCGATCCGGTCGATAGTGGCCTGCAAGAGGTCATCGTCGATGTTCGAGAGGATGGCGATCGAGAAGCGAGACTTCAAGCGCCCCAGCGCCGCTCCTGTATCGGCAAAGACCGGCCAGTCCGGCAATGATTCTGCAAGAAAGCCGGCGCGATCGGGATTGAGCTCCCAACCTAGACGCGAAGCCACCAGCGTCGCAGCTTCACCCAACACTTCACGGTAGGGCCGGTAGTCCGTCGCCTGGATCTGAGGTTCCACCTCGTGGTACGCCGCGATTATCGCCGGACGCTGCAAGTTGATCCCATCCTGAGACGCGGCCTTCTGAAACGCGGCGCTGATCCCGCCTTCCCAGTCAACGAGCGTGCCGTAGCAATCGAAGCTGATCGTCGTCGGGGCCATCTCTTATTCTTTAGGCTCCGAACTTCGCCAGCCGCAGAGCATGCGCCAGCGCCAGCGGCATCAAGTCCTCCGACCGGCAGATGCCCAGTCCACCTCGCAAACAGTTCTCTTCGCCGAACGCGCTTACTTCGTCGCGGCGAGCGGTCGCCGACCAGAGCAAGACCGGCACTGGGTGCCAGCTATGGCTGCGGAGCGCCGCCGGCGTGGAATGGTCGCCCGTGATGAGAAGTACATCAGGCCTCAACTCCAGGAGACGCGGGATGTATCCGTCGATCTCTTCGATCGCGCCTACTTTGCGCTCGAAAGCACCATCCTCTCCAGCCTTGTCGGTGTCCTTGACGTGCACGAACGCGAAATCGTGTTCGGGCCACGTACTCTCGAGCGCCGCGAACAGATCGTCACGCGTCGGACCCACGTCGACCGAGTCCATCCCAACGAGTTTTCCTACACCCCGGTACATCGGGTATTGGGCGACTGCCACCGACCTGAGTCCAAAAACCTCCGGAAACCGCGGCCAATCCGGACGTTTGGCGAAACCGCGCAGCGTAACCATGTTTGCTGGCTCGTGGCCTCTGAGTCGCTCGCCCGCCTGCCGGATGAAGTGTCGCACCAATTCCGCGGTCGGTTCAGCTTCCGCTCGGTCGGCGCCGACTTCGAGTGGAGGCGCACCCGTGTATCCTGGATCGGTGTCCGTCAGCCCCTCTTGAAGCCCCGTGCCGCGCAACACCAACAAGAACCGATGCTCGCGCACCGGCTTGACAAAGCTCTCGACTCCGGGGACCTCGATGCCGCCCAGCTCTTCGCACAGCTCAGTGCATTTCTCCGTCGATATACGGCCAGCGCGGCGGTCCGTGATATTCCCGCCTTGATCCACCGTGCAGAAGTTGCCTCGCGCCGCCAGATCGTGCTCGCCCAGCTCGAAGTCGATCCCCAGCGCCTCCAAAACGCCACGACCGATCTGGTAACCGACCGCATCGTAACCGAACAGGCCTATGTGTCCCGGGCCGCTTCCCGGCGTTATCCCCGGGCCGACCGGCTGGTGCAGCCCCGAAACGCCCTCCGCCGCCAATCGATCCATGTTCGGCGTGTCCGCCGCCTCGAGGGCCGTCGGACCACCCGGCTCTACCGCCAGCCCTCCCAAGCCGTCCAGAACCAGAAGCAGGATCTTCGTCTCGGCTGGCGTAAGCAGTCCGCGGATCAGCTCGAGGTCAGCCATGCTGCGTCCTCCGTCTTTCTACTCGATCAGCATCGCCGCGGCATAGAGCTCGCTGCCCAGCCACAGGTTGCCGATCCGCAGGTTCTCGTTGGGGCTGTGTTGGTTGTTGTCGTGGTTGACCATCGGGAGACTAATCGTTGGCACACCGAGCACGTCGGTGAACTGGTATAGCGGTACGCTACCCCCCGATGTCGGTATATTCAGCGTCGCCTGCCCGAAGTTCGATTCGACCGTGTTGATCAATGCCTGCGCGATCGGCAGGTCCATCGACGTTCTGAACGCAGGATACCCGTCACCCGTCGTCACTAGCGCAAGCTTGTCGTAACGCCGGCGCGTATCGATGTTGGGCTCTTCCTCGACGACGTGATAGCCTTGCGCGCGAATATGATCGATCAGTCGCCCGACTTGCCTCTGCGGGTCAATGCTCTTGACCAGCCGCAAGTCGATCGTGGCGACGGCGACATCCGGAACTACGGTCCGTGCTTCGTCGCCGACCCACGCCGATCGCAGGCCCCTCACGTTGAGCGACGGTTGATTGATCGCCAATAACCGCTGCTCTCCCATCTCCGAACGCGCGATCGCGAACTCCTTCATCCGCTGCGCATCATCGTTCGGCGCCGCCGAAATAGCCGCCAACTCGAATTCGCTGAGCGGTACGACGTCGTCATAGAAACCATCGATCAAGACCCGACCGGTCTCTTCGTCCTTCATCGTGGCGAGCAGCTGAGCAAGACGCATCGCCGGGTTGGGCGCCCAATTCCCATAGTGCCCGCTGTGCAGCGGCCGCAGCGGCCCGTACACGGTCACCTCGGCGCTGACGATCCCTCGTGCCCCAAACTTGAGTGTCGGCAGACCAGACGGATCCGTCGGCCCATCCGCACTCACAACCAGGTCCGCCTCCAAGAGCTCGCCGTACTGTTCGACCGCGTAACCCAGAAATTGCGAACCCGCCTCCTCGTCGCCCTCGAAGATGAACTTGAGGTTAGCGGTCGGTTCGAGCCCGGCGGAACGCAACGCATCGAGCGCCACCATCAGCGCCACGATCGGCGATTTATCGTCCGACGCCGAGCGCGCGAAAATCCTCCAGTCCGGATCGAATCTGCCGTCGCTCGGGAAGTCGATGATCTCGCCGCTCGCCTCCAGCGGCCCGTCTCTCAGAACTGGCTCGAACGGTTCGTGACCCACCCAGCGGCTCGGATCGACGTTCTGGCCATCGTAATGAGCGTAGAACATCACCGTCTTCTCAGCCCCGGGGACACGCAACTCCCCGAAAACGTATGAGACGCCAGGCGTCTCCAGCACTCGCGTTTCGATGCCGCGGCGTTCCAACATCCCAACCAACGCCTCAATGTCGCGCGACATATCCGAGTGGTAAGCGATGTTCGGGATGCTCAGCCAGTCCGCCAACTGTTCAACGATGGCCGCCTCATTCGCCTCACGGTACGCCCGCACGGCCTGCAAAGCCTCGGACTGTGCCGGCGCCTCTGCGCAGGCCAAGAAGACCGAGAGTACTGCGCAGATTGCGAGTCGGTGCTTCATGATCCCTCCATCGTTGTCCCCATACCGAACACTGAACATCCGGCAATGCCCACTCAGCACGGAACCTCACCGCCAACGTTCAATGTGCCATGACCGATGTTCAATTGTTCACCCACCCGTCTCAGATGCCTCAACAACCCCAACCAAATCTCCAACCCTCACCTCACCCCCGGCCTTCACCCACGCCAACACCCCCCTCCGCCCACGTATCTCCTCTTGCAAACCATCCCGGATCTCGTCCATCAAACCACACGGCTCACAGGGGCCCGTGATCCATAACTCAACGTCTTGACCAAGTCGCAGCCGCGTGTCAGTGGGCAGCGCGGTCAGGTCGATACCCCGCGTGGTCACATTCTCTTTCACTATCGCCGTGGGTAGTCCCAGCTGCTCCAGCGTTTCTTCCTCGATCAGCAGGACCTGTCGTCGGCTGCCGGCTTTCGCGTGCCGACACCCTTCGATCCCCGTGTCGGCGACAAAGACGGCGGGCTCCACCTGCCGCATCGGAATCCCATGGCCCGGACATACCTGTAGAGAAGTGATGACTCCAGAACTACCGCCCACACCAACCTCCAACGTTTTGAACCGTGATTACGGTACTGTGCGTGCGGCGGTAAACTAGCGGGCCCACGCCCGGGAAGGCTAGAGACGGGAAGGCGGCGCCGCGAACGACGGCGCGAGGCGTTCGAGCTCGGCGACCGGCAGGTTACCCACCAGAGCGTGCTGATGGGCTCCGTCCCACCACGTCGCGACGCCCAGTCCGCGCTCCTGACCCAGGGACAGCGGTGGGAGGTTCCTGCGATTGACCAGCTTAACGTCGTTTGCGCCCGGCTCCCCCTCGACAGCGCCGTCCAGTGGGATGACGTAGTAGGAGAATTCTCTGTCGCCCGACCGATATTCCACCACTCCACCGCGACGCCCATTCATCAGACAGATCGTCGCCCGATGAAGCTCGAAGCCGGGTACATCAGGAGGTGGCATCGAAACGCCCAGCTCCCTGGCGAAGAACGCTCCGATCTCCTGTCGATCCGTACTACGCAGGTCCACTTGCTCAACGACGCGGCGCAAGTAGTCCTCAGCAAAAACGGTGGCGGACGATGCCGACGATCGGCGCTCAAACAACCAGTGCCCGGTAAGACTGGCTGCGACTCCAACAAGCAGCACGGCAACTGTCGCAACGGAGAAGTACATGCGGCGCCCAAGCCGATTCTGCAGCCCGGGACCCGTCCGCTCCCTGGCCAACACCGTATAGAGACGTTCCCTGAGTTCGCGAGGCGCGCGGACACGGGGCACGGCATCACGGATCATCTGGGCCACGCGCCGGTCGCGCTCGATGATCCAACCGCAGCCCTCGCATTCCTCAGCGTGCGTCAAAGCCTGCTCGACATCGGCATCGCTCACACGTACGGTCTCGCCGGGCAACAGCGTTCGCTTGGTCTCTCTGCAATCCATCCTCAGGCCTCCGCGCTTCCGATCGTGCGCACACCCAACTCGCGGGCTGCACCCTGGCTCAACATCAAGCGCGCTCGATAATGCCGGTTGCGGACCTCTTCTTCGTCTCTGCCTATCATCACCGCAATCACCGAATGCCGGAGCCGCTCCACATCCGCCAGCCAGAGGACCAGGCGATCGCCATCCTCGAGCTGATCCCACACCTGGCTCATCCAGTCACGCAGCAGCAGGTAGCCGGGGCTACCTGGCGTGGGAAAAGGCTCAACCTCCATGCCGGCGCTTGCAAAGAGCGCCTCCTCGAGCGGGGCACCCTCCGGCGCGAGCGGGTCGCGCCCGGCGCGTTGCTCTCTTTGCAGGTAGGTCGAGACGAGTACTCCGAGCATAGCGTCCCTGAAATCGACATCGCGGTGGCCTCTCGAAAACTCGTGGAACGCTCGAATGGACGCCTCCTGCAGAAGCTCCTCAGCGTGCAGCTCGTCCATCGTGAAGCAGAGCGCGGCCGAGTAGAGATCGTCCAGATGAAAGCCGATCAGCTCTTCGAAGGTCTGTCCCATTGGAGGTACCCGCCTTCTCGAGGGTCCATCCGGGGCCGGGGCAGGCCCCGTCGCTTCCGTAAAAGAACATTGGGTAGGGCAAATGGTTCCCGGGGGGGGAGTTGGGGATTGTTGGGAATCGCAATTCGGGTCTGGGATCGTGAATTGTCGAAGCTGAGTCTGGAGTCGCTCATTCAGGGGGTGGCGAAACTGAGAACACTTCACAGGCCCGCGAAGCCCCGACTCCGTGAATCGTTGAATCGGCTTCGACAATTCTAAGCTGACTAGAGCATTCCGATCTCGGAATCCCGAAATCGAGATTCAAGATTCCCATCAAGAAGAAAGGCGCTTGGGGAAGCGCCTTTCTTCTTCTTGGCCGAACCTAGGGAAAATTGGGGGATACTATCCGCACTCCGAGTAGCCACAGGCGGTGCACTTCATGCACCCCTCGGCAAACTGCAGAGAGAAGCCGCAATCAGGACACGTCTCGATCAGCGCCTTGATGTCGCGGCCGAAATGCTTGGCCGGGTCATCCATCCGGGCATTGGGCTCTATGTTGGGCCGCTCCGCCGTCAGCGTGCCGCCGTTCCCCTTCGAGCCCGTCTGCGGGTCCTTGAGGGGCAACACCTGCTGCTCGCCCTCCTTCTCTTCCAGGTACTCCTCGATGGCCTGGGCCACCGCGTCCGGCATCGAGAGAATCTTCTTCGCACCGAACCCGACCGCCCGATCGCAGGAGATCCCGCGGATCTGCTTGCTGATCGTCGGCAGAGGCACACCGCTACGCAGCGCCAGCGAAATCAGTCGACTGATCGCTTCGCAATCGGCCATCGCCGCGCCACCCGCCTTGCCCAGCGTCGTGAACACCTCGAACGGCCGGCCCTTTTCGTCCTCATTGATCGTCACGTAGAGCGTGCCCAGCGGCGACATCATCTTGCGCGTGATTCCGCGCAGCGTGTCGGGGCGCTCCCGAACGATCGGCTTGCTCATCAGCTCGCCTTGCTTGGCCGACAGCTCCCGCTTCAGCCGTTCGTTCTCTTTGTCCAGCTTGTTCAGTTCGGCGCGGAGCTCATCGAGCTCCTTTCCGAGCTGCATGTTTGCAAGCTCGGCCTCGGAGGCGACTCCAGCATCCCCTGCCACGTCTTCGCCCTTCCGCCCAACCTCCGAGACCGAGCTCACTCCGGTAACATCGTGAGTCTTCACGACTGCCTCTGCTGTTTTACCCGTGGACAGCACCTGTCCTTCGCGCGACCCGTCGCGATAGACGGTTACTCCTTTACAGCCCAGCCTGTGGGCAAGCTCGTAGATAGAGCGCACGTAGTTGGGACTAGAATCTGCGGGGAAGTTGCAGGTCTTGGAGATGGCGCTGTCCACGAAAGTCTGATACGCGGCCTGCATCATGACGTGCTGTTCTGGCGTCACATCGTGCGCCGTGACGAAAACACTTTGCACGTCCTCAGGCACTTCGTCGAAATGAATGTGGCCCTCACACGCGATCCGCTCCATTAGTTGATCCGAGTACCACCCCTGCCGACGTGCGAGGGCCACAAAGTCCTTGTTCACATCGGGCATCAACGTGCCCGCCTGATTCCGCATGAACGCCACCGCGAACAGCGGCTCGATACCGCCCGAGCAGTCCGCGATGATCGATATCGTTCCTGTGGGCGCGACGGTCGTCAGATTGCAGTTGCGCAGCCGACGCTCCGGTCGTACGCGATTGCCGTTCGCATCACGCGCGCACGTCTGGTCGGGACCCCAGATCGATTTCTCCCATTCCGGGAACACGCTCCGGGACGTCGCCGCCAGCTGCTCCGACTTCACCTTCGCTTCTTCGTCGACGAAATGCATCACCCGCTCGGCCAGGTCGAACGACTCTTGCGAGCCGTAGGGAATCCCCAGCTGCACCAGCATGTCGGCCCAACCCATCACGCCGAGCCCGATCCGCCGGATTCGCTGCGCCAGATCCGTGATCTCCGGCAGCGGGTAGCGGTTCGCGTCAATCACGTTGTCGAGGAAGTGCGTCGAGACATGAACCGTCTCGCGGAGTCGATCCCAGTCGATCATTCCGTCCGTTACGAACGCGCCCAGGTTCACCGAACCCAGGTTGCAAACGTCGAACGGAAGAAGCGGCTGCTCACCGCACGGGTTTGTCGCCTCGTATGAACCCAGGTGAGGAACCGGGTTGAAGTAGTTGGCCCGATCGACGAAGAACACGCCCGGCTCTCCGTTCTGCCACGCACCTTCGACTATCGCGTCGAATACGTCGCGAGCTCGCAGCCGTTCGATCACTTCGCCCTTCCGCGGACTGACCACCGCATACTCGTCATCCGCCTCCACCGCTCGCATGAATTCGTCTGTCACAGCGACGGAGATGTTGAAGTTCGTGACCCGACTGGTGTCTCGCTTGCAGTTGATGAACTTCAGTATGTCCGGATGGTCTACGCGCAGGATCCCCATGTTCGCGCCACGGCGAGTACCACCCTGCTTCACCGCTTCGGTCGAAGCGTCGTAGACCTCCATGAAGGATACTGGTCCGGAGGCGACACCCATCGTCGACCTCACCACATCACCACTGGGCCGGAGCCGCGAAAATCCGAACCCGGTGCCACCTCCGGATTGATGAATTAGCGCCATGTTGCGCAGCGTCGTGTAGATCCCCTCCAGGGAATCCTCCACCGGCAACACGAAGCACGCCGACAGCTGGCCCAACGGACGACCCGCGTTCATCAACGTCGGGGAGTTCGGCATGAACTGCCCGTTGGCCATTATGTGATAGAACTGCTCCGCCGATTCTTGTGCCTCTGAACCGTCTGCCCCGTACTGTAGGTCCACCGACCCGATCGTCCGCGCAACACGCCAGAACAACTCGCGCGGCGTCTCCACCGGACGCATCTCGTCGTCCTTCACCAGATAACGACGCTCCAATACCGTCAGCGCGTTCTCCGTTAGATCCGGATCGGGTAGGTCCGCCGGCGGCAAGACCGGAAGGTCTACATCCTTGCGCGCCGCTATTGTCGTCGTTGTACGAGAGCTGTCGGATCCAGTCGGTTCAGTCTGCAATGGTCATATAGTCGCAAAAAATGAAAGGCCTATCGCGCTCGTCCGCGCCTCTCCACTACAAGCACTGCACTTTTTGTCAGTTTGATACGGGTCCCCGGTCCGGCCTCCGTACGACGGCGGGGGAAGGAGGCCCAGCACCTGCTCGCCTTGGGTCCGGCACAATATATGGTGCTTTGTTCAACTGCGCGCCCCAAAATATGGGGCCATCCCCGAATTGTCAAGTATTTCTTTGCTTCTCAGACATCGGGGGTCTTAATTATTGGCCTGCTTGGACTTAGGCGCCGGTACCATCGCCGCCGAGAATTCGCCCGCGCCATGCGCTCGCGCCAGCCTCAGATAGTCCTCCACCGTGTACTCGATACGGCCACGCAACTCTTCATCGACCGGTCGCACCACTTTCGCAGGCACCCCCATGACGAGCGATCCGGCCGGCACACGCATGCCTTCCGTGATCAGCGCACCCGCAGCAACCACGGACCCGGTCTCGATGACCGCGCCGCTGAGTACGATGGAGCCCATACCAATGAGGCACTCATCCTCGATCACACACCCGTGCAACAGGCACCGATGGCCAACGCCGACGCGCGCTCCAATTCGAGTCGGGAGACCGGGGTCGATGTGGAGAATGGAGTTATCCTGGATGTTGGTCGCTTCGCCTATGGTGATCGGCTCTATGTCGCCGCGCACGACAGCCCCAAACCAAACACTGGCGTCCTTGGCGATGGTTACGCGACCCACTACGGTGGCGTTGGGCGCAATGAAGGCATCGGGATGAACCTCTGGAACGTGGGGCAAAGGAACCTCCGTTGGAAAAGATGAAGAAGAACATCAGAACGCGATGCCCGTCGCCAGGTAAACCGTTGGATCTCCCAGCGTTCTATCGAACGGAACCGCAAAGCCCAGCCGAAACCGGTACACGGCGGAGTAGTTCGCACCGAGGTCGACGGACAACTCCGTGCCAGCCGAAGCGATCACCTCGATATCGTCCGTATCGAACCACGCCGACCCCGCATCGACGAATACGGACGCCGACAACCGGTCAAGAAACAGCGGCCAAAGACCGTAGCCGCGGCCGACGAGTATAAGCGGGAGACGATACTCCAGGCTCGTAGCAACTATTCGGTCACCGAACTGGACACCCTCGCTGTATCCGCGCACGGGGTAAAAATCGCCGGCCCCGTAGTTGAAGCCGAAGCCGAAATCGATCGCTCTTCCCGGGATGCCACCCAACTCGAAGATGTCCGGACCGCGGTCTTCGGCATAGCTCGCACCGAAACTCAGCCGGCCGGCGATCACGTGGTTGGCGAAGCCGAACACGGGAAAGGATAGATATCCGCTCGCTAGCCCTTCCGCCGCTACCTCCCAGCGACCGAAATCATCCGCCAGTCGCTGGTGCGACAACAGCAGCGATGCCCGCCAGCCCTTCTCTGCGCTGACCGAGCGGGGGTAGCCCCGCGCCCGGGTGAATCCGATGAGCAGCAAGGCTTCGAGATCAGTGAATGTCGAGTCAACCAACTGAACTCCGCCTGTAGGTTCTAGCTTCACGTGCTGAACGCCCACACCCGGAACGACGCTCAGCGCGTTCTGGATCCGAGGGCGAAGGAAGTTGGCCGACAGAACCAGGTCTCGTTCACGCTCAACGGTGGTGAATACTGTCCCGGTGCTCGTGCTGCGGAGCACCTCATCCCACTCTTGAGAGACACTGATTCCCAACACCGGGTTGCCGAATCCAGCATAGGAGTATGTGACTCGCGCCTCGGGCTTCTCGACCCCGGTTCGCCAACCGGCGAGGATTCCGTAGCGGTGGCGGCGGATATCGTCGGTGCCGGCGACCAACACGCCAATGAAATCACCGGCCAGCTCATCGCTGTTTAGGGTGAAGACAGGAAGCCAGGCCTTCGGCCACAACGAGGGGAACGGGTTATATGACCGGACATCACTTGCACTGCTGACGCCGTTGTCGGATGGCGGGACCGGTGGCTCTCGCAACTCGCGCCAGCCCGGGTCCGCCAACTCCCAGGTTGTCGTGTCGAACGGTATGCGCTCGATGCGCACCCCCCGGTGGTAGTTCGCGGCATAGGCGATCCAGCGACCATCCGGCGACATATCAGGGTCGCTGGCGCCGCTGGCGGTCCGGGTCACGCGCCACACCTTACCATCGTCCACACCCGCTTCCGGTGACAGCGTGGCATAGATGTCGTACGGTCCATTCCGGTCCGACGCCCACAGCAGGTAACGCCCATCGGCCGACCAAGCGGGCGCCACATCCGCGGCCTCGTCTTCCGTTATCCGCTGCACCAGTCGGCCGCTCCGGTCGACAACGACGATGTCGAGCACCTCTCCTTGCATCCAGCGCTCTGCAGCGATGTATCGACCGTTCGGCGACCAGCGCGGGTGGTCCCAGTTCACACCGTATTCGAATTCGGTGATCGGTTGGGCTTCGAGGGTCGCGGGATCAATCTCTACCAGACGATTCGTTCCGCGGCCCGTCTCGATCGCAACGAGCGAGACGCCGTCAGGAGACATGTCGGGAGACGCGTAGCGCGCGCCCTTCGTCAGTCGTCGCTCCTTTCCACTTCGCGCGTCGACTGTATAAAGGTCGCTGTAGATGTCGTATCGATCAGCGAACTCGACCTGACTCAGATACACGACAGATCCGTCCGCCGCCCACGCGTTACCGCCGGACCCGTTACGCCTCGTGCGAACGACGTCCACTCCGGTTGCCGGGTCGATGACTACCGTAGCGGGGTCGTCGCGTGGTGTGATGTAGGTAAACGCGAGACGTTTGCCATCCCGGGAGTAGCGGGGAGTGGAGACGTTCCAGGCAAACTCGCTGAGCGGCTCACCGACGATCCAACCGCCCGCGCGCACCGAGTCCGCGAACGCTGTCGAGTAGGCCGCGAAACGCTCGCTCCAGTCCTCCCAGCTTCCGGTGAGAGTCTGCCCGTATAAAGGAGACGACGCCCAGTTCAGAGTGTACGGCAGACGCCTCGAGCCCTTTCTGGCAAGCTCCGCAAGCGTGCTATCACCATTCTGCTCGGCCACGTCGCGAAAGTACATCCCGCCGTAGGCGTACGGCGTCGTTCCAGACGGGAATATCGGAGCCAGTCCGTCCGCGGCGTCCACGGTTCGGAACGCGTTGTCCTCAGCGTCATTGCTCAACAGCATGTCAAAGGTGCTGCCGTACGCACGCCCCGCCCCCGTGAGTCGCGACTCGTAGTACGATGGCAGCCCCTCGATCACCCACTGGGGCTGATAGAAGCCAGGGAAGAACGCCGGCACGCGACCGAACACGAACTGCGCGACACCCCAGATTCCATCCGCTCGATCGAGGTGAAAGATGTGCGTCAGTTCGTGAACCAGGGCATTGTTCAACCAATCCGTGTAGTAGTTCAACTGCCGCACGGTGAGTTGCGGCGCGGCGATCAACACAACACGGTTGTCAGGAATCGGGGTGGCTGATGCGTTCGGTCTGTCCGTGAAATCGGTGATGACCAGCGCGATTCGACCCTTCGGCGGCTCGATGAAGTGTTCGGAAAGCGCAGCGTAGGCCCACTCGGCGCTCACCGACGCCCGCCGAGCAAACGGCTCCATCCCTTCGGGGAAGATGACCCGGAAGTGATCGGTCTCGAACTGTAAGTATTTCTCGTCAGGTGGCACCTGCGCTCCGGCAACAGACGCCACTGACAATGACATCAGCGCAGCGGCAGCCAGTCGCCGGAGGCAGCTCATTCCATCCTCCCCAGCACGAACGCGCGCAGCCCCTCGACCACACCCCGCGCGTAGGCCTCCTGATAATCAGGGTCTCGCAAACCTGCCTCCTGGGCCGGGATCATCATGAACGCACCCTCGGTCAACGCCGCGGGCATCCAGGTTGGCCGGGCCAGGGCAAGGCTCGAGCGACCGTAGCCAAGGTCGGGAAGACCCATCCAATCCAGAAGACCCCGCTGCAGTGCCTGCGCCAGGTCCTGCGACTGCGGGTGGAAGTAGTAGACGCTGGTACCGTGGTTGGCGAACGGATCCACGCCATCCGGTAGAGCGTTGTTGTGGATCGAGACCAGTACGTGCGCATCGAGAAGCTCAGCAATGTACGTTCGGTCGTAGAGCCGCACCTGGCCACGATCTGTGCGGGTCATGATGGCTCGAACTCCCTCCGCTTCCAACAGACGCTTCAATCGGAATGCGATGGCAAGGTTCGCGTCTCCTTCGTACAACCGGGTTGGGCCCGTAGCTCCCGCAGGTGGATGCCCGGCATCAACGGCTACGACCAAACCGGATAGTGGCGCCCTCGAGTCGAGGCGCGGCGCCTTGCGTATCTCCAACAACAGCCCGCCGCCAACATATTTCACGCGGTAGCCCCAGGGCCGCCCTGCCAGATCGACGTGAAGCACGTAGCGCTCCGAGTCGACCTGCTCCCAGCGGGCGATCCGAACGAACTCCTCTTCGGGACCGTACCGCAACCAGTCCGTACTCGAGTACGCGCCGTACAGGATCAGCGAGATCCGTCGGTCATCGACCTCCACCTGGTACGGCACCGGGTGACTGACCTCGACCCGGGCCTCTACCCTGTCGGGCAACCCCTTGAACCTCACCGTCCCTACCCGCGCCCGCGCCGGCAACCGCACCCCGGGAAGCGGCGCCAGCTCGTCGAGCGCTACCCATGCCTCGGTTCGACCGTCCAACACCACCCGCACCGCTCCGTTTCGTCGACCCGTGACACGAACCCGGACTCCGTCCTTCCACATCCAGAGCGTCGTTGCGCCCGGCGCCGCTCGCCCCACAATGAAACCGTCGCTTCCAATGTTCGACGGCTCTTCTCTCAGTTCCGCTGTCGTCGCTCCGTTTTGCGCAACCCACAGGTCTAGAGGCAGTGGCGTGCGGACCGTGTCGTCATTCAGCACGACTTCCAGGACGGCGCAGTTCAGCGGCATCGTGTGTTCTGGAATGTCTCGAGTGCTGTCTGCATCGACCGCCGCCGTATCTTGATCGACTTCGACAACCTCGATCACGCTCGGCTCGGCCGTTGAGTCCGGTAGTGCTGTGAACGTATCCGCAACAACCTCGCTGCGCTCTTGTTGCGGAGGCGCGCAATACGTTGGCACTCCCGATAGGTCCGCTGAGAGAGGTGGGAGTTCGGGACTGCCGAGTCCCCTTCCTATACCGCCGTACGCTATCAACTCCCCTCTGTAGATTCCGGAGGCAGTCGCGGATCCCGCGTTCGTCGGGACCTGTCCAAATACCCAGTTCGCATTCGAGTTGCTCGACCTGGTGGTGACCTCGCGAAGCTCTAGCTCGCTGCTGTCCGGTAGCAGCAGCCTCACGCGAGCGCCGGGGGACGCCCGCACGCCGATCGGTACGACCTCTCGCTCGCGCACCCACCACGCGCCGCGCGGCGTTGCCGTCGCCGGATCCAACACTACCGAATCCGTCGTCAGGGGCTCTGGCGAGCGGGGCAAGCGTACGGTGTGCTCTTCTCGCACCTCCTGCCCACCCAACGCAGCAGTCAACCGATAGGTGCCAACCGAGTCTCCCGGCATACCGGGGACCGGAAGCCAGGCGAGAAACGATCCGTTGGGTTCGACGCGCACGTCGTCGCCGTTGATCACCAGCTGCGCCGCACCATTCCCTACCGAGCCGAAGATGAAGTTGGAGTCTCGTGCGGTGATGAAGGCGGAGTCTCGCGGGTAGACTACGTCGATAACCAGCTCACCGTGACGCGGGGGAATCGGCGGTGGACCGACAACCGTGGGCGGATGCCCGGCACAAGCCGTCACGATCGTTAGAACGACGGCCGACAACGCCACACGCACAAACCCTTCGCCATCCAGTCGCAGGATCGACACCTCGCTGTAACGAGTGACCTCAACCTCGTGCGGAATCTACGCCCTATGTTCGCCGGCGGTCAAAAAGTCGACAGAGCTCGAATCACTCGGCAAGACGAGCCCGGCCCGCTTTGACGCGGCTGAGCAGTAGAAGCATGACCGCCGCGAAGATAGCGACCAGGCCAGAACGCACATCGGCTCCCAGGTCCTGAAGCGGCTCCAGCCCGGTGGCCACTCGCTGACGCTTCCAGCCTGGCCCGCCGGGTCTCGTTCGGCGATAGAACTCGTTGAGTGTCTCCTGCGACTCGGGCCGCGTGAGGAACATCGCCGGAATCCAGATCGCGGCCGAGCCGAACGCGGTCACCGCCAGGCGCACGCCGAAGTCCATGTCGCCAAACGCCGGCAGATAAGACAGAAGCGCAATGCCCATACCGGCGAACATCGCCGCCAGCTCGGCCCACGCATTCACCCTCCACCAGAACCATCTCAGTATCAACACGGCGCCTGGTCCCGTGCCGATGGCAATCATGAAACGAAAAACGGTGCCTATGTCCTGAGCGAAAAAGGCCGCGGTACCGGCGAGCGCGACGATAACGACCGAGGCCAGGCGACCCACACGCACACGCTCCCGGTCACCAGCATCGGGATGCGCCCAACGCACGTATAGATCGTTCACGATGTAGCTGGCGCCCCAATTGATCAGCGTAGAGACGGTGGACATGAAGGCGGCGACCAATTTCGGGGTCGGCCAGATTCGGGTACAGGATTACCGCAACGAGCGCCACGATGATCCACGGCCAGGTCCGAACGGCGTAGTGCAGGACGTTGAAGAGCCAGCCTGCCTTCTGCGCGTCCGCCTCTGTCTTCGAGGCGATGAAACGCTGGATGAACTGGCCGCCACCGTCGGTATTTCGGAACGCCCACCATTGGATCCCGATGTAGGCGAGGAATGTCGTCATCGATAGTTGCGCAACGTCGGACCAGGGCATGAAGTTCAGACTATCGCCAAGCCCGCGCTCTACTAACATCGCCTTCATGCCCGAGATACCGCCCACATCGGGCAGCGCGAAGAAGGCGACGAGCAGCGCGCCAACCAGCGCGAGAACGAATTGAATGAAGTCGGTGGCCACGACTCCCCACAGACCCGCCAGTCCGGCGTAGATCAACACGAACACCGACAGCGCCACGACGATCCATATGCGCGGTTCGCCGGGAAGACTGATCGCCATGGCATCCCATAGTCCGAGCGCCTCGATCACCTTCCGCATGGCGAGCATCGCGTAGCCCATACCGATGCAATTGATGGGCACAGCGAAGATGAAGGCTCGGGATCCCCTCAGCAGCGCAGCCGGCGCACCACCATACCGCAGTTCGGTCAGCTCTATGTCCGTCACTACTTCACTACGACGCCAGAGTCGCGCGAAGAGGTAGATCATCAGCACGTGCGTGATCGCGAATGCCCACCATTCCCAGTTGCCCGCGATGCCGCGACGAGCGACGAGACCCGTCACATAGAGCGGCGTATCGACACTGAACGTCGTGGCGGCCATCGAGGTCCCGGCAAGCCACCACGGCAACGCTCTTCCTCCGATGAAGAACTCAGCGAAGCTCTTCGCGCCGCGGCGCGAAAACCAGATTCCTATGAAGAGAGTGCCAACCAGGTAGGCGGCGATGACCAGCCAATCGATGGCCGTCATCGATCGAGCGACCCCACCAGCCGTGCCGCCACGGCCTCCTGCATGAGCGGATCGCCATTCCAAGCACATATAACGTTCGCCGCCGCGGGCAGCTGATCGGCTAGCCGCGGGTGCCCGAACAGAATCAGCGTTGCATCGAATGACCGATCCAAACCACGAGTGACCTCGTCGATAGTCGAAGCGGCGAGCCCTGATCGACCCTTCCATCCCCTCACTTCGGAGAACAGAGCCACAAGATCGCCCCCTGCCCCGCCCGACTCGGAGTCGTTCACCGCCACATCGCGCTGCTCCAACGCTCGCTCCAGTACACCCCGATCCGGACTCGCACCCGTAGGCCCGGCAAACGGCGCGGCCTCGATGGCGACGGCGTCATCATCCACCACCTGCAGGTTGACCTTCTGAGCCGGCCGCAGCTCTGGGAAGGTGCCACGGACTTGCATCACCGACGCAGCGGCCATTTCCAGGGCGCGCTCGTGGCTTGGCGCCGGTATAAGATCATCTCCGACGAACGGCACCGACTCCGCCACGATCTCGATGCGCCTAACAGCCGATCCAACCCTATCATCGGTGAGCGTCCCATCGTGCAGCGCTTCGTTCAGCGCAACCACGGTCGCCTCCGCCGAGCTCGGGTAGAGCACAGCATCGCAGCCGGCTCGAACAGCTTCAACGGTCGCCTGCGTGGGTGTCAGACCGACGGCGGACACCGCCTCCATGATCATCGCATCCGTTACGATGAGTCCGCGGAAACCCAACTCTTCGCGCAGCAATCCGATGATCTCCGGCGACAGGCTCGCCGGCTTGCCCGACGGATCGATCGTCGGATACGCCACGTGCGCCATCATGATGGACTGGACGCCCGCCTCAATCGCTGCGCGGAATGCCGTAATGTCGTGCTCTAGCTCCTGTCGATTGACGTCCACTACCGGGAGTTCCTGGTGAGAATCGACCGTGGTACGGCCATGACCCGGAAAGTGTTTGGCGCACGCGATGACGCCTTCCGCCTGCGCCGCTTTCACCCAACTCCTCACCTGGTCCGCCACAGCCAGGACGCCAGACCCGAAGCTGCGCGTTCCGATGATCGGGTTGGCCGGCTCGACATCGAGGTCGGCCACCGGACCAAGGATCCACGAGATCCCGGCCGAAGCGGCCTCCTGCGCTGTCAATCGAGCGGCCTCGAACAGCGCCTGGTCGTCCAGGTTCGATAGCGCTGCCGCAGGAGGCAACGGCGTCGCCTCGGCAAGCTGCTGACCGGCGCCCCGTTCGAGATCTGCCGCGAACAGCAATGGGCGTCCCGCATGCTCGTTCGCTTGTGTCACCAGCTTCTGCATGGCGGTGACGCCACCGCCAAACACGACAAAGCCACCGACGCCCAGCTCGACGGTACTTCGCACCTCCGGCCACACCTCGTCGACACTGCGGCCGCTCCAGCGAAGGGCAGGAAAGACGAGCCGAGCCGGGTTCATGGGGGCGTAAGCTTCCCGAGCAAGCGCGGACCCCCGGCGCCCGTTACTGAAGGCAGGTTGCCCGGCTCTCCCGCCTGGAAGAGGTGGGCGAGAATCGCAAACGCCGCCGCCTCCTTGGCGTCCGGGTCCCAACCGAGCGCTGACAGATCGGTCACCGGAATCGGGTCGAGCCGTTCGGACAGCATCGCCATGAGCGCCGGGTTGCGCGCACCACCGCCGGACACGATGCACTCACCGGGGGTCAGCTCGGCCGGCACCAGTTTACCGTACGAATCGGCGATTGCCTGCGCCGTCAATGCCGTGGCGCTCGCTACCAGATCATCATCAGTCAGGCCCAACTCCCTCCCGTGCCCGATCAGGTCTACGGCGTAGGGCTCCCCATAGCGCTCGCGGCCGGTGGACTTGGGGGGAGGCTGCCCGAAGTAGGGGTCGTCCAGCAAGGCAGCGATCAACTCATCGCTGACACGCCCTGCGAACGCGCGCTGCCCGTCTTCATCTAAGCGCTCGTTCCCGTCGCTGAGGATCTCCACCACCGAGTCGATAACAACAACACCGGGGCCGGTATCGAACGCGATGATAGGCGCGTCAGACCCCTCCGGCGGCAAGATCGTCACGTTGGCGATGCCTCCGATGTTCTGCATCGCGCGCGTGCCGTCGGATATCGAGAACAGAAGTTGATCAACGATCGGGACCAGCGGCGCTCCATGGCCTCCGGCCGCAACGTCTCTGGCCCTGAAGTCCGATATGACCGGCGCGCCGAGCCGTTCGGCGATCACCGCCGGTTCACCCAGCTGCATCGTTGCGCCCGACCGCCCGGCAACAGGCGGCTCATGCCAAATCGTCTGACCGTGACTACCGACGGCCGCGATATCCGTAGCCGAGACACCCGCGGCTTCGAGCAATCGCTCCGCCGCCGTTGCGAACCACTCGCCGAGTATCACGTTCACGCGGCAAAGCTGCTCAGCATCTCCGGATAGAGATTGCTTCAGCAGCTGTCGCTGTTCCGGCTGATACGAGATCGAGATGAACGCTTCGAGCCGGGCACCGAGCTGACCGTCACGCACATCGATTTCGACCAGTGCCGCGTCGATGCCATCGAGGGAGGTGCCGGACATCAATCCGAGGTAGGTGAGCGACATATTGTATCTACTTGGCCAGGAGGTTCTGTATCGCCTGCAAGTGATGCTCGTCGTGTCGGACCAGGTGCCTCAAGAGCTGATACAGCGATATCTTCCCGTAGGCCTCATGCCTGCCAGTCCGCGCAAAATCATCGTCCGGGATCTCCTCGACCTGGAACGACAACGCCGCCCTTCCGTCAGCCAGCCGTCTCAGCAACATGGCGATGGGAGCGCCGCGCGCCCCCGTGCCGCCGATCTTCTTGTTAGCCTCTTCATCATTCCGATCGGCAATCGACGGATCCTCTTGCGTTAGCATCGACCCGATCCGCTCGCCCATCATCAGATCACAGTCTATCAAATGCTCGATGTGTTCCTTCACGCACCACTTCTCTTCTCCCGGCCGTTGCCGCAGCTCCTTGTTCTCCACATCCGTTATCAGGTGGCTGATTCGGCGGGGAAGGTCACGAAGCAGCGAGCGCGTTAGTTCCAAGCTCGCCTCGTTCGGCGGCTCAAGAGCGTACAGTCCATAAGGACTATCGCCCGCAACCCACGCTTCTCGCTCCTGCGCACCGATCTCGATCGCGCCTCCCACGAATCCATCCGCTTCCGTTAGGTAGAGATCCGCCAGTTCCTGAGCGACCCCGACCTTTTCCATGACGATAGCATGCTTCACAGAACCCGCAGCATCCTTGATACTTCGCAGCGCTCGATCGCGCGAGCAACCCGTCGCAGCCATCACGATGCGCTGGCTTCGATCGACCAGTTTGTCGCTCATCGCCTGCAAGTCGACCATCAGGTTGCCGTAGACTTTGCCCAACCGAATCATCGCGCCCGTCGTGATCGAATTGAGCACGAGCTTCGTAGCGGTACCCGCTTTCATCCTCGTCGAGCCGGCGATGACCTCAGGCCCGACGAGCGGTACGACGCAGACGTCGACCGCCTCGCGCATCTCGCTTCCCGGCTCCGTGCAACAGAGAAAACCTGTGCGTGCACCAAGCTCCGTCGCCCGGCTGAGTGCGCCACGAACGAAAGGTGTCGTGCTCGACGTAGCGATACCGAAAACAAAGTCCGTGGTGTCGGTATTCGCCTCATCGATCGCCCTGGCTCCGTCCTCGCCGCTATCTTCCGCACCTTCCTGGCTTCGGACCAGCGCCACATAACCACCGGCGATGATTCCCTGAACCATCTCCGGATCCGTCCCGAAGGTCGGCGGACACTCCGCTGCATCCAAAACGCCGAGTCGACCACTCGTGCCAGCGCCCACATAGATCAGGCGGCCGCCTCTCCCGAAGCATTCCACCGCCAACTCGATGGCCCGCGCTATGCTCTCGCGCTCGGCCTGGACCGCCTGGGGAACCTGACGATCCTCGCTGTTGATGAGGTCGACGATCTCGAGCGGACTGGCGCGGTCGATGCCGACTGTCCGTGGATTGCGGTGTTCAGTGAGCCGATCGTCGAAAAGGTCGTCTGACATCAATCAACCGCCGCCGCCCGGTGGAAAACTGCCCAGAATCTTGGCCACGGCGTTGTCCAGGGCTCGCTGTGCTTCTTCTGGAGATGCCCGCTCCGTAATCGAATCAGTAACCGAACTTCGCCATACGAGCTTGTTTTCTCTCACGTCGATGAAGTCGATGATCAGTGTGCCTTCGTCCCACTCGTTTACGTAGGTCTGGGTAGCGCCGTAGCCTCCGTACCAACCCCAGCCGTAACCATAGTGCGTGGTCACGGTGTTCACGCTCACCTTGCCGTCGATGGCGCCGTGCCACGCCACAAGGAAGTCCGGGTCCCCGGTGATCACCTCGCTGTAACCCTTGGCCTGAAGCGCCCTATCGACCGCAACTTTCACACGGCCTTCTACGATGCTGTTGTACACTCGCGGGTCCAGCTCACCCTCGTCTGTACGCTCGGCCCACACATACGTCTGCCAGCCCGAGAAATCCGCCTCCGGATCATAGTCCGTGGAGACCTTCAAACCACCGCATGCTCCCACAGTTAAGGCGCAGGCCAGCACCGTGATCGAACCGCAGTATCTCATCATCGAACCTCCCTACCAGTGATAGGTTGCGCCGAACCCTCAAAATCCATCTGCGCGAAGGAAATTGTAAGGCACCCCAACCCACGACGGCTAGGGGGAGGGGCTACGCACTGGCGCCGGTAGGGTGAATTTACCTAAAGTGTGCAGGTTACACTGGAATAGACGGAAGGAGGAGGATGGAACTGCTGTCGAAGGCGGAAGCCATGGCGTCCGAGTTGGTCGAAACGCGGCGCGACATACACGCAAACCCGGAACTCGCATTTCAGGAGACCCGCACTTCGGCGCTTGTGGCTGAACGGCTCAAGCAGTTGGGATACGAGGTTCGGACCGGCGTCGGTGTTACAGGCTGTGTCGGCGAGCTGGTCACCGGGAAAGGCCGCACAGTCGCACTGCGGGCCGACATGGATGCGCTACCGATCCAGGAGGCCAACGACGTCCCCTATCGATCTCGCAGCGATGGCATCATGCACGCTTGCGGTCACGATGCCCACGTAACCTGTTTGCTGGGCGCGGCGCGGCTGTTGGCGGAGGCCGCCAGCGATGGCAAGCTGGCGAAGGGGCGCGTACGGCTGCTTTTCCAACCTTCGGAAGAGACCACCGATGCGGAAAACGTCGGTGGCGCCAAGCGGATGATCGAGGACGGCGCCATGAAGGACGTCGATGCCGTCATCGGTCTGCACGTAGCTTCCGAATCGCCGGTCGGCCAGGTCCTGTTCCTCGATGGCCCGCTAATGGCCGGCAATGACACTCTTCGCGGTACTATTCTCGGCGCCAACGCACATGCGGCACTTCCCCACGAGGGGCTGGACGCGATCACGATCGCAAGCCAGGTGATCCAGGCAACGCACACCATCGTATCGCGACGTGTAGATCCTCTGGAGCCAGCTGTGATCACGTTCGGCATGATCGAAGGCGGCACGGCCGAGAACATCATCGCCGCCGAGGTCCGGCTCTCGGGCACGCTCCGCTACTTCGATTTCGATGGGCGAGACATACTGCACGAGGAGCTGCGACGAGCCTTTGCCATCGCCAGCGCACTCGGCGGTGAGGGTCGCATCGAGATTCGGGCTGGTAACCCGCCGGTGGTGAACGACGCCAGCCTGACGTCACTGGTTCGAGAGGCGGCCAAGGAGACAGTTGGCGCCAAAGCGATCGGTGTCGCCGACCAGATGATGGGTGCCGAGGACTTCGCCTTTCTCGCACAAGAGGCGCCGGGCTGTTTCTACTGGCTGGGCGCCGGAATCGAAGGCGACCCGCGCAGTCATCACCACCCGCGCTTCGACATAGACGAACGTTGTCTCCCGATGGGCGCTGCAACTCTGGCGGCCGCCGCACAGAAGGTTCTGGCCGAGTGGTAGTGGCGCCAACGATCTCGACGCGCCGTCGAGTGCGCGCTCTGAATCGGCGACTCGAGAAGATTTTTGGGCCGCCGGAGAAGAAACGTCTTGAACCACTGGACGAGTTGATGCTCACGATCCTCAGCCAGAGCACGTCTGACACCAATCGCGACCGCGCCTACGACCGGTTGCGCGACCGCATGCCCAAATGGGAGGATGTCCAGACGGCGCCACGTCATGAGGTCGAGGACGCTATTCGCCCCGCCGGTCTCTGGAAGCAGAAGGCACGAGTTCTACAAGAGACGCTCGACGCGCTGCTCAAGGGAAACGGCTCACTGGATTTGAAGCAACTCGACGACATGTCGGACGAAGAAGCCATAGCGTACTTGACCCGTCTCCGCGGCGTCGGTGTCAAGACGGCCGCCTGCGTGCTCTGTTTCGCTATGGGTAGAGACTATATGCCGGTCGATACCCACGTCTTGCGTGTCTCGAGGCGGCTTGGACTGATCGCGCCACGTGCGACAGCTGACCAAGCCCATGACATATTGAACGAAGACGATTCGGTACCGCCGGAATTGCGGTTCTCTTTTCACATTCAACTGATACGTCATGGACGCGCTGTCTGCCGCGCCAATCGCCCCGCCTGCGATGAATGCGTCCTGGCCGATCTTTGCCCAAAGGTGGGCGTCTAGCTTTCCTGGAGGGACACATGAACAACCGCTGGACCACCCGCGCTCTGATCGCTTCCGTAGCCGCGCTCGCTATCGCCGCTGCGTGCACGCCACCACCGCAGGCGGGGCCTGCGGGATCAAGCTCTGGAACCCGGATCAACTTCCCGTTCGACTGGGAGTTCCGCGGGCACGAGCCCTACGCAACCGGCACAACCGCGATGGTCGCGACAACAGATCTCCGGGCAACTCAAGTCGGCCGCGAAATCCTGCAGGCGGGAGGAAATGCTGTCGATGCGGCGGTGGCAGTGGGCTTCGCCCTTGCAGTGGTACACCCCGCTGCCGGCAACATAGGCGGTGGCGGCTTCGCCGTAGTCCGAACGGCCGGCGGCGAAACAGCCGCACTCGATTTCCGAGAGATGGCTCCTCTGTTCATCACGCCGGAGCATTTCCTCGATAACGAAGGCGTTCCCACCAACGCTTCGCGAGTCGGGTATCTAGCTTCGGGCGTGCCCGGCACCGTCGCCGGCCTCTACGACCTGCACGTCCGCTTCGGCAGCATGCCCTGGAGCGAACTGATGGAGCCGGCGATCGATCTCGCTGAGACTGGCTTCACGGTGACCGAGCGACTCGAGAACGGGCTGCGGGCCAAACAGGGACTACTCTCGCAGTTCCCAACGACGGCCGAGATCTTCTTCCCCGGCGGCGAGCCACCGCGGACTGGCTCCATATTCCGGCAGCCGATGTTGGCCAACACGCTGCGCGCGATTTCGACGGGCGGCAAAAACGCCTTCTACAGAGGGCAAATAGCCGACTATATCGTGCAGGATATGCGTCAAAACGATGGCCTCATCACCCGCGAGGACTTGCAGGGCTACGAGGCCGTGTGGCGCGATCCAATCGCCTTTGACTACAGAGGACACACGGTCATCTCCATGCCGCCACCTTCGTCCGGCGGCGTTACGATCGCTCAAACGCTGAACATCTTGGAGGGATATAATCTGGGGCAAATGGGCTTCAACACGCCCGAGTCTCTCCATCTGCAAGTCGAGGCTTTCCGTCGGGCGTTTGCCGACCGCAACTACTACATGGGCGATCCTGACTACGTCGACATTCCCGTGGAACAACTGGTCAGCGATGAGTACGCGTTAGAGCGGCGGGCGACTATCTCCCGAAATCGCGCGTCATCGTCGGAGCAGTTCAACCGCGTGCCGGTGCTCCACGAAGGGAGCAACACAACTCACTTCTCCATAGTTGATGGATTCGGCAACGCCGTTGCCCTGACCTACACCATCAACTCCAGCTATGGCTCCGGTGTCGTCGTCGATCGTGCCGGCTTCTTCCTGAACAACGAGCTGGACGACTTCACGATTCGCGCTGGCTACCCTAACCAGTTCGGTCTGGTTCAGAGTGACGCCAACCTGGTTGGCTCCGGTCGCCGCCCGCTCTCCTCGATGACGCCGACCATCGTTCTGAACCCCGAAGGCCAACTCTTGATGGTCACCGGCTCGCCGGGCGGCGCCAAGATCATCACAGCGGTCGCTCAATCGATCATCGGCGTCGTCGACTACGGAATGGATGTGCGCACTGCGGTCGACGCGCCACGCATCCACCACCAGCTGCTGCCTGATGAGATCCAGTTGGAAACGAACGGCATCGATGGATCGACGTATTCCGTGCTCCTTCAGATGGGCCACCGCGTCAAGCAGACCGGCACTTACTTCGCCGATGTGCAGCTCATCATCAGGGCGCCGGATGGCACGCTATACGGCGCCTCGGACCCACGGAACAAAGACGGGCGCGCGCTAGGTTATTGATTCGGCATGGAAAGTGTGAACTCCTTTGAATTGTCGAAGCTGAATCGGGGATCCAGCGTCTCGGAGATTCGGGAGTTCCCATCCACATGATCAAGCAACTATCTCCGCTGCTCCCCTATGCTCGCCGTTACCGTCGGCGCATCGCCGCCGGTCTGGGCCTCGTCGTTTTCTCCAACATCTTCTCTCTCGCCTGGCCCTATTTGCTGAAGCTCGGCATCGACGACATGGAGGCTGGCACCACGGCGGCCCGCCTCGCCGGTTATGCCGGCGCCATCGTCCTGCTTTCCCTGGTCGGCGGGTTCGCTCGCTTCCTCGTCCGCGAACTGTTGAACGGCATGAGCCGACACGTCGAGAACGATTTGCGGGACGACTACTTCGCCCACCTGCTGAGGCTAGCGCCGGATTTCTATGGACGCGTGCCTACCGGCGAGTTGATGAGTCGCGCCACAAACGACATCCCAGCCGTCCGCATGGTCATCGGCCCCGCCGTCATGTACCTGGTCAACACGGCCGTCGTCGGCGCCATCGCGCTGACCATGCTGATCCTCATCGATCCGCGACTGACCCTGTTCGCCATTCTACCGCTGCTCGTCGTTCCAGCGGTGACCATCTACTTCGGGCGCGAGATCCACAAGCGATTCGAAGCCATTCAGGCTCAGTTCGGCCGCATATCCACGATGGCTCAGGAGAACCTGGCCGGCGCGCGTATCGTCCGCGCTTACGTCCAGGAAGATGCCCAGGCGGGCGGCTTCGCCGAGCTGAACCGTGAGTACATGAATCGCAACCTCAGCCTCGCCAAAGTCTGGGGCCTCTTCCACCCGATGTTGATGATGCTCACCGGGTTGGGGGCAGTGATTGTACTCGGGGTGGGTGGCCGCGACGTGATCATGGGCCGCATCAGTGTCGGAGACTTCGTCGCGTTCGTGTTCTACCTGATGCAGCTCATCTGGCCAATGATCGCACTTGGCTGGGTCATCAACCTGTTCGAGCGTGGTGCGGCTTCGATGGGTCGGATCCAGGAGATCATGAGCGAAGCTCCGTCCATCCACGATGCCGATGAGCCCGTCCCCGTCATCGAACCCCGGGGCGGCGTTGAATTTCGCAACGTCTCCTTCAGATATCCCGGCACGGAGCGATTCGTGCTCCGCAACGTTTCGTTCGCAATTGAGCCGGGACGAACCGTAGCCATCGTTGGGCGAACGGGTTCCGGGAAGAGCTCCATCGCCAGGCTCCTCCCGCGCCTCTATGACCCTGACGAAGGGATCATTCTGCTCGATGGAGTACCGCTGGACCGGGTGCCCCTGGAACAGCTACGTGGGCTCATTGCCATGGTGCCCCAGGAGCCCTTCCTGTTTTCTGAGACGCTCGGCGCCAATATCGCGTTCGGCCTTCAGAACGGAGGCGACCATGAGCGCGTCGAGGATGCCGCCGCAATCGCACAACTCGCCGAGACGATCCGCGACTTCCCGGCGGGCTACGAGACCCAACTCGGCGAGCGCGGCATCAATTTGTCAGGCGGCCAGAAACAACGAGCTACTCTGGCCCGGGCTCTCACTCGCGAGTCCCCCGTCCTCATCCTCGACGACGCGCTGTCCTCCGTCGACACGCACACCGAGGCGGCTATCCTCGATGGCCTCAAGGATGTCTTTCGCCGACATACCAGCATCATCATCTCGCATCGGGTTAGCGCAGTGAAAGACGCGGATATGATTCTCGTCGTCGAGGACGGTGAGATCGTGGAACGTGGCGGCCACCAGGAGCTGCTTGCTCTCGATGGGGTCTACGCCCGCCTGCTGGAAAGGCAGCTGCTGGAGGAAAGCCTCGAGGACCAGCTCGCCAGCTGACCCGTGCAACGATGCCCGAGCCTGCGCCAGAACGAACGACAGCACTTCACTGAGAAAGCGGGACGCTTGCTCGAATACGAGTATAGCATCGTCATCAATCGCCCGGTCGAGGAAGTCTTCTCGTACATGCAGGACATCGACCGCGAACGCGACTGGCAGCCCGGCTTGCGCGAGGCTCACCAGACACCCGCCGGTGAGCCTGGCGTTGGAACGAAGCGCCGCTACGTGAGCGAGTTTCTAGGGAAACGCTTCCACAACGAGTACGTCAACACTGCCTACGTACCGAACCGACGGGTGGCCTACGAGAGCACGCCGGAGTCCGACACCGAGGCTACCGGCGAGGTCATCTGGGACCCCGCCAACGGTGGAACCCGCGTGACGATGCGAGTCAGAGCGACCGTAGGCGGCGCGCTTCGCTTTGTGCCCAGGTCGCTGATCCTATCCGTCGCCAAGAAGGAGCTCGCCGCGGCGCTGGAGCGGGCGCGCGACCGGCTTGAAGGTCGACAAGACACCTGATTCCAACGTCTTCCGCGTCAGCGGAACCTTGCCTGCCGATCCTCTGTTCAGTCAGCCAAAGGTAGTTCAGCACTGAAATAATGTGACCGTGACGATACGGAGGACATCATGAGGCAGTTCCTTGCGATTACAGGTATTCTGGCGCTTGGCGCCGTGACGATTGCCGCCGGCGATCGGGCTGCGGCAACCCCTGAGGCGACGCTTTGGAACGTCGACGTCGCCCACACGGGCATCGATTTCTCGGTCCGCCATTTCTTCACCCCAGTCCGGGGGACGTTCGATGACTACGAGGTCGAGCTGTTGTTCGACCCGGAGGACCCGAAGAACAGCAGCGTTGAAGTTCAGATCTCGGTAGCCAGCGTCAACACTGGAAATGAGAAGCGTGATAACCACCTGCGGTCAGGCGACTGGTTTGAAGCAGAGAAGTATCCGTACTTGACCTTCAAGAGCACGTCGGTCAGGCAAATCAGTGTCGACCGGTTCATCGCCACTGGCGAGCTGACCATCAAGGACACGACGAAGGAGATTGAGTTGCCGATCACGTTGCTCGGCATTACCGATCTGCCCTCACAGATGAGCGAGATGATGGGCGGAGTGAAGCACGTTGCGAGCTTCGAGACGGCGTACAAACTGGATCGTCGGGACTACGACGTCGGTGTGGGTTCGTGGGCCGAGACGATTATCGTTAGCTCCGATGTGGAGATCGCGATCACCCTGGAGGCAAACAAGAAGTAGAACCAACGACTGGTGATCGGTGGCCGGTATCTAGTTACCGGCCACCGGCAACCGACTACTCCACCCTAAGCGCTTCCACCGGATCGACCTTCGTCGCGCGGCGCGCTGGGAAGTACGTCGCCACGATACCGGCGATCAACAGGGCGGCGGCCATGGAGCCGTAGATCAGCGGCTCGAAGGCGTCGACGCCATGCAGGAAGAAAGACAGTCCTCGCGCCATCCCGAACGCGACGGCCAACCCGACGACGATCCCAACAACGGCCAGAACCGTCCCCTGTCTGAGGATCATACCGATGACGTTGCGGTTCTGCGCGCCCAGCGCCATGCGAATCCCCATCTCCTGGCGACGCTGCGATACGGAATACGCCATCACACCGTAAACGCCGGCCAGAGCCAGGACGAGTGCGATTACCGCGACAACGCTCATGATCTTGGCCATGATCGTATCGCCGCCCAGCGACTCGTCGATGATGTCGCTCAACGGCCGTATGCTGTACGCCGGGATGTTCGCATCCAGCGCGCTGACCGTCGTTCGTATCGACTCGACAAGCGTCTCGAGGGGTACGCTTGCTTCGACTAGGTAGCCGAGGCTTCGGTCATCGTCCTGGTAAGCGGAGAAGTAGACCATCGGTCTTTGGCCGAGTGCAGTACTGGCGACACCCGAATTGGCGGCGACGCCGACGATCTCCGCACTGGAGTTGTAGAACTGGATCTCGCGGCCGATCGGATCCTCGCCCGGCCAGTGGCGCTCCGCCATCGTCTGATTGATAACGATGGCTTGACGCGCGTCCATCCGATCCCTGTCATCGATCCCACGACCACGTACGATGGGTATGTCCATCGCCTCGAAGTAGCCCGGCGTGACGTCCAGCCAATTCGTGACTTTGCGGTCGAGATCGCTGTTGATGTCGTCGCCGGGTAGCGAATAGTAGGTCCCACTGTTCCCTTGCGAGGGCAAGATCGTCGTCGCGCCCACGCTGACGACGCCCGGCAACGACGCGAGCCGTTCAGCAAGCTGCTCGTGAAAGGCGACGACCGTCAGGGTGTCGGGATACTCCTGCTGCGGCAACGCGACCCGGAACGCCAGGATGTCGCTTTCGTCGAAGCCGCGATCGGCCAGCCGCACGTTATAGAACGCTTGCACCAAGAGCGCTGACGACACCAGCAACCCCAGCGCCAGCGATACCTCGCCCATGACCAGTCCTTTGCGCAGACGTGCGCCCCGGGCCGCCGTGCCGCCGCGTCCGCCTTCCTTCAACGACTCTACCGTGTTGGACCTCATGCTCTGAACCGTGGGCGCGATCCCGACAAGTACCGCACTCAGCATGGCGACAACGGCAGTGAACATCAAAACCCGGCCATCGAGTCCGATCTCGCTCACGCGTGGGAACCATGCGGGCATCAACGATACGAGCCACCGAATGCCGAACACCGATATCACTACGCCGAGCACCCCGCCAACGACGGCCAGGATCAGTGCCTCGGTGAGAAATTGGCGTGCGATGCGGTAGCGGCCAGCGCCCAGCGCCGTGCGTACCGCCACCTCGCGCTCGCGCCCGGCGGCGTGGGTCAGCAGCAGGTTAGCCACGTTGGCACACGCGATCAGCAGCAAGAACAACACGGCAATCGTCGAGATCGTCGTACCTACCTTGAAGCCCTCGTCAAAGATGTCTTCGTGCAGAGTGATGACCGAGGCACCGTTCCCAGAGTTGTGCTCCGGGTACTCCGCGGCGAGCCGGTTGGCGATCCGCTCGGCCTCGTCGCGGGCCTGCGCCATCGTGTTGCCCGGATTCAGTCGGGACAGGGTCCAGAGGTAATGGCTGTTGCGATTCTCTTCGCCGCTTATCGCTAGTGGGACCCAGACGCCGTCATCGACGTTGGCGAACCAAAACCCGGCCGGCATCACGCCGATCACGGTATGAGGTTCACCGTCCAGCAGGATCGTCGTACCCAAGATCCCGGGGTCGCCGCCGAAGCGACGCTGCCACAGCCCATCGCTGATCACCGCGACATGGTTCTGGCCTACGGTTTCCTCATCGATCGTGAAGCCGCGGCCCAGCGCCGGCTGAACGCCCAGAACTCGGAAGAAGTTGGAGCTCAGGCGTCTCCCACCAACACGTTCTGGACGGTCGCCTTCCGAGAGGTTGAACGCGGCCCCCGTAGATGCGGCGATCTCCATCGTCTGGCTCTGCTCTCGGAAATCGACGAAGTCGGGGACCGAGAACGAAACCTGGTTCCACCCTCGTTCCTGGTTCGTCGTCCAGATGACGCCCAGGTCGTGCGACTCCGGGAACGGCAGCGGCCGCAACATGAACACGTCGACGGCGCTGAAGATCGAGGTGTTCGCCCCGATCCCGACGGCCAGCGAGAGCACCGCGATGACGATGAGAAGGCCACCCCGGCGCAGCGACCGGAAACCGTACTTGAGGTCCTGCCAGATTCTCTCCATGACCCATCCTGCCGTAGAGGAAAGCACGTTGCCGACTAGCTTATGACACTACGATCCGCCAAACGCCGGGTTTCAGCCAGCACAGCCAGCACCGAGGTCGGCTGAGAAGCCGCTCGTCAGATATGCTCCAGCAGGAAGTCCGGCGTGAACTGGATCAGCCAACCGGCCAGTATTGTGAACTTGCCGGTTACGAGCAGCAGTCCCACCAGAATCAACAGTATGCCGGCTACCCATTCCACGTAGCGGATATAGCGCCGGAACTTCTGGAACCATGTCAAGAAGGCCGTCAAAGCGACAGCGCTGAGGACGAAGGGGATTGCCAGGCCGAGGGAGTAAACGAAGAGTAGGGCTACGCCCTGGGTCACGCTGGCCGTGTTCGCCGCCAGCGTCAGGATGGCGCCGAGGATCGGGCCGATGCACGGGACCCAGCCCGCGCCGAAGGCCATGCCCACCGCCACCGTACCGGCGTAGCCGACAGGCTTGTTCTGAAACTGGTATCGCTTCTCGCGACTGAGCAGCGGGATTGGGATCACGCCCAGCAACAGCAGCCCAAAGAAGATGATGATGACGCCGCCGATCTGGGCCACCAGCACCTTGTGCTCGCGCAGCAGCTGCCCGATGGCGGTTGCGCCGGCGCCCATCGCCAGGAAGATCAGCGTGAATCCGGCTACGAATAGCAGGGCGTGAACCAGAGTCACCTTCTTTACATCGCCGCCGCCCTGCTCCAGCTCCTCCATACCGAGTCCGGTGATGAACGAGACGTAGGACGGGACAAGTGGTAAAACGCAGGGACTCAGAAAGGAAAGAAGCCCGGCGAGAAACGCGACAAAGATCCCAATCGATGCGCCGTCTTGCATCTGTCAGCCTGCTTTAGCGGTTAGTGAATACCCGATCATCTTGTAGACCAGCTTGGCGGCCAGGAAATCTGGAGCCACCATACCCGGCAGCGGCGCCAGTTCGACGACATCCGCAGCCACGACGTTCTTCTCCGCAAAGACCCGCCGCAACAACGTCATCGCTTGCGCCCATGTTCCACCCCCGGGCTCCGGGGTTCCCGTGGAAGGCATGTACGCGGGGTCGAAGAAATCGACGTCAAAGCTGATGTAGACATTGTCCGAGTCGAGTCCGTCCAACGCCCGGTCCATCCAATCGTCGTCAGCCAATTGCTCACCGTAGACCATGGTCAGACCGAGTTCGTCGATCAGCTGCTTCTCTTCCCGATCGATAGCGCGAATGCCAACGCCTACCGGTCTGACTCGATCCACCACGCGCCGCATAACACAGGCATGGCTCCAGCGCGTTTCATGAAAGCTGTCGCGAAGGTCGGCGTGGGCATCGAACTGGAGTATCGCCAGATCATCGTTCAAGCGGTCGGCCCAGTGCAGAACCGGCACCTGAGTGATCGAGTGCTCTCCGCCCAGCATGATGACAAACGGACCATCGTTTCCGACTTCGTCGTAGCGCGAGCGCAGGTCCTGGAAAGCAGTCTCCGGGCCCGCCGCCGTGAGCTCGACCATCGGGTAGGTGTGAATACCGGCTCGGTAGGCCTCGACATCCAACTCGTGATCGTAGAGCTCGACGTGCCGGGATGCCTGCAAGATCGCCTCAGGCCCTCGGCGCGTTCCTTCCATATATGACGTCGTGGCCTCGTACGGAACAGGAAGCAAAGCGTATTTCGCTCGCTCCACCGCAGTCAGTTCTTTCCCCAGACCGAGGAAGGAGTAGGGATCTTCCCAGGAATAATCGGACATGGCTCCTGTCAGGGTAGGAGGACGGCCGCAGTGATGACGCTCACCCACTTGCCGTCGTCGGGGCCCTCGGCCGTTTGAGTGATGTTCTCGGTCTTGACGATCTTGCCCGAGACTTTCCACTGGGCACGCTGTTCGTCCCAAGCGGTGTCCGAGTTAAACGGCACATCGAGGATCGTGGCCAGCATGCTCGCCGCGAGGTCTTCGGCGTAATCGCCGGCGGTTTGGTCGCTCTGACCGTACTCGTGGTGCTCCGATAGATACCCGAATTGATTGGGATCCGCGGGGATTGCCACACCTATGCTGGCGGCAATAAGCCGGCTCGGCTCGTTGGTATCGAGGCGCGACATAACCGCGAAGGTGATCTGGCCCGGCGTCAACAACTCCAGCCCCGCTTCCCTGCTTATCAACTCGCAGTGAGGTGGGAAGATGGAGGAGACGCTCACCAGATTGAAACGGGCGATCCGCGCCTGGCGCAAGGCCATTTCGAACGCGGAAAGTCTTTCGCGGTGGATGCCAACGCCTCTTGTCAGAAAGATCTTCGTTGGGACAAATGGATTCATGGCCACGGCGGGTCAACCCTCATAGAAAAATGCGCGGCAAGTCGCTCGAAGGGGCCGCGCATGAATGTAAAGGTCTACTGCCCGGCGTAAACCGGGTATTGATATTGTTAGCTATGCCGTACAACTCAGGTCAGGCGCTAGTGCTGGCAGTTCGGGCAGTACCCGATCAGCTCCAGCCGGTAGTCGAGGACCTCGAAACCGTCCTCGCTGTGGAGCCCACGGATCAATTCCGAATCATGCGAGCCCATCACGTCACGTACTGATCCGCACTTCAAGCACCGGACGTGGTCGTGATCATCGGTACGACCGTCGTAGCGGGCCGGTCCGCCAGCAAGCTCGAGCTTCAATGCTACACCGGACTCGACAAACGCTTCCAGCGCCTTGTAGACCGTCGCCAAGCTGAGGTCCGGAAGAACCTCTCTCACCTGGGTGAAGATCTCGTCAGCGGTGGGGTGCGTCTTGACGCCCTTGATGTAGCGGTAGATCGCCGCTCGCTGATTGGTGTGCCGGTGTCCGCTCGATTCGAGCGCTAACCGAAGCCTGTCCTGACTTGCACTTTTGGGCGCGACTTCCATCGCTCAGTTAACCGGGTTCTTGGGTTAGCTCGTCGGAGCCATTCTCGAACGAGGGTGACTCTATGATAGTACTGAAACTAATCTCTCGCTTCAGAGCAGCGTCAATCTGTGCCGTACCCAGGGCGACCTTGGAGACCGTCCCATTACCGTTGCCATTGCCGTTGCCGTTGCCGTTCCCGTTGCCGTTGGCCAATCGGGTCAGTGCTTCTTCCCACGCGTCCATCCGACCGCCTACCTCGATTACCTGAGGCGTGCCCGCTTCGGCCAACCGGCCCAGCAGTCGGTCGGGGATATCGGAAACGAGGCTCTGCGGCGCGGTCCCCTGCTCCCTCACCCGCTGCACCCATTCGAACTCTTCGCTCTCCGGATCCGCAAACTCCGCATCCACATGAGACGTCAGAATCCTCCTGCGGTCATCACCCCCGTCATAGCAGACAAGAATGACAAACTCGCAAGCCGCGTCTCGATCCGGGAGCGGTGGGAAGACCCACAGCTCGTCTATGGCAGCAGCGGGTATGTTGTCGGAGATCGCCTGGAGTCGCAGGTCAAGCGGCAAGGCCCGGTCCGGCCTGGACTGTCCGCTCATCCTCTTCTGAAGCATGCGACGCCTGGGATCATTCGTTCGTCTGTTCTTGCGTTGCCCGTACACCAGCCTCCACCTCCCTGCCCATCACACAGGCGCACCAATACCCGGGTGGCCATTCCACCGGGTACACGCCCACCCCATGTGGGCTGCTAAACCCCGGCACCAGACCGAGATCCGGCCTGTCTCCACCCCGGATTACGCTTGAAAAATACCGCAGGACGGGCCTTGAGGAAAGAGGTTGTTAGCTGACTTCCCGAAGGGCGGCCCGACAGGCCTCCAGGACTCGCTCGGTGATCTCTCCGAGATCCCCAGCCACCGTTGCGCCGGCCGCCTTTTCGTGCCCGCCACCGCCGAACGCGCGGGCAACGGCGGCGACGTTGGCTGCCCCCGTCGATCGGAACGAGATCTTGATCTCGCCCCCGTTCATCTCGCGCAGCAGCACGGCGATTTCCGTGCCTTTCAGCTTGCGCAGATGGTCGATGACTTCCTCATACTCATCCAGAGCCCCAAACTCACCGGCCACCGAGCGGTCGAGAGCGCTCCACGTGATTCCCAGCTCTTCATCGCGTTGCAGCCTTTCGATGGCGGCCTTTAGCGTGCCCAGTTCGGCGATGGTCAGGTTGGCGAACAGCGGCCTGTAGAGCTCCTCTGGATCCACGCCGGCCTCGATCAAGGCCGCTGCAACACGATGGGCGTGAGGGGACGAATTGGAATACCGGAAGGAGCCGGTGTCGGTTACGAGTCCCACATACAACGACTGCGCTGTGTCGACGGACAATGGATCACCGGTCTGGAGCAGTACATCATAGACCAGCTCCGTCGTCGACGCGGCAACCGGATCGATGAGCTCAAGCCGCGCCTCGATATGGCGGGCGGCAACGGCGTGGTGATCGATGACGATGGTGCGATCCGGCTCGTACCCCGGCTCGAACTTGCCCAGCCGCTCGGGTTGGGAAGCGTCGACGACCACCTGGACGTCGGCCGTGCGAAGAGCTTCCAGTCCCGTCTCATCCGGCGGCAACAGCTTCGCGCCGCTCGGTAGAAGAAAGCGGAAGCGTTCCGGCATCGGAGTGGCAGCGAGCAAACGAACGTCGGCCCGCGTGCCGAAGTGGTGAGAGATAGCGCAGGTCGCGCCCCAGCCATCGCCGTCGCCGCCGACATGCGTACACACCGCGATCGATGTCGCCTTGCCGAGTTGTTCGGCGATACCGGTTGCTGCCTCGAGTCGGTGGGCCGGGGTCAGCACAACCCTCTTCGCCCCTCCTAACTTGACTGCTGCTTAAGCCGCTTTGCGACCTCGCGGTTCTCTTCCCACGGCTTCCGCTCGAAGTAGCTGAGTGTCAACTCCCGCACCTTCTTGTTGAGCAGCAGCAACGCCAACAGGTTCGGCAGAATGACAATGCCGAGGAACACATCGCCCAGCGTCCAGGCAACCGACAGCGTCAGGATGGCACCTACGAAGTGCATGACGACGAACACGAACTTGTACGGGAGCACTGCGTTGTGACCGAACAGATAATTCGCGCATCGATCGCCGTAGTAGCTCCACGCGATAGCCGTCGATATCGCGAACAGGAACACGCTCACCACCACGATGAACATGCCCCAGTCGCCGGGTAGCCCACGCTGAAAGGCGAGCATCGTGAGTGGCGCACCGCTTTCGGCCGCATCGCCGTAGAGCGACGTGACCTCGATCCCGTCTTCGGTGATGGCAAGCTCGCGATCGGTATCGATCACGCCGTTGAATGGGCGGGTCTGTTCCTCGTCGCTGTAGAGCCTCTCGACGATGACTTCATGCCAGGTCAGGAAGGCCGCGCCTTCACCGGCTTCGACATGACGACCGTCGGAGATCTGGATCCGGGCCGCATCGTCCAGGCCATCGTACCCGCCGCCCGCCTCCTCCACCACATATGAGATGTCGCCGCGATCGAGAGTGATCTCGGTGGGGATACGTACGTTCCACACGCCCGTCATGATGATGACCAGGCCCGTCATCGTGCAGATTACGATCGTATCGATGAACGGCTCGACGAGCGCGACCACGCCCTCCGAGACCGGCTCATCCGTCTTGGCCGCCGCGTGGGCAATGGGCGCCGATCCCTGTCCGGCCTCGTTCGAGAACAGGCCTCGCTTCACGCCCCAGATCATCGTTAGCAGAAAGACGCCGGCTCCCGATCCGGCGATGCTCGCCGTCGGATTGAACGCCTCGCGGAAGATCAGCCCGAATGTGGGAATCACCTGGTCGATATTCAGCAGGATGATAATGAGGGCGCCTAAAACGTAGATCGCCGCCATCGTCGGAGCGAGGATACCGGTCACCCGCCCAATACGCGTGATGCCACCGATGACGACCATGGCCACCACGCTGGCGGTCACCAGACCGCTGATCCAAACCGGAACGCCGAAGGTCGTGTTCAGCGTGTCCGCCACCGTGTTGGCCTGGATCGCGTTACCCGTCAGGAAGGCGGTCGTACCAAGCATGCCGGCAAAGAAGACGGCCAACGGCTTCCAGGACCTTCCCAGTCCGCGCTCGATGTAGTACATCGGGCCGCCGGATACTGTACCTTCCCACTTATGCGGGTCCATGTCCTGCCGCTCGACGTCGCGGTACCGCTGGGCCAGCGTAACCTCCGAATACTTCGTCGCCATCCCTACCAACGCCGTCACCCACATCCAGAACAGCGCACCGGGACCACCCCAGTGAATAGCGAGCGCAACACCGGCGATGTTGCCGATCCCGACTGTGGCTGAAAGCGCCGTGGTCAACGCCTGGAAATGGGATACGTCTCCGGGCTCGTTTGGGTCGTCGTACTTCCCCGAGGTAACTGCGAAGCCATGACCCAGCTTGCGAAGCTGCAAGAACCCGAGCCGGATCGTAAGGAACAATCCGGTCCCCAGGAGAGCGATCACGACCCACGGGATCTCTTGATCGCCGATGGGGATCCCGCGATCCCAGATATAAGAAGAGAGCGTATCGACGATGTTCTCGAAGAAGTCCATGTGTTCGCGCGGTTACAGGTTAGAACGGCCCAAAACGGTCGCGCTAGCTTAGACGCGGCCTTCCCCGGTGTCAACTCTCGCCATACTAGTGGGGGAGAAACTTCGCCGCGGTGGAAGCAAGGTGAACGAGGTAGCTCGAGTAGCGCCCAACGACCCGCCCGGAGCGCAGCGCCTCCAGAAAGCCATCCACTCCTTCGTACTCGGGGACCTCGATCACGCCGCGGCCAATCTCGCGCAACGTATGGGCATCCGAACCGGCGCCGCCTGGAAGTTGGCGCTCGTCCGCCCAGCGGCGCGCCTTCTCGTTAAGGTGCGGCTTGTGGATGCGAGCGTTGAAGACCTCCACGACGTCTACGTACTCCTCGATGGCTCCCAACACGTCTGGCCCCAGACCCTTGCCACCCGCGAAGGGATGAGGAACGTAAACCAAGCCGCCCTGTTCTTTGATCGCCCGTACGGTCTCGAGTGCCGGTGTTCCCTTCGGAATCTTCTCTGAGATGAAGAGCCCCGTTAAGTCGACGCCCTCGGCCGTCTTAACTTCTTCACCGACGATGACCATTTCCGGGGCCATGTCGCGGCAACGGAAAGCGCCCTCGATCTCGTTGTGGTCGGTGATGGCGATGCGATGGAGGCCACGCTCTCTGGCGGCGTTGACAACTTCGCCGTAGTCGCTGAGGCAGTCGTGCGAGGCCTTTGTGTGTATGTGGAGGTCGAGACGTAGGGTCATGCGGCCCGACTCAGCTTCTCGATCTCTTTCCACGTCTCCCACGCCCGCCGCTCGAGCGTCGGAATATCTGAGTCGTTATCGATGATCAGATCGGCAAGTCTGCGCTTCTCCTCCGATGCCATCTGAGAGTCAGCAACGGCTCGCGCCTCATCCGGTGTCAATCCGCGCTTGCCGACCAGACGCTCGATGCGCACAGCCGTCGGTGCGTCAACGACAACGACAGCATCGAACTTGTCGCCCATGCCCGTCTCGAACAATAACGGGACGACCCCAATTACGATGCGATCGTCCCGAGCTTCCGCCTCTGCAAGCAACTCGCCGTACAGCGCGCCGATCGCAGGATGGATAATGTTCTCCAGCCTCTCGCGAGCCTGATCGTCGGAGAACGCGATACGCCGCATAGCGGGCCGGTTCAGCCCGCCGTCCTCGGCTATGACTTCATCGCCAAATTCTTCGCGGATCCGCTTAAGGGTCGGACCGCCCGGCTGAACGACTTCCCGAGCGAGGATATCCGTGTCTATCACCGTGGCTCCCCAGCTGGCAAACAGCGCCACGACCGTGGACTTGCCGGCGCCGACATTTCCGGTCAGCCCTATATGAAACACGGGTCAGCTCCTTCAGCTGCCGCCAGCGGCAGTAGTATCGAGCAGCGCGCCACCGGTCTCGTCCTCGACCCCCAGCTCCTTGATGAACCGGTTCACCAGCTCCTCGCTCTTGAGTCGCTGGTCCTCGGCCGACAGGTGGCCGATGGGAATTCGAGCACCGGCCATCATACCGTGGCCGCCCGCCGTGCCGTCACTATCCACGACACGGCGCAACAGCTGGCCCGCCTTCGCATCGCTAACCGAGGTCCGAATAGAGATCAAGATCGAATCCTCGAACACTCCAATACAGAAAGACCACTTGGCGCCTTCGTATCGCAAATAGAAGTCGGCGAGCTCCGCAACCAGATCTGGATAATCGAGCCGACCAAGATAAGAGATGACGACCGGCCCTCGCGTCCGAGACCTCTCGAGCGAGCGGTGTAGGGAAGAGAAGTAGGCCCGCGGCAGATCAGGATAGCGCATCCGCGAGATCAACTCACGGTCGGCGCCGGGGTAAAGCTTCAGGCTGGCCTGCAGATCGGCCTCGCACGCTTCTCGCCCCAGATCCTGCGTCTCCGATTGGATCCCATAGAACAATGCCGTCGCGACCCTTCCCTTCAGCGGTACGCCTGCCGCCTCCAGGTACCGGGTCAGAATCGTGCAGCTCGACCCGCAGTCGGTCCGCACATCCCAGAACTTCGCTTTCCGGGTGTCTTCGCGGATGGGATGGTGATCGATGACTATGTCGGCGGTCCGATCTTCCGGAAGCGAGTTGTTGCCCGTCCCCGGCTGAGTGTCCACCAGGGCGATCAGGTCGACATCGTCAAAGCCAACCGCCCAGGTCGGTGTGATCGGGAGCCCCAACTCGTGAACCATTGTTCGGTTCTCGGCGCGGCCCACGAAACCGCCGAACGCGATGCGCGCCGTGACCCCGTCGATCGTTTCGATCAACTTGAAGAGCGCGAACGCACTGGCGAGCGCATCCGGATCGGGGTTGTCGTGAGTGAGGATGAGCAATCGCTTGCCATCCACCAACGCCGCCCTGAGCTCGTCAAGCTTGGGCTCGGAACAGCAGGTCACCTCTTCCTTCGATTGCTTGCCGCTGGCACTCATATTCCTAGAGAATCACTCCCGCTCGCGGTGCCACTTCATCAAGCTCAGTCAGAACAGTCCCCCAATGGATAGGGATGCCTGCAGTTCCAGCAATGCCCCGTCTTGCAACCGCGTGGACGCTCCGCGACACCATGGCCGCAGTGCAAACACCGCCGTTCCGTCTCGGCCTTTCTCGCTGAGATGTCCTCCGCAGCACGACGCGGCGTCCCCGTCACTCGAACGCTCCTGTGAGAAACGGATTCATCGCACGCTCCTGTCCGACGGTCGTTGCTGGGCCATGGCCCGAGTACAGAATCGTGTCGTCGGGAAGCGTGAGCAGCCGTTCTTGTATCGACTCGATGAGCGTACGGAAATCGCCACCCGGGAGGTCGGTACGGCCGATGGAGCCTGCAAAGACACAGTCGCCGACCAACGCGAAACCGTCACCGATCAGGCTCACGTGACCCGGCGAGTGGCCAGGCGTGTGTCGAACCTCCAGCTTCGAGCTCCCGACGGCGACGATCTGTCCATCTGCCAACTCTCTATCCGGGTCGGGCTGATCCTCCATTTCGACCCCAAACGCCATCGCTTGTTGCGGCGCGTGTTTGTATAGGAGAAGATCCTCCGGGTGCAGATAGACAGGGACGCCGGTTTCCCGTTTCGCTTCCGCAACGCCTCCGATGTGATCCAGGTGGGCGTGGGTCAGCAATATCGACTCGATCTCAGCGTCTTCGCTCGACGCGGCTTCCAACAGACGTTCCGATTCCTCACCCGGGTCCACAAGGGCACACTTCCCCGTCTCCTCGCAAATGGCAAGATAGGCATTGGCCTGGAACGGCCCCACGGGAAAGCCTATGATTTTCACCAAGCCTCCTGAATTCGGGTCTCGTGAAGATAAGCGGTTGGCGGAAGGACAAAAAGTAAGGCCCGCTTACGCGGGCCAAACAGTGCAAAGAACAGCCCGAATCGTCAGACCGCGAACGACTCTCCGCAGCCGCAGCCGCCAGTCGCGTTCGGGTTGCTAAACGTGAATCCCGAACCCTGAAACGAACTGTGATAACCGATCTGTGTGCCCGTCAGGTACTGAACGCTGAACGGGTCCACGAACAGCCGGATTCCTTCTGATTCGATGACCTGATCGTCGTCACGCGGCTCATCTTCCAGGTTCAAGCCGTACTGGAATCCAGAGCAACCGCCGGGCAGTACGCTGACACGCAGACCAGCGCTCGCAGCCGACAGATTCTCGTCAGCCATGAACTCCCGGGCCTTATCAGCTGCCTCCGCGGTGAGACTGACCGCGCTTACTTTTTCGTGTGTTTGCGTCATGTAACAAAAGCTCCTCTTCCACACTACTAGTTATTATTCCTAACGAAACGTATCGGCGCCGGTTCCCGTGTCAACTAACCAACCTTGGCCGTCTGCTGCTCTTTCAGGTCCGTCAGGTACTTCTCCGCCGCGATGGTCGCCGTCGTTGCGTCGCCCACAGCTGTCGTGATCTGACGAGTAAGCTGCGCCCGAACATCCCCTGCCACGAACAGACCGGGGATCGAAGTTCTCATATCGCGATCGCTGATCAGATACCCTCCGGCATCGTGATCGGCATGATCGGCCAACAGACCCGTGTTTGGTCGAAAGCCAATGAAGACGAAGAGACCAGTAGCCTCCAGGGTGCTCTCTTCTTCGGTCTTCACGTCTCTCAGCCGCAGTCCTTTCATACCCCGCGCATCGCCGATCACCTCATCGATGACCGTATCCCAGATGATTTCGATCTTCGGGTTTTCAAACACGCGTTTCTGGAGAATCTTCTGTGCCCGCAGCTCATCGCGCCGATGAATCAGGTAGAGCTTCTCGACATAGCGGGTAAGAAACTCAGCCTCTTCAGTCGCCGCATCGCCGCCGCCCGCCACGGCGATCGTTTCCCCTTTGAAGAAGGCGCCATCGCAGATTGCGCAGTAGCTGACACCGCGACCGGCGTATTCTTCTTCGCCCGGGACTTCAAGCTTCGTCGGTGTTCCACCAGCGGTGAGTATCACCGCGCTCGCCGTGTAGACCGGCCCCTCGTCAGTTGTAATCCGGAAATCGCCGCTGTCCAGCTTTTTGATCTCGTTCACCGTGCCCATCTGGATATCGAGATCGAACTTCTGCGCGTGCTTGGTCATCCGCTCCGCCAGATCGCGGCCATCGATCTCCGGTAGACCCGGGTAGTCATCGATCAGGTCCGTGTTGAGCAACTGACCACCCGGTAACCCTCGCTCCAACAACACGACATCAAGTTCGGATCGCCTCGCGTACATGCCCGCCGTGAGCCCCGCGGGACCACCACCGACTATTAGTAACTCGACATCTCTCTCGTGTTCGCTTTGCGACATGTTCTTAGCTCTCATCCTCGTTCACACATAGTCATCGCCGCTCAGCGGCCTCCAGCAGCCGCTCGTACCACTCGAACGGCACCGGTTGCGACGCCAGCTGCCCACGCCTGCTATCGTGGGGACCGTGCCAGTCCGAGCCTCCCGTTTCAAGTAGCCCCAACTCATCAGCAAGCATGCGGAGCCTCTGCACCTCATAGGGCCCGTGATCAGGATGCAGCACCTCGAGACCATCCAGACCCGCATCGACCAGCTCGCGGATAGCCGGGACGCTGTGAGTCTTACCCGCATGAGCCAGGACCGCCAGCCCTCCCGCTCCATGAATCAGCCGAATCGCTTCGGCCGGCACGATTCGCCGTGTCGGCACGTAGGCCGGCTGGCCGGCAGCCAGGAGCCTACCGAAGGACTCACCGTAGCTCTTTACCCAACCGCCGGCCACCAGCGCACGGGCGATGTGTGGCCGAGCGATGAGGCCGCCTTCCGAAGCCTGAGCCCGCACATCGTCGATCGTGACCTCCATGCCCAACTCGTTCAGCTTGCCAACGATCTTCTCGGCTCGCCGCTGTCGGCTCTCCAGAGCCGACTCCAGATGCTCGCTCAGCGACCGGTCTCCTCCGTTCACGAAGTAGCCGAGCACGTGCGTGGACCCCGAGTCGTCATAGGCAGAGAACTCGATCCCCGGCACGAACGGGAGATCCAGCTCCGCCGCCCGAGCCGCCGCCGCCGGCAGACCGGCCAGCGTGTCGTGGTCGGTCAGCGCAACCGCGGCCAGCCCCTTCTGCTTGGCCGTTTCCATACCGAAGGCCGGCTCAGCGAGTCCATCAGAACAGGTCGAGTGCATATGCAAATCGACCCTGTGCTCGTTTGCTTCAGGAATCCCGTACTCGTCCAATACCGCTCCGCTCGTCTCCGATTTGGAGGAATCCAGGGGTGTTGGCCGGACACAAGTCACCGACACCCCGATTCTCGTAATCACCGAATCGTTCCGCCTGTTCCCACCAAGTAAACACCGAGTGGTTCCCGCTACAAGTAACCTCATTGACAGGCACCGAGAGTCCGCGAAGTTTAGGCTAGACAAAATTATGATGACGCCAGACACCACGGGACGATCCGGCGGTAAGAACGCCCCGCACTCGGGCGGCGACCGCTCGCGAGCCGTAGAAGACTACCTCAAGGCGATCCGTATCCTTCAGAGCGAAGGCAGACCGGTGAGCACGTCCTCGCTTGCCCAGCGACTCGGCCGGTCGCCGGCATCAGTCACGAACATGGTGAAGAGCCTGGCCGAGCAAGGCCTGGTGGATCACGAGCCGTACCACGGCGTTCGCCTGAGCGAGCAGGGCGAAAGAGAGGCGCTGCGGATAATCCGACGTCACCGTGTCATTGAAGCGTTCTTGATCGAGAAGCTGGGTTACTCCTGGGACGAAGTGCATGCTGAAGCGGAGCGCATGGAGCACGCGGTGTCCGACAAGATGATCGAGCGGATGGCGGCGCTGTTGGGCAACCCCAAGCTTGATCCCCACGGCTCGCCGATCCCAACCGCAGATGGCATGGTGAGCGAGCAACGGCACCCCACGCTGCCCGAACTAACAGACGGCGACTCCGCGGTGATCAGGGAGGTGAGCGACGCAGACGAGAGCCGACTTCGCTATCTTGCGGAGCTCGGACTCTTCCCGGGCACACGCTTGACAGTACTTTCCCGCGAGCCATTTGACGGCCCAATTCGTGTACGCGTGGACGGTGAAGAGCGCTCTCTGGGCCCCGGCCTAGCGGAAATTGTTAGAGTTGAAGTGGACGGCGAAGAAGCCGAGAGTGGCTGAGTCAAGGCCACTCCAATCAAGAGAAACAGCGACAGACAATCATGGCAAAGCTCAAAGTCGACGGTGACGTTTGGAAGGTAGTCCTTGGACACGAACGCCCCCGGCCGGGATATCGGCTGGTTCTATTCTTTTGTGAACCGACCGGCCAGCGACCCTACCGCGTGGCAGAAGTGCCGGAAGATCGATACGGCTCGCAAGGAGATCTGGATCGCATGGGAAAACAAGATCTCCTGGAGCTTTACAGACAGAGCACGTCGATGGACCGGCCGGTCTACCGGTCGGACGAGGTGGAAGACGTTCGCAAAGCGTGAGTGGCCCTTCGCCTACAGCCGGCGACGGACGGCTGTAGGCGGATAGGGTCAGCCAGGTATGAAGCTGTCGTCGGGAGTCAGCGCCCGCACCGTCGCCGCGATCAGTTCAGCAGCTCTGTCTATATCATCAAGCTCGACCATCTCGTTCGGCGAGTGCATGTAACGGTTCGGCACCGAGACCAGGGCGGTCGCGACGCCCGTGCGGGCCGTGAAGATCGCGTCCGCATCTGTGCTCGTTCGGCTGGGTGATGCCTCCACCGAGTACGGGATCTCCGCTCCTTCCGCGACTTCTGCGATCCGATCGAATAACACGGGGTTCACCGAAGATCCGCGGCTCAACACGGGGCCGCCACCGAGGCGATGGTCCCCTTGCCTCTTCTTGTCGGCACCGGGGTAGTCTGTCGCGTGCGTTACGTCAATTGCGAACGCGACCTGCGGATCGATACCGTAGGCACCTGGCCTGGCGCCGCCGCCACCATATCCAATCTCCTCCTGCGTCGTAGCGACGGCCACGACGCCGGCTCGCGGACGATCCTCGGCCAGGCGGCGCAACGCTTCCAGCGCAACCAACGCGCCCATGCGGTTGTCGATGCTGCGTGAGACGATACGCCCGTTCGGCAGGTCAACGACGTTGGCCATGAGTACCGCCGCATCACCGACGCGTACCCGACCACGCGCATCCTCACCGTCCCTCGCGCCGATGTCGATCCAGAGGTCCTTGAGCTTCGAGCGCTTGTCGTTGTCCGAGCTGGATTGAAGGTGAATCGGTTTCTTGCCAATCACTCCCGGTATCGGACCGCTCCTGGTCAGTATCTCGACACGCTGGCCAACAACGATCTCCGGGTCCCATCCACCGATCGCCGAGAAGTAGACGAAGCCTTCATCATCGACGTGGTTGACCATGAGACCGATCTCGTCGATATGACCGGCCAGCATGACCAACGGCGTGCCCTCACGGTTCACCGCAGCGAAGCTATTTCCGTTCACATCGGCCCAGACTTCGTCCGCAAAGCCTTCCGCCTCATCGCGCCAGGCGCGCGCTGGCGCGGCCTCGTAACCAGATGGTCCGGGCAGCGTCAGGAGACGCTTGAAGAACTCGACGGAGCTCTCCTTCATAGCCATTTCAAAGACTCGGGTTAAGGTGGGTCTTACTCAGGCGCCATCCTTCCAGGGCGCCGTCTCCGGATGCTCACGCTCCGGCCACTCCGCATATACGCCGTCGCTAACGCTCATCGCGTCCGGCATGTTCGATCGGCTGTTGAGCGCTTCTTCTGCCGCCGCCTCCACTTCCTCCGTTATCTGGTCCTCGACGCCCTGGAGCACCCGCCAGTTTGCCGCCTCGGCGCTCCCGGCCTCGACGCGATCTCCACTTTGTAGATCGAACGACGCGCGGACCAGCCATTCCTCGTAGCAGCCGACGGGATCACGACGACCCCACTCGGCGAAGACGTCGGCGCTGAACAGACTCCGCGCCTCGGCCTCGTCATGCGTCGCGTGGCCGCCCATCCGAAACGTCTCCGCGGCGAGAAAGACCGGCCCGTCGCCACCGCGACATCGCTCCACCGCCCAGCGCGTCGCGGCGTAAGCGTCGAGGACGTTGTTGCCGTCAAACGAGGCCGTCGCCCCGCCATACAGTTTCCCCCATTCCGAGAAGTCGGCGGCGACATGGTGTTCTTGCAGGCGAGTACCGAGGGCGACCTGATTGTTCTGGATGACATAGATGACGGGCAAGCGCTGGGCGGCCGCCAGGCTGAACGCCTCATGTACGGCTCCGCTCTTCGTGGCGCCGTCCCCCACCCAGGTTAGGGCCACACGCTTACCACCCAACATCTTGAACGCCAGCGCGTAACCCGCGATCACCGGAGCCAGTCCACCGACAACGCTGATCGGTGCTACTACTCCGTACTGTCGACCTCCAATGTGCAGATCTCGTCCACGGCTCGGCGAATCCTCGGTTGCCAGATAACCGCGAAACATGTCGGCAACCGGCATTCCCATTTCGCAACACGCGCCGGCGTTTCTTATCATCGGGCCCACGACGTCACCGTCAGCCCCTGCTCTGTTCAGAGCGTGTACAGGTCCAACAGTTGCCGCTTCTTCGCCGGTCCCCAGCCAGGCTTTGGAGATTACGCCTTGCCGAACCCATCGCTTGAGCGAAATGTCGTGAAGCCGAAAGCGGAGCAAGCCCGCGTAGAAATCGATTAGCTGACTCGCCGTCAACGATGTGATCGTTTCGCGCCGGCCCGGGTCGCGCTCGAGCACTTCCCCGAAACCCTCCATCACTTTTGGGTCGGGAGTCCAATCAACGTACTCGGGTGGGTCGAAAGCCTCGTACCTTTTCATCCTGAAACACTACAGCCGACAGCCAGCCGCTCGACGGCCAGGGATTGTCGGCTGTTCAGTCTCCCCTTCAGTTGCTGCTCTCTTCTTCTAGAATCGACTCAAAAACTCTGCGTCTCAGCTCATCCGGAACCGATGCTCTGCCCTGTTCACCCAAGAAACGTACGAACGCCGCCTCGAAGTTGTAACGAGGATAGCACAGCTTGCACTTCTCTATGTGGACCCGAACCTTCTCGATCGTCTCCTCGTCCAGTTCGCCATCGATGTACTCGTATAGCTTAGCCAGCACTCCTTTACAGTCGATGCCACCCGGCTGTTTCGACATCCTACCCTTCAAGGACTGCCAGAACGCATTCATCGGATATACCCCATCTCGAGCGCGTACTCATACAAGCGCTGCTGCAGCCGGCGGCGACCTCGGAACAAACGTGATTTCACCGTACCGACCGGAAGGCCGAGAATCTCGGCGATCTCGGCATAGCTCAACCCCTCCACATCACTCAACACGACCGGTAGTCGGAATTCTTCGGGCAACTCTTGAATCGCGCGCTTCACTTCATTGTCGACGATCAAGTGGAAGAACGAGCCCTCTGGATCCCTCTCCTGGACCTCTTCGAACACGGAGATATCTTGCACGGCGTCGAATTCGACAGAACTCGGCCGCTTGCTCTCTTTGCGGAACTGGTTTATGAACGTGTTCCGCATGATCGTCACCAGCCAGGCACGGCAGTTCGTACCCTGCTCGTACTTGTCCCATGACCGATACGCTTTAGTGACCGTATCCTGGACCAAATCCTCCGCGTCAGATGCATTCCCGCAGAGGCGCAGAGCGACGTTATACAGCGTGTCCAGATGGACCAACGCCTCACGCTCGAATTCCTCTCTCTTGCCAGACGCGCTTTCTGCCATCGCTCGTGATCACGGTTCGGGTTTGAGACACGACCTATTTAACGGCCGCTCCCCCGTTCTGCAACGCTAGACGGCGGTCGGAAGTTCTGGTCCCGCGGGAAACGACTCATCGGCGGAGATTGCCATCTCTCTGGCACATACGGCGAATCTTGGCCAAGTGCGCAAACGCCAACCTTTTGTGAGACTGCCCCATCTTCATCGCGATGACAGATACTATTCTGTGAAGCCCGGTCCACTTATATTGTGGTAGACCATACTGTCCCTGGTTGCCGAAGCGCGAATTTCCCGCTAGGATACGAATAGTTAGCCAATAAAAGCGGAGCGGCGGCGATCGTCGAACGCCCTGGAACGCAGCTATCCTGGGGGGGATCCAACCTGAGTAGCTCCCCCTATCGACGTTAGGTTCAACCGCGGCCCCAGAGGCCAATCCCAGAGGAGGAGACTGAGATGCGATTCGGCCAGCGCCCGATGGGTGTATTGAAGAGCCTGACGCTATCGCAGCTGGACGACCTGAAAGCTGTTGGCGCGGTGCGTAACTACCGGAAGAACGAGAGCCTTTACGAGTTGGGTCAGCCGACCGATGCCCTGCATCTGGTGATGCGAGGTCGAGTGCGACTCCGCGACCGCGACTGGGAAGGCCGAGACATCACTGTGACCTTTGCGGCAGAGGGTGAGGCATTTGGGCTGGAGGCGCTGGCGGAAATGCCGCGGCGGGTGCTGTCGGCGACGGCAGCGGAGTCGAGCGAGATCCTCTCGATCGACGTTGAGCCACTCAAGGACCTGTTGGCCCGGGACAATGTCTTGGCCAGGCACTTGCTTCGCGAGTCCGCATCGGTCATGACGCATATGGACGAGCGGATAAAGATGCTGGCGTTTCTTGACGTCCCGTCCCGACTCGCCAGCACGATTCTCTGGTTGGCTGATCGCTACGGACAGGATAGAGACAGCGGCCTCGAGGTGCCGTACTGGTTCACGCACCAGGAGATGGCTGATCTGATTGGCTCGACTCGCGAGACGGTCACGACGGTCTTGGCCGATTTCAAACGGTCGGGACTGATCGACAGCCGCAACCACCATTTCGTCGTGATGAACCGCAACGCGGTGGTAAGCCGCATCAAGCTACCGGAGTTCGGCGAGACGGTTGGGTAGCGCCGCGACCGCGCCGGATCTTCGGCGTGCAATCGAGCGGCATTACGACTCGCTAGCGTTTCTCTACCGAGTCTTCTGGGGCGAGCACATTCATCACGGCCTCTGGCCGTCGCGAGGTGGCTCGCCCCTTGATGCGCAGATCAGGCTCGTCTCGCACCTCGCCGATCGCGCCGCAGTGGAACGCGGAGAGCGTGTCCTGGACGTCGGCTGCGGATACGGCGCGCCCGCTCGATGGTTGAGCTCCTACCTCGACTGCGAAGTTATATCGATCACGATAAGTGAAAAGCAGGCCCGCCATGCGCACCGGGTGAATGGGCGAGCGGGTCAATCGCGAAGCATTGCGGTCATCCGCGCTGACGCCGCGACTCTACCCATCGCCGATGAATCCGTCGATGTCGTGTGGGTAGTCGAGTGCCTGGAGCATCTCGCCGACAAGCAACGCTTTATCAACGACGTAGCACGAGTTCTCAAGACCGGTGGACGGCTTGGCCTTTGTACGTGGCAAGACGGAGACAAAGAGCAGGGCTTGGTAGACGAGGTGTGCGATCGGTTTCTATGTCACTCCCTGGCGACCGAGGACGAGCTCCAATCATGGAGCGAGGCGGCGGGCTTGACCGTACGCGTTTCCGAAGACCTCACGAGTGACGTGAAGCGGACCTGGGATATCCTTACCCGGCGCGTTGGGCATTTCTGGCTGCGGCCGTTGAGGCTATTGGCGAGTCGTGAACTGCTGAGCTTTGTAGATGGCTTCCCGGTTATCGCTAAGGCCTACGAGACAGGAGCGATGAAGTACGGTTTGCTGGTCTCACAGAAAGCCTAGATCCACCTGATCGACCCCACTCCGCGAACGCCCTATTCCGTATCTAAGGAAGACCGCGGATTCTCTCGTGATAGAGAAGCTCCCCTGTCGCCCGGTCCCTCAGTTCGAACGTCGTGTTGAGTCCGTCATACTCCAGGCTTCCGCGTATCGTTTGACCACACAGAAGTCGCATCCGCAAGGAGATCGGCCGCTCCTCCTGCCTGGATATGTAGTAGTTGCGAAGTCGGAGCATGCCAAGCACGCCAACCGCTCGACAAGCACCCTCGGAACTCTTCTCCACCAGATAGTGGAGCTCGCCCTCAACGCTGCCGATGCTGCTGGACAACTTCTGCCACTGCATCGCCAGTGTATCGACGGCCCCCAATTCGTGTTGCGTCACTTCAAACGGCAGCTGGGCAGCGGAATCCGCGGGTGTCATCGTCGTCGCCAGACCGACAGCGATCAATGAACTAAGTAGAAATCTTGTGCTCAACTTCCCCTCTCTGTCCGATACGGGCATACCGGTGCGGCTGGTGGGAAGCTAGCACTATGAAGCGGTGTATGGCAGGGGTCGCTACGCATGCGACCGGTGCGGGACTCTAGCCGTGGCCGTTTCCGGTCTGCTTGATTCCCGCAACCACCTCTTCGAGTATCTCGGTCGCGCGTTCCAAGCTGGTACCGTTCACGCTACCATTTCGGCTGAACGCGGCCTCCGCAGCGGCCTCGTTCAGGTTCCGGTACGCCTCCAACGTCTGACGGGCCAGATCCCTCAGGCGCAGTCCCTGTTCTTTTAAACGGTTCTTCGTAATCGGCAACTCACTCCTCCTGTCAATTGCCCGGCCCCCAGGCAGCGGCCACCTGTGCCCTGCCCGCGCCTCGGGCCTGATTGAGTGCGCGACTCGCTGCTGCAAGTAGTAGCTCCGGACAGGCCTGTACCTGACCGTTGCGGCCCTCCACTCCGGCAACCCCGGCGCTGAACGTGACCGCGTAGTCACCTTCTACCTGTCGCGTCAACGCGAGAGACGTGAACCGTTCGGCAAGCCGGACCGCTCCCGCCGGAGTTGTATGAGGCGCCAGCACCACGTACTTCATCGGCTCCAGGCGTCCGACGATATCGGAATTCCGTGTCCCGTGGTGGAGCGCCAACGAGAACATCTGCCCGGCCTCCATCATCGAATTCACGTTCTCATCCGTGCTATCGAGCATTTCATCAGAAGCGAAAACGATACACGACAACGGATCGTCGATGCGTTGAGCCAGCGCGGCCACTTCGCGCAGCCTGCGCTTCATGCCGGCGGACGTATAGTGGCCGGACTCGACGTCCAGAAGCAGACCCGATTGCATTCCGTCTACATCACGTTTCAACCAGGTCCACGTGCCCAGCTTCGCCACCAGCTCTCCAGCATCGATGGGGTATTCGAAGACATCCCAAAAACCATCCTCGTAGGCCGCCAGTCGGGACTCGTATGTCATCGTCGCATCGCAGATCCCAACGATGGGCACCGGCATGCGTCGTTTCATGCTTCTCAGGTCACGCCCGATCTCGAGGCGCGCCGACACAGGTATGCGGAGATCATAGAGAACAGCATCTACCCGGCGGTCCTGCAGGAAGCCGGTCAACGAGCCCGGACGGGACCGGGCGCTCAGTCGATAGCGGTCACCACGAAGCAACGCCTCGAGCGATCCGATTAATGACTCGTCAATCGTAAACAGCGTGATGGCCGCCGGCCCACGCGGCGACGACGTCGTTGCGTCGAGCGAGAACCGCGCCTGGCCTTTGTCCATGACCATTCATCGCCTCCGTTTGCAGTGCGGGACGGGCGCTCTCGCCAGTTAGTTGCAAGAGGTGAGCCGGGCCTAGGCCCTACCTGATAGGCAGCGTAAGTATTTGTAGATATGAGAGTTAGTGCTTTGGCTGGAAAGAACGGATCGGCGCCCCGACGGCAAATGCTAGCCTCGGGTTGCAAACATTTCCGCCTTGCTGCGCGGTCGGCTCAGCCCGCTTTCGACTTCGCTTCCTCGAATATCGGCCGCAATTCCTCTATCCATCTCTGCTGCGCCGTTTCGTCGGCGGGATTCTCGATGTACTCCTCTACGGTGTCGGCAGCCACCAGGCCGTGCGTAAAGGGGTGCGAATGGACTCTCAGCGACCAGCTGTCTGGGGAGTCATTCTGGTCACCGGGTGGCTTCGGCGTCACGTTCCAGTAGCCGCCCCATTCACGAAACGTATCCATTACCGCGTCGCGAACCCGCTTCTTTAGGTCCTCCATGACCCTTCCACTCTGATAAACTGTCGGAAGATGCGGCGACCGTTGCCTGCTGCATTTGAGCCGTTGCCAGGTACTCGGTCGTCCTGCTCCCGGTGCGCTGGCGAAATCTTACTCGCAGGCGATGGGCCGCGAAGCCGATGGTGAACAGGAATCCCGTCGCGATGTGAACGATGGCTATCCCTGTCAGCCAGCCCGGCTGCGTTATCACCTGGATCAGGTAGCCGCTCACGATCATCGGTACCGTCACCAGCGTCGTGATAATTCCGCTCCTCAGACCGTACCGCAACCCCGCCTTTGCATGCGGCCAGATGTGGCGAGTGGCTATTAACCCCAACACGAACACCAGCGCGGGTACAACGAGTATGTGAGCCTTTAGAAGCCAGGGTTGCAGAGGATGGTTGATCACGGCCCACGGATCATCGCTCGTGATCAGGTACTTCGTCCAGAAGAGCCCAATCCCGGTGGCGGCGGTGGCTGTTGCGGTCAACCACAGACCCCATCTTTCAAAACTATTCACGACTATCCCCTTACTCGATCTCGGGAAGCGGCCTTATGACCTGGTGAAGCGCGAGCACTCGCCGAGCGGCGTAAGTGACAGCCCGCGATGTCAGAGTGGCGCCCGTCATATTCACAATCGCGCCTTTGACAGACAGTTCCTCGGTAAGCTCACGGCCGGAGAACTGGCCGAGCCAGCTCTCCGGCACGAGGTAGTCGGGTGGTTCTTGAAACTTGAGTATCTCGATACGATCGATCCGCGCATCAGGAGTTACAACGATCATCAGGACTTCAGGAAGGGTGCGAACGCGATGCGCGTCAAAGTATGCCACGCCTAGCGGCGTACTGCCTTCCATACCGACGTAGTAAGTGACGACTCGCTGATCGACTTCCACATCCGGTCCGGCAAGATCGTCTGCCGTGGCCCGCTCTTCTTCGGCCAAGAAGGCCGTTTGCCTCTCTATTGTCGCTGGCTCTGGAAACGCCAAGCGTAGCGCCTCCTGCTGGGTCAAAAGGACCTGCGATCTTCCTGCCGAGGGAAGCACAACGCACAGCGCAAACGACAAAGCCAGCGAGCGATGTATCATGATCAGAACATGTAGCCCATGGAGACATTGAACTGATCAACGCCGGTGTCTGCTGCGTTCTTTCTAACCTGGTAGTCAGCTTTGACGATCAGGTTCGGGATCGGCAGCCACGCCGCGCCGAAAGTGAGGATCTGCCGGTCCGCTGCGCCGCTTCTCGAGAAGCCAGCCGGCACTCTGTTCTGAGTGTCGATCTGCTCGTAACGAACGTACGGGAGAAGTTGGTGCTGCGTTCGTATCTTATGAAGCACATCGTATCCACCTTCTACGTACCAACCGATCAGACGCTCTCCCACCGACTCATCGCCGGTGAAGCCCTGGACTTCGTTGATTGCCACGACATCATCCACCGTCGATAAGGCAAACAGTCCACGCAACCACAGACCGCGCGCGCGGTATTGGGCGTGCCCGTCCCAGATCATCGTCAGGGCGTTGATCGTCGACGTGCTATCCGCGGTTAGCGCGTCCTGCCCTGAGTTGCCGATATAAAAGGACGTGCCCACCAATAGGCCCAACACGCCCACGTAGTCGACCCTGGCCACTCCGGCGAAATCATTGGCCAGCGCTTTCGAGCCTTTCTGTCGCCCGCCGCGTAGTCCGGCCGCCGTGAATCCTCCAGCCCCCGATTCACCCGTCGCATCGAGACCATTCACCACATAGGCCCGGTAGCCGAAGCCAGCGGTTCCGCCGAACACACCCAGGCCGTTCTCACGCCACGTCGAAGGAATGATGGCTCGCTCGGTCTCCGGGCGAGTGCTGCCCATGAACGTCGGAGGCTCGTGCAGCTCGTTCAGAAAACCCATCGGCACAAGCAACAGGCCGGCGCGACCGCCAAGCGGGTTCGAGAATAGCCAGTCAACATACGCGAACTCGAGCGACACCGACCCGCTCTTGCTCGTCGACGCGTGCTCTACCTCGATCTCCGAGTTGAAGAGGAATCTGTCGTTGAACTTGTAGCCGATGTACACGACACCACGCAGCGCGTCGACCACGTTGTTCTTGTCGGATGGGGCACCATCCTGGCGGCTTTCCGAGAACCCCGTAAACAGGAACTCTCCGTAGCCGCCAATCGACACGCCCTGCTGTACCCTGTAAACTTTCGAAGCGGCGGGGCCGAGGCCGTAGACAGCGGTGTCAGCCTGGACTACGACCTCCTGCCCCAGCTTGAGCTCCTCGATCTCGCGCGTGATCGCCTCGATCTGGAGGCGCATCTCGACGATCGCCGCGCTGTCAGCACCTTCTAATCGCTGCGTGAGAAGCTCGACCTGCCGCTCGAGATCTCTCAACCGTTCCTCAACAGTCCTCTCCTGCCCAGAGGCCGGCGCGGTCAATAGCAACAGCGCCGTAACCACGCTGAGAATCAGCCTGCCCCATACTCCCGATCTCATCTGCTCACTTCCCTTCTAGCTCTTCGAGCCATGACTCCATGGCTCGATTCCAAGTTGCATCCAGGGGGCCGCCACCATTTGCGAGGAACAGCACTCCGATGTCGTCGAACGTCTCCGCCCACTTCATCCCGTCCTCCGGGCCAAGAACGAAGAGAGCCGTAGAGAGTAGGTCGGCGACCACCGCATCAACCGCCACGACGGTCACACTCCCCCACGCCGGCACCGGTAGCCCCGAGCGTGGGTCCAGAATGTGTCCGTACCGCTTTCCGTCTATTTCTATGAACCGCTCCGATGCCGAGCTTGTAGCCGCTGATCGTTCAACCAGCCGGATTACCGCCACCGTTTCTAGACGCCGCTCCGGATGCGCCACACCGATCCTCCAGCTTCGCTCATCCGCTGGGCGTCCGAACGACAACAGCTGACCGCCGAAGTCGAGCAGCGCCGACTCGACGCCCTGTTCGCGAAGCACGCCCGCCGCTGATCTCAGCGCGGCGCCCTTGCCAAAGCCGCCTGCCGACACCCACCCGTCCACATGGCCTCGCGAGGCCGTGCCCGACAACGGGTCGAGCTCCAACGCCCGCCCACCGCTCGCCTGCAGCGCCCGCCTAATCTGGGACTCGCTGGGGCGCCGACCGGCGCCTCGTAGATCCCACGCATCAATCAGAGCACCCACCGCCGGATCGAAGGCGCCGCCGCTTAGACTCGACCAATGCCGAGCCTCTGCGAGGAGATCGAACAGCTCGGCGGATATCGGCACCGCCGTACCCGGGTCGGCTGAGTTCAGACGTCCCAGTTCGCTTTCGGTCCACCAGCTACTCAGGATTGCCTCCAACCGCCGTATCTCGGCAAACGCCGCCTCGATCGCTTCGGCCCCAGCCGCGGCACTTGGCGCGACCACGGAGACTCGCAGCACCGTACCCATCAGATAGGCCTGGCGCTGGACGGTGATCTCAGGTGTTGGGGGGTACGAAGCGAGGCGTGGCGCGTTGGAGAGGGCCAGCCAAAGGGAGAGGCGAAGGATGAGTAACGGAGCGTTCAGGGCTTGGACCGTTTCCTAGTATACAGTACCACAGTATACAGTGATATTGAGATCCATTCTCATCTAGCTGGGGCCGTGTCGAAAATACTAACAACGTTGCACTTCGTCAAGACGGTGGGATACGGGGGTCCGGCTAGTACCAGATTCAGGGCGGCTGGGATTGATGAGGCTCGGATTCGCTGCGAGACCCCCCACCGCCCCGACCCCCCGAATCTCGCAATCCCTCAACCCTACCAGCTTGCGGGCCGATTCCGGCGCGGCCATTATGTCCCATGCTCCACCGGCCCCAGGGGCTCGCACGCGGTACTTCGGAGGAGGTACCCGGGTCGCTTCCCACACGAGAACAGCCGCATCACCGCCGACGCGCGGAAGTCAGCGTCCGGACGAATCATTAGATCCAGGAGATGATCTCAAATGACCGACCGCAATCTCTCTCGACGCGATTTTGTGAAGGTGGGGGCCGCCGGAACAGCCGGCCTTTACGTGACCGCACAGAACGCGCACGCCACCGGAGCAATGCCGCAGCGTCCTCTGGGCAGAACCGGCCACAACGTCAAGCTGTTCAGCCTCGGCGGCCAGGCGACGCTTGAGCAGTACGGCACCCGAGAGGAGTCGATCGGGATCATCAACCGGGCGATCGATCTGGGCGTGAACTACATCGACACGGCAGCAGCCTACGGTCGCGGTATCAGCCAGACCTACATCGGCGAAGTCATGGCGACGCGCCGCGACGAGGTGTTTCTCGCCACCAAGACGCATGACCGGACGCGCGATGGCTCGTTCCGCCTGCTGGAAGAAAGCCTCAGGCTGCTACAGACGGATCACCTGGACCTCTGGCAGCTACACAATGTGCGGACCGAAGAGCAGCTGGAGCGGATCTTCGGTAGCGGAGGAGCGATCGAGGCCCTACAGCAAGCGCAGGAAGAGGGGGTCGTCCGCTTCCTAGGTATCACAGGGCACTATGACCCTGACGTACTGGCTACCGCCATCCGGCGGTTCGACTTCGACACGGTGCTGATGGCGCTCAATCCTGCGGACCGGGGCTTTCTACCGTTCCAGACCGATCTGCTCTCGCTGGCCAACGAGAAGCAGATGGGTGTGATCGCGATGAAGATCCCGGCGCGCGGCCGCATGTTCAAAGAAGGCGGGGTCACGAACATGCAGGACGCGCTTTCCTACGTGTTGACGTTGCCGATCAGCACGGCGATCGTCGGCTGCGACAACATAGAGCAGCTGGAGGAGAACATATCGATCGCGACGAACTTTCAGCCGCTGACGCCGGACGAGATGGCCCGTTTGGAAGGACTCTCAGAGAGCTACGCGGCGGATGCGGCGTTCTTCAAGAAGGGCGGCGCCGGCTTCGGAAGAGCGGGCATCGACGACCAGCAAAGCGACTAGACAACGAACGGCGCGTGCCGAAGGGCACGTGGGTGATGGGTTTCGAAGAGAAGGGTTATTAGAGCCATGAGCAAAACGGGCACAGAGGATCTGAACCCATTCCACATCGCGCAGCAGCAATTCGATAATGCAGCGCGCTATATCTCCGACCTCGACCCCGGCCTCGCCGAGTTCCTCAAAAAGCCGAGGCAGATGACCGAGGTCAAGTTCCCAATCGAGACTGAGGAAGGTGAGGTCCGCAACTACGTGGGTTACCGCTGTCTGCACAGCCGGGCGCGCGGCCCCGGAAAAGGCGGAATCCGTTACCATCCGGATGTCACCGCGGATGAGGTTCGCGCTCTAGCGTCCTGGATGACCTGGAAGTGCGGCGTGATGGACGTCCCGTTCGGTGGCGCCAAGGGCGGCGTGATATGTGATCCCAAGAAGCGCACGAAGGATGACCTGCGAAAGATCACCCGGCGCTTCATCTCAGAACTGGGAGACCGAATCGGACCGTTCACCGATGTCCCCGCGCCCGATGTGAACACCAACGCTGAGACGATGGCCTGGATTTATGACACCTACGAAATGATGCACCGCGGTAGGAACAACCTGGGCGTCGTCACTGGCAAGCCGGTGGACATGGGCGGCTCGCTTGGCAGAAACGAGGCGACGTCACGCGGCTGTCTCTTCTGCACCCAACGGGCTCTCGCCCGAGGGATCGTCGGCGGCCTCAACTCCGTGATCGGAGCGCGTGTAGCGGTACAGGGCTTTGGCAACGCTGGGGCCATTGCCGCCCAGCTGTATGCGGCGGAAGGCGCGAAGATCATCGCCGTCAGCGATTCCCGAGGCGGCATTCACAGCGAAGACGGAATCGACCCCGACATCGCCATCGCCTACAAGGCGGAGACGGGCAGCGTTGTTGGCCTGAAGGGGACGAAAAAGATCTCGAACGAGGAGTTGCTGGAGCTCGACTGTGACATCCTGATTCCGGCGGCGCTCGAGAACGTGATCCGCGGAGACAACGCGCACAGAATCAAAGCAAGAGTCATCGCCGAAGCCGCGAATGGGCCGACGACGCCAGAGGCGGACGCCATTCTCTACGAGCGCGGCATACCGGTACTCCCGGATATTCTCGCCAACGCCGGCGGCGTTACGGTAAGCTACTACGAGTGGGTACAGAACAACTACTACGAGCAGTGGGACGAGGATACGGTCAACCTGAAGTTGCACGTGAAGATGGAACGTGCGACGGATGCCGTACTGGACAAACAGCAAGAAGTCAATGGATCATTGAAGGCGCTGAACGAGTCGCGAAAGAAACAGGGACTGTCGGCTGATCTGGAGCCGGTGGACTTGAGAACCGCTGCCTACGTTCTGGCAATCAGCCGCGTCGCCCGGGTCACCCTGGCGCGCGGGATCTGGCCGTAACGCTGAAACTCGAGTTGCCGGCGCGTGCGACAACGATCGCCGCGCCGGCATAAGCCAGAGCTGCCACCAGCAACAAGGCCCGCGAGCCCACTTGTAGAGCAACTAGCGCCGACAACGGCGCCGCCACCACCGAAGCAAAACCGTTGCTGGCCCACGCCCAGGCCACTCTCTCTCCATCGCCCCGCGCCAGGTGCCGCAAGCCCAGCGGAAAGGGCATCCCCATTAGGAATGCCGTTGGCACCAAGACGACGACGGCCGCGGCGACCCTTACAGCCAGCGCTGCGGGCTGCAGCCACCGAGCGATCCAGAGCAACACCGCCGCATAGACGACCAGAAGTATGGCGAGTGCCAGGTTCGCAAGTCGGCTTCCCTGAGCGGGGCGCGCATCGGACCAGGCGCTACCGAACCCCGAGAAGACGAGCAACGCCGCAAGCACCGCAGCTACCGCGTAGATCGGATGGCCCAGCAACAACGTGAGTTGCTGTATGGCGGCGATCTCGGCGCTCATGAACGCAAGCCCGATAGCCGAGAAGTACCCGACTACTCGGACCAGATCTCGCGATCCCACACGTTGACGCAGAGCCACCGGTACAAGAAGCAATACCGCAGCAAGCACCGCACTTTGAAAGAGCGTGGCGAGCAGAGCCACATATCCCCACTCGGCGAAAGGTAGTGCGCTGCCGCGGTCACTCAGGAACGTTCTAACGGAGCCGAACCGCAAGAAGTGATGAGGGTAGGGTCGTGAGTCTCCCACCGGTTCCACGTCGAAGGGATAGCTGTCGACGAAAGCACGCCGCGCATCCTCTCCGTCGACGGCTGCACTTGCCGCCCGATACAGGATCGGGTCATCCACGAGATTGAAGCCGTCCACAGGTCCTTCGATCCCCGGGTACCAGGCGAGGTCAAATCGCCTCTCACCCGCCCACTCCATCAGGGCACGAACTTCATCCACGGAAAAGCCCGCCGGCTTCACGAGCACCGTCGCGGTCGCCCAGCTCCGTACGACAACCAGCTTGTCGATAAGATCGTTCGGCGCGACACGCTTTAAGGCTTCGACCGCGGTGAGGATCACGCGCACGTTCTCTCGCGGTGGGATCGTCAACCAACGCGTGATCGAGAGCACACCGCCGTCGCTGACCAGACTCAAGTAGTCGACGTACGCCTCGGTAGTGTGTAAGAAGTCCTCGTTCAGGGCATGCACACCTGCCACCGCAGCGCCGAACGCACGGCCAGGCCCGATCGTCACGAGATCGAAGGGGCGCGTCGCGGCAGACACGTAACGCCGAGCGTCCCCGGCGACCCACGTGACATCCGCTGATGGCCATTCAGCTTCCACACTCGATCGAGCCAACGCCACGAGCTCGGGATGCAGTTCTACCGCCCAAACCGCTCGGGCTTCGTGTACCAGCGCGCTTCGCACGTCGCTGCCTCCACCCGCGCCGAGCACGAGGACGTCCTTCATGTCACCCAACGCGTACGGCGTCGCCGACGGAAGCCAATCCAGGATGTCGTCTTCCCGGGTACCGGCGGGAGTGTTCACCGCGCCGGCGATGTCGCCATCGACGAAGACGGCGATCTGTCTTGGAAACTCTCCCCGGTAAGACAGCGACAGCCCGGGCGCATGACGGAAGGCCGGTGCCTCTACCGCGACGACCCAGCCGATGGGGCTCGTCTTCTCGACCACCCGCCGTGAGACAGGAAACGCCTCCACCTGGGGCAGGCCTTTGTAAGGCGTGACGTTGATACGCCAGGGTTGCCGGGCAATCGCGAGCGCGCTCAGCACGATGACGATAGCCACACTAGCCTTCAACGCTCTGCCACGTCCGATCCGGGCTACGCTCAAAGCGCCCAACGATGCAACCGCCGGCGGCAGCGCGAGTGCACGCGCCGGGAGCGCGATCCATAGCACGGCGATCGCCAGTGCCGCGCCCACACCAGCGCCGGCAAAGCTGGCACCGTACAGCCGGCCCGCTCGCTGCGGTTCGACCAGCAGGGATAGAAGGACGGGAAGCGCCCCGACTGCAAACGGCAAAGCCAGCAACAGGTAGACGATGGCAAGGCGTAGCCACTGCCGTCCGTCCCATGCCAGCTGAGTCGCATCCAGCGGGATGAGATGTACAAAAGCGGCGCTGGCCAACAGAGCGGCCGGCGTCATCGCGGCCGACCAGACAAACCAGCTATCCGCCGTTACGCGGTTAGGGCGTGCAACGGCCAACAGCGTTCCCGCAACACCAAAACCGAGCATGGCGACGCCGATAGCCATGTAGGCGAAATGATGAAAGTACTCGATTCCGAAAACACGGACGAGGAGGATCTCGTAGGCAAGCGTGCTCGCCGAGATCAGCCCGACGGTCAGAGGTCGCGCGTATCGATTCACTTCATTCAGCGGAGGCCTTCCAGCATGGGAACGAAACGGACGGGAAGCAGGTTTCGCGTCCTCACTTCGCCCTGATCATCCTTCTCGACCAGTATCAAGTTCTGAACGCCGTAGACGCTTCCCACCGGGATTACCATTCGACCGCCTGCCTTCAACTGGTCGACGAGTGCCGGCGGAATATGGCCGGCGGCGGCCGTGACGATCACGGCGTCGAACGGAGCTACCTCGAGCCAGCCATAATGACCATCGGAGTGCCTGCTGGTCACATTGTCATAACCAAGGCGCTCGAGCCTGGCAGCAGCCCTCTCCGCCAAAGCGCCAAAGATCTCGACCGTATAAACCTCACACCCGATGGCTGCCAACACCGCTGCCTGGTAGCCAGACCCGGTGCCTACCTCCAGCACTTTCATTTCGGGTTTCGGGCTCAAGATCTCCGTCATGAACGCAACGATATAGGGTTGCGAAATGGTCTGGCCGTACCCGATCGGCAGCGGATGGTCGGCGTAGGCCTGGTTGCGGTACCCGTCCGGCACGAACTCATGACGTTTCACTTCGCGCATCGCTGCCAGAGTCACGGCGTCTCGCACACCATAGTTCTCGATCAGCCTGACCATGGCCTCGCGCTGCGATTTGAACTTGGGGTCTTCGTCTTGTTCTTGGGCTGCTACGCTGCAGGAACAGACAGCCAGGGAAAGGAGGATGGATTCGACCGTCGCGCGGAATCGCATGTCAGTTCCTGATCGGAGTGTTCTACAACAACTTCCCACGCGACGCCGCGGCGAGTCAAGCCCACCGCTCAGATCGCCGCTTGCGGCACCGGTTCAGCGAGCCGCTTCGTCAGGTCCGTTTCCATTTGACGACGCGGAGAGGATCGCTCGAGGTCCGCGTAGAACTCACAACGATCAACGAGCTCGCCAGCTATTACCGAGGCGATGATGATGACGTGAAACTGCTCGAAGTCGACCAACCAGAGGATGGGTGGCAACACGAGCCCGAGACCGGCTCGTGCAGCGCTAACAACCGGTCGGACCGGGCGCCGACCCATGAAGTCGATCTTTCGTACGACATAGAAACTGAGTTTCGCGAACCCCGCTATCGCGGCCAGCCACACAACACCGCTGAACACGCCGGTCAACAACAACCCGGTCAAGAGCACGGAGGCGCTATTCCCAAGCGGATGCCCGGTCCTCAGCACGCTATATACGTAGTCCGCACACAGAAGCGCGAAGAAGCCGACTAGCGCGGTGACGCGGCCGAGCCAAACATCGCCCGGCGCCATCCATAGGTACCCGACAGCCAGCGCAAAGAACGTGGACAGAGACACGACCTCACGACTCAGCCACGAGCGACGCAAGTTCAGGATCGCTCTGTAGGCTCGCGTCTTCCTGCCCAGATGCAGCGTCGCAAGGCCCATAGTCAAGCCGGCCCCCGCGACGTAGGCGACGGGATCGAACGCGATAGATGCTATGACGTGACCCGCAAACAAGGCCACCAGGCTCGCGGCTGAAAGCGTGAACGCCGCCAGGGACCACTCGGCCTTCAGTGTGATATCGGACGCCGACGCGGCGCCCGGCGGCGCGACCGGCTCCTGAACCTGCGGTGCGGTCATCACCGGAAGGCTGCGCGTCTTTTTCAGCGGAGCGATCTCTATGCGAGGCTGAATGTCGGTAGCGGTGAAGCCCTCGAGCTCACTTGTCAGGCTCTCCGCTGGCAAGTCCGCTGCATCTAAAGCTCCTGTCGGACAGAGCGATGCACAGGCCGGCTTCAAACCGTCAGCAAGTCGATGATTACAGAATGTGCATTTGCTCATCACTCCACGCGTGTCGTCGTAGACCGGCGCATCATACGGGCAGGCCCACGAGCAATACTTGCAGCCGATGCACTTGCTCTCATCGAGGATAACCGCACCTGTTGCCAGATCCCGCGAGTAGGCAAGCGCCGGACAAGCGTGCATGCACACCGGTTCTGTGCAGTGGTTGCAGGCAAGCGAAAGGTGGAAGACCGGCGCGCCAGGGTGCCGCCTCGGATTGAACGTCTCGATCTTTCGCCAACTGGCCTCGGGTCCCAGCCCGTTTTCGATACTACACGCGAGCCGGCACGCCCCGCAGCCGGTACAGCGGTTCGGATCGAATACGAAGCTAGTCGGCATCCCGCGCCGCCTTCACCTCGACCCGATTCTCGTGGAACGCCGCGCCGAAGCCCATATCGGTCTCGCGAGCGGGGGAGAGGAAGTTGACGGTTCCGCCTTCGCTGATCCACCAGCCGTTCGTCACGCAGACGCAGCCTGGCTTGAGCCCGTTGTCGAGGCAGACCTCGATCTCGATGCTTCCCCGGTCGTTGAACACGCGGACACGATCGCCGTCAGCGATCCCGCGGCTTCGAGCGTCATCCGGGTGCATGAAGGCAATCGGCTTCTCCCCGAACTGGCTGATCATCCGGAGGTTGTTGAATTGGGAGTGTATCCGGTTCTTGGTGTTCGGCGTCAGCATGTGGAGTGGATACGTGCTCGGATCCGGTGCCTCCGGGTTGCGAATCGACTCCGCCGGCTCCGTGAATCCCGGCAACGGATCCAGACCCCACCTTTCGTGGGCTTCCCGGGACTCCAACTCGATCTTTCCCGACGGCGTAGGGAAACGACGGTCAGAGAAGGCCACCTCTTCGCTACCCGGCGTCAGGACGGGACCTTGCTTCAACCGCTCGAGGGTGAGTTCGGGGAACGGCTGCAGTTCACGCTCCAGGAAGGCGTCCACCTCGTCATCGCTCACCGGAAAGACCGTAGGATCGCTTGCCTCGGGGAGCTCGAGCCGTTCCGCCAGTAGCCGGTAGATCTCGGACTCCGGCTTAGCAGCGCCGGGAGGGTCGATAACTTTCTGCTTGAGCTGGATGTAGTGATGCCAGTAGGCTCCGATTACGTCCGATTGCTCGAACATCGTCTTGGCCGGTAGAACGATGTCCGCCTCCCGAGCCGTATCGGTCATGAACTGCTCCACCACGACCCGGAAGTCGAGCGCCCGAAACGCCTCCAGCACCGTATGCGTCTCGGGGTTTTGCGTCACCGGGTTCCCCCGCTCCACCCACGCCATCCGCAAAGACGGGTCGCGCTGCGCCAGCATGTCCGGTCCCAGCCGCGCCGTCGAAACCGAAACGCGCACTACGCCGTCCGGCTGCTCCGGCGGATAGAACGCAAAGGGATCCTTGACCTTGTCGAAGATGTGGCTCTGCAGGTTCGCGTAGACCCAGCCGGCTCCCGGCGCACCGATGTTGCCTGTGATCGCGAGGAGCGCCAGCATCGCCCGCATCGTCTGCCCGCTGTTGGCGAAACGCTGCATCCCATAGCCCGGGCTGATCGTCACCGGCTTGATCGAGGCGAAGAGCCCGGCCAGCTCATGGATGAAGGGGGCCGGCACATCCGTCACGTCCGCTGCCCACTCCGGCGTGTAACGTTCCACCATCGCCGCATACTTCTCATAACCGAGCACGTGTCGTTCGATGAACTCGTGATCGACCTGGTCGTTCTTCACCAGCAAGTGCGCCACCGCCAGGGCGAGGGCACCGTCAGTGCCGGGCCGCGGCTGAATGAGCAGCGATGCACGCTCCGCCGTCTCGGTCCGTCGGGGGTCGATGACGACAAGCTTGGCCCCAGCATCCAATGCCTGATCGATGAACACCATCTGATGGATGTTCGTCTCGGCCGCGTTCTTCCCCCAAAGCACGATGAGCCGCGCTTCGGCGACATCCCATGGAACGCTGTGTTTGTTTTCGCCCAACGTCAGGCGCGTCGCCTCGAGACCGGCCGGCCAACACAGATCACCGTACGTCGCCGTGATGCCACCGTAGCACCGCCAGAAGTTGCGGCCCACGATATTCATGATCCCCTTTGTGCCGCTGCCGCTGTAGTAGAACACGCTCTGCGGCCCCGGGTCCGCTTTGAGCTCGTTCAGCTTCTCCTCGATGGTCCCCAACGCCTCGTCCCACGAGATCCGCTCGAACTCTCCCGCCGCTCGACGCAGCGGGTGCAGGATCCTGTCCGGCGAATGCACGCGCTCGACGTAGCTCAGACCCTTCAGGCAAGCGCCACCCGGGGTGGCTCGATTGTCCGTGTGCGGCTCGATCCGACGGATGCGACCGCCCTCCACCTGGACACGGAGGGTGCAGGTGGAGTAGCAGTTGCGAGGGCAGGCGGTGGTGTAGGTCGTCATTCGTCAACCAGCGGTGTACGGCCGTAGGGGGTGGAGGGTTGTGAGTTGCGGGTAGCGTTCACCCTGAAATACCCCCTACCCTCTACCCTCCACCCCCTACGCGTTGTTTTTCCACCCAGCAAGTTGCCTCAACACGAAATGAAGTATCCCACCATTCCGGTAGTACTCAAACTCCTGCGGCGTATCGATCCGCACGGTGGCATCGAATCTGACCTGAGTGCCATCCGGTTTCGTCGCCGTCACCTTCACTTCCCGCTTACCTTCCGGACTCTCGATCTCGAAACTCTCTTCACCATCGAGCCCCAGCGACCCAGCGGTACTGCCTGGTGGGAACTGCAACGGGAGGACGCCCATACCGATGAGATTGCTCCGGTGGATGCGCTCGAAGCTTTCGGCGATCACGGCGCGGATGCCCAGCAATCGTGTGCCTTTGGCGGCCCAGTCTCGAGAAGAGCCCGAGCCGTACTCCGTCCCGGCAAGCCCTACCAGCGGGACGCCTTCAGCCTGGTACTTCATCGCCGCGTCATAGATCGACATCTCCTCGCCGTCGGGCAGATGTCGAGTGAAGCCACCTTCGACGCCGGGTACCAGCTTGTTGCGCAGCCGCACGTTGGCGAACGTGCCCCGCATCATCACCTCGTGATTCCCGCGGCGCGAGCCGTACGAGTTGAAGTCGGGCGGTTGGACGCCACGCTCGATTAAGTAGCGGCCCGCGGGGCTGTCCTTCTTGATCGCG
>JBDHJS010000068.1:0-13984 GCA_039586795.1 Gemmatimonadota bacterium
ACGCTCGATCCGATAATCGCTCTTTGCCATCCCTGAGCTCCGTTTCTCGCACACGGGCTCCCGGCACGAGGAGTGTACACTGTTCAACGTAAAATAATAGGCTAGTCAGGTGGTGTACGATAGACGGTAGACGGTGGACGGACGTCCGTCGACGTCGACGGCGTGCTAGCAGGCTTGATTATTCGTGGCGCCTCAGGTCGGGCAGAGCACAAACGACGCCTGGCGAATTGGCGTTTGGACGGCAGCACTGGTAAGGCAACTCGTTTGGTCCAAGGCCAACGTGATCTGGCTCCGGGTCCTCATCGAACTGCACCGTATCGATCTCGTCTCTGCCCCTCAGTGCGGCCTTAGCGACGCGATGCATGCCATCCATCACGGCCCCACTAGACGGGAGTACTATCGGAAACGATCGGGTCTAGAAGTAGTACTGCTTTCGCACAAGCAATCCCACTCGACGCCTGATGCCGCTAGAGCCGGCCTCAACTGCTCCTATAGAGTCACGTTTGCCCCCCCGCGACATTCTCCTACCTGGTGAAAGCTAGGCCTCGACTTTATAGATCTCGCGGCGACCGTTGACCAGCAGATCGTGATATCCCGCCATGGCTGCCTTCGCGCTTGCATCCGACATCAACTGGGACTCGATTTCCCCGAACGAATCGAGGCTCTCGTATTCGTGCTCGAGCACCAACGTCCAGAAGGGCTCGCCGGCCACATCCGTATAGATCCGGAGTGGCGCGAGCCCCATCGACTGCCTCACCTCGTCCAGAGATTTGAACTTGTTAACGAGTGCGCGAACATTTCCAGGCCTGCAGCTGAGAACCTCCCGGATCATGAACATCGATTCCTCCTTGGCTTGCGGATGGTACTGCACAACCGTCGGTAACTTTGGGCTGCGGTTTGCACAGATCTTCTCAGTCAAACGTGTCCGCGCCGCCGCTTGTTCCTTCCGGGCGGCTCTACCAGAGGCCAAGTCGATCTCCCACGAGGAGATGAAGAAGAGTACCGGCACAAAGAGTGTTCCCTTTGAACTTCTGAAGATAGGGTGGGGAGGGGTGTGCGGTAGGCGGTAGTCGGTAGAAAGTGGACGGAAGCCTCACCGCCCGTCCACGTAGACGTCGACGCCCCGTCGTCGCCCGCGCCTCACGCCCCGCCCCAACGACTCCAACATCAAATCACCATTGAACGTTGCTCTCGCAGACGCGGGATGAGGACGAGAGCGCGGACGAAGCGTCAAACTCGCTGCTCCAATGGCGTGAATCGTGAAGCCGACATGATCGTGAAACGCAACGGCAAGCGCACTACGCCGATCGGACCGTGGAGCGTACAGAATCTTGCCGCCCACCGGCGCCGAGTGTCTCGTGACGCATCCCGCTGAGTCGACCAAGACACCGTCCAGATCGAAGAGTATCGCGTTGCACTCCAGGCGAGTCACAAGCGTCGTCAGCTTCTCTTGTGGGTTGGGCATCGCCGGACCCGATCAGCTCGCCTGCTTGACGACGTCAGGAATGGCGCTTACTTTGCGTTACAAAGTACTTGTGTGGCTCAATCCGTACCAGCATGGCTGGCACCGGCCGCAAATGCATTGGGAGGTAGCAATGAAGAGATGGCTGCGACGCATCCGCGGCGCAATCGGCATGGGTCTGACCTGGGCGTTGGCATGGTTCGGCGCCGGCCTGATCCTCCTGGCCGTTGTCGGCTTTGGCGCCGCCGACGTCCCGTTTCCCCTCTTCTTTGCCCTCCTCGGCTTCCTTGCCGGCGTCATGTTCTCTGGCGTCCTCGGGATAGTCGAGGGCCGGCGCAGGTTTGACCAGATGTCGCTTACGAGATTCGCAGCGTGGGGAGGTGCCGCGGGTCTTCTGTTGGCCGGGGCCCTTGTCTTGGCCGCAGCGCTTGGATGGGATGCTCTTGTGGTGTTGGGACCAGTGTTCGCGCTGGCGGGTGCGGGCTCCGCTGCGGGTTCGCTGGCCCTGGCCAGAACGGGGGAGGACAGAGGATTGCTCGACGCCAGCATGGACCCGGGCGAGGACGAGCTCGTAGAAGGTGAGGCGCAGGAGCTGCTCGGAGGCGGGGGCTGACCTCTCCACGTGGCTCCAGTCTAGGGCTTGGACAACGTTGCTCGTCCGGTTGTTGGCCGGTGGCCGAGCGCTAGGCAGAGTCCGCTCGAAGATCTTCCATCTGGGCTCGATGGTAATGATAGTCGGCCATCAGATCGTCCACGGTACTCCTCACCGTCAGCGTCTCGCCGTCGTGCCGGACCCCGAAGTCGTGGTCCCAGGTGTCAGGATCAAGTTCTCGAAGGAAGGCGGTCAACTCCGCTGTCGATGCGGCCAGGCTCTCCAGCAGCGCGGATCGATCCGTATCCGCGTACTCCCGAACGAGCTCAGCGTTCACGTTTGAGTAGTCAGGACCGGGATCCACATCGTAAAACGGCAGCTCGCCGCGCATGATCTGTCTGGCGCCCCTCACAATGTACCGGTTCCACCCGATCAGGTGAGCCACGATATCCCGCGCCGTCCATCTATTCATCTCTCTGAGAAACAGAACTTCGTCGAGCGAAGCAACGGAACCCGCGAACGCTGCGACGCACGACTCGAGCTGGTCCAACTGTTCCTTTAGGGTCATGGTTGGGCCTCTATCTTGGAACGCTTGCCGGCGGAGTCAGTCAGCGTGTCCAACGACCGTATTGCAGAAGAACCCACCCGACTGCGGAGCGCGCTGCAAACGCTTTTAGGCTGCGCCATCTCAAAAGCACAGCAACTACTTCTTCTTCTCTGAATAGACAGACACAAACCACAGCGCGCCAATCCCCAAAAAGAAAACTCCCAAACCCCCAAGGAAATGGCCGAGTGCTACTAAGTTCTCCATATCATCCTCCGCTCTGCGCGGGCGCGCCCGCAATGTAGGGTCCTTCCTCGAAGCGCTTCCTATCTACCGAAACAGCGACGTCACAATCTCCCGGGCGTAAGCATGCACCCACAGTGTGCTCTGGTACGCGGAGGAGAACCAGACTACGACGGTATCCGTCTCAGGCGAGACGCACAGCGCCTGACCCGATCGCCCGGACTTGTAGAGATCGCCGTCCGGAAAGACGGCGTCCCACTGATACGAGGCCCCCATCCCGATGTTGCCGAAATCGCGAATCATACGATCGCCCATGTTGTTTCCGGCGAAGATCGCCGGGTCTGAGGCGTCATAGACCTTGGATAGGTAGCCCTCCGACACCACACGCTCATCCCCAACCACGTCCCAACTCGGCGTGAAGAGCATGCCATAGCGCGCGAAGTCGCGCAGGCGGGACGCGAAGATTCCGAAGGCCGAGGGCTCCCCGCTAGGGGAAAGCCCAAGCAAACCATCGCCCTCCATTCCGGCCCTGCTCCAGACCCGTTCGGTGAGCGCGTCGTGGAACGCCATTCCTGTGAGTCGCTCCACCAAGAGTACGAGCGCGTACGTGTTGAGCGACGAGTACTCGAACAGAAAGCCCGGCTCACGGAGTGTTCCGGCCGCCGTCATGCTGGCCAGGAAGGAAGGGTCCGCGCCCTCGGCCCCGGCGAACGTGGCATAGAAGAGCGTGGTCGGGTGTCCGGGCGTTCCCAGGCTGGCCTCACGGATGTCTAGACCCGACCGCTGGTGGAGAACATCGGCCACGGGGATCTCGGCCCAAGCTGTGAAGTCCAACTCCGGCAGGTAGCGTGCGATCGGGGCCTCTAGGTCCAAGAGGCCCTCCTCTTCCAGTTGGTGGACCAAGAGGCCCGGGATGGTCTTCGTAGCGGAAGCCCACACGTGCGTATCCCAGGGGCGGATCCCGACGTATTCCTCGTAGACCAGCTTGCCCTGGTGGACGACGGCAATGGCGCGCATGCGGGATCGCGGATCGTCCATCATCTCGCGAAGTGTCATCGTCCCCAAGTCGGTCGTCGCGGTGACGTCTTGGATCTCGGGCATCGGCGCACTCTCGAGCGGGACCGCTGGTCCTGCGCGGCTGACCAGAGCGGTCGGGAGCACCTCGCCAATGTGCACGACCGCATTGGCCCCCACGTCCCCGGCTTCCGTCAGAGACCCACCGTCATACGCCCTGCGGTAGCGGAGGCTCTCCTCGGCGGAGTATCCGTCCCGCCACGTCCAAACCGGAATGAGCCCAGCCGGTATGGTGTAAGCGTCCTGCGCAGACGCGGACGCCGTCGCCGACAGAGCGACCAGAAAGGCAACGAGTCCTGCCCTTGCCGTCTTCATGCGCTGGCTCCGTTTCGGTGTACTTCGACTTGTCAGGTAGTGCGGGCCACAGGAACGAAGGAGGAGCACAGCGTCCTGAACCTGGTCCCCGGATTCCTAACGTTTCTTTGTTTCAGCGGCGCCGTGACGAAGTCGTGGCGTCGCGAGAACGTCTATCCCCGCCCCCGCCTCCCACCAGAATCGGATCCTTCCGGCCGGACATTTCCCAGCGCACAAGCGTGTGCGGAATGACGCCGGCGTCAAAGTAGTCGTCGAAGAAGCTTCCGACGGTGAACGCGTCCCCACGCTCTAGGGCTACCTCGGAGACCAGTTCCTCGAGCTGGATCTTCCCGGTCACGTAGCTCGTGCCGTAGCCCGGCTGACGGAGGTAGAGTTGCTGCTCGCCCCGGACCAAGTCGGCGTCCGGGAGCCAACCCCGGGGCGTCCATCGCCCCGCGTACTCTACCGCCTCTTCCATCGTGAACTCGTTGCCCAGGAGGTAGAGGCCGGCGAGCGCCCGTGCAGCCCGCTGCGCGAGCATGATCCAGACGAGTTCGCGCGAGCGGGGAAAGTCGTCGTAGAGCCCGGCGTGCATGAACATCTCCTCCACACCCGTCGCGAGGCCTTCCGAACGGTCGTCGTAAATGTTGTAGAGGGGCGGGGCGCTCCGGATCGGACTCGGGTGCGGCCTCTCCTTGATGCGGGCGAGCTCGATCCAGTGGTGCTTGTGTGTCAACAGCACCATGGGGTCCCGGTAGTTCACTTCCTGGAAGAAGTTCCGGAGTTCGTCCGGGCCCGCGGGGGTGAAGGTCCCCATCTGCGCGCGGAGCGCGGGGTCCATCCACTCCTCTATCGTGTGGATTTCCTCTTCATCCAGGAACTCCATATACCGGGTGACCGCGGCGTTCAGACGTCGGTCGTACTCTTGGGCGTCGTCGATGCGCTCGAGCTCGGGGAGGTCGCGGTTCCGATTCTCCTCCAGCCGAAGCGATGAATGCGCCCGCGCGAGCTCCCGACGCATGAGCGTGAGCTGTTCCTCCCAGGAGAACGGGACGAGGTGGACGTTCTGCATGTACCAGGTGTAGTTGTCCTTCCCCACACCCGAGGCTCCGGTCTTCGAGGGGGCTTCTTCCTCGAGCCACCCGATGAAGGCTTCCGTAGCCTCACGTGCGGTGACGATCGCCGCATCGAGTTCGGCGCTCGTTCCTCCGACCCGCTCCCCCAGGCTCTCGAGGTCCGCTACCTGCCCGCGGAATGAGCGGGGGCTCGCCAGCCAGAGATCGCGTGCATTCCCTGTGAGGTTGACCCGGGCTTGCTCCAGGATCTGCGAGGTGGCCCCGATGCGCTCCGCGAGCTCCTCGGCATCTTCTGCGGACAGCGGATAGTCGTAGAGCCAGAGGTCGATCCACCCGTGGATCGCCGGGCCCTCATGGGCGGGCACATCGCTCTGCGCGGGGTAGATGGTGATGTAGAAGGCGGGGTCTCGCTCCCAGGGCCGACGCACACGGTGGTCGAATTCGAGGCCGTTCATCTCCGCCCGCACAAGGTGCCAGTCGATTTGTTGGGCGACGGGCCAGCCCTCGACGTCGAAGCCGTCGAGCCGGTCCTGCCACTCCGCGAGAGCCGTGCGCTGCGCGGCCATCGCACTCGCGGAGTAGTCGGGCACGCCATCCACGAACTCGGGCATTTCGAAGGCGCGCCACTCGTCGAACAGGGCGAGGAGATCATCGTAGGTGCCGCCGGTGGATGCCTCCTCGCGGGCGGGCGCGCAGGAAATCGAGGCCGCGATGATCCCAGTCAACGCTAGGGTCACGAGAGTCCTAGATCTCGCCGCCGGGTGGACCGGGGTGAGTTGGGTGCGGCGCGGGATGCGGGAGTCAAGCATCGATCGCTCCTCGGCACGATGTCTCGTAGTCATTTCTCCTCCAGCGGCTGGGGCATTCGTTCTGCCCTTCCACTTTGTCAGTATCAGAAACGGTTCTTCGTTTCAGCGGCGCCGTGACCACCCAATGGCGTCGCAGGAGCATCTATACAGAAGAGTCTACTCCAATGCATAGCGCGCCCGCTGCAAACGCTTGTTAGGCGGAAGCGACCTCTGCAGCCGCACCAAGCCTATGGAATAGAGTCGGCTAGTTCGACCCGCCAAAGACGCAGTATGTTCACGCCTGGCGTGGCCTCTTCATCGGTCGGCCATTCAGGACGAATACCATCCATGGGCCGCAGAACCCACATCAGTGTCTTGCCGTCACTCGATTCCTCGCACCGCACGAGCGTTTTCCATGGCGCCATCGTCGTGTCTTCGAACTGAAGGTCAAACCAGATAGGGTCTCTTGAGAGATCGACCGTATGGCTGAACGGCATCGCTTCGACTTGATCTCTTATGTAGCCCCTGCCTCCCTCTCGAATCACCAGGCGGCTCGGAGCAGTGGTCGACCTTAGGTCCCAAACACCCGCCAAGCTGAAACCTTCCGGACATAGCGATTGGGGCCCCGTACTAGCGACTGCTGCGTCTAGAAGTGCGAATAGAAACATCCAGGTCAACTGCGGCCTCCAGAGTATGCAGAAGCTGCGGCCTAACGGTTCTGCGGATAAGCTGCGAACGCAAACTCACCAGCTGCAGAACCGTAGAGAATTCAACGCAACTGTTGATAACGTCTCATGAATACGCTTTCTTCACCGCTAGCCGCCAGGCCCACTCAGTAGATGCCGGGAACAAGCCGAAAGTGAACACGCCGCGCATACTCGCGGTAGCCTGGTAGCTCTTCCTGAAGCGTCTGGTCTTCAAGTGCGGTCCTAATTACCAGGATGACAATTGCTACGACTGCCGGGATGAGTGTCCACAATGATCCCAGAGCGAGTGCAATGCCAGGCAGAGGCAGTAGGTGGCCGGCATAACCCGGATGCCGTATGATGCGATAGGGGCCAGTATCACAGACAACATGGCCTCGGTCCCTTTGAATGCGGACTACGCTGGCAAAGTAGGGGTTCTCCACCAATGCCATTGTAGCAAACGCGTATCCAAAGGTGACCAAGATCAGGCCGAGAATGTTGAGCCACGTTGGGAACACTGGCGACCAACTGTGACGGTGATCCAACCCTGCGACGATGAAGAGCGGCAGAGATATGCTCACCGCCGTAAGTGGCGCAAGGACCCTGTCCCATGGCTTTGCGGCGTGCAGCTTCTCAAGACTCTGTCGTTCGGCGAGCAATCCCGGATGTCGCCGGTCCGCCCAAAGGCGCCCGCCTATGCCGGTTACAAGAAACACAAGAGTATAGGCCCACGCCTGCCACCATCGGAGATCCGACGCTGGAACCCAAAGAGCCAGTAGCAAGATGACAAATACGATAAGAGAACGAGTCAGAAGAACCAGCATCGACGTTCGAGCCGGCTCTTGGTCATGACGTGTCGGTTTCATGCAATGCCTCCGATCACGATGACCGTGCGCTGCCTAACGACTCTGCACATAAGTTGCGAACGATAGTTCACCAGCTCCACGGAATAACTTGGTGTCATTGATTTCACCATGCGCACAAAACGATTGGTCCCCCAGCGTTCGCCAACTTCATTTGCATGTTAGGCAGCCACCGGCGTTCATGTGCCGCCCTGCTCATCTCAACTCTACGCAACTCGGCGATAAGTGTCGGTCACAAGCACGACCTTCCCAGTGTGCCCCCCTCGTTCGAGTCGCTCATGCGCTCCGGACGCATCGGCCAGCGGGAACCGTTCGGAAACAATCGGTCGGATCAAGCCCGAAGCAGCCAGGTCGATCAGTCCAGAGAGCGTCGAACGGTACCAACCCGGATTCGCCAACGCGTGAGTGCCGACGTCCGGAGTCACCGGTACCGAACGTCCACCTGGAAGGCGGCGCAACAAGGAGGCCATCAAGAGACTGGTGAGGCCGATACTCAGGCCCTTGTCTCTCGTCGCGGCAGAGCCGAGCCAAACCAGCCTCCCGCCGTGTCGGAGCGTGCGGTAAGAGCGCATCAGCTGTCTCGCGCCCCCGACCGTGTCGACCACGGCATCGACCCCGTCGCCGGTCAGTTCAGCGATTCGCTCCACGAAGTCTTCGGATCGATATTCGATCGGCTCCGCGCCAAGTCGGGATACGACGGGCAGATTGTGCTGAGATGCCGTCCCGTACATCTCGAGCTCGGCGACTCGACCGAGTTCCAAAACCGCCGAACCAACTCCGCCAGCCGCCCCATGCACGAGGAGCTTTTCTCCTGGCTGCACACGTCCGTACTCATGTAGATGGAGATGCGCAGTCAGGTAGTTCGCCACGAGGCAGACCGCTACGGCTGCATCCAGGTCTTCGGGCACTGGTACGAGTTCGCCTGCCGGTAGGCAGATAGACTCCGTATAGCCGCCGCCAACACCCAGGGCCCAGGTGGCCGCAGCGACTTTCTGACCGACCGCTAGTCTCGAGACATCCGGCCCGAGCTTGTCGACCCTGCCCACCACGTCTTCACCGAGCGCGAAAGGCAGCGGAGGGCAACCAGGCAGTCGACGCCAACGCCTGTAGATGAGATCGAACCCAGAGACGCCGGCGGCCTCGACCACCACCCGGGCCTCACCGCCTGCGGGCTCAGGGGGCTCTTCGGTGCTCGGTAAGAGAACCTCGGGTCCACCGTGTCTCGATACGACGATGCGTATCATCGCTCAAGGTACTCCTCTGCTGCAAACGTTTGTTAGGCCGCCCCTTCTTTCGACTTTTGCGGCTTCCAGTGCAGCGCAAGGCGTCGACCACTCGCGGCGCAATCTCTAAGGTAAAGGTTTATCAATGTCTGGTACGGGATTCCGGTCTCCGCGGCCAGGTCCTTGAAATAGGCAATTGTCGACTCATCGAGGCGAATCGTCACCGGCTTCTTAAGCCGCTTGGCGTATGGATTCCTTCGGGCCTTCGAAAAATCGTACTGCTTCCTCATGGCTTCCACCTCTTTTCGTACTCCGCGCGCTCAGGGCGGGTCGCCTTCCGAGCGGAAATGATTTTGATGATATCACCGGCTTCCCGATAACAGTGACAGACCACAAGAGTCCGCAGACTGGCACTCAGACCGAGCAAGACAAACCTATCTTCATCTTCGGAATGATCGGGATCATCAATCAGCAGGGCCCGCTCATCAGAAAACACGGTGAGGGCTTCCTCGAAGCTGACGCCGTGCTTGCGCTGGTTGGCGGTGTTCTTTCGCGGATCCCAGTCAAAACGAAGTTCGGCCATAGCTTAATGTACATACGATGTATGTATACTGTCAATCAGCGTGTGGGGAGGATGGACGGCCTAACGGTTCTTCGTTTCAGCGGCGCCGTGACGTTGTCGCGGCGTCGCAGGAACACCCATACAGAATAGCCTACCCCGATGCATAGCGCGCCCGCTGCAAACGCTTGTTAGGCGACGTGTTCACACAGCGCAGCTAGGAATCGTTCGAGATCAGGGCAGCGAATCGCCACTGGCCGTCGGCACCGCGGCGCAGCACATGGACGTACTTGCGGGAACTACTGAATCCGGGCATGGTTGGCTCGATGGATAGATTCTGCGTGCCCACTTCGTATGCCAAATCGCCAACACCGTATAAGTCGACGGGCAACAACTCAAGGCTTGTGACCGTTACGGCCTCGAACATGGCTGCGTTATGTGCCTCTAGCTCCGCCCTGCCAGTGATCAACGGTGCCCCTGGATGCAAGAGCTGCACCTCCTCGGTGCATAGTTTTGCATAGGCAGCTGCGTCGCCGGCTTTTATGGCGTCTATTACCGCGCCTCGCAGGCTGTCGATGGCGGCGATATCATCAGGCGATAGTGTCGGAGGTTCTTCCGAGCTAGTGTTGCATCCCACTGCCAAGACGCTCGCTAGGATGGACATAGCCACGATTGTTTTCAAGTGACCTTCCCATTTGGGGTTTGACTCCAACGAGTGTCGCCTAACGGTTCTTCGTTTCAGCGGCGCCGTGATGAACTGGCGGCGTCGCAGGAACATCTATACAGAAGCGCCCACTCCAATGCGCAGCGCGCCCGCTGCAAACGCTTGTTAGGGCGACCGCTCGCTGGCGGAGAGAAGATCCAAATAGGCCCGGGCAAAGCGACGGCCTAGCTCGAGTTGTCCGTCTGTATTGTAGTGCACCTCATCCCCGTGCTTCGGCAAGTCATCAGTGAGCACCAGACGTGTACTGGAGATCTGACCTTCTGCCTCACGCTGCGCTTCCCGAACAAGGTCCGCCGCGGCCCAGCGGTCCGGTGGTGGGTTCACCTGCCCAAGCACGAATGGCGTGTTCGGTTTGCCAAGATCTTCACGCAGGCACTGGACCAACTTCTCCAAGTTCCTCAGGTATTCAGCGCCCGCCGCTGGGAAGTAAGCATCCCTCTCCCCTTGCATCCATAGGAAGCCGGCGAACTCCGCATCCGCCCGCAGCGGGACCAAAGCTACGATGTCTAGAAGATTCTCATAGAGAGGCCCGTCCAGAACGTTCTCTGTAATGGCAGCACCCACAGAATCCCAAACCGGCGCCCAAGCCAGCAGCGAGGTCGCATCCACTGCGTACTTGAGGAGCACGATTTGGCGTTCCGGCCAAGCGCTAGCCAGCTCGTGTGCGAACCCCACTTCCGGTCCGAACCGTTCTTGCTCCGCAAAACGGGTTAGCTCACCCTCGAGGAAATACTGGACATTCGCCGGGGTCCGGGCCATTTCCGGTGGGAGCTCCGCAGATACGCCACGGCCCACCATGTTCGACTGCCCAGCGAGGAGAAACACGACTTGGCTAGACTCTTGTGCGAACGTGCCACTCGCGAAGGCGCAGATGGACAACCACGCCGGCATCAAGGCGTGTCGTAAGCGAGCCGGGCTATTCCAATGCGAGGGGCGCATCATGGCTCAAGTCACCTCTTACGTCTCGTGTAGTCTAGCCGCCGACCCGATCCCGCGCCTGGGCGCCCTAACGGTTCATCGTTTCAGCGGCGCCGTGACGTTGTCGCGGCGTCGCAGGAACAGCCATACAGAAGAGCCTACACCAATGCATAGCGCGCCCGCTGCAAACGCTTGTTAGGCGGATTGGCTTGCGGATTCATCGCTGGAGGTACGCCAGTAGGATCCCCAGCAATTCGACCGCCTCGGTTCGCGTGACCTCCAGACGATTGTAGGCGAAAGCCGCATAGTTTCGCTCAGCGGCCAACTGGCGCTGCAAATCTGAACTTCGCAGCCTGTCGACAATGCCGGTAACATCGATCTCCAGCGCTGCCGGAGCCTGGCCACTGGACTGTCCGGTCTGAGGTAGGATGCCCGGTGGAACAAGACTATAGACCATAGGAGCGTAAGCAGTGCCGCGCCGCTCGACCCTGTTCGCACGGTGTAGCGCATTCTGATAGTACTCGATTACAGCAGCGCGCACGGTAGCCTCTTGAATCAGACCCAGGTTGCCTGTACTGGTGAGATCCTCAAACGTAACCGTACGCAAGGGCGGGATAATCCACCCGTAGTCCGTCCCTGTAGCAAGAGCGTTGATAAGATCAGCTGTATCCGCTACAGAACGCGGATCCCCATCCGTGAGTTCAGCTAGCGACTCCAGGCTCTCCTGCTTCTCCACAAGACCCGCGAGGATGGACGAGAGCGTCGCTGTATCCGCCTGGACATCTTCGTAGAGTCGCTCCAGATACTCTCTCTCCTGCGCTCGCTCATCACGTGACTGGTTCCATCTGTCAACGGCCAGGGCAACCAGTACACCAATCACGATAATCAGGAATTCCGCGATACCGCGACGCCAGCTAGACAACGGTGATTTCATAGGCCCTAGAACAATTTCGACGGCACCATGTAGAGACTCGGACAATCCGCCTAACGGTTCATCGTTTCAGCGGCGCCGTGAAGAGCCTGCGGCACCGCAGGAACATCTACATAGAAGAGTCTGCCCCGATGCATAGCGCGCCCGCTGCAAACGCTTGTTAGGCGCCGTGCTGCTAAGAATCGGGGCCCGGTGGCGGCGCATCTGAATTCCAGATGTCCGTGCTTATCCGCCAGATCCCATCGGGCCCTTTTCGCACAATCCAGAGATACTTGCCGATCTCCGATACCGGATCGGCGGAGCCCGGCGGAACAAATGTCATGCTGAATGTCCCACGATTGTAGGCCAGGTTGTTGACACCGTCGATCGAGGCGGAGGCTGTCGTGAAGACCTTTATCTCAAGTCCTGACTTGCTGAACCAATCCACAATTACCCCGCGGCCGATCACTTCAGCCAAGTTAGGTGGCATCAGAACCGCGTCTTCAGTGTAGAGAGAGGCAAGCGCCGTCCAGTCCTTTTCCAGAATACTCTGCCGAAACCGCTCATCAAGCTCGGCGATCGCAGCAGCGTCTTCCTCGCTAAGGGCATCAGGTGAAGGCGGCCCACAGCCGACGATGACCAGCAACAGTCCCATGCACGCAAGTGAGAAGCTTTGGATTATCATGATCCAGCTCCGTGTCAGAGGCTAGGACAAGGCGCCTAACAGGTCTTGTGCCGCCACAGCCAAGGGCGGCTGCGTCGGCCATGAAGCTGCCTAATCTGTCTTTGTAGAGGCTGCGCACGAGGAGTATGTTATTCAACATACAGCACTTACGGCCGATCGACCAGTTTAGGCTGCGCGTGTAACACTGCTAAAGCGGCAGCCTAATCCGAAAGCAGCCTAATCCAGCCAGGCTGTCGATGCCTGGTCACAGCAGGTGGTAGCGGTACAGTCGGATTGCGCTAGATAGTGCGGTTCCAAACTGTTGAACACGTCAATGTCAACGCCCCGTCGTCGCGGGCGCTGACGCTACGTCGACGAAGACGAGCTTACCCTAGTCCTCCAATGTTGATACGTCGCCTTCGGGTAGGCCCTGTGCTCGGGCTTTCAATAGGCGACGCATGATCTTCCCGGAACGCGTCTTCGGCAGGCTATCCACGAACTCCACCTTCTCCGGTTTCGCGATCGGTCCCACTTCCTTGCCGACGTGCTGGATCAGCTCATCGGCTAGTTCGGGGCTATCAGGATAGCCGGCGCGGAGAATGACGTAGCTGTAGATCACATTTCCCTTCACATCGTGCGGGATCCCAATGCTCGCCGCCTCCGAGACCGCGTCATGGCTGACCAGCGCCGACTCGATCTCCGCCGTGCCCAGACGGTAGCCCGATACTTTGATCACATCATCCATGCGGCCGATGATCCAGAAATAGCCGTCCTCATCGACCTTTGCCGAATCGCCGGTCAGATACTTGCCATCGTACGTCGACCAGTACTGTTCGATGTAGCGGTCGGGGTCCTTGTAAATCCCACGCAGCATCGAGGGCCACGGCGTCGTGATCACCAGCTTGCCTTCCTCGCCCGGCGGTACCTGTTTCCCTTCCTCGTCCAGGATCTCTGCCGTGATGCCGGGGAACGGTCGGGTGCCCGAGCCCGGCTTGAGGGGGAACGACGGGACCGGAGTGATCATGAAGGCGCCGGTCTCCGTCTGCCACCAGGTATCGATCACCGGGCAGCGGCTCTTGCCCACCACCTCGAAGTACCAGCGCCAGGCCTCCGGGTTGATCGGTTCGCCGACGCTGCCCAGCAGCCGCAGCGTCGATGTGTTCCGCTTGTTCACCCACGACTCGCCGAACCGCATCAACCCGCGGATCGCCGTCGGCGCGGTGTAAAGGATGGTGACGCCGTACTTCTCGACGATCTGCCACCAGCGGTCGGGGTAGGGGTAGGTCGGCGCGCCCTCGTACATGATCGATGTGGCGCCGAGGATCAGCGGGCCGTAAACGATGTAGCTGTGGCCGGTGATCCAG
>JBDHJS010000069.1:0-14154 GCA_039586795.1 Gemmatimonadota bacterium
CGCCGTTCTTCGAGTCGAGATTACCCGTCGGCTCGTCCGCCAGCAGGATCAACGGCTGGCCGACGATCGCTCGCGCCACCGCCACACGCTGCTGCTGACCGCCCGATAGCTGCGACGGATAGTGCTTGGCTCGGTGCGCCATCCCCACCTTCTCCAGCGCTGTTTCCACCCGCTGCCGCCGCTCGCTTCCCGCCATGCCACGGTAGGTGAGTGGTAGCTCGACGTTCTCGTAGACCGTCAGATCGCCGATCAGGTTGAAGGCCTGGAACACGAAGCCGATGTGCTGATTGCGGATCTTGGCTCGCTGTGAGGCCGTCAGGTTCGCTACCGGCTCGGCATCCAGCAGGTACTCGCCGCCGGTGGGCGTGTCGAGCAGCCCGAGGATCGAGAGCAGCGTGGTCTTGCCGCAGCCGGGCCGGCGATGGCCACATACTCGCCCTCTTTGATCTCGAGGTGGATGTCAGAGAGCGCATGAGTCTCTACCTCTTCCGTGTAGAAGACCTTCTTCACGCCCTCGAGCTTGATAAGTGCTTTCCCATTACTCTTGTTCTCAGCCATCGTCTACGCACCCCTGGTTAGGACCGATCTCTTTATCCGCCTACCGTCTACCGTCCACCGTCTACTATCTATCTAAGTCTCACTCTATCATAAGCGTCCCACGCCGACATGTCACTCAGAATCACGATGTCGCCTTCTATCAGACCGTCGATCACTTCGATGGTGTTCACCGAGTGCCGTCCTAAACGAACGGTCACACGGATCGCCGCGTTCCCGTCTTCGACCACCTTGAACAGACCGACCAGGCTATTCGCCTGACCGTAGGCGGGTCGCCCAACGTACAGAACATCGGCGAGCCGCTCGATCTCGATCGTGCCGTCAACGCTCAGGTCGGGTCGCGCCTCACGCGGCAGTTCGCCTTCGAGACGCACGTCCACTGTTACGGTGTTGGACTGAACGGCGGGATCGATCCGGACTACGTGACCCATGATCGTGTCGCTACGCGTGTCGATCAGCGCGACCTGGCCGATCGCCACATCGCGAGCCTGGGTCTCGGGGATCCGCAGCTCCGCGCGCAGACGTCCCGGCTGCACGACTCTGGCCAAATTGTCGCCCGGCCGCACCCACTGGCCTTCTTCCAAAGGCTGGTCAGCCAGAACGCCTGACACACCCGCCGGCACCCTCATCGACTGGATCAGGTTCACCTGGAACTCAGCGATCTGACGGAGCCGTTCCACCTGGCCGCGCTGCGCCGCGAGCTGAGACTCTACCGCCTGAGTCATCACTGCCAGACGCTGGTTCTCGATCTGCAGCCGCGATTCGAACTCGTCTGCCCGGTCGCGGGAATTCTGCAGGTCGATGTCGGAGATCAGGCCCTTTTCCGCCAACTCTTCATCACGCCGCAGATTGCGCATCGATTCCTGATACAGAGCGCGCACCGTCTCCACCTGCGAGGCCTGGCTGAGCCGCTGGGTTTGCAGGTTCGTCTTTAGATCGACCAACCGCGCCTGTTCGGCCGCCAACTGACTTTGCGCCTGCAGAGCCTGGATCTCCACATCCGGGTTGCTCAGGATCAGAAGAGTCGTCGCGCTGTCCACCTCCTCGCCCGGCTGGACCAGGATGCGCTCCACCCGGCCTGCGGTGAGTGCGACGACCCAGCGAATTTGCTCCGAGACCAGCGTCCCGGGGCCCCGTACGCGCCGAACCATCTCACCGCGCTGCACGACACCCGTATAGATCGTGTTCTTATCGACGCTGGGCGCAGCCGGGCCCAGTCGGCCCAGCGCCACCGTGATGACCACCACGCCGATGATGCCGCCAGCTATCCAAAACCAGCGTTTCTTCTTCGATTTCGGCTCGCGAGGAATATCCACAACAGCAGCTCCAAGATCTAAGTTGGATACAAACGCTTACTCACCGTAAAGGGAAGAAGCGTGCCAACCGGGCTTTCAACCTAAGTCGTTATTTCGTAAAGAGATAGATACCCTACGAGCCCGTTGCTAATCTTAGCCGGTGTCCGCCCTCGGGAACCCGGCATCCCATATCCGGACACTATACATGACGAGAGAATGGTGTGTTCGGTTTCGGGCGGTCCCTTCCCAAGAGCGAACGTGAGCTGTCGCTGTCGACGTGACTCCCCATGGCATAAATACATGCGTGGCAGAGGATTAGAACTTCAGGGCGAGTGGCACGGGCCGTGCCTTCGGGAGTTGGGAGACTTGCCGAGATTACCGCGACGGATCCAATGATTCGAGGCCTAATGAATACGTTGTTGCAGGATCTTCGGTTTGCGTTCCGCACACTCTTGAAGCGACCGACCCTCACGTTGGCGGCGCTAGTCTGCCTGGCGCTGGGGATAGGGGCCAACACGGCGATCTTCAGCGTGGTGAATGCGGTGTTGCTACGTCCGTTGCCCTACGCCAGCCAGGAGCGGCTGGTCGTATTCGAAGACAGGGAAGACCCTGACGCCTTCTTCGCGTTCGCACCGGCGCCGTACCTGGAGATGCGAGAGACGCTTCGATCGTTCGAGGCGTTGGCGGGGCACAGAAGCTTGAGCGCGAACCTCACCGGTTCGGGTGTGCCGGAGAGGATCGAGGCGCAAACCGTAACGCCGGGCTTCTTCAGAGTTTTCGGTGTTGAACCCGCTCTGGGCAGGTTCTTCTTGGCGGACGATGACCCTGCGGCGATGGGAGCGCACTCGATCGTGTTGAGCCATGGAGCCTGGCAACGTCGGTTCGGCGGCGATGCCTCAGCTATCGGCGCGGTGCTGACGTTGAACGGAGAACCGCACTCCGTGGTTGGGGTAGCGCCCCACTGGTTTTCCTATTCGGGAAGCGCAGAGATGTGGGTGCGCTCATACCGCGATGGAGTGCCGGAGCCGCCGGTGGATGTGGGCGATGACCTGAGTGAAGTCCGCGACCTGGGATACTTCGGCGCGGTCGCGCGTTTGGCTCCCGGCGTGACGATGGGCGAAGCGCAGGCCGAGCTCAACATCTTCGCTCGGCGGTGGCAGGAAGAGCGTGCTGGAGAACCGACGGACAACTATGTCGGCATCAAGTCGCTGCGGGAGCAGCTGGTCGGTGACGTGAGGCCGGCGCTTCTCGTCCTGTTCGCGGCCGTCGGTTTCGTGTTGCTCATCGCTTGCGCCAACGTGGCAAATCTGCTGCTGGCTCGGGGAGCGACCCGCGAGCGCGAGATCGCGGTGCGGGCCGCCGTTGGCGCCGGTCGACGACGGCTGGTGCGGCAGCTACTGACGGAGAGCGCGCTCCTGGGAATTGTCGGTGGCGGCCTCGGTTTAATACTCGCCTTCTGGGGCGTGGATGTGTTCGCTAGCCTCTTGCCGGACAACGTTCTGAGCAGCAGTGCGATTGGCGTCGACGCCTGGGTCCTCGCTTTCACCCTGGGGATCTCTCTCGTGACCAGCCTGGTATTCGGGCTGCTGCCCGCGATGCAGACATCGAGGCTGGATCTTCTGGCATCGCTCAAGGAAGGTGGGCGCGGCGGTACACAGGGAGTGCAGGCCCGCCGACTGCGAACGCTTTTGGTCGTCAGCGAGATAGCGCTGTCGCTGGTACTGGTGAGCAGCGCCGCGTTACTGACGAAGAGCTTCTGGAAGCTGCAATCCGTCCATGTCGGTTTCCAGGCGGAGAATCTCCTGGTCATGCGGATCTCGCTGCCCGAATCTCGCTATCCTGAAGAAGCGCAGATGGCCGCGTTCGTCAATCAGGTGACCGAGCGCGTGGCGGCGCTTCCAGGCGTGCGGTCCTCAGGAATCGCTCTTGCGCTTCCATTCACGGGCATGGCGGCGACGCTGCACTACACAGTTCCCGGGCGCGAGCCTTCTGATGTAGAACCGGAAGCGGAGTACCAGGTCGTCACACCGGACTACTTCCAGGCGATGGGGATGTCGCTGCTCCGGGGCCGAGGGTTTTCGAGCGCCGATAACGCCGACGCGCAGCTGGTAACCGTGATCAACGAGACGCTTGCCCGACGCGAGTGGCCCAACACAGACCCGATCGGCCAAAACCTCGTCATCGGCACCGAGGGCGATCCGCTGGAAATAGTCGGTGTGGTCGCCGATGTTCGACACTTCTCCTTCGACGGTGCGCCGCGACCGGAGTTTTACGTACCGTTCGATCAGGATCCCTGGCCGTTCATGGCGCTGGTCGCTCGAACCGAGGCCAACCCGGCGCTGCTCAGCGAACCCGTGCGACAGCAAGTCATGGCGGTGGACCCTGACCAACCGGTGTTCGCGGTTGGCACGATGGAGCAGGTGCTCGCTGATTCCGTTCGTGGTCAGCGGTTCACGGCTATTCTCCTCTGTCTGTTCGCGGGTGTCGCGATGGCGCTGGCTCTGGTCGGCATTTACGGCGTCATGTCCTATACGGTGAACCAGCGCGTTCACGAGATGGGGATACGCATGGCGCTCGGCGCCGAGCGTGGAGAAGTCGTGCGGCTCGTCCTCGTCTGGGGGATGAAGGTCGTCGTGGCCGGCACGGTTATCGGTCTCGTGATGGCACTGGCGATGGGCCGCTCACTTTCGAGCCTGCTGTTCGGCGTCAGTCCTGCGGACCCGCTGATCCTGTCGAGCGTTGCCACGCTGCTGATCGCCGCGGCCGTATCCGCCGTCTACTTGCCGGCACTACGGGCGGCTCGGGTCGACCCGCTGGTCGCCCTCCGGCACGAATAACGATCGACTTGCCGACCGTTCGTGGCGAGGCCTACTTTTTCCAAGCGGGCCAACCACGCAAACGGTGAGTCGGTGAATGACGGCTGGAGTTAGACCTTCGTTCTACCTCAAGACGCTGGGCGAGTTATCGCTCCACGCTGAGGGACCACTGGGGCCGCCGCTGCTTCGGAACTCGAAGCCGCTGGCTGTGCTGGCGTACCTTGCTACGACACCCAACCGATCGGCCCGGCGCGATCATGTGGCGCAGCTGCTCTGGCCGGATTCCGACCCGAGCCATGCCCGCAGCTCACTCCGCCAGGCGCTGTTCTACATCTCGCAGCGGGTCGGCCGCGCTCTGATTCACACCCACGAAGCGACCATCGCCCTCGACACATCCTTGCTTGCAGTAGATATCTGGAGGTTCGAGCGCGAGCTCGACTCGGGCGATTTCGCGCATGTCGTGGAGCTCTATACCGGCCCGTTCGCTCCCGGCCTCGAGCGCAAGGCGGGCGCCGAGCTGGAAGGCTGGATCGAATCGCAGGACGAGCAGTTGCGGGCTGGGCTGGAGGTCGCCTACACACGGCTGGTCTCCGATCAACTGGCGAAGGGCGATGCGGATGAGGCTGTGGCCTACGCTCGCAGGTATGTCGAGCTCAATCCGTTGAACGAGCGGGCTCAGCTCGCGCTGATCCGGGCGTTGAAGGCGGCGAACGATCAGGTCGGAGCGCTTCAGGCCTATAGATCGTTTCGGTCACTGCTTCGCGAGGCACTGGACGGCGAGCCCTCGGACGAGCTGGAGCGAGCCATCGCCTCGGTGCGCGATGAGGTGCTGAGGGAACCTTCGGAGGATGAGACCGCGGTGCCGATCAAGGGTCGGCCTGGCAAGCGGTTGCGGCGATGGATCGCCGTAGGAGGTGCCATCGGCGCGGCAGCTCTCATCATCACGGTGCACGCGCTGCAGGGCTGGGGGCCGTGGCGCAACCCTGCGACCCGGATCTTTGACGGACTTCCTGGAGATCTCTTCGTCATCGTCGGCACTGCTGGTTCGCCGGAGTTTGCGGCCGGGAGAGTCAATCGTGGAGGCTTCGACTTCGAACCAACGACATACCCGCATAAGGCAATACCATCGCCCGACGGCGAGCTCGTGGCGCTTCAGGTCGCGGCAACCGATGGAAGGAACCTGGCCGTAATGGACAGGGGTTCGGCCGCCATGCGTACCCTGACCCGGGAGACGCACGACGAGCTTCAACTGGGTTGGTCGCCCGATGGCCAGTTCATCCTCTACAGGCAGGGCAGACTGCTGGAGGGAGGGAGAGACTACAACCACGACCTGATGGCGCACGATCTGGAATCAGGACGTGATCTTCTGATCAGCGATATGCGATCGCCAAAGGCGTACGACGCCGCCTGGTCGCCGGACGGCACACGAATCGCGTTCGTTGCCGAGGCGACAGACGAACGGGAGTTGTACGTAGCAGAAGCGGATGGTTCGAACCCCACCCGACTGGCGATCGGTCTTGTGGAGCAGGGACGGCTTGCCTGGTCTCCTGACAACCAGCACATCGCTTTCGTCGTCGCGGATGAGAATGGCGCCGGCGACATCTTTACCATTCACCCGAACGGCTCGGGGTTGCGACAGCTGACGGAATCGGTAACGGCGGAGACGAGTCCTCTCTGGTTCACGGAGAACCTGCTCGGCTTCGTGTTGGAGCAGCCCGACGAGAGCCGCGATGTGTGGGTGATGGACGTCAGGGGTGGTCCGATCCAGCGGGTGACCGAACACGCAAATGTTCGAGCGGCGATCGCCTACATCGCGGCCGATGCTCCGCAGGGATGGATCGAAGGGCTGTCGATCGTACCTCAAATCGGAGTCGTCGCTCCAGGGCAATACATGGCCATCGATGTTGAGGCAGTGGACGCGACTGGCGGACTTGTTGAGTCCGTGGATTTGCCACTTCGCTGGTCGCTTAGCGACTCCACGTTGGGGCGATTCGTGTCCCCCAACCTTCTCCGAATTCAAACGACCGGTTCCGCGTTGCTCGTAGTCAGCGCGGGAGGTTGGATCGTGGACACGCTCGAGATTCGATCCCGTGAGATCGTCGAGGGGCCGGCAACTCTCCTGCTCTACGAAGACTGGAGCCGCAGAATCAACGGCGATAGGTGGATGCGCTGGGGCAATCCGCTGCCGGAAGCGCGGCCCACCGGCGGGCCGGAAGGTGCCGGCATCTTCATCAACAACGGCGACCACCACCACTCAAGCGGCGTCGTCTCACGCCAGGCCTTCTCGCCTCGAGAAGGTCTTACCATCCAGTTCTGGGCCAGCATGCCAGTGACCGGGAAGCTCTACGAGACCTTCTCGGTGGGGCTGGCGGCGGAGATTCCCACCGATTCCGCTGAGTGGGATGTCATGGTCTTGGAAGCCGAGTTCATGATGGAGGGTTCGCTTTTCGGTACGGACTCCGCTGCCGTGATCATGGCGCGCCTCGTCCCCTCTTATCTGCCGTCACTACCAGCGCCCGAGCAGTGGCATCACTATACGCTGCAAATTGACCGTGACGGCCTCATCAGCCTCTTGATCGACGGGCGCCTGTACTGGCGAGTTCCGTCGAACCTTCCCGTTCAGGATATGGCACCGCTCCACGTCGTGCTGAGCGGGCGCTCGGTCGACAGCGAGATCGCCCACGGTTTGGTCCGGGTCTACTACGGCAGCAAGTACTACATCCCCACATCGAGTCCATCGCCCGAGGCGCCGCTGGCCCGCTGAGTTCAGAGGCGGCAGCCGTTCTTGCGCGGCGACTATCTTCGGTTTATCTTCGGTATCCCGCCATCCACAATGCACCGAGTTGCCTATGTCACGCTCCAGCAAAGCCTTAGCCCTGTCGTTGCCCGAAGGGGTCGCCGCGCTAGCCCGGGCCAGCGAGCTGCGGAGCGCCGGGACCAGCGCCCTCGCCTGGCGACTGGGCTGGCCGGAGCTCGATGCCCTGCTGGGCGGTGTGCCCCGGGGGCAGGTGAGCGAGTGGGCGGGCGCGCGCTCGGCGGGCAAGACGGCGGCGCTGCGGCAGCTGGTGGCGGCGGTTCTCGAAGCAGGATCCGGCGCCGCTTATGTGGATGGTACGGGTACGCTGACTCCGGCGCCGTGGGTGTGGGGCCGAATGGGACCGGGCGGGGCTGCCCCCTTCTGGGTGGTGCGGCCGCCGGCGCCGGAGGGCGTATTGGCAGCGACGGACGAACTGATCCGCAGTGGCGCGTTCGGTCTGGTGATCGCTGAGGGAGCCGACTGGACACGGACGCCGGTGGTACGATTGCAGCGGCTGGCCCGGGATACGGGCGCGGCGTTGGTGGCGGTGGTGGATCGACCGGGGGGTGTACCGCTGGCGGGTTTGCGGGTGCAATTCATTGCCGACCCAGGCTCGCGTACTTATCGCGTCCGGATGCGCGGCCAACTGGCCCGAGAGGTTTCATACGTCAACGAGCTCCCCTACCGCCTACCCGTCGATTCGGGGCTGGCCGACCGCCGCGGCGTCGAGCAGGAGCCGCGCTACCGCAAGTAAATCTCTCCAACGCGATTGCCGCGCCACGCGCCGTCCGGTAATATGGCACATCCTCAAACCACAGGACTGCCATACGACGGATGTCGAAACGCCAGGAAGAAGAAACGGAGCAGGGCGAAGAACGCACCGGGCTGAGCGGACGCGTGTGGCGCTCCATCGTACGCGGTCCCATCCGGCCGCGTGACGATCGCGATCGGATGTGGGTGATCGCGAACAACTTCATCCTCCACCTGAGACCCAAGAAGCTCCCGGCGCGGTCGTTACGGTACACGCATACGTTCGGTCTGGGCGGCATGTCGGCGGTGTTGTTCACGTTGCTTGTCGCGACGGGCATCCTCTTGATGTTCGTGTACGAGCCGTCGCCCGAGCGAGCCTATGACTCAATCGTCGGCCTTCAGACCGAGGTCTTCTTCGGAAAGCTGGTGCGCAACGTTCATCACTGGAGCGCCAACTTTCTGATCGTCATCGTCGTACTCCATCTATTGCGGGTCTACTTCAGTGTCGGTTACCGGGAGCCACGCCAATTCAACTGGGTGATCGGGTTGGTGCTGCTGCTCGGCGTCATCGCTTCGAACTTCACCGGCTACCTGCTACCCTGGGACCAACTTTCCTACTGGGCGATCACGATCAGCACCAGCATGATCGCCTACGTGCCGTTCATCGGTGGATGGCTGCAGGAAGTTGCCCGCGATGGCCCGGAGATCGGGGCGGCGACACTCATCAACTTCTACACGTTCCACACGACGGTCATCCCGGTGCTGCTGATCGTGTTCATGGGGTGGCATTTCTGGCGCGTGCGGAAGGCCAAAGGGGTCGTCATCCCGCGGGCGCCGGGTGAGAAACTCGAGGATCAGCCCGAAGTCGTCGTCGCGTTGCCGCACCTGATCATGCGCGAGCTAGTGGTGGCCTTGATCCTCGTCGCCTTCGTTCTCTCGTTCTCTGTATTCATCAACGCGCCGTTGGGCGAAGCGGCCAACCCGGGGATGAGTCCTAACCCGGCAAAGGCGCCTTGGTACTTCGTCGGCATCCAGGAGATGTTGCTCCATTTCCACCCGTTGTTTGCTGTCGTGATCATCCCGCTGGTCGCCTTCCTCGCGTTGCTGTTCATTCCGTACATGCGATACGACGATGACGTGGCCGGCGTGTGGTTCGTATCCCAGCGGGGCCGTCGTTTGGCAGTGATCGCGGTGCTGGCAGCGCTCGTCATCACGCCGCTATGGGTGGTCGTCGATGAGTTCTGGATCGGCTCCAATGGCTGGTTGCCCGCAGCGCCACCGGCGATCAGCAACGGGCTGCTGCCGGTGGCGGTCATGGTGGGAGCCTTGATCGGGTTCGGCGCGTTGCTGAGGAAGCGGTTCTCGGCATCCCGAGATGAGGTTCTGCAGGCCGCCTTCGTTTTGCTCGCCGTCGCGTTCCTGGTGCTGACGCTGATTGGCGTATGGTTCCGTGGTGCGGGGATGGCGCTGACCTGGCCGTGGAACGTCTGACATCAAAGGATCGATTGATATGAATGCGCAGGCCACAGAGCGAAACGAATCCGCTGACGATCAGTCATCGCGGAGAAGTTTTCTTTGGAAGCTGTGGCTTGGACTAGGCGGTGTGGCGCTGCTGGAATACGCCGGTCTCTTTGCCGACTTCTTGTGGCCGCGAAAACCGGCTGACGTGGATGATGGGGAAGTCGTCATCGCGGGCGCCCTCGAGATGTTCGAGCTCGGCTCGGTCACGGCGTTTCCCAAGGGAAAGTTCTACCTGTCGCGCCTCGAGAACGGTGGCTTTCTGGCGGTGTCCCGGCAGTGCACGCATCTCGGGTGCACCGTTCCGTGGGATGCCGAACAGGGGCGTTTCGTCTGTCCCTGCCACGCGTCGGAGTATGACGCGCGTGGAGACGTCTTGAGTCCGCCGGCGCCGCGTGCGCTGGATACGTTCCCGGTGCGGATCGAGAACGGGATCGTGAAGGTGGATATCAGTGAACCTCGCAGACGTAGCTCATTTGAGTACGCTCAACTGACGATGCCGTAGGCGATCGTGGACGAAAACGCACTCGCCAGATGGAGAACAGCCGGGATCATCGCGTCGGCGGTGATCGTGCTGACGATGCCCGTCTATGCAGTGAAGGAGAACCTGGCCCGTTCCCGCACCCGACCGCAGGATTCAGGCGTGGCGAGGTTCGTCGGGCGACAGAGCTGTGTCGAGTGTCACGAGGCGGCGTACGATGCGTGGCGGGGCTCCGATCACGACAACGCTATGGATGTGGCCTCCGACAGCACGGTGCGTGGCGACTTCGATGACGCGTACTTCGAGTTCGGTGATATCACGGCTCGTTTCTATCGACGGGATGGCAAGTTCTTCGTCTTCACCCAGGGTCCGGACGGCGAGCCGGGGGAGTTCGAGATCGCGTACACGTTTGGCGTCGAACCGCTCCAGCAATACCTGATCCCATTCCCTGGAGGTCGGCTGCAGTCGTTGACCATCGCCTGGGACACGGAGCGCGAAGAGTGGTTCTATCTCTATCCCGAGGCGGACATCCCGTACGATGACTGGCTGCACTGGACGAGGGGCGGCCAGAATTGGAACGGCATGTGCGCCGAGTGCCACTCCACCAACCTGATCAAGAGCTACGACTTCGAGACCCGTACGTTCTCGACAACGTGGTCCGAGATCGATGTGAGTTGCGAGGCCTGTCACGGACCCAGCTCGCGTCACGTGGAGTGGGCGGAGATACCGCCCATGGCGCGGCCGGATCTGGAGAACTACGGCCTCGTCATCCAGACGAGCGGCATCACTTCGCGTCAACAAGTGGAGCTGTGCGCGCCCTGCCACTCGCGGCGCAGCGAGCTAGGCGACTACGACCACACGCGGCCGGATCTGCTCGACAACATCCAGCCGACGGTGTTGGAAGAAGGCCTTTACTTCGCCGACGGGCAGATCTTGGAAGAGGTGTACGTCTACGGTTCGTTCGTGCAGAGCAAGATGTTCAAGAACGATGTGCGTTGCACCGATTGCCACGACGCCCACAGCATGGAGCTGCTGTTCGAGGGGAACGATCTGTGTGGGCAGTGCCATCGCGCCGACACCTACGACAGCTACGATCACCATTTCCATGAAGAAGTCGTCGACGGCCAGCCCAGCGAGGGCGTGCTCTGCGTGAAGTGCCACATGCCCGAGCGTCCCTACATGGTCGTCGACTGGCGCGCCGACCACAGTCTCCGCGTGCCGCGTCCCGACCTGACGCTGGAGGTCGGTGTGCCCAACGCGTGCAGCCAGAGCGGCTGCCACGACGATGAGTCGGACGAGTGGAACGCCGAGCACTACTACGAGTGGTACGGGATCGCCAAGAAGCCGCATTACGGAACCATCCTCGCGGCGGGCCGCCAGGCCGACCCGGAGGCCGAGGCGGATCTGATCCGACTGGCCGGCGATGCGCTCTATCCGGCGATCGTCCGAGCCACCGCGTTGTCGTTGCTGGGTGCCTATCCTGGAGAAGAGAGCACGGCCGCGTTCAACCGCGCGCTTCAGGACGAGGAGGCGCTGGTCCGCTACACGGCGGTAAACAGCGTTGCGCCCCAGAGCCTCGAGGACTTAGTGGAGCTGGTAGCACCGCTGCTGTTCGACCCTGTCCGCGCTGTGCGCATGCAGGCGGCGTCGAGACTGGTGGGCACACCGATCGAGTATCTGAGGCCTTACCAGCAAGAAGCTCTGCAGGAAACCCTGGCCGAGTACACCGAGGCGATGGAGTATTCTCTCGACTTCGCGTTCGCCGGCCACAACCTGGGCAACCTGTACTCGCGGCTCGACGACCGGCGGCGAGCAGAGACGTACTATCGGGCGGCGATCGAAATCGACGACCTGTTTTACCCGGCGAAGGCGAATCTGGCGATCCTTCTCAACTCGCAGGGGCGCAACGACGAAGCGGAAGCGCTGCTCCGGGATGTCGTCGAGGATTACCCCGAGGTCTACGACGCCGCGTACTCGTTGGGGTTGCTGCTGGCCGAGATGAATCGGTTGGGAGACGCAGTGGAGTTTCTACAGCGCGCTTCGGAAGGGATGCCGCAGCACTCCCGCGCTCACTACAACTACGGCCTCGCTCTGCAGTTCGCGGGACGTGATGACGAGGCGGAAGCCGCGTTGGAGAAGGCGTTGACCATCGAGCCCAACAACCTGGAATTCCTTTACGCCCTAGCCGACTTCTACGTTCAACGTGGGAGGCTGCAGGAGGCTCTACCCATAGCAGATCGCATGATTGCCGAGCATCCCGATAGCCCGGTTGGCCGCGACGTGAAAGCCTACATCGAACGGGCACTCAGCGGTAGCGGCAACTAGTTGGCCAGGGGCGGTAGGGGCACCATCTCATCATACTTTTCGTTATACGAGGCCGATCTGCTGTGCGTGGGTGAGGCGAATCGATCTTGACGTACCGAATCGACAACTGGGAGGTTTCGGAATGTCTGACGTAGCTAGCATCCCGACCAAGAAGACAAAGGTCGCAACGTGGAGTGAGCTGGGGGATCGACAGCCGGCCTACGCGCTCGTGGCCGATGTCGATCTTGTGGTGATTCGGTTCGATGATGATGTGTCGGTTCTCTACGGACGTTGCCTGCACAGGGGGGCGCTGCTCGCCGACGGTTTCATATCAGGACACAACCTCATTTGCGGCGTGCACTACTGGGATTATCGGTACGACACAGGCGTCAGCGAATACAGCAACGCCGAGGCGCTCCACAAGTTCAACGCCTGGATCGATGTCGATGACGACGCCGTGTACGTGGACGAGGAAGAGATCGCGGCCTGGGCAGTGGATCACCCGCAGCCGTACAAACGCGATCAATATCTGGGACTCTACGCCGACATCCACGGCACGCCGGACGAGCCTTACACCAAGCACATCCAGGAATTGGCTCGGAACGGTCTGAGCAAGGTCGGGCACCACGGCAAGGTGTCGGCGATGGGTGTTCCGCGCTCCGAGTTGCCGCGGTGGGAAGACATTCACGTATTGACGGCGCAGCTTTCCCGGCGGCCGCTGCTCGACGATGCTGAAGTGGGCACGGAGCTGGTGATCGGACCCAGAGCTCGCAAGCCGCTTCGGTTGACCATGCCGCTGTTCGTCAGCGATATGAGCTTCGGCGCTTTGAGTGAAGAGGCGAAGATCGCACTAGCGAGTGGTGCCGAGTTGGCGGGCACCGGCATCTGCTCCGGTGAGGGCGGCATGTTACCCGAAGAGCGTGCCGCGAATTCGCGCTACTTCTATGAGCTGGCATCGGGGCGTTTCGGTTGGAGCCTGGATAAGGCGAAAGACGTGCAGGCGTTTCACTTCAAGGCGGGGCAGGGCGCCAAGACCGGCACCGGCGGACACCTCCCGGGTGAGAAGGTGAAGGGAAAGATCGCCCAGGTGCGCGGGCTCACCGAAGGCGAGCCGGCGATCAGTCCGGCGACGTTTCCCGATCTGGTCACGGTCGATGATTACCGAGCGGTGGCAGAACAAGTCCGTGATGTCTCGGGCGGCATTCCCGTCGGGTTCAAGATGTCGGCGCAGCACATCGAGGATGACATCGACTTCGCTCTCGACGTCGGCGTTGACTACATCATCCTGGACGGCCGCGGCGGTGCTACGGGCGCGGCGCCAGAGATTTTCAAGAACAACATCTCCGTGCCCACCATCCCGGCGCTCTCCAGAGCTCGCCGCCACCTCGATCGCTGCGAGCGCCAGGATGTGACGCTCATCATCACCGGCGGTCTGCGTACCGAATCGGACTTCGTGAAGGCCCTCGCCCTGGGCGCTGACGGCATTGGCATCGCCAACTCGGCCATCCAGGCGATCGGTTGTCTCGCCATGCGCGCCTGCAACACGAACAACTGCCCCGTCGGCGTCGCCACCCAAAAGCCGGGGCTCCGTTCCCGGCTGGTCATCGAGTCGTCGGCCCAGCGGCTCTGTAACTACCT
>JBDHJS010000027.1:0-84371 GCA_039586795.1 Gemmatimonadota bacterium
TGCCGCCACCAAGTTCATAGCGGGTGGATACCAACCAGATTGCGCGGAAGGTGGACTGCGGGCTGTGCTTGCATCGGGATCGACGGCCCACGCATGGGTTGCCGCTCTGGGGCTCCAGAGCTTGTTGGTAGCACGGGGTCGCTACGAAGAAGCGATTGCACTATTGGACTCGACGATTTCCAGCGGTGTTTCGGCAGGAATGAACTACTTCCTTCTCGGCGCGGTCGCGGGCGCGCCGATGATCGAGAATGCCCAGGGCGTTGTTGGAATTGCTAAGCAGTACTTCGGCCAGTCATACGAGAATCTCGGTGGTCCGATGACGGCGTGGCTTCTTGGCTCGTTTCATCTGATGCAGGGTGAAACTGACGATGTGGAGAGCATCCAGGCGGCGTTGAGTCGGCTCGTGAGTGAAGGCAAGCCAGGCGCAGCGGCCTATGCCGAGGCGATCGGTGCGCAGATCGCGCTTGCGGAAGCGGATACTTCCGCCGCTCTCTCCACGTTCGCAGCGCTTCGATCGAACGCCCGGCGTGATGACCTTTTCTGGGGGCTCGTCGATCAGTTTCCGGTGGAGCGTCTGATGCTGGCGAGACTGCTGGTCGAAACAGGGAGGTACGAGGAGGCATTGCGCGCGGCGTCGGTCTTCGATCAAGAACCGATCGTCTTCGTTCCGTTCCTCCCGGCCAGCCTGGAGGTGCGCATCGAGGCCGCGGAGGCTCTGGGTCTGACCGATCGGGCCGAGGAATACGATCGGCGACTCAGGCGCCTGCGTCAGTGAATGGTCCACGCCCACTCGAGCGAAGCCACCGATGGAATACCTCGACTTCGATTTGCTGATCAAGAGTAGCGGTACTCCCGACCGCTACCGTCTGGAGGCGCGCTCGCCCGCCGGTGAGCATAGGCTGGAGATCAACTTCGTTTTCGACACGGAGTTCGAGTCGAGGACTCGTGAGGCGGTAGCAGCCGCCATCGCCCGATCCGCGGACGCCGTGCGGGATGCTTTGATCGGTGAACGGGAATTGGATGAACTCCCCGAGTTGGAGCGCCTGGCGCGGTTCGGGCAAGAACTCTTCGATCTTCTCTTCACCGGCGAGTTGTTAGGCGCTTATCGCGCGAGCCGCGCCACGGTCAAGCGGGCGGAGAAGGGCCTTCGCTTGAGGCTGCACATCGATGCGCCGCAACTCGTCTCGCTGCCCTGGGAGTTCGTCTACGACAAGGTCGAGGGTGACTACGTCTGTCTCTCCAGAACGACCCCTCTGATCCGCTACCTTGATCTGGGCCAGCCACCGAGGCCGCTGGCTGTGAAGCCACCGCTTCGTGTGCTCGGCGTCGTCGCCAGCCCCCGTGACCTGGCGCCCCTCGACGTCGATGCTGAGAAAGCACGGATCGAGGCGGCAACCCATAGGCTCCAGGAATCGGGCCAGCTCAGCCTGACCTGGATGGAGGGGCACACCTGGCGCGACTTGTTGCGCGCCATGCAGACCGGTCCTTGGCACGTCCTTCACTACATCGGACACGGAGGATTCGACACCGCCAGGGGCGAGGGGAACATTGCCCTCGCCGACGAAGCGGGGGACGCGTACTGGCTGTCGGCCACGGAGCTCGGTCGATTGCTCGCCGATCAAGGCTCGTTGCGTCTCGTCGTCCTCAACTCGTGTGAGGGCAGCCGGGGAAGTGGGCGGGACGTCCTCTCCAGTACGGCGGCGACGCTCATGCGGCGGGGCATTCCCGCAGTCGTAGCGATGCAGTACGAGATCACAGATACGGCGGCCATCGAATTCGCTCGCGCGTTTTATGGCGCCGTCTCTCGTGGGCTACCAGTCGATGCGGGTCTGACCGAGGCGCGAAAGGCGATGAGCCTCGCGCGGTGTCGGTCGGAGTGGGGGACGCCGGTGCTTCACATGCGGTCGCCGGATGGCCGCCTGTTCGATGTCGGTAGGGTTCCTGCCGCCGCCGACGCGAGCGCCAGGTCGGCTCCATCGGCGTCCGTCAGAGAGGCTAAACCCTATGGAAAGGCGCCGGCGGTCGAGAAACCGCCTCGACAGACTGCTACGCGGGCAACAGAGTCAGCCGACGCGGTGTCGCCGCCCGAAAGACGTTCACGTCTTGGGAGTGCTCTCATGCGTCTCCCATGGAAGGTCATAATCGTCATAATACTCACCCTCACGGTGGCAGCCCTGCCATTCACCCCTGTTCGACCTTACCTCATCCCCGAGAACGAGCACTTCCGCGTGATCGGGTTCTTCACCACGCTGTTCGTGGTGTTCGGGTTCTATATGACTGTGGCTTACCGCGAGTGGATAAGGCGGAATCTGCTATGGTTCACCGGGCTGAGCCTGATCACGCTCGCCCTTTTGGCGGCCTTCAACCTATTTTTGGTGTACCCTACGGAGGATGGCCGCTTCCTGGTGGGCCTATCCTACTCTGAGGAGGGACAGCAATGGCTGGACGAACATGATGAAGTATCGGGGAATGAAGATTCCGCGTTTATAGCTGCGATCGGGCCTGACAAGATCCCCTCTATGTATAAGTACTACTATTGGGCGATGGGGCTGTATGCGTTGAGTTACCTCGGGTTCGTCCTGGGACTGGTTATGATCTTTGGGGGAACGCTGCTCCCACGCAGAGATAGAAGCCCACCCTGAGCCTGCTGCCGAAGCGCCCCCTGTTGCGCCCGACCACCCCATCCTGCTAGGGTCAAGGCTCGACGGAACTCACTAGAGGCGAGTCGCTGGCACCGTGTTCTTGTTCAAGCCGGGCTTGGCATTTGCCGATTGGATGAAAATTATGAAAGCCGCAGCTCTTGTTTTCGGTGTTGCAGTACTCTGTCCAGCGTTTGCGTCCGCCCAACACGACCATGCTCCGTACGCCGGCCTGCAGGAACGGGAAATCAAAGCGCTGTCGGCGGAAGAGGTTGAGGGCTATCTGGACGGCGCCGGGATGAGCATGGCGCTGTCCGGCGAGCTGAACGGCTACCCCGGCCCGCGTCACGTCCTGGAGCTAGCCGAGCAGTTGGAGCTGAGTGAGGAACAGGTCGCGGCGGTCCAGGGGATCTACGACTTGATGCACCGGAGAGCCGTTCTACATGGGAATCTGATCGTTGAAAGAGCCGTTCTACATGGGAATCTGATCGTTGAACTTGAGCGCCGGTTGGATCAGTGGTTTGCCGAGCGGTCCATAACCCCGGAACGGCTAAGCATATTTACGGGTCAGATCGCGCAGCTTCAGGGGGAGCTGCGGGCGGTACATCTGACAGCGCACCTGGAGACCGCTGAGGTGTTGAGCCAGCATCAGCGCCATACTTATGATCGCCTGCGCGGCTACTCCGAGCACTAGAAGACCACATGTTTCTGTTCAAGCTCGTTCGCTCGATCATCAAGGCCCTCCACTCGGACGGCACCCCCGGCCAGGTGGCGATGGGAATTGCTCTGGGCTCGATCCTCGGGCTGACGCCGCTGGTCAGCCTGCACAACGCGCCGATCATCGCCGTCATCCTGCTGCTCAACGTCTCGGTGCCTGGCGCCATGCTGGGCTGGCTGGTCTTCGTGCCGCTGGGCTTCATCCTCGACCCGGTGTTCGATACGGTTGGCGACTACTTTTTGATGGACGCCGCGACGTTGGAAGGCTTCTGGTCGTGGTCGTTCAGCCGCCCGGTCATCGCGCTGATGAACTTCAACAACACGATCGTGTTGGGCAGCTTTTTGATCTCGGTGGCGCTGTTCGTGCCGATCTTCTACGCCAGCCGCTTCGGGGTGACCCGCTACCGCGCCACCATCGCCGAGCGGATCCGGCGCTCCGCCTTCTACAAGATGTGGAAGGCGTCGAAGCTCTACTCCGTCTACAAACTCTTCCAGCCGAGGACCTGATCATGAAGAAAGGGATCTTCCGCTGGAGAGCCATCGGCGTATTGATCGGACTCGCGATCGTCGTCGGCATTGTGTGGTTCATCATCGCCGAGCCGGTGACGGAGCGTACCCTCGAGTCCATCGGCACGCGCATGATCGGCGCTCGGGTGGAGATCGAAAAAGTGGAGCTGGGGTTCGGGAGTGCGTCCCTACAAGGGGTGACTGTAGCCAGCCCGTTCGTGCCACTCGAAAATCTGCTGGAGGCGGAGGAGCTGGCGGCCGAGATCAACCTGATCCCGCTGCTCAAGAAGAAGGTGGTGATCGAGCGGTTGGCGGCGACAGGGATGAGGTTCGGAACGAGTCGTGAGACCGACGGCCGCGTGGAGTTGGAGGGCGGACGCCGTGGCGTGATCGACCCCCGTGGCTGGTCCGAGTTGTTCGACTTCCCGGCCCTCGACCTGGTGACCGGCGAAGTCTCGGTGACCGATCTGGATCCGAACGATCTGTACACCGTGCAGCAGGCGCAGGCGCTGACCGGTCGCGCCGACTCGACGTGGACGGCATGGCAGGCGATGGCCACGCAGATCGAGGACTCGGTCACCGCCACCGTGGAAGCCGTGGAGAACATGCTGGAGCGTCTGCAGAACGCCCGGCTCACCGACCTCGGTTTGATCAACGACGCGCGAAACACGATCGAGCAGGTCGAAAGCACGGTGGAGCGGCTGGAGAGCATCGAGGCCGAAGTCGACAACACGCTGAACGGTATGGAGAGGGAAGTGGCGGGGCTGAGCGATGCCACGCAACGCGATTACGATCGCGCCCGGGACTTCGTTCGCCTGCCCACCATCGATGCGGGCCGCATCGCCGCCGCGATCTTCGGCCCCGTTGCCGTCGAGCGCTTCCAGCGCGGCGTCTACTGGTCGGAGCTGGCGCGCCGCTACATGCCGCCGGGACTGAAACCGCGAGCGCGGCCGGGTCCGAAGCGGGCCCGGGCCTCCGGCTCCACGGTGAATTTCCCGCGCCAGGGCGAGTACCCCGGCTTCTTGTTGGAGTTGGCGGAGCTGTCGTTCAGCCTTGCCGATGACGCACCGGCGAGTGCCGCCGACGATGAATACGCGGGCCGGCTGAGCGGCCTGACTTCAGCGCCGGCGATCTACGGAAGGCCAACGGAAGCCGCGGTGCGGGCGCCTAACGTGGTGGGCGGCGGCCTGTTCGATCACACCGGCGAGATGCCCCGAGACTCACTCGGTGCGACCATCGCCGGCCTGCGTCTCGACACGCTGAGTCTCGGCGCGCTTCCCATCCGCCTCGCGACCGGCGCGCTGACCACCACCTTCTCCTTCGACCTGACCGACGACCAGCTCACCGCCGGTTGGTCGATCAATGCCGACCGCGTCGACTGGCTCCGCGACTCCGCCGGCGCCACCAACGAGATAGAAGACCTGATCTGGCGCGCCGTCTCCGGCATCCAAAACGTTCAGGTCTCCGCCCAACTCTCCGGCACGCTATCCGATCCCAGCCTGGCGGTCTCGTCGAATCTGGACCGCGCCATCGCCGACCGCATCCGTGCCGTGGCTGGCGAGGAGATTGCCGCCGCGGAAAGCCGACTGCGCGCGGAAGTCGATCGCCTCGTCGAGGGTCCCATCGCGAGTGCGGGCGACCGGGTCGTTCTTTTACGCGGTCAGGTGATGCCGCTCCTCGCCGCCCAGGACGAACGGCTCGCCGAGGCGCAGCGGCAGCTGGAGGAGCGCATCCGGGAACTGACGGGCGGCATAAGAATCCCGGGTTCTTGAGTCGCCACTCCGTCATCGCTGGATGGGCTATTCGATACTTAACAACAATCATTATCAATTCTTGTTGCCATTTCGGCTGAGTCGTTGCATAGTGGCCACATACTGGTAGGTGGGCTGAGGACGTCGAACGTTCCCGCTGACTGGAGTCCTCAGTCGTGGCAGTACGACATGCAGTACCTCGCCGCTCGATCTGGCCAGCACGCCTTGCGTGTTGGTGTAGACTAACGCCGATCGCAAGAGCTTCACGATTTTTCCGCAGAGAGCGTGCACCGCCTCCTTGCTAACCCAACAGGGGGTGGGTGGTGCCCGTGTGTCCGATGCCCCCAGCGAACGGGAGGTACGTCATGCCTCAGGTTGCTACAGAAGTACTCACCATAGACATCAGGGTCATCGACGGTAAGATCTACTGCCCGAATCGACGCGCGAGTAAGTACGACGAGGTCTTCTGGGTGTGTGACACCCATCACTGGCGCGTCGAGTTCAACAAGGGCGGAAGCCCCTTCACGGCGCTTGGCTTCGGAAACAAGCCAGGGGCGAAGGAGGGAGATCTCGTGGAGTGGCCCGGAGTATACGACTACACGGTCTATGCCGAGGGTTGCGAGCCGCTCGATCCGGTACTGAGAGTAGATGAAGAGATCTGAGGCATCGTCACCAAAGGGAGGTCGGTAGGCGCGACGCCCGTGTCGCGCCTACCGCTACCCAACGAGCTCCTGGAAGCGGGGGTCGTTTCTCAAGGGTTCCCACCACCAGTCGACCTTGCCAACGTACTCCTTACTTCCCGGCACGGCCTCGAGGTGCCGTTCCAGCAACTGCAATGCCTCATCTGTCTCTCCGAGCAGTAGTCGGACGTAGGCCTCGTTGTAGTCGTGCATAGGATCGGGCTCCGCCACCGCGGCGCGTGCCAGGTCAATCACGGCTCGTGCGCTGTCACTCGAGCCGGCGCGGGCCAATACGGCGGCGACATACATCAGGGTCGAGGGTCGGAGCCTTACGCTCGCCTGTGGCGGGCTATACTCCAGGAGTTCCTCGGCAAGCTCCCAAGCTGTCGTCACATCGGGTTCGGGTCCACCAGCCGAGGCAAGAGCCAGCAGCTGACTGTTGATGAGGGTGCGGTTCTGCGGATAGGCCTCACGCCCTTCGGTGCATCGTCGATCTGCCTCGTCCCACTCGCGCAGCTCGATCAGGGTGTGGCACAGTCGAGCGTAGGCCTGGCCGCGCCGTTCGTAGAACTGGTCGACTTCGATAGCCCGCTCGGCGGCATACCGAGCTTCCTCCAGGTCACCGCCCAACCGTAGGACATTGGACAGGGTTTCCCACGCGTGGGCATCATTTGGATCGATCGTTGTGGCGGTCCGTAGATCCTGCTCGGCCATCTGCCGCTGGGCTACCGCTTCCTCCTCGTCCACCGCCTCCCGCAGCCAGTAACGCAGGTTCCCGCGAAGGGCGAGCGCTCGTGCGTTTTCAGGATCGAGTTCGAGGGCCCGGTCAGTCAAAGCGATCCCGCCATACAACATGCTTGGATCACGCCTGCGAACGCTTCTGCCCAGGATTCTGGCGCGCTCGTACATGATCCAACCGCGTTCGACAATCGGGTCAGCCCATCCATCGTCGATCCGATTCGCGTCGGCGAACATCGAGTCGGCCCGATCGTACGTTGCCAGAGCCAGTTCGGGGGACCCCTCGGTGCGTAGGTCTTTCGCTTCGCTGACCCACTCGCGCCCATAGGCATAGAGCTCCCAGGCCGCGTTGCTTTCGGTGGCCGCCATACGCTCCAGGTCGCGAAGTATGACCCCGAGCTCCACACGCAGAGCCCGAGAGACCTCGGCGCCCAAATCGTCAAGCAAGGCGAGTGTTTCGACGCGCGGCCTCTGGTGTCGCGCGCTGTGGACCACGACGCGTCGGTTGGCGTCGAACAGTCTGACCGTAATGCGGATGTCGTCCTGAAAAGCGATGATCGTTCCCTCGATCAGGGTGCCTGCTTCCAGATCGCCGATCACGCTGTCGAGGACGACATCCGCCCCGCTGTATCGTTTGACCGCCGAATAGGGAAGCACCTCGAGTACGTCGATATGGCTGAGTTGATCGATCAATGCCTCGGGAATGGCGAGCGCCAGGTGACCCAAAACCTGCCCTTCGCTCTGGTCGTCGAACGGCAACACGGCGATCCGCGTCGGGTGCAAAGCCGAGGCGGCTTCAGTCCCCACCGCGGCGCCGGAGGAGCCGACGATTCGTATTCCAACCAGCAGCGCGATGATCAGAGCGGCTAGCGCGGCCAGGAGATGTGCCGGCCTGGCTCGCACCGCCCACCGTCTCCAGCTGCGCCGCAACGCCGGCTCGCTGGGTGAAATCACGGGGTCGTCCTGCGTCCAGGATGCTGACAATACCAGCGGAAGGCCGAGGGCGAGGACAATCGGGAGCGCCGTTAGAGCCCACCGTCCGACTGTTCCGGAGTCGACAAGCCTGCCGGTCAACTCCAGCGCCAGCCAGGCGCACGCGACGTAGGCTAGACCGATATGCAGTACGAGGCGGTCCCTAAGCTCGCGCAGAATCCACTTCGCCCTCTGAATCGGATGTTCGGGGAGCAACTGAGGGCGCAGTGCCCCACCGTTGCTATTGGCCGGCAAGAGGCTGGCGCAGAATTCATCGGTTGTCGAGAAACGATCCTTCGGAGCTTTGGCGAGTGCCTTTCTCAAGGTGGCCGATACCGTCTTCGGCACAGAGGGACGTACGCTGTGAATCGGGCGCGGTCGCTCTATCATGTGGCGCGCGATGATGCCCTGCGGTGTTTGCCCCGTAAACGGTGGCTCGCCTGCCAGCATCTCGTAAAGCACACAGGCCAGTGAATAGATGTCGGTCCGCGTATCAAGCTCGGTCTCCCCGCTGGCCTGCTCTGGACTCATGTAGGTCGGCGTGCCGACGAAGACCCCGCTCTGAGTCATACGCTCGCCGCCGGCTTCGTCGATCGCGCTCGCGATGCCGAAGTCCGCGAGAACCGCATGACGTTCCGATAGCAGAATGTTCTCCGGCTTCACGTCCCGGTGTACGACGCCGTGGCTGTGCGCGTAACTCAACGCGTCGGCAACCTCGTTCGTGATGCGGATCGCGTCATACAGCGTCAACCGCTTCTCTCTATCGAGGCGATCCCGTAATGACTCGCCCTCCACAAAGGGCATGACGTAGTAGAGAAACCCGCTCGCCTCACCCGAGTCGTGTAGCGGCAGAATGTTGGTGTGTTGGAGACGCGCCTCGATCCCGATCTCGCGCAGAAAGCGCTCGCCCCCCAGCATCGAGGCCAGTTCCGGATGCAGGACCTTGATCGCTACGAATCGCTTGTGCTTGAGATCTTCGGCCAGGTAGACAGTCGCCATCCCGCCGCGACCGACTTCTCTCTCGAACCGGTAACGATCGGACAGGGCCGACTGTAGGCAGGCAAGCACATCCAATCCGGTCACCCCCTCAGTGCTGTGGGGCGTCCGGGCCGCTTGATGTGCCCGCGGGAAGGTGCAGGGCTATCAAGGCTCGGGTCCTCAGCGGGTGGGAGGTCCATGCATAGCCCCTGCCCAATATACCCTTGCTGATCTGCAATATACCGGCTGTGGCCAGGACCGTCCAGTTGCTGTGTGATGTTGGCCAGGCGGTCCGCCGCCAGATCTGGTCTGCTGGAAGTGGATCCGCCGGGTCGAGGGCGCGTTTCGGCCGAGCGGGTCGCTAAAGATTGCCAATCGCATTCGAGCGTTACATAGTTGCGGCATAGGGAGGTGGGCTGAGGACGAACTCTCCTCCAACAGGAGTCCTCAGTCGTGTTAGTAAAAGACGGAGAAGCTCACCAACAGCGCGGGCCTGGACCGGTACGTCATGCCGCTCGGCCTGTTCCATCCCACGCGGTCACGAGTTCACTGAAAAAGGTCGTGGCCGCCGTCGAGACCCGTGGCAGGAGTTCAGACAAAAAACTCGGCCGCGGGTATTCTTGTTTTCAACTTGATTGCCGCGCGACAGAGTATGGGGGCAGAGGGCTCAGGTTCTCGAGGCCGGAGGCTTACGGCACCTGACCGTACGGTGCACCGGAGGTGGTACGGATGGCCCCGGAAAAGCCAGGGACTTCAGTATACTTCGGCAAGCTGATCGCCAGCCGCCCGGATCGGGCCGGTAAGGCGGTGGGCGCCGCCGCGCTGGGTTCGCTGGCTCTTCACACGCTGCTCATCGGTGCCGCGGTGTGGGTGACGCTGGCACTTGGCAAGGAAGTTGGGGCCGGAGCCGCGGAACAGATCACCGTGTTCGAGATCATGGAGCTGGAGCCGACCCCGCTGCCGCCGCGGCCGGAGCCGCCGTTGGCCCAGGAGCCGCTTCGCGAGGATGTCGCGCCGGCCGAGCCGCCGAGCGAGTTACCCAGGGGTTTCCAGACGCTCGCCGAACCCGAGCTCATCCCTTACGAGATTCCTCCCCCCACTCCAATCGTCATCGAAGCGGCCGATTTCAGCGGCGAGGGCGTTGAGGGTGGAGTGGCCGAAGGGACGGGCACGGATACAGTAGTCTCGAGGCCGGCCGCATTGGAGGATGGACCAACGATCACGCCCTACGACGTTCCTCCACGGCTGAAAAACCCGGACGAAGTGGGAGAAGCGCTCCTGCGACTGTATCCCAGAGTGTTGCGGCAGGCCGGGGTGACCGGCACGGTCGAGTTGTGGATCCTGATCGACGACACCGGCCGCACTGTGAAGAGCGAGGTCCGGATCTCCAGTGGGCGGGATGCTTTTGATGAGGCGGCGCTTGCGTTAGCTGAGATCATGGAGTTCACGCCGGCGGAGAACCAAGGTGAACAGGTGGCCGCCTGGATAATCATCCCGGTGGAATTCGTGATGAGATAGAGAGAGTCTTCCAACGATAGAAGCGAGGGTGGTCAAATGGAAGGATCACTACTTGAGCTGTGGGCTGCGATGGGCTGGTTTGCGCGCGCCGTCGTTTTTGTGCTGCTGCTGATGTCAGTGCTCGCCGCGGCGGTGGCAATTCGCAAAACCGCTCAGTTCCATCGCGCTCGCAAGACGACGCTCCTCTTTTCGCCGCTATTCTCAGATGCGCTCGCCAGAAACGAGTTGCCAGAAGCCCGCGAGCTCATCGAGCAACATACTCGGAGCCACCTGGCGTTTACGTTTCAGCGCGTGCTGGATGATCTGATAGCCGACGGGGTGAGAACCGGCAACCCGGGAGTGGATGTCGCCGGGGCGGAGCGAACCATGGAACTCAATTCCCTGGAACAGCTTGCGGGCTTTCGCCGCGGGCTCGGCGTGCTGGCCACTACGGGGTCGACGGCTCCTTTCGTTGGCCTGCTGGGAACTGTGGTCGGGGTGGTGAACGCGTTTCAGGGGATGGCGGTCTCCGGGAGTGGAGGATTGAGCGCCATCTCGCAAGGGATCGCCGAGGCACTGGTGGCGACGGCCATCGGCTTGCTCGTCGCCATCCCCGCCGTCTGGCTCTACAACTACTTCGTCAATCGTATCGAGCTGATATCCATGGAGATCATGCATGGCTCGAAGCAGCTGATCGACTACCTGTTGCGCTATGACTCTCGAGTAGAGCCGCAAGCGATCGCGGAGGCATCGTCATGAAATCGCCGCTCGAGCTTCGCAGCTCAAACGTCATATCGCAGATCAACGTGACACCGATGGTGGACGTCATGTTGGTCCTGCTCATCATCTTCATGGTGGTCACCCCGGCGATCGTCGCTGGTTTCCAGGTTCAGCTGCCGAGAGGCGAGCACTTGAGGGAGCGGCCAGAATACGAGCAGCGGGTAGTTCTCGGCATCGATGCGGAGGGTCGCTACTACTTGAACAAGGCGCCGATCGCTCGCGATCAGGCACTCGATCTTCTGACGGCAGCATTCGCCGACCGGCCGCTGGACAAGGTGCTGTTCATCAAGGCGCACCGCAGCCTGGAATATCAGGAGATACTGACCGCGATGGCGACGGCGCGAGCGGCTGGTGCGCGGGTCGTCGCCGCCGTAACCGAACAGCGCGCGCCAAGCTTACCGGATCGAGAACGCTAGGCGCTGGCATTCGGAGACCGATCATGGAGACTCAGCCGGACAGCGGGAAGCGACTGTCGAGCATGGCGGACATCAACATGACGCCGATGATCGATGTCCTCCTGGTTCTGCTTGTCATTTTCATGCTGGCGCAGCCGCTGCTGCAAAGGAGCATCGATGTCCAGATTCCGCTGGAGAATGACACCGATACGGCGCTAGATGTACCGCCCATTGTCCTTGAAATCGATGCGGGAGGCGGCTACCGGATCAACAATCAACCGGTTCCCGGTGGCCAGCTCGAAGCGCAGCTTAGAGAGATATACCAGGGCCGACCGGACAAGTTGCTGTTCGTAAAAGCCGGGAGTCGAGTTATATACCAGGACGTGATTACGGCGATGGACGCGGCCCGTGGCGCCGGTGTCGAGGTGCTCGGAGCGGTTATCGGCCAATAAGTACCAGCGGTGGAGCGTTGCATAAGAGAGGGGCGGTAGAACCGCCCCTCTTGTCTATACATTCACTTTCGTGATGTTGGTTCGGGTTTCCGCCGACAGGAAGTCGGGCGGCGGATCTACAGGTCTGAGCTTGATGACCGCGTAGACCTCCTCCTTGCCCGGTTCGGTGTTCACGTGGTGCTCGGGAAACTCGGCCTCGTAATCGAGATCGATTTCCTGGCTCGACGGCTCGATGTAGTGACGCCACTGACCCTCGTGGATTTCTCCCACCCTGACCCCCTTGGGCAATGGCCAAAGTCTGTCGTCTTTGAACGGGTCCTGTTCCCAGAACTCGATCTGCACCAGCCAGGGGTGGCCGATCTCATTCGGGTCGAAGTTGAGCTTCATCCCCACCTTGAACGTGACGAACTTGTCCAGCAGTTCGTGATCGAGCTTCGCGCTCGCAAAGCTAGCCATCGCCGTGTCTCCTTTCGTGCTCGAATGCGAGCACCTGGATAGCCCACCGCACAGCTCTGCCCGATTTGCTGGCAGGATATCAAATATGTATGGGACCCCTGGCCTCGGCAATGTCCATTTCCGCCCGGAAGCTAGCGATTATAGCTTGTGATTCTTGCGGCTGACCGCATCGCGAGGGATCTTGTGATGCCGACATACCACTAACCGGTGAGGAACCCGCGAATGCCGCCTTTTCTGCAGCGTCTGAGGGAGCGCAAGATCGTCCAGTGGGCGGTAGCGTATCTAGCGGGCGCATGGGCCATCATGGAGGTCGCCGGGTACGTGGGCGACCAGTTCAGCTGGCCCGCGGTAGTTGGGCAGGTCATCACCGTTCTGGCGGTCGTCGGTTTCTTCCTCACGCTCGTGCTCGCCTGGTACCACGGCGAGAAAGGCCGCCAGCGGGTCAGCGGACCCGAGCTGTTGATGGTCGCGGCGCTGCTGCTCATTGCGGCGGTCGCCGTGTCGCTGATTCCCGGCTCTGAGGAAGGCGCGACATCGTCAGCACCTTTCCGGACCCCGGCCGGCAGCGGCCGTCCGGCCATCGCCGTTCTCTCCTGCGAGAACTTCAGTCCCGATCCGACCGATGCCTCGTTCGCCAATGGGATGCACGACGAGATCCTCGTCCGCCTCTCGAAGATCTCGGGGCTCAGCACGATCGGGCGTGAAACCGTCGAGTGGTATCGAGACCATCCACGTCCGATGAGGGAGATGGTGGCGGAGCTTGGTGTCGGCTTCATCGGCGAGTGCAGCGTGCGGAAGGACCAGAGCCAGAACCAGATCCGCGTCACTTTCCAGCTGATCGACGGGAATACGGGCAGCCAGATCTGGGCCGAGAACTACGACCGCAGCCTGACTGCCTCATCTATTTTTGCCATCCACAGCGATGTCGCGCAGCAAGTCGCTCGGGCAGTGGGCGCCGTGCTGACGCCTGAGGAACAAGCGCGCATCGGTACACGACCCACGGAAAGCCTGGACGCCTACACGGCGAACTCCATCGGCCGTGTCTGGCTGTCGCGCCGCGGGACCCAGGGCAGTGAGGCGTTGGAGCAAGCCATCGCCCGGTTCGAGGAAGCTTTGCAGCACGACAGCGCCTTCGCCCCGGCCTACGCTGGCCTGGCGACGGCCTACCTGTTGTCGCCGTTCTATGGGGAGTTCGTGCCCGGCGATGTGGCGTATCAGCGAGCGGCCGACGCCGTGCAGGCGGCGCTGCGGCTCAACCCCGATCTTGCGGAGGCTCACACCGCGCTGGCGTTCTTGAACATTAATTATGAATGGGAATGGCAGGCGGGCGAGCGGGGCTATCGCCGCGCCATCGAGCTCGATCCCGGCTTCGCCACCACCTATCAGTGGTTCGGCTTCTACTTCATCACCATGCGGCGCTTCGACGACGCGCAGGAGTCGATGCGCACCGCGCTGCGTATCGAACCGCTTTCGCCGATCATCAACGAAGACTACGGCGACGCGTACTACTACGATCGCGACTACGAAAGAGCGATCGAGCAGTACGAGCGGACGCTTGCCCTATTCCCCGCTCGACAGTCCACCCACATCATGCTGGGCCTGGCTTTGCTTCAGCTTCAGCGGTACGAGGAGGCCAGAGAACAACTGCTGCTCGGGCTCGGCGACACGGAGGGGCCGCCGCAGCTACCCGGGGCGGGAGCGCTCTCCGTCGTCTATTCCAGGTTGGGCGATTCGGACGCGGCTCAGGAGATCGTCGACCGTTCGGCCGGCGGCACGATTCAGATGCGGCTATTCTCCTATGCCGGAACCGAGGACGTGGATGGCGCGTTCGAGATGATCGATCTAGCCGTCGATCAACGCGCGCCCTGGTTGTGGCGCGTGACCGTAGATCCGCTGTTCGACTTCCTGAGATCGGACTCCCGCTACGACGACCTGCTGAGCAAGATGGGACTCGATTAATCCTCCCGCAGGGCCACCATCGGATCCACACGCGTTGCTTTCAACGCGGGCACCGCGCACGCCCCCAGCGCCACGGTGGCCAGCACGAGCGTGATGCCGGCAAACGTGATCGGGTCCGTGCCACCGATCTCGAACAGCAAGCCCGACATCAGCCGCGTCGTGGCTAGGGCGAGGGCCAGCCCGACGCCAAGCCCGACGCCGGCGATCAGCATCCCGCGCGCCAGAATCCAGCCGAGTACTTGTCGGCGATCAGCGCCCAGTGCCATCCGCATCCCGATCTCTCGCGTACGTTCCGCCACCATGTACGAGAGTACGCCGTACACGCCAATCCCGGCCAGTAGAAGAGCGACAACAGCGAAGCTTCCAAGCAGCACCATCGTGAAACGGCGGTCGGCCACGTTGCTCGCAACGACCTCTTGTAGCGAGCGGATACTGAAGACCGGCAGTTGAGGTGCCAACTGTGCTATCGCACTTCGCGCTTCGCCTGCCAGAGCCTCCGGTTCGCGCTCCGTGTGCACGACGAGGCTCATGCCCCAGTCCTGGAAGTGGCCGAACTCAGCTTGCGGGAGTGTCATGTAGGCCATCGGTGTGGGTGCAATATCCAACGCGTTGTGTCGGACTTGGCCGACGACCCCGACGATGGTGTACCAGCGAGCCTGGGGGTCTGGCTGACGGTTGAACGAGATTCTTCGACCTATCGGGTCTTCGTTGGGCCAGTAGCGTTGCGCGGCGCTGCGGTCGATGACGATGGCGTACTGGTTGTTCGCATCATCGCTTGGAGAGAATGTGCGACCTTGCAGGACGGGAATGCCGATGGCCCTGAAGTAGTCCCCGGACACCACACGCACGCTCGCCACCGGCTGGTCATCCGGTTCGAACGTTTGGCCCTCCATCCAGAAACTGCTGAACCACCAGCTGCCCGAAACCGGCAGCACGTTGATCGCGGCGACGGCAGAGGCGCCGGGTAGCCCTTCCATTCGCTCGATCAGTTCGTCGTAGAACGCGACGGCCTGGTCGCGCTCTGGTAACGCCTTCATCGACGGCGCGACTCGAAGCGTGAGTCGTCTCTCGCTCTCGAAGCCCGGGTCGACGGTGAGTAACCGCGCGAAACTTCTGACCATGAGCCCGGCACCGGCGAGCACGACGAGTGCCAACGCCAGCTCGGCGATCACGAGCGTACTTCGCACCCGATTGCGACCAGCGCCCACACTCCCACGCGCCCCTTCCTTCAAGGCCTCCGCCGGCGCCCTCTCGCTTGCCCGATAAGCGGGGAGCGCGCCGAACAGAAGGCCGGTGACGACGATGAGCGCGACCGAGTACCCGAGCACCGCGGGATCGATCCCCAGCTCATCGATCCGCGGGATACCGGATGGTGCCGCCCGCACGAAGACGGGTATGATGAGGGCGGCAAGCGCCAGCCCGAGCGCGCCACCGACGGTCGAGATTGCCAGGCTCTCGGTGAGCAGTTGGCGGACCAGCCTGCCGCGGCCCGCACCGATCGCCGCCCGGATGGCCAACTCGCGCTCGCGTCGGGTCGACCGGGCGAGCAAGAGATTCGCTACGTTCACGCAAGCGATGAGCAGGACCAGGCCGATGGAAGCCCAGATCAACAGCAAGATCGGCTTCACATCGCTGACGATACTGGCGCGAAGCGGTTCCAAGAAGACTCGCCAATCCGAGTTGGTCTTCGGATAGGCTGATGCCAGTCGCTGGGCGATCGCCTCCATCTCCGCTGAAGCCTCGGACAATGTCCGTCCTGGTGCCAGCTCAGCCACAACGCCGACCCACCGGGCCCCGCGGCCCCCCATCTCGTCGGCCGGCCGTCCGAACGTCTTCCACAGGTCCACATTAGCGCTAGGGAAGCGGAAGCCACTGGGCATGACGCCGACGACCTCGAGCGGTCGACTATCAAGAAAGACCGTCTGGCCCACGACGTCGCCTCGTCCTCCCAATGCGCGCTGCCAGAACTCATAGCTCACGACAACGACCCCGTCGTTGCCGGGCAGATTCTCATCCGTACGCAGGGCGCGACCTATTATGGGAGACGTGCCGAGCGCCGAGAACATGCTGGGACTCACCATGGCGTAGGCGACGCGCTCCGGCCGATCGCCGCCGCTCAGATTTCCCCGGCCCACCCAGTAAGCGGCCATGTTCTCTAACGTGCGGCTTTCTTCCCGCCAGTCCTCGAAGTCTTGAAGCGAGGCACCGAAGCGTAGCCAGCCGCGCTCCGGGTTCGAACCCCACACCAGCGTGACCCGCTCGCCGTTGCCGTAAGGCAGCGGGCGGAGAATTACACCTCGGACCACACTGAAAACTGCCGTGTTCGCGCCGATACCCAGGGCCAGAGTCAATACTACTGTGGCTGTGAAGCCGGGGCGCCGGAGTAGGGAGCGCCAGCTGTGGCGAAGATCCTGGATTAGATTGGTCATCGAGCCCTCGCTAGTGTGGTTCGGTGCCCGTGTATGTTGTCTTAGACGGTGCACTGGCCCTTGGGGTTGGAACGCCGACTCTACTGCGTGGTCTTTCGGGACCCTTGCTTGCAATGGTGGCCCACAATACCCAGTTTCTTGTCGCTAATCGTTGAATCTCTTCCAGCAAATCGGAGGACGCGTAATGTTCTCGATCCGTTGTAGCGTGGTATTGCATGCACTGCTCGCTTCTTGCTTCCTGGCGACACCCGTCTTCGCCCAGGAGGATTGGGACGTGGAGGCTGAGCATGGCTCGTCTACGGTCGTTGAGTTCGATACGAACGAAGGCACGTGGATCAATCTGGATGTGAGCCCGGATGACTCGTGGGTCGTCTTCGAGTTGTTGGGTGACATCTACAGAATGTCTATCGAAGGTGGCACCGCCGAATTGCTATCGGGCGGGGTCTCTTGGGAGCAGCAGCCGCGCTACAGTCCCGACGGCGCGACGATCGCGTTCATCAGCGACCGGGGCGGAATCGACAACATCTGGCTGATGGATGCTGACGGCACGAACCGACGGCAGTTGACCGAACTGAAACAGTTCTTGCCCACCGGGCCCTACTGGACGCCGGACGGTGAGTACATCGTGGTGAAACGGCACGTAAAGAACACGCGGTCGCTGGGTGGCGGCGAGATCTGGCTGTATCACGTGCGGGGTGGCTCGGGAGTCACGCTGGTCGATCGACTGAGCTACACCTCCGACCAGAACGAGCCCAGCGTCTCGCCGGATGGCCGCTATGTCTACTACGACTTCACCGGCCCCTTCGACTACAACCGGGACGTGCATGACGGGATCTTCCAGATCAACCGCTTCGACCGGGAGACCGGCGATATCGCGCCGGTGACGCGAGGCCCGGGCGGTGGCATCCGGCCGATGCCTTCGCCGGACGGTCGTTCTTTAGCCTTTATCCGTAGAGTGGGGACGAACACGGTTCTCTTCGTTCGCGACCTGGCGAGCGGTGAAGAACGCCCGGTCTTTGATGGTCTGGACAAGGACCAGATGGAGACCTGGACGGTACACGGCGCGTATCCCACTTACGACTGGACAGCGGATTCGCGGCGGATCGTGATCAGTTTCGATGGTGGGATTCATTCGCTCGACCTGGCGACGGGCACGCCGGCCGAGATTCCGTTCAGCGCGAGCGTGAGCCAGCGGGTGACCGACGCCCTACACTTCGACTATCCTATCGAAGACTCTTTCCGCTCCCGCATGATCCGCTGGCCTACGTTCACTTCAGACGGTGAGCGTGTCGTCTTCCAGGCGGTGGGTCACATCTATCAGATGATGCTGCCCGACGGCGAACCGCAGCGCATAACGGATTCGGATGCGTTGGAGTACGCGCCTTCGCTGTCACCGGACGACCGCTGGGTCACCTACACGACGTGGGATGAAGAAGAAGGTGGAGCCGTGTGGAAGGTTCGGCTCCCGAGCGTCGGTCGCACCGCGTCGCCCGAGCGGTTGACCTCCGCGCCTAACCAGTACTCAAACCCGGTCTTCTCGCCGGACGGCGAGCGCATCGCTTATCTGGCCGGGAGCGGCAGAATCAACCGCGGCGCCGACCTGGGCTCCGAGTTCTACTTGGAGATCCGGTGGATAGATGCGGGCGGCGGCGAGTCACACCTGGTCACCACCACATCGAACCGTGGGTCGAACAGTCGTATGCCCCGGATCAGCTGGAGCGCCGACGGGCAGCGGTTGTTGTATCACGAGAGCGGCGGTGCGGGGACCTACCTCACGAGCATCGAGCTGGATGGCAACGCAGAGCGTCACCTAATGGAGAACCAGCGAGCCGACGAGATCGTGCCGTCACCGGATGGTCGCTGGGTCGCCTTTAAGGAGTTGCACAACGTTTATGTAGCGCCGCTACCAAAGGCCGGCGGCGAGCCGCTCTCTCTCGAGGGATCGTCTTCAAGCGTGCCGGTGAAGAAACTGACGCGTTACGGCGGGGACTGGATCGCCTGGTCGGCCGACAGCCGGAGTGTGAGCTACGTGCTGGGCCCGACGGTCTATCGTCACGATTTGGATGAGATCTTCGCGGATGACGATGAGGAAGATGATGATGCGGATGAAGACGATGAGGACGAGGGTGAAGACGAGGACGATGATGAGGATGACGACGAGGGCAATGCGATACCGGACGGGGATGTATTCGATATCCGTTTGATGATTGATAGGGCGCGCCCGACCGGCACGGTCGCGCTGACTGGTGCGCGGATCATCACGTTGGTCGGCGACGAGGTGATCGAAGACGGAACGATCGTCGTTGACGGGTCGCGCATAGTCGCGGTCGGCGCGACGGGCCAGGTGCGCGTGCCACAGGGTGCACGGACCGTTGACGTCAACGGCAAGACGATCATCCCCGGTCTCGTCGATGCCCATGCCCACATGGGGTACAGTTCGCTGGACATCAACCCGGAGCGCAGCTGGCAGTACTACGCGAACCTGGCTTACGGCATCACCTCTACGCTGGACCCATCCGCCAGTACGCAGGCTGTCTTCGCCCAAGGCGAGATGGTGGCCGCCGGCTTGCTGGTCGGTCCGCGGATCTACTCCACCGGCTTCATCCTCTACGGTGCGGAGAACTCCCAGAAAGCAGTGATCAACAGCCTGGACGATGCACGCTACCACATCCGCCGATTGAAGGCGCAGGGCGCCACGGCGGTGAAGAGCTACAACCAGCTGCGCCGCGACGTTCGGCAGTGGATCATCGAAGCAGCCAGGGAAGAAGGGATACTGGTCGTGCCGGAAGGTGGGTCGATGTACCAGCAGAACATGACCATGGTGTTAGATGGTCACACCGGTATCGAGCACGCGATCCCGATCGCGCCGCTGCGCCGGGACGCGCTCCAGTTGATCGGCAACAGCGGAACGGGATACACGCCGACACTGATCGTCGGCTACGGCGGCATCTGGGGCGAGAACTACTGGTACTGGCGCGATGACGTGTTCGCGAACCAACGGCTGCTCCGCTTCACCCCGAGCGGTATCCTCGATTCCCGGGCTCGCCGTCGGATGATGGTCCCTGAGGACGAGTGGGGGCATTTCGAGCTGGCCCGGACCGCGAAGGACGTAGCCGATGCGGGCGGCCGAGTCCAGCTCGGCGCTCACGGTCAGCTGCAAGGTCTCGGCGCGCATTGGGAGCTCTGGATGCTCGAACAGGGCGGCATGACGCCGATGGAGGCGCTAAGTGCGGCGACGCTCTGGGGCGCCGAGTACATCGGCCTCGGCCAGGATGTCGGTTCGTTAGAACCCGGCAAGCTGGCCGACCTTGTCGTGCTGGACGCGAACCCGTTGGACGACATCGAAAACACTGCGCGCGTCCACATGGTGATGAAGAACGGTTTTCTCTATGATGATGACATGAACGAAATCTGGCCGGAGGCGCGCCCGCGGCAGCCCTTCCGCTGGCAGAACAACTAGGCCGGACCCATACAGGTCGTTCCAGGAGGTTACAGTATGTTTTCACGTCTGCGGATCACGGTTGGTGTGTTGCTAGGCCTGGCGGTTCTTGCCGCGCCGCTCAGCGCTCAGGTGCCGGATGTGCCCGGCCCCTCCTTCAAAGATGTACTCAGTCTGGCGGACATCGGCGGGGTCGCGATATCGCCCGACGGAAGCGCCATCGCCTACACGGTGACCAGCACGGACTGGGAGGGAAATCGCTACGACACTGAGATCTGGTTGGTGCGTGATGGACACGAGCCGTTTCAGCTGACGCGCACCGACAACGGGAGCAGCTCGAGCCCCCAGTGGTCGCCCGACGGTAAGTGGCTCGCCTTCGCCGCCGATCGGGGCGATAAGCGGCAGATCCACCTGATCAACATCAACGGCGGGGAAGCCTGGGCGCTCACCAAGGCTGGCGAGGGCGTGGGCGGCTTCCAATGGGCGCCAGACGGCACGCGCATCGCCTTCTCGCAATCGGAGAAGGAGAGCAAGACCGACAAGCAGCGGACCGAGCAGTACGGCGCTTACGCGGTCGAGGATGCCGAGTACCGTCTGACCCACCTCTGGCTGGTCGAGCTGCCGGATCAACCGGAGGCGGTAGAGGCGACGCGGCTCACCGAAGGCGAAGACTTCACGGTGTCGGGTTTCGAATGGTCGCCGGATGGCACAAAGATCGCGTTCGGGCATCGGCCCGATCCGCTGATCAACTCGTGGATGTATACCGATATCTCGATCCTCCACGTCGAGAGCGGGGAAGTGACACCGCTCACCACTTCGGAGGGTTCTGAGAGCAACCCCAACTGGTCGCCCGATGGCCGCTGGATCGCTTATCAGGCGAGCGGGCCCGAGCTGGGCTCGGCGTACTACACCAACGGACTCTTCTACGTGGTTCCGTCCGAGGGCGGAGAGCCGAGGCCCATTGCGGAAGACCTGGACGAAGACCCGTTCATCACCGCGTGGACACGGGACGGAATCTACCTGATGGGATGGGAGCGAACGAACCGGCGCGTCTACAGAGTCGACCCGAACTCCGGCCGCACGGAGATGTTCGCCGACAACCCCGATCGCATCTGGTCCCTCGACTTCACGTCCGACGGTCGTACGGTTGCCCTGGTTGGCCGCACATCCACAACCCTGGACGAGGTCTATCGGACGTCGACCAACCGCTTCCGGCCGGAGCGGCTGACGAACATGACCGAGCAGGTTGCGGGCTGGCAGCTGGGTACCAGCGAAGTGATCTCGTGGGCGAGCAGCGACGGCACGACCATCGAAGGCGTGTTGCACAAGCCTGACGACTTCGATCCGTCACGACAGTATCCGTTGCTCGTCATGATTCACGGCGGGCCCACCGGCATCGACTACCCGACGCCGGTGCTCAGCTACGTCTACCCCGCCAACCAGTGGCTTGCCAAGGGCGCGCTTGTGCTGCGACCCAACTATCGCGGCTCCGCCGGCTACGGCGAGGACTTCCGGTCGCTCAACGTGCGAAACTTGGGTGTCGGTGACGCGTGGGACGTGCTCTCCGGCGTGGACCACGTCATCGCCCAGGGAATAGTCGACACGACGCGCATGGGCGCCATGGGCTGGAGCCAGGGCGGCTACATCTCGGCCTACCTGACGACCACCACCGATCGCTTCGCGGCGATCTCCGTGGGCGCCGGCATCTCCAACTGGGTCACCTATTACGTGAACACCGACATCCATCCGTTCACGCGGCAGTATCTGAAAGCGACGCCGTGGGAAGACAGCGATATCTACGCCGTGACGTCGCCCATGACGTTCATCAACCAGGCGTCCACGCCGACCCTCATCCAGCACGGCGAGTTCGATCGCCGGGTGCCGATCCCCAACGCCTACGAGCTTTACCAGGGACTCCAGGATGTAGGTGTCGATGCGAAGCTCATCGTGTACAAGGGCTTCGGCCATGGCATCACCAAACCGAAGGAGCGGCTCGCCGCGGTGTGGCACAACTGGATGTGGTTTGGAAAGTACCTGTGGGGTGAGGAGATCGAGATGCCGATCGATCTGGGCGAGGAAGAGGACGAAGAGAGGACGGACTCGAGCAACTGAGTCACCCGGACTCTGAAGAGAGGGTCGCAGGCAGAGAATGGGAAGAGGGCAGCCGAGGCTGCCCTCTTCCGTCGCAAGACGGTGGCTGGTCTTCGAGATACGGAAGCCAGCTAGAAAATGATCCCGGATGCGGCAAACAGCTCAGAGAATGGCGTTGTTTCAATTGCATTGAACCTGATCTGTTTCGTGTGGAAGTCGCCAGTTCCGTGACCGATTCCTCTCATCGTTACCTGGTAGCCGGTTGACAGCCCTTTGAAGGGTCCTTGGAACATTCCACAAATGCCGTCATAGCATACGTCCATAGTGACGAAGCCGCGGACGCGGCCGTCACCCGCGGCGTCCTGTGACCCGTTCAGGATGGCCGTAATCGTTCCAACCAGATCGCCATCGACGGTCCCCGGAACGATACATTTCTTGAAGTGGTTCGTCCCCGTTGCGGGGTCGGGGGTAACACACTCGGGGTTGATGACATTGGGAAACCCGGGTATTGGGCCGCTGACGTCGGCTTCGAAAGTGATGGGCGTTGCTTTCTTGACCGCCGTTGCCGAGGGTGTGATTCCGTCAGCTGACAACTCGGTCGGTGTTGGATTGTCACAGCCCGCAATGAGAAAGGCCAAGGTAAGCATGAAGAAAAGGGCTCGATGCTTCATGACGTCACTCCCGGTAGACGTTCTGGATCACGCGTGGAAGATGGATGTACTGTTGGGGAGGAGGGGCGCGTCGGGGTTTCAGGAACAGTCTCGTTCTGGAGCAAAACACATAGATAGCACTTGCGGACGCAATCGCAGGCTTGCCTGAAGGGCAGGGTAATACTCCCGGCACTTCCACGGCTGAGGTCCCCGGTCGGAGTATCCGTTCTCGGCCTCAACCCATCTCCCGAAAATACTAACCTGCGATAGTATTTGTAATTGTGCAACAAATATCAATTACCGTTAGCGATAAGGAGCAAGAAATCGAGGGGCTACTGAGAATCAGGGCAGCGAGGAATACTCCTCCACGCGGGGATCGGCCTACGCGGCGAGCAGCCAGGCGATCGTCAGAAGTGCTCCGATCCCTGCGGCCGCCGTCGCCGCGATCTTCGCTACGGAATACGGTGCGGTACCGAATACCACCCGGGCGCGCTGCCCGCTGATCACCGCCCGATAGCGTTTGCCGCGGTATCGATAGACCAGAACGTACGCCGGCAGCGCCAGGCGGCGGGTGATCAACCCCCGGAGCAGAGCGGTGACGTGGACGTTCCTGAAGCGATGGCCCGGTACGTGTCGCTGACCGACGCGTTCGGCGGCGAGCTGATCTATCGCGCTCATCACTCGGCCCCGGGCGAGGCTGCGCTGGACGTCGAATTGCTCCACGGCGGCGCCGCTCGCACCCGCCGGTTCCGGGCGCGCCGTTGAAAAGTCGTAATCGTGCTCCAGGGCATCGGTCTCGGCTTCGCTGAGCCCTCGTGACGCCGAGACCGCGATACCGTCGAACTCCATCTCCGCTTGCCCGGCGTGGGGCGCCCAATCGGAGCGGTAGCTGCCCGCATCCGAATCGGCCGTCCAGCTGATCAGGGCGGTGGCGTCGAACACCCAGGCCACCCACCAGAGCGGACGCAGCGTATCGATCCGCGCCGTTGCTTTGAGGTCCGAGGGCCGGAACCGTCCCAGCGTCGCCAGCCATTCCCGAAGCGCACCCTGCGCCTGCCTCGCGTCTGTGGTGAACGGAAGAAACGCCTGGGTCTGCTCCATCGGATCTTGCAACGTCTCCAGTCGCATGACCGAACCGCAATAGCCGCAGCTCGGCGCCTGCACCTCCACATCGTATCGAAGGGCTGCCCCGCAACCGTCGCAGCGGTGGACCTCTATTTCCGTGACCGTCCGCGAGTCGGCGACCGCCGGCGCCGCCTGACTGCAGATGGCGCAACGCAGGTCGCCAATCTCCAGCTGGCTCTCGCAACGTTCACACGTGGTCACGGGCGTGGCCATGTCATCACCTAGAACGCGTTCAGCAGCCAGAGCAGAGTCGCTACGAACCCGGCGGCAAGCACGACGGTCGTAGTGATCTTGCGAATCGAGAGCGGCGCCGTGCCATAGATCTCTCCCGTCTGGCCGTTCATCAAGACGCGCGCCGGGGGCTTCTCTTTGGCGTACCGCATCGAAAACACCCACACCGGCAAGAGTACCAGGTCGATCACTTCATCTACCAAGTGCGTCGAATACCTCAGTGAGTGGTGGCTGTCGCCGGGCATGAAGCCCGCTAGGTCGTCCCCGACCCGGGCGATCGCCTCGCCGCGAGCCGTGCGTAGACACGCCTCCGAATCCAGCGAGGGTTCTTCAGCCAACCAGCCCGACAAGATAGCAGCTTCGTATCGTCGCAGGGCCCGCAGGTCGAACGGCTCGACCTCCGCCAGCTCGTGGTTGGGAATGCCCCTGGACGCTGTGACCACCGCGTCGTGGATGTAGCGTGATTGTCGTCCCCGGAGGCTTCGATACTCGGTCTTGCGCACGGTCCGCGTCTGGCGGTTCCCCTCCGAGTCGGTGTACGTCTCGGTCTCGGTGTAGTCTTCACCGATCTCCGCCTCGTACACCGTTTCGGCGACAGCGCCGTATAGGTAGGTGGGCAGGTAGACGCCGCGCGTCTTTTCCAGCGTCGCCTTCTTGAAATCGGAACGGACGAACGGACCGCGACCGCGGATCCAATTCTGCACGGCGGTAGTCGCTTGCTCGCGGCCGATGACGAAGCCGAGAGCGAAGGTAGGATCCGGTCGCTCCGCCGATGCCGGGCGCTCGACGACCATGGGCGAGGCGCAGAACGCACACTCCGCGGTGCGAAGGTGCTCGTCTAGAGTGAGCGTCGCGCCACAGCTTTCGCAGGCGATATCTATGACTTTCGGACTGGCCATTCTGAGACCTGGACGCTAACTCAGTAACGCCACCACGGCGCCGTCAGGGCCGACGGCATATGTCGCAACGCGTGCGAGGCGATCTCCTTCAGCCGCTCCGAAGTGCTCACCGGACCGATCCAACAGTGACCCTTGCCGTCGCCGTACATGAAGTAGCCTGGGTAGTGGGGATCTTCCGTCGTCTGCATCCAGGCGTCCATCTGCCGTACGGCGACGTCCAAATAGAAGTTGTCCATCGTCCCGGTATAGATGTGCAGCTTGTCTACCAGCTTCGGGCCCAGCGTCGACCAGTTGCGCTTCATGTGCTCCAGCAGGTCGTAGTTGTCGCGCCAGTACTCCGCCACCTCGGGATCGATGACGCCGGTCCGCTTGTCGAACAGCGGCTTGAAGTAGCCGTCATCGCCCAGCGGCCCGTAGACGGCCGACCAGATGTCCAGCTGTTCGCCGGACCGGCCCTTCGTTCCGTTCACCAGCTCCCAGCGATTCCGCTGCTCTGATGTGAGGCGGATGATCCCGTCCGTCTCGCGAGTGTTCGGCGTGGGCACGCGGCGCCATTCGTGCTGCTTGTAGAACGCGTTCTCGTCCTCGTAGATGTTGATGCCTTCGACGTTGGTGAAGGTGACGGGGTCCGGGCAGTAGGCCCAGGTACCGCCGAAGAAGTCGGGATGAAAGACCTGGAGGGCGAGCGCTTCCCAGCCGCCGGTGGAGCCGCCGTCCAGGAACCGCGCCCACGGTTCGTTGATGATGCGGAAGCGCCGCTCCACTTCCGGGATCAATTCCTCGATGATCGCGTCGCCGTACGGACCCACGTTCACCGAGTTTACGACGTAGGAATCGTCGAAGTACGGGTTCGGGTGCTGGAAGGTGACGACGATCATGCGCGGGAAGTCGTCCTGCATCCATGCGTCGTACAAATCCGTTCCTTCGCGGAAGCCGAGGGGCGGCCGCAGCGAGAAATGGCCCTGTCTATATAAGACGGGATACTCCATCGTCTCGCGGTCGTAGTCTCGTGGCAACAGCACCGTGGCGCCCAGATAGATGGGCCGGCCCCAGAACTCGGTGAGCATCGGGCTCTGGAAACGGAAGCGCTTCACGAACTCCGTGTCCTCCGGGATATCCACCGGCGGAATGACATTGTTCGCCTCCAGCAGGATCGTGTAGCCCGCCTCCGGATCGAGCCGCACGCGCTGTACATCGCTGTAGAAGTTGCCCGGCGACCGCTGCCACTGCTGGCCCTCCCAATGATCCTCGGGCATCCAGACGACATGACCGTCGGCTCGTTCGTACCTCTCGTAGATGTTCACGAATCCCTGCACGAAGTATTCGCCGGCCGGGATCTCGCTCAGGCTCACCACCGGCGAACCCAGGTCGCTGGCGTCGATCACGGCCGCTTCTCCTGGCGCCAGCGACTCCACGTCTCGGCCGAATAGCGGTGCCCCGGTTCGGCCGACCTGATAGCGGGGTTCGGGCTGGCCCCGTCGGGAGATCATGACGTAGACCCGACCGGTGACGGGCTCGGAGCGCACCGACGTCGGAAATGAGATCTCGAAGCGCGTCGAGGACGTAGCGTCGTTCGCAGCGCTCTGCGCGAGCAGGTTCGAGCCTGTGATGAGGGCGAGGCCGATGAGAGTCACCGACACGGCCTTCGAGGAGCGAGGCGGAACGGAACAGAGCATGGATTCTCCTTTAGTGGACGGTCAAGATGAGGAGGAGCTATCTTGTTATCAAGCGAGACGAATGAATCGCCCAAGGGACAGGGTACGTAGTGTATCGTGGCACTCCCAGCGAAAGCCGATCGGTAGAGGAGGCCGCCATGACCCCCGGAATACACCCGGATTTCATACACAAAGGCGTCAATCGACGTGATTTCTTGCGTACCTCGGCCATGGCCGCGGGAGGGGTGGCGGTAGGCGCCTGCCTCAACGGGGCGACGGCACCGCCGGATCCGACGGCCCAGGTCGCTGCCGTTCGCGGTACGAACCTCTATGACATGACCCGCGACGCTCTGGACGCGATCGGCGGCATGGGCAGCGTCGTCCACGAAGGCGAGTCGGTGTTCATCAAGCCCAACATGGTGGGGCTCCCGTGGGCGCAGTACAACGACACTTTCGCGAACGGCGAGTGCACGAAGCCGGAGATCGTCATCGCGGCCGCGGAGGAGTGCATGAGGGCGGGTGCCGCTGAAGTGGTGATTGGCGATGGCTCGCACATGCCCGTGCTGAACTGGGAGCACGCGACGACGCTGGACGGAACCACGAACCTGGCTCGAGAGGCCGAGCGCCTCAGCTCGGAGTACCCGGGCACGGTCCGGGTCGCTTCACTCGAGACCGATTCACCGGCTTGGATCGAGCTTCCTTCACGTACCTACTTGGGTACGATCGCGGTGTCGAGTCTGGTCGCCCGGGCCGATCGGGTGATCACGATTCCCGTAGCCAAGACCCACTCCTGGGCCCAGCTGACTCTGGCGACCAAGAACTTCATCGGCGTCACGCCCCTCGAGCGCTATGCGGTGTGGGTGGAGCCGGGGGGCTATTGGGATCGCGGTGGGACGTTCGATCACAGCACGCCGACAGCGATCGCCGCCATCTATCTGGACATCGTCGACGGTGTGAAGCCGGACCTGGCGATCGTCGATTTCTCCATCGGCATCGAGGCGGATGGTCCGGGCCTTGGCCACGGCGGCCGAACGGTGGATCTTCGTGACCGGCTCGGCTCCTGGTTGATCCTCGCCAGCACCGACGCGATGGCGGCGGATGCTACGGCGGCCCGCGTCATGAGCCACGATGTGAACAGGATGGTCCAGCTTGGCATGGGCTACAACCTGGGCTTGGGCGAGATCCGCGAGGAGAGAATCGAGGTCGTCGGGGCGCGGCTGGATGAGCTACAGGTCGAGTGGACCCCGGCCACTCTCAAGCCACGGGGGATGTGCCCCTACTCAGCGGCGAAGTTTGCATAGGAGAGCTATTCCTCTTTATCACCGCGGAGCAATCGGTCGACGTCGCCCCGCGCCTGCAGCAGCTCGTCGACCTCGCCGGCGACCTCACGTGCGGCCATGAGGTCGCCGGTCATGCTTTCGACGCTGCCGGATCCCGCTTGCATGCGGAGTAAGCCAAGCCTGATCGTCTCGAGGGCGGCTACCGCATCGGCCAGACGCCCCTGCGTCGCATCCCGAGTGGCGAGCAGATCGTCTTCCAGCTTGCGTTGCTGCTCGGTAATGCCCGCACCCACATCAGGGCGCGGCGATTCGTCAAGCGATCGACTCCCTGGCCGATCGATACGAACGCGAGCCAGCACGCCGTTCAGGTTCTCGACCTGCGTTCGCATCTTCTGCGCGTCGGCTTCCAGCTTGCGTACGACCTCAGGCAGGTCCGTCAGTTGACGCCGCATTGGTTTGGGCAGCTCCTCGAACAGGCGGTCGGCCTCCATACCGATGGCCATTTCGGTGGGTCGATAGGTGGCCGATCCAACGCTCGTCTTTCGTTTCAGGCCGAGCCCCGCCAGCTTGAAGGTCCACCTGCCAAGGCGCGACCTCCAGAACCAACCCCGGATCTCGTTCGATATGTCGCGGCGTAGTTGCAGCCGATAAGTAGCGAGTATGCCGGCGCCGATCCCCACGGTCATCGAAATCACGACCGTCTGCCCCAGATTCCCGATCCGAAAGCCGTCGAGAAACCAGATCGCGCCTATCCCAAGTGCGGCGGTCCCGAGCCCGACTGCTGAGATGAGACGAACCACGCGCTCGTAGAGCGAAGGCTTGGTCCCGAACTCGAAGGCGCCCTCTTCACGGGCGCGTTCGTGTTCCACTTTTAGTGCGGCAATCACGTCGTCCGTGTCGTAGCCGGACTTGATCAGCCGGCGCGCCTTGCGCGTGACAATCCCGGCGGGCACGACGGTTATGCCGAGCCCGAAAGTCCCGAAACCGACCAGCGCGCCGAAATTACCGCCGAAGATTGCCCCTAGTGTCATCGAGATCGCCGCGAGGGTCCAACCCAGGATGACTACGCCGCCCACTCCGATGCGCTTATCCCGCTTCACGAAGATTCGTAGCGGCACGGGTAGCTCTCGGCGTTCGCCCAGTGATTGGCCGAACGCGTCCGCCAGTTCGTGTTCGTTCGTGAACCGCGACGCCGGGTTCTTTGCCAGGCAACTATCAATGGTGCGCGCTAGCCGGCCGGGCACGTTCGGCGCGACGGAGGCCACCGGGGGCGCCGGCTTGTTGATGTGCTTGCCGAGAATCGCCGCTGGCGTCGACCCTTCGAACGGCAAGTTCCCGCTCAGCGCGTAGTAGCCCACGACGCCCAGCGAGTAGATGTCGCAGGCCGGACCCACCGGCTTGCCCATCGCCTGTTCCGGGCTCATGAACTCGGCGGTGCCCGAGACTTGTGCCATGCTTCCGGTTTCGGCGCTCTCCGCGACGCTGGCGATGCCGAAGTCGGCGACCAGGGCCCGGCCCGTGCCGGACTCGATGAGAATGTTGTCGGGCTTCACGTCCCGATGAACGACGCCGTGGTCGTGGGCGTAGGCGAGGGCCCAGGCGACCTCGCGGAGCGTGCGCGCCACCTCCGTCGGCGGCCGCGGCCCGCGGCTGCGGATCCGTTCGCCCAGCGATTCGCCGTCGATGTACGCCATGGCGAACATCACAAAGTCGTCGACTTCATCGACAGAGAAGATTGGAACGATGTTTGGGTGGGAGAGCTTGGCCGCCGTTCGCGCTTCCCGTAGGAACCGCTCCCGAGCCGCCGGCTGGGCCGCCAGCTCCGGGGGGAGCAGCTTGAGCGCCACCGGGCGGTCCAGGCTGACCTCCCGGGCCAGGTAGACGATCCCCATACCCCCGCGCCCCAGCTCACTTTCCAGGGAGTAGCGGCCGGCAAGTGCTTGCTGGAGTTGGATGTACTGGGTGCTGGGCTGATCGTTAATCACGCTGAGATGATCGTGAGGTTTGACCGCTCTGGCAAGCCGAAAAGAGCGTTGACAGGATAATCGATATTTCGTATATGGAGAGCGGACCCCGACTGCTCAATTGCTGTAAATGACTCGGGAAGTGGCAGGGTTGAGAACAAAACCAGTGATTCGGGCCGTTGGGGTGGCCTTCATCTCCCTGGCCCTTCTTGTATTCGTCGCAGATCGAGGCTTCTCCCAAAACCCCATGATCGGGCCGAAGGCGGGCCTCAATGTGACGTGGCTCGTCGGTGATGACGTGGAGAGTTTTTGGGACCTCGGTGAAAAGCGCACCGGCGTCGCAATCGGCGCGTTCATCATCTACAAGTTCAACGGCTACTTTGCCCTGCAGCCCGAGGCGTATTACTCGCAATGGGGTTCTAAGGGTGGGGATGAGACGGCCGGGCAAAGCCTGCGCATTCATTACGTCGAAGCGCCGATCCTTGCCAAGTTCTTCTTCCGCAATCGATCCTATCTAACGCCGTACGTCGTATTTGGTCCGGCGCCATTCTTCCGCGTGGGCTGTAACGTGGAGCGCCACGAAGGCGCTTCGACTCAGGAAGGCGGGTGCGACGACTGGGTCGCCGAGACGCCGCTCGGCAACGCCCCCATCGAGCTCAAGAACCTGACAATCAACGTCGTGGTGGGCGTGGGTTTCGACCTCGAGGTTTGGGGCGGCGCCTTCGGTCTGGACGCGCGCTACAGCGTGGGCCTTACGACCATCGACAATTCCGATTTCGGAACGGATATGAAGAACCGCGGAGTGCAGTTCCTACTGGGCTACGCGTTCGCGTGGGAGATCTAGCCGGACTGACCCCGCGCCCTCGACTACAAATCCCGCACCTCGTAGAACCACCTCGAGAGGGTCAGCGAGCCGAACATCGCCGCGGCCGACGCAGCCACGAACGTGCTCAACAGCAGGGCGAAACGCGGCTCCAGCCATTCCCCTGTCTGAGCCATCAGCGTTCGAAGCGTTTCCGGATTCGAGGTCGGGTTCGGATACCCCTTCGCCGTCAGGATCGTCTGGACGGTAAGTGACACAGCGATCACGAGTGCTAACGCGATCCCCGAGAAGTAGAGCAGTCCGCGCCCCGCTCCGTACCTTAAGTACAGCGGTAGGTAGATCGCTGCGGCAAAGAGCAACAGCCCGAAGAGCACGAGATGCGACTCGAGGCTGAGCAACGCGGCCGGGCCATCGGCGACGCTGGAAGCCGTCCGCGTCACCAGCTGGGCAAGCACCCAACTGAACGATAGCCCGACCGCGATCCCGATCAGCGCTGTCAGGTAGCGCGCGGCCACGAACTCGCCCCGCGACACCGGCACGCTGTTCCACAATAGCTCGGTCTGTTCGTATTCCTCGATCCAGGTGGAACCGATCGCCAGCAGGGCGGAGAAGATCAACACCGCAGCAACGTAGCTGAGTGGCCTGAACGACATGACCCCGATCTGCACCGTACCCAGTAGGAAGACCAGCCACAGCCACCGGCGCGCGGCGACGAAGTCCTTCCACACGAGGTCAAGCATCAGATTCTCCCCCCGTGGTGTAGAGGACGACATCGTCCAGCGTTGCCTTGTCGATGACGACGGTGTCACCGAGCTGGCGGCGCACTGCGGAAACGTCGTCGGTGAGCGCCTCGAATCCGTGGGCACCGCGATGAACGCCGCGGAAGAACTCAGGCGGCAGCGCATCCAGTTGATCGAGTCCTCCCTTGACCAACCCCCAGCGGTCCAGGATCTCGTCCTTCGATTCACAGAAGACGATACGGCCGTTCTGGATCAGCGTGATGTAGTCGGCGATCCGTTCTAGGTCCGATGTGATGTGCGTAGAAAAGAGGATCGACGCGCGTTCGTCCTGCAACAATTCCGTCAGTGTATCCAATAGATCCCGGCGAAAGACCGGATCGAGCCCCGAAGTCGGTTCGTCCAGCACGACCAGCTCGGCGTTGTGCGAGAGTGGCAGCCCGAAGGCATCGGCATGTCGCGAAAAGGCATCCGAATCCCACGTGGGGTAGAACCGCGCCACCAACGCCGCGTTCTGCTCCAGGCTCAGCGAGCGGTAGAAGCGGGGCTCGTCATGAACGAAGCCGATGCGCGAGCGGACCTTAGCCCCCTGCCGGGCCGGGTCGATACCAAAGGCGTTGATCGTTCCGCCGTCACGACGCAGCAACCCGAGGATCAACTTCAGCGTCGTGGTCTTGCCGGCGCCGTTCGGCCCGATGAGCCCCATGATGTAGCCACGGGGAAGGGAGAACGATACGTCGGCCAGTAGGAAGCCCGGGTAGGCCTTACACAGGCCCCGAACCTCGAGGACGGCGTTCGCTTCGGCGCTCACAGTTCTTTCCGCCGGAAGATGGCCAGGGCGAACCGGTAGCTGAGGGCGTTCACCAGGGCCAGGGCTGCCAGGACTACGACCAGGAAGACGAGGTAGGGTAGGTAATCGTGCAGCGCCGTGACACCCGCTATGATGACCCTGAAGGGCGCGGCGACTCCCCCCTCCACCGCGTCCCTCGTACCGGTCGCCTTCGCAAAGACGAACAGGGCCGCGGCCAATACCTGGAAAAAGACCAGCATCAGCATCACGCCCATCATACCGAACTTCAGCGTGAACGGGATGAGCGGCGCGAGAAGGAACGTCGCGATGCCGAGCACCAGCAACAAACCATCAGGGTTCAGGACCGTGCCCGCCGTGAGCTTGCTGCCGGGCATCAAGGCGGCGAGGGCGATGGACAGCGTGAGCATCAGCGCTAGCAACGCCCAGGCGGTCACGTAGCGTCCCCTCACAAGATCGGCCCGAGTGACGGGGAGCGTGCACGACCACGCGTACGTTCCCGCCTTGTCGTCCACGTTGATCGGAATCACCGTTAGGAACGTCATGTACACGCAGATGAAGACCAACCAGAGAGTCGGGTTGTTGATCTCCCTTACGATCCACCCCTGAAAGGCGGCATAGAACAAGATTGACGGCACCATGACACGCCAGTGCAAAATCATGTCGCGGCGCAGCAAACTCATATCGCGATGGAGAAGCTCAGTCCTCATGGTTCGAGCCCTCCTTTCCGAACAAGACCATGATGTCTTCCAACGAGGCGCGCTCGATGACGAATCCGTTTCCGAACCGGCGGCGCGCTTCGTCGATTCGCGAGGTCAACCCTTCGAATCCGTGTCGGCGAACGCGAACACCCTGCAGAAATGCGTGGGCTTCGGCATCCAGCATCTCCTGACCGCCCTTCACCACACCCCAGTTTTCCGCCACCTGATCCATCGGGCTCGAGAAGACGAGACGGCCGTCCTTCAAGAACGTCACGAAATCTGCGGCTCGCTCCAGGTCGGCCGTGATGTGAGACGAAAAGAGCACCGAGACCCGCTCGTCCTGCAACAGCCCGGCCAGCATGTCCAGCAGCCGGCGGCGGAAGACCGGATCCAATCCGGTCGTCGGCTCGTCTAGCAGCACGAGCTCGGCGCCGTGCGAGAGCGCCATAGCAAGCGCGAACTTCGTCTTCATGCCGTGGGAGAGCTTCTTGAATCGCTTCTTGAGTGGTAGCTCGAACTCACCAGCCAGGTGGCGAAAACGATCATCGTCCCAATTCGCGTAGAAGGGAGCGACTGAAGAAGCCAGCTCGCTCAACGAGGCGTCCGGGTGATAGCGAGGCTCATCGGGTACGAAACCAATCCGCGACTTGACCTCCGCTTCGTCCTCCAGGTTGTCCAGCCCGAACATGCGTATCGCGCCACCATCACGACGTATCAGGTTCAACATCAACTTGATCAGCGTCGTTTTACCGGCGCCGTTGGGGCCGATGAGCCCCATGATGTAGCCTCGCGGTAATTGCAGCGAGACGTCATGCAGCGTGAATCCTTCGTAGCGCTTACAGACGCCCTCAATATCAAGTGCGTTGTTCATTCTATTCATCTCTATTCATCCTCGGCGTAGAGGAGGCGGAGCATCTCCGCCAGTTCGTCCGATCCCACGTTCAGCAGCCGCGCCTGGTCCACCGCCTCGGCCAGCCTCTCCTCCACCGCCTTCATGCGCTTCTCCCGCAGAAACTCCGGATTCTGCGCCGCTACGAACGTTCCCTTGCCGCCCACCGTGTTGATGAACCCTTCCCGCTCCAGCTCTTCATAAGACCGCTTCGTCGTGATCACGCTGATCTGAAGGTCGCGGGCCAACTTGCGTATCGATGGGAGCTGGTCTCCCTCTGATAGCTCGCCGCTCAGGATCTGCGCGCGGATCTGCTGCAGGATCTGCTCGTAGATCGGGTCGGGCGACGCGTTGGAGATGACGATCCTCATCGGCAACTCGGGTTCAGTGGATTCGGCCGCGGCGTACCTACTGTACATACCGTCTATACACAGTATAGGGGCCAGGACTCTCAAGGTCAAGCCCTGGCGGTTTGAAACACTGAGAAATGGCGCCACGTAAGGACGGTCAGACCTTCTCCTAGCTAATCTAGGAGAAGCTGACTATACTGGAGCCGGGGCACCCACAACGCGCTAGAGGACGCCGATGCTGATCACCAAAGAACTCCTCCCCGGCACACTCGATATGCTGATCCTCAAGGCCCTTTCGCTCGGACCCAACCACGGGTACGGGGTCTTGCTGAGGATTGAGCAGACATCGGAGGGGCTGCTGAGTCTGGAGCAAGGCTCGCTCTATCCGGCGCTCAACCGGATGGAGCACAAGGGGTTGATCTCATCGGAGTGGGGGATTTCGGAGAACAACCGTCGCGCGAAGTTTTATCAGCTGACGCTGACGGGCGAGAAACGACTTGCCCACGAGACGTTGCGCTGGACGCAGATGATCCAGGCGGTCTCCAACGTCCTTGGCGCTCTTCCGAGTGAGGCATGAGCCATGTTTAGTCGAATCAAATCCGCTTTCGATGCGCTGTTCCACGGCGCCCGGTTCCGCCAGGAACTCGACGAAGAGATGGCATTTCATATAGACGCGCTGACGGAGGACCTGATCAGGTCGGGGATGAGTCCGGAGGAGGCGCGTCGTCAGGCTCGAATTCGCTTTGGCAGCGTTGAGGGCGTGCAGTCCCGCAGCCGCGAGGCTCGAGGCGTTCACCTGATCGACGAAGCTGTGCGTAACCTGCGGTTCGCGTTCCGCAGTTTGGTGCGTAACCCGCTTTTCACGGCGACCTTCGTGATAACATTGGGGCTGTGCATCGGAGCCGGCACGGCGGTCTACAGCGTGGTGGACGCTGTGCTCTGGCGGCCATTGCCGTATCCGGATTCGGATCGCCTGGCGCTAGCGGTGCAGTTCGACCCAGCCCTTGGAATCGACCCCGGCAGGTTGGCGATTACAGGGGCGGTGTGGGAGCGCATTCGCGATGGCGGCGATTTCTTGGAAGACAAGGCCCCATTTCGCGACTGGCCGACCGGAGTGAACCTCACGGCAGATGGCGTAGCCTCTTTCGTGCAGCAGCAACGGGTGGCAGCGGGGTTCTTCCGTACGCTCGGCGTCTCTCCTCTCATTGGCCGGGAGTTCGGATCGGCCGAAGACGTGCCCGGTGGTGCGGCGGTGACGATGCTGAGTTACGAGCTCTGGACGCGGACGTTCGAGCAGGACCCTGACGTCGTCGGTCGGACGATACGGTTGAAAGGCGAGGCGCACACCGTGGTTGGGGTGATGCCGCAAGGGTTTCAGTCGAGCAGTCCCGCCGATCTCTGGACACCCCTGCGCCCTTCGCGAACAGGTGAGGGGAGTGGGTCAAACTATCGGCTCCTTGTACGCTTGCCCGAAGGGATGAACTGGGCCGAGGCGCAGACTCGCATGGGGAATATCGATACGGGGCCGCCCCCGGCGGAAGACGCGCCAGAGCGCCAGTACGGCCTCATCCCCCTCAACCGCGCGCTTACCTGGGGAATGCGCCAGCCGCTGTTGATGCTTTTGGGCGCGATCCTCGTGATGTTGCTGGTAGGCTGCGCGAACCTGGCGGGGTTGCAGATTGCCCGAGCGCTGGCGCGCCGACCCGAGATCGCCACCCGGCAGGCGCTCGGCGGAGGCACGGGGGCCATCCTGCGGCAGGTGGTGACGGAGAATGTCGTCCTCGGTCTGCTGGGGGGTCTCGCAGGACTGGCTTTTGCCGGCTATGGGATAAAAGGCCTCGAAGCGCTGATGCGCGCCTCCTTCGATACCTGGCAGACGTTCCAGATGGATGGTCGCGTCATCGCTGCCGGCGCCGGCTTCACAGCTCTGGCAACGCTCTTCTTCGGTCTCGCCCCGATGTTGCAGGTGCGCAGGTTCGATGTGCGTGGTGTGCTGGCCGGCTCGTCACGAAGCGTGATGGGAGGCAGCGCTCACCATCTGCGCAAGGCGTTGCTGGTTGGCCAGGTTGCGCTCGTTACCGCGCTGCTCTTCGGCGCGGGGCTTCTACTGCGCAGCTACGCCCGCCTGGACCGGCTTGATCCCGGATTCGACCCGAGCGGCGTGATCTCGGCGCAGTTCTCTCTGAACGACGCACGATACGGAAGTGCGGAAGACGTTAATCGCTTCTTCGACGAGAGTCTGGCCAGAATCCGTAGCGCGCCCGGGGTGGTCAGTGCCGCCGTGGCGCTGACGCTACCCTACGAGCGGCCGCTCAACATGCCGTTCAAAATCGTAGGGGTGGAGGATCCTCCCGGTAGTTATCGGATAGTAAACGTCGTGTATGTGACGCCGGGCTTCTTCGAGACGATGGGGATCCCACTTCTCAGAGGACGCGATCTCAGCGCGGCGGATATCGGAGAACGGCCGCCGGTTGCGGTGGCAAATCAGGCGTTTCTCGAGGCCAACTCCGCGGATGATGTGGGGATCGGCACGCGCATCGCGTTCAGCAGCCGTGAGTGGGAGATCGTCGGGATCTCTGGCGGTGTGCTGCAGGCCCCCGGGTGGGGGTCAACGCAACCCGTCTGGAAGTCGCCGACGCTGTACGTGGCGGCTGCCCAGGCAGGGAACGGTCTCTTTGGGACCCACATCTGGTTTTCGCCGAGCTGGCTGGTGAAGACCACCGGTAGCCCCGCTGGACTCGCGGCGGCGGTGACGAACGCTGTCCGAGATGTCGATCCCAATCTGCCGGTCGCCCGACTCGCCTCGGTGGAAGAGGTGATGAAGGCAGCCCTCGCGCGTCAGCGCTTCGAGGCGGTGTTCTTGGTCGTCGTTGCCGCCTTCGCCTTGCTGCTTGCCGTCATCGGTCTTTACGGCATCGTCGCGAACGAGGTGGTCGAACGCACGCCGGAGATGGGTCTGCGGATGGCCCTCGGTGCGGCGCCCGGCAAAGCTGTCTGGATTATCGGTGCCCGCGGCTTGCGACTGACCGTCATTGGGCTGGCCTTGGGGGCTGGACTGGCGGCGTTGAGTTCGTCGTGGCTACGCAGCGCGGTCTGGGGCATCGTTTCTTACGACCCGCTCACGGTGGTATTCGTTGTGCTGTGCATGTCGGCGCTGGCTGCGGTCGCAAGTTTCCTGCCGGCCGCGCGGATCGCGCGGTTGGAGCCATCGCGGATTTTGCGCGAGGAGTAGGAAGGTAGGATTCGGTCGGGGTCGGCGGTCCGCCGACCCCTCCTTGACCCGCCTAATGCTCAGCGGGCGGCGATCCTTCGTGAGGCCTCGGCAGCGTAGAGGCGGACTTCCCAGTCGGTGTCTTCCTCCGAGGCTCGCTCCAAAGCCTCCAGGCAATCTGTAGAGCCGATCTGCAAAAGCGCGGCGACGGCCGACCGTCGCACCCAAGGCTTCTCGTCGTCCAGGCGCTCTAAGAGAAGAGGCACCCCGTCCGCTGACCCTAGGATCCCCAGCGCCTCTATGGCCGCGGCGCGTACCCAGGTGTCGGGGTCGTGGATCAACTCCTCAGCTCGCTCGATCACCTCTTCGGCGCCCAACTCGGCCAGCGTGCGTAGGGCCTGCATTCGGACCCACATCTCAGGATCGTCCAGCCGGCGAGTGACCGGCTCTACGCAATCCGTTGAGCCGATGGCGGCCAGCGAACCGAGGGCATACCCACGAACATTGTCCACCGAGTCCTCTAACGCGGCGACCAGAGCGGGGACGGCCTTTGCAGAGCGGAATGTCCCGAGCTGGTTGGCGGCGTTAATGCGCAGCTCGATCTGGTCGCTCTGGAGAAGCGTGATGAAGTAGTCCACCGCGGGCTCGCCGTACGATGCCAGCTCGTTCGCGAGAAAGTACTTCCGACGCGGGTGCGGTTCCGCGATCATTCGGTCGACCAGCGCTTCCATCTCCGCTCGTTGCGCCGATGGTGCGACGATGCCGACCGTTCTCTTCACGCCGCCGGCATAGAACAGGCCGGACGCGCCGATCAGCAGAACGGCGTACAGACCGACGACGATCGCGACCTCACGCTTTCTGTTGGGCTCCTCCTTCTTGAAGAACAGCCGAGTCGGAAATGCGAAGGCTCTCTCGATGAACTTCGGGACTGGAAACAGGAATGGAGCGCTGCGTCTGTAGTTCTCGTACTCTTCGCCGTGTCGCTTCCGCATGTGCAGCTCTTCCATCATCGCCACCCCGATGATCACCAGCGTCGAGAGCAGCCAGGGCAGACTGGCATCGATACCCCACGAGCGCTTCGGGTAAAGTCCCTGTAGCAGTAGCAGGTAGACGCCGTAACTCCAGAGAATCCAACCCAGGTATTGGGGGTGTCGGGAGAGACGGTATATCCAGAAGTCCGCCACACCCTGCTTGCGCGCACGGGCGGAAAGCCAGGCGAACGTGCCCAGGAAGAAGATCAGCAGACCGCTTCCGAGGAAGAAATAGACGATAGGCCAGTAGCCGCTGATCCCAACTGAGCGAAACAGCCACATCAGAAGATCGTAAGGGGCTCGAATGATCAAACCCAGTCTCTGCAAGTCGTACGATATGTCGAGGACCGGCAGCCAGAGAATGTTCAGCACGCCGAGCCCGGAGAGAAAGAACATCACGCCGGCGAATTGGGCGAACACCGGTAGCATGAAACCGAGGGCGCCCAGCGCCGCCAGCCCCGTGCGCCTGGTGGAAAACCCGACGACGATCGCCGCTACCATCAAGGCGAAGCAGATGTAGCCGATCAACCGCAAGTGGAAATGTGAGATGAACAGCTCGGTCTGCAGCCTGCTCATATCATCGCGGTGAGAATCGAGGTTGGGTGTGGTGATGGCATCGATCAGGACGTCATCTACGAGATATGGCAACTCCACCGTCACGAAGGTCAACCCGATCGTGAAAACGGCGGCCAGGAAAACCAAGAACGCGGTGCGCGCAACTCGAGACTTCATCGGTCGGATCTCCTCCCGGTTCGACTACGTCGCTGATCCCATCTACCCCTGCAGACGTCCCGCTTCCCGTTCTTTGCACAGGCAATGGCGAAGCCAGCCGGCCGACCAGGAGGCCGCGAAACGTAAACCATTGACATATATCGACTTATGGCGAGAGAATGACAACCGGGCGGGCTGAGGCGACCGTCGCCGTGTGCATCTGTACACGCTCACGGCAGGGAGCCGTGTACGTGTGGACACAGCCTGGAGCTCCGGTCGTGATAGCCGACTAGGATCTGCCCACCGCCAACTTGATCGTCTTCGTGCGGGAGCTCGTGGAGGTTGCTTCCAGCGGAAGGTCGAGTTGCCTCACCGCGACAGGAAACGAGAACGAAGCGCAGCAAGTCCGTGGTCGACGAGCGGTCCGTCGATCCCGACCCCCCATGATCTCTAAAGCCGTTTGCCGCTAGCGGCGTATCCCCGCCGACACCCCAACCGGATCATCCTGCCAATAGTCCGGCATGACCAGCGCCCGCTGCCGCGGCCAGATCTCGTCAAGCGACTCGCCGTCATACAACCGACCGTTCATCATCACATGACTGATCGTGTTGGTATTCCGCAGATCGTCCAGCGGGTTGCCGTTCAGCACGACCAGATCGGCGAGCTTTCCGACTTCAATCGAGCCGACATCCTGGTCGAGTCCGATCGCTTCGGCGCCGATGATCGTTGCCGCCCGCAGCGCGTCATGGTTCGACATGCCCCCGGAAGCGACCGACCAGAGCTCCCAGTGGTAACCCAGTCCCTGCAGCTGGCCGTGGCTTCCAATGCCCACGCGACCGCCCGCCTCCATCACCTTTTTGAGAGCGACGCCATGCTCGGTGAAGACGTACTCTTCCGGCAGGAACCACTGCCCGCGACGCCGCGTCACCTGGTCGATCACGCTGTGCGGCGTGAAGCGACGCAGTTTCGCGTCATCGTGAGGGTTCTCGTTCTCGTAGTAGTAGTTCTCCGAAAAGGGGCCGCCGTAGGCTACCAATAGCGTCGGCGAGTACGTCATCTTGCTGGCGGCGGTGAGATCGATGACGTCTTTGAACACCGGGTAGACAGGCCACGAGTGCTCCTGGCCCGGGTAGCCGTCGATGATCATGGTCAACTCGTAGGCGAAACGGAGACCGCCTTCAGTGGTCGGCATCAGGCCCTGATCCTTGGCCGCCATGATCACCCACTGCCGCTGTTGCCGGTTGCCCGCCATGTACATCTTGATCGTCTTGGTGTCGTAGTACTCGGAGTAGCGCTTGAGGATCTTGCGCGCGTCATCCAGAGAACTGATCGGACTCGTGATGTAGTCGCCGAACACGCCGGGCCCGGTGGAGTAGACGCGCGGCCCGATCATGCGGCCCGCTGTCACCATGTCGCCGTAGGTAAGCACGTCGGTGCTGCTGGTCTGCGGGTCGCGAGTCGCCGTCACGCCATAGGCGAGGTTGGCCAGGTACTGCCAATCTTGAGTCTTGTGAATCCCCCACGCCGGCCACATGTGCGCGTGCGTATCGACAAAGCCCGGCACGATGGTCTGGCCCGACACATCGATGACCTGCGCGTCCCCCGGCGCGTCCACCGACCCACTCCGTCCCACCGCAACGATACGATTGTCCCGCACGACGATATCCGCATCATCGATCACTTCATCACCGACCATCGTGATGACCCGCGCCCCTCGCAGCACGACAACACCCCGCGGAATATCACGCGCCGCCTCGATGATGACCCTCACCTCCAGCGGCTGATACGCCGCCTCTTCTTCGTCATCATCCTCCTGCTCCTGCTCGTCCTCCTGATCGTTCTGCTGCTCCTGCTCGACCTCACCCTCACCCTCGTCTTCTTCCTCCAACTCCGCCGCTGCCTCAACGCTATCCTCAAACGCCTTCGCCGCATCTAAGTCATAGACCGCATGCGCGTTCCCAATCGACCAATGCAATTTTCGCCCGTCAGCCCCCCAAACCGGGAACTGCCCGCCAATATCCGTCACCTGCCGAGCCGGAAACGCCGCGCTCTCCGGGTTGGTCAACGAGATGCTCGGCGTCTCGCCGCCGATGTAGGGCACCGTGACCGCATAGATTTGATTGTCCAGCAGCACCAACGCCTGGTCACCGACGGGAGCCATCAGAATGACGCTGGGCCGGTTGGGTTGGCTGGCTCCGGGCCGCCGGTGACCTGTCGCCTTCAGGTACGCCTTCTCATCCGTCCCGTCCCAGCGAATCGAGATCAGGCCCTTGCTGCCGTGGTACAGGTAGATCCGGTCGGTTTCGTCGGTGAAGTGAGGCGCGCCGCGCCCTTCCGTCGGCGCGATCACAACCGGCATGCCGCCATCGGCGCTTATCCAGACCAGGTCCTCTGCGGCTCCAGGTGCGAAAGGTCCGGTGGATTCCCGGTAGGCCCGGGCCGGCCCGCGGATGGCGACGATTCGTTCGCCGTCCGGCGCCCATGCGAGCTGCTGGTAGATGCCGTTTTGCTCGGTGAGCCGCCGGGGATCGCCGCTACCATTGGAGCGCACCTTGTATATATGACCGCCCTCATCGGACCAGGTGGCGTAGGCGATCCAGCGGCCGTCCGGCGACCAGGTCGGCTCCGCTTCCGTGACCTCCATGTCGGTCAAGCGGCGCGGCGTTCCGTCGGGCCAGTCCATCACGTAGAGCCGGTCCAGCGCGCTGAAAGCTAGCGATGACGCGTCAGGTGAGGGTACAGCGTCGCGTATCTCCCGGACGGTGAACTGCGGCGAGTCCTCGATCGGGTAGTCGAACTCGACCAGCGGACCGATCTCCAGATCGATCGAGACGTGGAAGGGGATCTCGGCCACGCCTTCGCCTGACACCGGGATGCGCCAGATCTTGCCGGCGTACGAGGCCACCAGCTCCCGGGAGTCCGGCGTGAACGACATGCCGGGGAGCACGTCGCGATCGGCGATGGACTCTTGTTCGTCGTGCTGGACCGGGTAGGCCAGCCATCGCTCGTCACCCGTCTCAAGATCCCGGATGCGAAGCCCTGTCTGGTCCTCGAATCGCGTGCCGTAGACCAGCCAGCGACCGTTGGGCGAGATCGTCGGCCGCAGGGCGGAGCCGTAGCGCGATGTACGTGAGTAACGCTCGCCGGTGTCGCGGTCGTACACCTCCAGCTGGTACTGCGGCAGCATGGCGTTGTAGTTCCAGCTGCCGCTGCGTCGCGCGTACCAGATATGGCGGCCGTCCGGCGTGAACGCGGCGCCCAACGTCTTCACGTTGTCGGGCTCCCCGACGATCACCTTGCCGGAGCCGCCGTCGATGTGGCCGATCCACAACTGGACGACACCGAGCCGCGAGTTCGAGCGTGAGGCGACGACGTACTTGCCGTCCGGCGCCCACTCGGGTGACGCGTACCCGTTGTTCTTCCCCTTGGTGAGCTGCGCCGTGTCGCCCGTCGCCACCTCGATGGTCCACAGGTTCTCGCCGCCGGAGCGGTCGGAGACGAAAAGGACTTTGGAACCGTCGGGGCTGAACCGCGGAGATGCATCGAACGCCATCCCGCTGGTCAGCTGAGTCGCCTCGCCCCCCTCCATCGGCAGCAGGTAGAGGTCGCCCAGGAGGTCGAAGACCAGGGTCGCGCCATCTGGACTCACGTCCAACGAGATCCAGGTCCCCTCATCGGTGTCTATGGCGACGGTACGAGCCGCCTCCAGCGGCAGGTTCTCGTTCTTCTTTTCTTCCTTGGTGGTATCGGCTTGGGCCGTATCCTGATCCTGCCAGGCCGGAAGCGCGTTGCGCGCCGGTCCGTCAGCAGCCGCAACCGACACCAAGAAGACGAGAGCGATCGTAAGACTCAGACAAGTGCGATACATAGATGCCCCCATGGGTCGGATAGGAGACGCAGTCCTGGGTGGTTTGACGAGACAAGATCGACTTTGGCCCAACCGGCGGCAAGAGACATCGCCTGTGCAGCAGGGAGGGATCGCCGCGGAGGCCGGAGCGATCGGTCCGTCGATCCCGACCCGAATCCATCAAATCTCCGAACAGCGTGCAACCTTTTTGGTACAGGAACCGTCTGATTAAGTGGCACCGCAGATGGGGGAGTGCGTCGTTGTGCGCAGCATCATCTTTGCTCTGACAGTCCAATCCCTCGCCCCCCAGACCGCTGATACCGTTAGCGAGAACGACTATTCACACCTGGTGAACCCGGATGGCCGGGTACCTCCCCATCTCATAGCCAAATACATCGAAGACGCGCCTCGCCTGGATGGTCGCCTGGACGAAGAGGCCTGGCGCGGCGCCATGATCGTCTGGGACTTCACGCAGGTTGAGCCCGAGGACGGGACGGAGCCAACCGAGCGTACCGAGGTCTGTATCGTCTACGACCGGGGGGCCCTCTATATCGGAGCCCGTCTGTTCGACCGCGAACCGGAGCGTATCGCGCGGCGGCTTGGCCGCCGGGACAGCCACACGTCCAGCGACATGTTCTGGGTCAACATCGACTCGTACCACGACCACCGCACCACGTTCCGCTTCAGCGTAAACCCGGCTGGCGTCCGAGGCGACGAGATCGCAACCAACGATGACATACACGGCGACGGCTCCTGGGAGCCGGTCTGGGATGTTGCCACTCGCGTCGACTCGCTGGGCTGGGTGGTGGAGATGCGGATCCCGTTCTCACAGCTCCGTTTCTCCAGCGCCGAGGAGCAGGTCTGGGGTATCAACTTCGCTCGAGACGTCTTCCGTAAGAACGAGAGCCTCAGATGGAGTTGGGCTCCGAATACCGAGGAGGGCTACGCTTCGCACTTCGGACATGTGGGTGGATTGCGCGGGATCCCGGCGCCGCGAAGGCTCGAGCTCCTTCCGTACACCGTCGGCACGGTCGAGAACCTCCAGGGTGGAGATCCGGCCAATCCTTTCACCCAGGGCGGAAACTACGACGTGTCGATCGGTCTCGACCTCAAGTACGGGTTGACCAGTAGCCTCACTCTGGATGCCACGGTCAATCCTGATTTCGGCCAGGTGGAAGCCGACCCCGCGGTGGTCAACCTGAGTGTATTTGAGATCCGTTTTCCCGAGCGGCGTCCCTTCTTTGTCGAGGGAGCCGACATCTTCCGCTTCGGTGCGGGCAGCGGCGGCTTTGTCTTTGGAGCGCCCGAGCTTTTCTATTCGCGTCGTATCGGCCGGCCGCCAAGTCGATCGCTGTTCGTCGAGGACGGATACGTCAAGTACCCGGTCTACTCGACGATCATCGGCGCGGCGAAGCTCTCCGGCAAAACCGGTAGCTGGTCCATCGGCGCGCTGGAGGCGTTAACGGCTTCCGAGTTCGCTGAAGTCGTCATGCCTGACGGCCGCCGTAAGTCCGCACAGGTCGAGCCGCTCACGAACTACGCGGTTCTCAGCCTGCGGAAGGATATGCGCGGTGGCAGCAGCGGGATCGGCATCCTCGGGGCCAGCGTGATCCGCGATTTGTCGAACCCCGCGTTCAAGTACCTGCGCCGGACGGCGTTTACCGGCGGCATGGACTTTTTCCATCGTTTCGGCGGTAATCAGTTCGTGCTCAACGGATCGATGAGCGCTTCCCACATTCGGGGCGATCCGCTGTCCATCACCATCGCACAGCTCTCGTCGGCCCGCTTCTACCAGCGACCCGACCAGGACTACGTTTCGGTGGACACGACGGCGACGAGCATGACTGGCTTTGCTAGCTCGATGCAGCTGGGCAAAGTCGCCGGCAACTGGACATACGCGACCGACTTCTACGCCTACACGCCGGGCCTGGAGGTCAACGACGCCGGGTTCGAAAACACAGCCGACCGGATTTTTTGGGGGCTGCGGGTCAATCGCCGCTGGCTGAATCCTGGGAAGGTCTTTCGAAGGTTCTCGGTCAGCACGACCTTCGCGCAGGGTTGGAACTTCGGCGGGACAAACCAGTTCCGCGAACTGTACTTCGGTTTCGGGGGGCAGTTCCTTAACTACTGGAACTTCAACCTGGGTTCCAGCTACAGTTTCACCGCGCTGAGCGACAAGTCGACGCGCGGTGGCCCGCTCATGGAAAGTCCGCGCCAATGGAACGCCAGCGGCTTCATCGGCTCCGACTATCGCAAGCCCTTCTCGGTCGAACTCTTCGCCTGGTACGCGCAGAACGTCTACGACGGATGGGGTGCCAGCACGGGCCTCGAATTCGCCTTCCGACCGACCGGCGCGCTAACCTTCCGGATCATGCCCGGCTACAACAAGTCGCGCTCGATTGGCTTCTATGTCACCCAACAGCCGGATTCACTGGCGACGGCCACTTACGGCGGCCGCTACGTGTTCAGTCAGCTGCTTCAGGAGAGCCTCGACGTCACGATTCGGGCCGACCTGGCGATCACACCCGACCTTTCACTCCAGCTCTGGGCACAGCCTTACGTGGCGAGCGGTGACTACATGGGATACAAGGAGCTGGCCCAGTCCAGCTCGTTCGATTTCTGGCGCTACGGTGTCGACGGCGCTTCGACGATAGAGTTCGACTCCAATAACAACGTGTACACCGTCGACCCCGATGGCCCCGGCCCCGCCGAGCCGTTCAGCTTCGGCAACCCCGACTTCTCGTTCCGCTCGATCCGCAGCAACCTGGTCCTACGCTGGGAGTATTTCCCCGGGTCGACGATCTTCTTCGTCTGGAACCACAACCGCTCCGGTTTCTCCAGCGATCCCGATTTCCGCGGCTTCAACGAGTTCGGCCGCCTGTTCGACGACCCGATGGCCAACATGTTCCTGGTCAAGGTCAACTACTGGTTCAGCCCGTAGACCCTAAGAACGCTCTTGCCGCCGCCGACTTTCTGGGCCAGGTTCTCCTCTAGACCCCTCGTCTAAGGAACGGATTTGCCATGCACTCAGCGCGCCGAGTTCTCGACCTGACCGCCGTCCTGGTAATCGCTGCCGCGCTCGTCGCCATCCAAGCGTGCGATGACGAAAGCACGACGGCTCCATCGCAGGGCTCCATCGAAGTCACCACGTCCACAACCGGCGTCGAGATCGATCCAGACGGTTATACGGTGAGCATCGACGGTGGCACCCCCGAGGCGATCGGCGCCAACGATTCACAGTTGTTCGGGTTTCTGTCCGTCGGCGATCACGAGGTCGAGCTAGCCGGACTCGCAGGGAACTGCGGGGTGGACGGGCAGAATCCGCGCACGGTATCGGTGACGGTCTTGAGCTCCACGCCCACCACCTTCGACGTGGTCTGTCGGGCGACCCTCTTCGACAAGATCGCCTTCGCCAGCTTCCGCGGAACCGAACAGGACATCTTCGCAATGAACCCGGATGGGTCCGGCGAGGCGCAACTCAACTCGGAGGCCGGGAGCGATTTCTTTGCCAACGTCTCTCCGGATGGACTGCGGGTCGTCTTCACCAGCACCCGCGATGGGAACGAAGAGATCTACGTGATGGACTCCGATGGCCAAAACCCGATGCGTTTGACCTCAGCAGCCGGCCGCGACCGCGAACCGACCTGGTCGCCTGACGGCGAGCGCATCGTCTTCGCCAGCGAGCGGGACGGCGGCGGCCAACAGCTGTATATCATGAACGCCGACGGATCGGCTCAGCTGCGACTGACGAATAGCGCGGGTTTCGACACGCAACCTGCCTGGTCGCCCGTCGATGACCGAATCGCCTTCATCAGCGATCGTGACGGCAATACCGAGATCTACGTGATCAACGCCGACGGCAGCGGCTTGACGAGGCTCACAAACAACGCGGCGGTGGACGCCCAGCCTGCCTGGTCGCCCAACGGTCAGCAGGTCTCCTTCAGCACCGATCGTAGCGGCACGTTCGATATCTGGTTGATGAATGCGGATGGATCGACCCCCACACCTTTCATCGAGGGTACGGCCTTCGATCGCTCTTCCACCTGGTCGCGCAACGGCACCTGGATCGCCTTCATGAGCGATCGTGATGGGAATTTCGAGATCTATAGAGTAAACGCAGACGGGTCAGGGCTCATTCGTCTTACGAACAATCCGGACTTCGATCAGTTGGCGCCCCAGGCCTGGGGGCCGAACCGCTAGAGCGATCCACGCCATCGAGCATCAAGCCGTACGATTCCGACTAGCGGCCCGATGCCCTCAAGCGATCCCGACCCAGACCCGCCTGGAGGACGGCACTAGTGTGCCTGAGTCCTACGGAGTGTTGCGTATTCGCGGTGGGTGTATTGGAGGACTACATCCGGAGGCCGAGCAACCACCAGCGGCGGCGCTTCGGTTCCTTGCCGTCCTTGAGCCTCAACTTCTTCAGCTTGTCGGCGCCCTTCGGACGACCCGACGCCGTCGCGAACATTCGCCGGTTCGTCTCGTCTTTGTAGATCGGGGCCACATCCTTCTTCAGGCCGAACCACATGCGCGGAACCTCCTGTACTTCGCGAGGCGCAGCCGCCTCTCTGGGGCTAATACGACCTTTGGTTCCTTAACCGGAACGATTCTCGAAGGTAGTCAGGAGGGTAGGGAAGTCAACAAGAGAGCCCCACCCCCGCTCGCGTCCGCTATAGATATCGGAACATTGCCATTCCGACCACCGCGATGACCAGGAAGGCGGCGACCCAACGTCCGCCCACCGCGGTCCGCTGACGCAACCGCTGCACCTCCGCCATCTGCGCGTCTCGCTCGGGACCTTCCGGCATTTGCTGCGCGCTCTGGGCGAGGGGGCCGGTGCGCTTCGCCGAGGGCCGCAGCACCGTCATCCCGATCGTGAACGCGACCAGGGCGGCCAGCGAGCCGATGGTCAGGCTGAGCCCCGGTGCCGTGCCCATCCAATCTGTGCTGAACCCGCCGGACGCGCGCCGGTAGAGCTCGATGCCGGAGATGATGGTGAGGATGGCCATGCCGGGGACGATGTCCAGGAGCCGGCGCCGCGTCAGGGCCTGCACGACCTTGCCGCCTTCCGGACCCGCCTCGGCGACCGCGGGCTGGAGCATGGTGGATAGGAAGAAGAGCGTTCCCGCCCAGTAGACTCCACAGAGGATGTGAATCACACGGAGGACGAGCGTGACCGTATTCATGCGGCCGCCTTTCGTGAAGGTTGGGTGCGGGGCACATACTAGGGAGGCCAGCCGCGTGGGGAAAGCTCCCGGGGGTTGACCGTAGAGTGTGTACTATATAGTATACACTTCAGGAGGTATTGGCATGTCAGCCTTTGGGGATTTCGTGCGGGAGGCCCGGGAAGCGCTCCGCCAGACGGAGGCACGCTTTTCGGTTCGCCAGGTGGCGGCGAGGATCGGTGTTCAGCCGTCATATCTGAGCAAAGTCGAGCGTGGCGACGTGGGGCCGCCGTCCGAGGCGACGATTCTCCGCCTCGCCGAGGATCTGAGCGAGGACCCGGATGTGATGTTGGCGCTCGCCGGTAAGGTGTCCAGCGATCTGCTAGAGACGATCCGGAAACGGCCGCGGCTGTTCGCGGACCTGATTCGAGAATTGAGAGACATGCCCGATCGCGCCATGCTGCGCCTGGTCCGCGAAGTCCGCGATGGGGATTGGTAGCTATTACGATTATGCGGAAGGCAGGTAGGGTATCATGATCGAGTTGAAGAAGAACAGGCTGGTCTTTTCGTTCCCCGATGTCCATCAAGAGGCGAATCTGACCATGGAGTTCCAGCGCACGCTTCGCATCCCGGATGACGGTACAGACTACTTGCTGCCGCCGGGGTTGGGTGCCTTTCCGCTGCGTCACGTCGATGACTATGCGCAGAACGTACCCGAAAGCTGGATCGAGCACGGTGGAGTGATGCTGCCGATGTACCAGTCGGAGGCAATGTGGATCGCGTTTGGTTTCGGGTACGGAGTCAACAGGTATCCGTTCGCCGTGAAGATCGCCACGGGGAAGATCAACGCGGTGACTGGAAAGGAATGGCAGAACGGACTCAACCGCCGGCCGCAGGATTATGTCGTCGTACCGGAGCAACCCTGGCTGGACGGCTACTGCGTGGAGAAAGGTGTGATCAGGCAATTTGTCGCCATGCCACTGGGCGCGGGCTACAGCGTCGAGGAGCAGCTCACCGGTGAAGCTGAGTATGGAGGTATTCAGATCATTGCCTACCCGATGAAGCGGGAGGCGTACGAACGCATCAAGGACAGGTGGAGCGACGCCCCCGTGGCCCTGGCCTCAAAGGCGCTCAAGGTCGGGTCGGCTAAACCGTTCGCCATGGGGCTGGCTCCGGGTGGCCGCATGCGGCAGAACATCTACGATGACACCTTCAACTTCGAGGATTGGGAGTTGGAGCACTCGAGCCGCTGCTTCGTCCACATCGCAAACGCGCTGGTCTGGCGCGCCATCACGGGCAAAGCGCCGCCCACGGTTCCGCCGACGGCGAAGGAGTACACCAAGGCCGGGCTACCCTGGTTCGATCTCTACGACGGGGACAAGCAGGCGCTGGAGGGCGCCAAAGGACTGAAGGGCATCAAGAGCGTGTTGCAGTTCGGCAAAGAAAAGGGCGACGTGCCGCTCCCGGAGAACGAAACGGTTGATCCGAAGAACGTGGTGATGCTCCGGCACGGACTCAGGAAGGACCAGGTTCGGGAAGGCGCGTTCTGAGTCGGAATCAGCCTAGCCTGCGCCGAACCTGGCGTTACTTCACTGGGTTCGCGACGCGACGATGACGGTGTCCGCGGGCGAACCCGGTGGTTCCTGACAACCGCATAGGTCCTGCAGGAGGCGTCGAATCGTGATCTCCTGCCAGACGTCATCCCCGCGCATCGCTCCTTCATACGCGCCGCCCGCGGCACCGAGGACAGCCACTCCGGCCGCATGGGCGCCTATGACCTTGCCGGGATCCGCGCGCGAGCCGAGAATGGCACCCATCACAGCCGAAGCGACCCCGACGACGGCGCCGACGGCCGCGCCCTTTGCCGCTCCTGTCACCGCCCCCTCCGCGGCAGCCCCGACGCTGCCGGCCTGGCCCCGAAACACCTCGAGCTTCAAGATCTCATGCACGGGAATGGCGTACTCCCGACGATCTTTCAGCGAATAGACCACCACCGTGTCGAAGCTGGCGTAGATGAGCTCTCCTTCGTGCGCAGCCTGCGCGTCGGCGTCGCACCGCTTTGCAGGTGGGCAATACCAGTGTGCAACTCGGAGTTTACGGCCGGTTGGAGATGGGGGGCCGCTGGGCTGTACGCCGCAGGATGCGGTCGCTAGGATCACCGTCGCTATAATAAGGATTCTTGCTAGCATTTGATCTCACCTAGTGTCGTAAAGTTCCATCCATCGCCGGTATGTTGACGCGACTCGATCAAGCCCGAGTCAAGGCGTGATGGATCGCTGGCCCTTGCTCGGCGCGGCTTGGCGCTGCATATCTCGGTCACGCTGGGTGAACGGGACGAGACGAAATGGGGGCCTGTGGACCTGCAACAACGCATCCGAGAGCGCAAGATCGTCCAGTGGGCGGTGGTCTATCTGGCCGGCGCCTGGCTGTCCCTGGAGGCGTTCGGGTTCGTGGCCGATGCATTCAACTGGTCCCCAGCTGTAGTACGCAGCGCCGTCCTCATCGTCGCTGTCGGGTTCTTAGCGATTCTCGTTCTTGCCTGGTTCCACGGAGAGCAGGGCCGCCAGAGGATCAGTGGTATGGAAGCCGCGTTGCTTGCCGCGCTGGCGCTGGTCGCTGTCGTGCTGGTCGTCACGCTGGGCCGCGTACCGGAGCCGCCTGCGCCGGCCCCCTCGCGCTCCGTTGCCGCCGCCGAAGTCGATCGCCCGTCCGTCGCCGTCGTCCCGTTCTCCGTTCGCGGCGACGAGATGGAGCTCTGGCAGGAAGGGCTCGTCGACTTGCTGTCGATCAACCTGGACGGATCAGCGCTCCGAGCCATCGATAGCCGCACAGTGTTGGCGCGCTGGCACGAGCGAACGGCCGGCGGCGTAGAAGCCGACCTGGAGACCGCGCTGGCCGTCGCGCGTGAGACGGGCGCGCGACATGTGGTGATCGGAACTGCACTGGCCACCGGCTCGCAGGTGCGACTCGCCGCGAACGTGCGGGACGTCGAGAACGGCGCGCTGGTGCACCAGGCGCAGGTGGACACTCATGTCGACAGCATGATCCCGGCTGTCGACGAGCTTTCTATCGAGCTGCTCCGTTTCCTGCTGCGGGAACTGGAGACTCAACCTCGAGCTAACCTGGCCAGCGTGACCACCGGATCGATCGAAGCACTCAAGTCGTTTTTGAACGGCGAGCAATTGTATCGGCGTGGCGAGTATGCGGCAGCGGACGATGCGTATTCGCAGGCGGTGAGTGCCGATTCCAGCTTTGCGCTAGCGCTCTATCGGTTGGGTCTGACCCGCGGTTGGACGGAGGCTGCCGGCACCGAGTTGGCCGAGGGACCTCTGGCCCGCGCAGATTCTCTCGCCAACCTGCCTCAACGTGAGCGGGGTTTGGTGCGCGCAGCGCTGGCCATGGTGCGCAGTGACGGAACCGAGATCGACTCGACCCGCGTGCTGGCGGCTCGCTATCCCGATGATGCCGAGGCGTGGTACCTGCTCGGCGAGCTCTACTTACATGAGGGCTTTGCTCGACTGGTCGGTTGGGAGGAGACGGAAGAAGCGTTCTTGCGTGCCGTGGACCTGGATCCGACTTGGGCCCCCTATCACATCCACCTCGTCGATCTCGCCTTCCGTTATCACGCCGACAGCGCTCTCGCCGTCGAGCGCATCGGCCGCTATCGGGAGCTGGCTCCCGAATCCTTCTGGAACCGCTATTACGATCTCCTCTTCGCCATCGCTTTCGGCGACGAATCAGCACGACGCGCCGCCATGGACGAGTTGAGAGCTGGAGAGCTTCTTGATGTGGAGCGGGTGTCCGACCGCCTCGATCACCCGGCCTTCTGGCCAGCTCGGGAAGAGCTCCTCCAGCTGGAGCGCAACCGCGGTTCGGAATCGCAGGGCATCGACGCGCTACGCAACCTCATCCTTATCAACATCTACGCGCGCGGCTGGCTGGACGCGGCCATGGGATACCAGGGCGACGCTCTGGCATCTCGGGCCGTATCACCGTGCGACTACCTGTTCACAGAGGTCACCCTCGGGATCGCGACTCATCCGTTCGAGAGCGAACTGGCTCTGGAGAGGATCGAGTCGGACTCCGTCGGCCTCGCGGATCCAGAGGCGCACATATCGCGGCTGGCCTGCAGCGCGCTCTATGCTGTCTACCGAGGCAGAGAAGGCGATCATCGTTTGTTGCGCGATCGGCTTGATGCGATCATAGCTGTCGCCGCCACCCAGGACACGAGTACGGCCAACTACTTCCAATCCCTGCAGCTGCTGATCGACGGCTTCGAAGCGTGGCTCGGCGGTGATTCCCAAGCCGCCTACGACATACTGAGCCAGTTCACGCCTCGAGACGATCTCAGCATTCCGAGTATGGGGAACGCCCAGATCTTGCTCGATGTCGAACGTCCGGACGAGGCATTGCCGTATCTGCTCGCCATGCGCAGCAACCCTGTTGCACGTTTCTATTTGGGAAGAGCCTACGAGGCCCTGGGCCGTGACGCCGAGGCACGAGAGGCGTATGAGTACTTCCTCTCCAGCTGGGCCGATGCCGATCTCGACCTGATGCCGTTGGTCGACCGCGCGCGGCGGGCGCTGACCCGGATAGCGGCGCGGTTGAACTAAAGCCTGGCGCAGCGTCTGGCTGCGCTTGATCACCCCCGCCAAACGGACCATCTTCCGGCGATGATATACCGTGGCCCCGTACCTCCATCCTGCGCGGTTCCTCTTCTGGTTCGCCGCGTCACTCGCGCAGTCACGCCATGAACGACCGCACTCCGGGCTACCGGAAGTTCTTTGCCGAGGTCAAACGGCGCGGCGTGTTCAAGATGGCCGCCGTCTATGGGGCCGTCGCTTTCGCCGTGTTACAGGGCGCCGATATCGTCTTTCCCAGTCTCGGATTGCCTGACAAATCACTGACCGTCGTCGTGGTGGTCGCCCTGCTTGGGTTCCCCATCGCTATCGCTCTGGCCTGGGCGTACGAGGTGACGGGGCAGGGAGTACGCCTGGAGGATCCGGCCTCCAGTAGCGAACTGGAGGCGATGGCGGCCGAGCCGAGAAGCAGGCGTTGGCTCGCGGGCCTTGTCGCGCTGGTCGCCGTCGTTCTCATGGTGGGCACCGGCTGGCTGATCCTGACCCGAGGACAGTCGACTGCGGGAGACGGAAGCGATGACGCTTCGTCGACGGTAGCGCGTGTCGTCGTTCTTCCGTTCACCGTCCGAGGCACCGAACACGAATACCTGAGTGAGGGGATGGTCGACATCCTGAGTCGAAAGCTGGATGTCGCGGGTGAGTTGCGGGGTGTCGATCCGCGAGCCGTGCTTGCCCTGGCGCAAGACGAGGGCGAGCCCCCGGGCCCGGTGCGCGGACGAGAGATCGCCCGTCGCCTGCAGGCGGACTTTTTCGTTCTTGGCGCAATACTCGAACTGGACGGCCGGCTGCAAATCGATGCGTCCCTGTACGATGCGGAGAGGGACGTCGAAGCGATCACCCAGGCCACAGCGGGCGGCGATCCCGGTGACGTGATGGGAATCGTGGATGACCTCGCCGCTCAGCTTCTTCTCAGCAGCGGCGGAAGGGGTGGCCCCGTCGCCCACATCGCAGCCGTGACCACCGACTCGTTGGCGGCACTGAAGGAGTACCTGCAGGGTGAACGGGCGCTGCGGGCAGGCGAATATCTCACGGCAGCGGAGGCTTTCCAGCGTGCGGTGAGCGTGGACTCGGCGTTCGCTCTTGCCTGGTATCGTCTCAGCGTCGCGTACGAATGGCTCACGCGAGACCACCTGGTACGCGAGTCGGCAGCACAGGCGTTCCGTCACGCCGGCCGCCTGTCGGAGCATGATCGATTGTTACTCCAGGCCGCAGTCGCCGCGCGCGGAGGCGATCACGTACTGGCGGAGCAGCTCTATCGATCGATCGTTGGCTCCTACCCCGACGATACAGAGGCGTGGTTCCAGCTCGGCGAAGTGCTCTTCCACTACGCGTTCATGACGGGTCGCCGGATCGCGGTGTCGCGAGAGGCCTTCGAGCGTGTGCTCAACTACGAGCCCGACCACATGAATACGTTGATTCATGTCGCCAGGATCGTCGCGACGGATCACGATCCGACAGAGCTCAACGAGATCACCGATCAATTCCTCGAGCTCAACCCGGAGGCTGATCGCGCGATCGAAATGCGAGCACTTCGCGCGTTTGCTACCGATGACTCGGCCGAAATCGCGCGTGTATTAACTGACCTCCGGCGCGTGTCTGACCCGGCGCTTCTCACTACGGTTGCCTACGTCCCGGTTATGGCTGCCGATGTCGAGGCCGGTTTGACTATGTCATCGACACTAACCGGGGAATCGCGTATCGCCGAGATGCGGGCACTCGGCCACGTCTACCGCGCCTACCTCCTCATGGCGAAGGGGCAATTCAGCGCCGCAGTCGATCAATTCGAGGCTGCGCGAACATTCGGGTCGACACGCGCAACGGAATTCGGCGCCATCATCCCTCTCTTGCCATTCTTTCCGGCGAGCGATGACGATATCGTGGCGATGCGCAATGTGATACGGGCTTTCGATCCGGATACGGTTGCGCCGATCACGCATCCCAGCGGTTTCCTCCGAGGCCATAACGAAGTGCACCGACATCTCAAGCCGTTCCTCCTCGGGCTATTGAACGCGCGCTTGGGGAATGCATCCGATAGCGAGCGATACGCGGCCGAGCTCGAGACTTCGGAGAAGCCCTTGCGGAGTCCCACCCTTCCGGAAGATCTGTCACTTGGCATCAGGGCTTACGTTGCCTGGCAGAGTGGCGAATCGGCTGAAGGGCTTTCGCTGCTCGAGAACGCGCCCATGCAGACCTACTACCAGAACGCCTTCAGGTCTCCGTATTACTCGTTTGCTATTCTTCGCTACCTACGAGCGATGTTCCTGGAGGATCTAGGGCGCGAGGAAGAAGCGCTAATTTGGTTCGGCTCATTCGAAGAGATCTCGATCTACGACCTCGTCTTCGTCGCGCCGGCCCTGCTTCGCCGCGCCGAGATCTATGACCGACTCGGCGACCGCGAAGCGGCCCGCCGACACTATGCCCGCTTCATCGAGCTGTGGGCCGACTGCGATCCAGAGCTGCGTCCTGAGGTCGATCGCGCCGAGCGGCGTTTGGCCGAACTCGCGGGCGAGCCGGGCCCGGGCTAGCCGCCACGACTGTTCGACGCCGAACGCGCCGTCCCGAATCCGAACGCCGCCCGTCCTCAGTCAAGTACCGTAAAGCCATATCAGTAAATCAGTTACGCCAGTCGTTGCTTGGCACACTCTCTGCACAGGGCATCTCAACTGGGGTGAAACCGCTGAACGTGAGTGTTCGCAATGTTCGACAGGCTAAGACAGGACATACTCTACGCCTTCCGCCAGCTCCGGGTCCGGCCCGGTCTATCCATCGCTGCCGTATTGACCCTGGCGCTGGGAATCGGTGCCAACGGGGCGATCTTCAGCGTGGTAAACGGAGTGCTGCTCAGGCCGCTACCCTACGGGGACCCGGATGAGCTCACTGCTGTGTGGCATCAAGAGGGTCCGGGTGGCGATCTCGTATCCGTGTCCTACGAGAACTTCCAGGACTGGCGAGCGGAGACCGAGACATTCGCGGATATGGCGGCGTTCAGCCGTTCGACCGTGACGTTGCTCACCGATGATGTGGCGGAACGCTTGCCCGGGGCGATGATCACGCCGAACACGTTCCGGCTCCTGAGAATTCCACCGGCTCTGGGCCGAGACTTTGTCGCGGATGACGCGATCGACGGTGCGACCCCGGTCGTGATGTTGAGTCACGGCCTGTTCATGGGCGCGTTTGGTGGCGACGCTGGGATGATTGGTAGCACGCTGCGGTTGAGTGGCGTCGAGCATCAGGTGATCGGCGTGATGCCCGCAGGTTTCCGTACGCCTTTCTTCGAAGAGGCGGAGCTATGGCGACCGATGGGTGACGATGCGGCGTGTGGCAGGGGTTGCTGGTTCGCCCGCGTGGTTGGTCGGCTCGAGCCCGGCACTTCTCTCGAGGAGGCGCAGGCCGAGCTCGATGTAGTGGGAGAGCGCCTGCAAACAGAATACCCGGATGCTAACGCCGATGTGCGAGTAGCCGCCGTCGGGCTGCGCGATGAAATAGTAGGCGATGTGCGGCCCGCTTTGCTCGTCATCCTGGTGGGCGTCGGCCTTGTTCTGCTGATCGCGTGCGTCAATGTTGCGAACCTTTTGTTGGCCCGAGCCATCGCCAGAGAACGCGAAGTTGCGGTGCGTGCCGCCTTAGGCGCTTCACGGGGCCGCATCACCAAGCAGTTGTTGACCGAGAGCGTCGTGCTGGCGCTGGTCGGTGGATTGGCCGGCGTGTACGTAGCCTATATGGCGGTTGACGCGCTGATCGTGCTGGCACCTCAAGATCTGCCACGTCTCGATGTAGTCCGTGTGGATGGGCTGGTGCTCGCCGCGATGACGGTGCTGACGACGGGTACCGGTGTACTCTTTGGCCTCGTCCCCGCTTTTCACGCAAGCCGTGCCGACGCCGGCGGCGCGTTGGGGAGCGATCGTTCGGTCGCTGGCCGTCAGAGCAGAGGCCGGCTCCGCGATGCTCTGGTTGTGTCGCAGATGGCTCTGGCGGTTACGCTGCTGGTTGGCGCCGGGCTTTTGCTCAAGAGCTTCGTCACGCTCGTGCGCGTGGACCCGGGTTTCGATCCCCGCGGTCTGCTGACCGCTGAGACCCGGTTCTCCGGCGAGCGCTACTCGGGCCCCGCGCGCCTGGATTTCTACGAAGAGCTGTTCACGCGAATGGAAGCGCGACCCGATGTCGACGCAGCAGCCGGCGTCTGGCTGCTGCCGTTCACGACGGGAGCGGTCATCTCCAGCATTGAAGTCGAAGGGCGACCCGACGTTGCGCCGACGGAAGAGCCCGAGGCTTCAATGCGGCCGGTAACCGACGGTTACTTCGAACTGATGCGTATCCCGCTCGTCGCTGGTCGACGATTGCAGCGATCGGATGACACGAACACGCAACGCGTCGTGGTGATCAGCGAATCGATGGCTCGGGACATATGGGCCGACGAAGATCCGATCGGCCGTCAAATCCGCTTCGGCATGCAGTTCGAGGACTCCGAGCCATGGCGCGAGGTCGTCGGCGTTGTCGGCGATGTGAAACTGCGTGGCCTGGATGACGAAGACCGCGCCATTGCGTACGTACCTTATCGCCAATTCACTATCGGGTCACTCGCCGTGGCGCTGCGAACCGCAGGCGACCCGGCAGAGCTGGCCGCTCCGTTTCGAGCCACGGTTCGTTCCATCGATCCGCAGGTCGCGGTCTACGATGTGTCCACCATGGACCGCCTCGTCGCCGCTTCGCTGGCCGAGCGCCGGTTCTTCATGTTACTGCTCGGACTGTTCGCGGCACTCGCGGCAATCCTGGCCAGCGTGGGGATATATGCGGTGACCAGCTATGTGGTTGGTAGCCGCACCCGGGAGATGGGAATTCGTATCGCCGTCGGCGCCCAGGCCGGCGAGGTACAACGCGGTGTGCTGACCCGAGCCGGTAGTGTCGCTGCCCTCGGCCTGGCTATTGGTTTGGCCGCCGCTTTCGGCCTGACGCGCCTCATGCGCAGTCTGCTGTTCGAGACATCGCATGTCGACCCGCTCGTATTCTCAGGCATGGCAGCGCTGCTCGCCGGCGTCGCCCTGTTGGCTGCCTGGTTGCCGGCGCGTCGGGCCTCTCGCGTCGATCCGATGATCGCGCTGCGACAGGAATGATCGTCAACTGACAACTGCCTTGAGATTCGGCCGTAGTGGGGTTAAAAAAGGTCCCGTACAGAGATAGCCCCGCGCGTTCGCTATCACACAAACCTCCGAAGGAGATTCCCGGCCATGTTCGGATTCTGTGCACGGTGCGCATCGGTTGCGTTGGTGCTCGTAGCCGGTCTTGCCATCCCAAGAGCGGAGGCCCAGGAAACACTCACGCTTGAGCCGTGTGAGCTGCAGGGCGTCCTCGGCGAGACCAGCTGCGGTACCCTACAGGTTTACGAGGACCGGGAGGCGATGAGCGGCCGCAAGATCGGTATCAATATCGTCGTTCTGCACGCCACCGGGCAGTCGCCGGCGCCCGATCCCTTCGTCTTCATACCGGGCGGACCCGGTGAGTCGGCCACCGAGTTGGCTGGCTACATCGCGCAAGCTCACGCCGGAATCCGCCAGGGGCGCGACATACTGTTGGTCGACCAGAGAGGCACCGGTGGCTCGCATCCTCTGAACTGTGAGTTCTACGGATCGCCGGACGACCCACAGAGCTATCTGGGTCGTTTCTTTCCCATCGAGGACGTGGAGACGTGTCGCTCACAGCTCGAGTCGAGCGCCAACCTCGGGCTCTATACGACACCGCTCGCCATGGATGACCTGGATGACGTCCGCCAGGCGCTGGGCTACGAACAGCTCAACCTGTTTGGCGGGTCGTACGGTACGCGCGCTGTGCAGGTGTACCTGCGCCGACACGGGGCTCACACACGCACCGCCATCCTCCATGGCGTGACCACGACCGGCGCGTTCATACCGCGTGACCTGGCGCCGGATGCGCAGCGCGCGCTCGAGGGGGTGATCGACGATTGCCTGGCGGATGAGAGCTGCGCGGGCGCCTTCCCCGACATACGCGGGGAAGTCGAGTCGGTGTTCAGTCGACTGGAGGCCGGACCTGTTCCCGTCGAGGTTCTCAACCCGCTGACCGGCGACATCGTCGAGATCCAGCTTTCTCGCGACAACGTTGCAGAAGCGGTTCGTTATCTGCTTTACGGATCGGGCAGCGCTGGCAACATCCCGGTTTACATCCACCATGCCGCACAGGGCGACTTCACGCCGCTGGGCGAGTACGCGCTGTTCGAGCGGCGCTTTATCGTGGCCAGTGGCAGCAACGGCATGTACCTGTCGGTTACCTGCGCGGAAGACGTCCCGTTCATCGAGCCCGGCGAGGGGGAGCGCCTGGCTAAGGGCACATTCCTGGGCGACTACCGGGTTCGCGACCAGCGTGACGCTTGTGCTGTCTGGCGGCGTGGAGACATACCCGAAGACTACGCCGAGCCGATTCGCTCCAGCGTCCCGATTCTCATCCTTTCGGGGCAGTGGGACCCGGTCACGCCGCCGCAATACGGCGACTACGTATCGAAGTATCTGGAAAACTCACTACACGTCGTCGTGCCCTACGGCGGACACGGCTTCAACGGGTTGGAGGGGGTCGATTGCATTGACGGTCTCATGGAACAAACGGTGGAACAGGGAAGTGTGGAGGGACTCGACACTAGCTGCGTGCAGGAAGTTCGTCGACCGCCGTTTCCCGTCTCGCTGCCGCCCATGAAACCGATCGCGATGAGCGATCAGGAACTGCAGCCCTATGCCGGCCGCTATGCTGCAGAAGGGCCGTTCGCGATCATCGCGGAGGTTGCGGGTGGTAAGTTGAAGATCGACGCTGGACCCCAGGGTGTCTTTTTCGCGGTCCCGGTGACCAGCGATCGATTCCGAGTGGCAGGTGTGTCGGACGTCTACATCCTGTTTACTCTCGAGGAAGACGCGGTGACGCAGTTGGCGGTGGAGCAGAGTGGCAACGTGATCGCGCTGCTGGACCGACAGGACGAGTAGACGACGTCAGGGAGCGTCGGTCTCCAGCGCCTCTCTTATCTTCTCCTGGTCAAGGGCTGAACGGCTCATGTTCAGCCTGCTGTGCTCGCCGTCGACCACCATCTGGAACTTGCCTTCGCACAGGAGCTTAATGCGATTCATCACGTTCGCGGTGACCCGGTTGTGGATGGTTTCCCAGATCGGATTCACAACGCGACGGTGCGGCCAGTTCTTCTTCCCATAGAAATCGAAGCTGGTCAACGAGAATAGCTGGGTCTGGCCAACCTCTCCACGGTCGGAGATTGGCGATCGAGCGTAAAGACAGTAGAAACCGATGGGATAGCCACCGCTACAGCGGTAGAGCAAGTAGCGGGCATTGTCGGGCTCCGTCGGGGCGGGTACCGGCTTGAAATTCCATTTTGTCAGTTCGAAAAGCGGTATGAACTTCATTCCCATGAAGCCGTCTTCGATGCCGAAGATCGACTTTCTGCGGCCCAGAAGGTAGATCTGGATATGCTCCAACCGGCCGTCCACTCTGTACGCCGTGGCAATGTGATTCGGCCAGTACGATACCGCCCCGTCCCACTTCAGCAGCTCCTCGAAGACGAAGCGGACCGGCGCATCGATGCCGATGCGATGAATGTTCAGCACCGAGTAGTCCGTGACGCTTATCCCGATACGCTGGAAGATGCTGTGCGAGTAGCGATCCCGCTCAACCTCGTCCGCGTACTCTATCAGCGTGGGTATAGCGGGCTTATGCAGTATGAAGGCACGGATATCCCCCAGAAGCCCACCGGGCTTGGCAGGGAGACCCTTCTCGTTTGCCGGCTGTTCTTCGATTCTTGGCGGCATCCACTACCCTCCGATTCTCTGGCCACTTAAAGTAATCGATTGGAGGCGCGCGCGCCCCGGGGTCGCGTTGCGACCCGTCCAGTTGCCTGACATCTTGTAGCAGCCCGCTCCCAGGACCCTCAACTGGGGTATTTCGCCATGTCCTCAGTGAAGCGCCTCATCGCCGAGATCCATCGACGATCCATCTGGCAGGTGCTCCTCGTCTACGTCGGTGCCGCCTGGGCTTGCTTCGAGCTCATCGATGCGGTAGCCGAGCGGTTGGCGCTTCCGGCCTGGCTGCCCGGCCTTGCGATCATTCTGTTCCTGCTGGGCCTGCCTTTCGTCATCGCCACGGCGTTCGTGCGCGAGGGCGCGGGCTCCCCGCTCTCAACTGGCGAGTTCGAGGCGCTGCCCGCTGAAGCGAAGGCCGACGAGTTGCAGAGGGTTGCCGCGGTACGTCGTCGTCGTCGGATCCTGACGTGGCGTAATGCTGCTGCGACAGTGGTCGTGGTACTCGCTGCTTGGGGCGTGCTTGCTGCCGGTTGGCTGGTGTTTGCCCCGCAGCGTTTCGACGTGGCGGATAGCACAATCGATACACGCCCGTCGGTAGCGGCGCTTCCTTTCCTCAACCTGAGCGGCCTCGAGGAGGACGCGTACTTCACGAACAGTATCCACGGGGAGATCCTCACACGTCTTCAGAAGATCGGTGGCCTGAAAGTCCTCTCGCGCACGTCGGTGATGGGGTATCAGGATAGCCTGAAGAACATTCGGGAGATCGGCGAGGAGCTGAATGCCAGGTACATCCTGGAGGGAGAGATCCTGCGCGCCGCTCAAGAGGTGCGGGTCAACGTCCAGCTCATCGACGCGCAGACGGATGAGCACGTTTGGGCGGAGATCTACGATCGCCAACTTTCGGTCGACAACCTGTTGCGCGTACAGAGCGATATCGCGCAGAAAATCGCGCTGGCGCTGAGCACCGAGTTGACGCCGGAGGAGCTGGAACGGATCGAGGCCAGACCGACCGAGAACCTGGACGCCTATCAGGCCTACCTCCGCGGTCGGTATTACCAGGATCAGCCGCACTTCACGGCCGATGACGCGAACCGGGCGCTGCGGGAGTTCGAGCGCGCTGCAGAACTCGACCCCAACTTCGCGCTGGCTCAGGCGGAACTCGCCAATGCTCACGCCCGGCAAGTTTTCTTCTGGGTGGATGCCTCGGAAGCGCGACGCCAGCTGGCGACCGAGTGGGGCAACAAAGCGTTCGGCGGAGATCATGCCTCTCCCGAGGTTAGCCTGGCTGCTGGCCTTTACCATCTGCTGTTGTACAGAGATACCGAGCGAGCGATGGAAGAGATCGCCATCGCCGAGCGGGGATTGCCCGATAGCAAGGAGATCTTTGAGGCGCGGTCATTCGTGTTTGAAACTCAGGGCAGATTGGAGGACGCGATCGAGCAGAACCTGAAGGCTCTGAAAGTCAGCCCGATGGACGCCTCGATCTACACGGCCCTCTCGTTTGAGTACTGGTCGGTCCGGCGGTTCGAAGATGCCGAAGCCATGGCCGATCAGGCAATCGGCTTGGCGCCAACGGCAATGTGGCCGAACTTGGGGAAGGTCTTCGCGATCTGGAGTGACAGAGGAGCCAGCGCCGAGACCGACGAGATCTTGGAACGGCTGTCCTACGAGGCACCCTGGGTCAAATGGTCGCGCTACTGGCAGCGGATGTTCGAGGACCGCTACGACGATGCGCTCGAGCTGGTGGCGGAACCCTATTTCGAGTGGGTTAGCATGAAGATCGCAGCACGGCCACGTGCGTTGCTTGCCGCCTGGGCCGCGAGCGCCGCGGGAGAGAAAGAGGAGGCGGATCGGCTTTTCGAGGAGGCGCGACAGGTGTTGGAACGTGCGATACTAGAACATCCGAACGATCCTCGGTACCACGGTTCTCTCGGCATCGCGTATGCGGCGCTCGGTCGGAACGAGGCTGCGCTTCGCGAGGGCGAGACCGCGGTGGCGCTCCTGCCGGTGTCCAGTGACGCGGTCTACGGCATCCCCTACCTGGCCGACCTGGCCCTCATATACGTGTTGATCGGCGATGAAGACGCGGCGCTCAGAGAATTAGACAATCTGCTCAACATCCCGTCCTGGATCTCCACGAATTGGCTCAAGATGGACCCCCGATTTGACTCTCTGAACGACAACACGCGCTATCGGGCGCTGCTGGAGAGACACTCGAGGAGCTGACGTCAGGCAGTGCCGCCGTCCGCTGGTCATTGCCCCGTTCCGGGCGATGCGACATGTTGCTCGTGGCAGACTTAGCCCTCCGTGCGACCCGCCCCACCATCGATTCGACTCCATCGACATGCCACCCACGTTGTTGCTGACGCTTTAGGTGAGGTGGCCTAACGGAGTGTGGAACGATGAAGTATGGGGAGCCTGTCACGCAGAAGTTAATAGCGAGTCTTGTTATTGTGTTTGTCGCTGGCGCTACCGTCTCCGGCTGCGGCAACGACATCAGCGAAAGCGATAGCAACGACGAAGAGTGCTGCCCTTGGTGCACAGGCCCCGATGGCGGCGTCATAGAGATCGACAATCCGGACAGTTTCGCCTTCGGCGCCAAGATCGAGGTTCCGCCCGGTGCGTGGGATCACTGCAGGGCGTTGCAGGTTGAAGACATTTACTCTTACACGCCTCCGTTCCCAGCTGGCTTCTATGCGTATCGCGGATACCGAACGAGTTTCGATGTGTTCGCCGGCGGTGACGTTCCCGACTCGCTGTACATGGAGATAACGTTCCCCATCGCCGATGTAACTCCGTTGGACTCCACCGAGATCGCCGCCGCTTTCTACTACGACGAAGTTGCGGAGACCTGGCGTATCGTCCTGCCGGACGAGATCGACGACCAGGAGATGCTGGTCAAGTCGCATCTCTACCGGAAGAAGTGGTCGTGGGGGTTCGTCTCGATCCTCGAGGCGGACTTCCAAGAGTCGCTTGCGCCTCTGCTGGAGGACCTGCACGGACAGCAGCAGTGGAGCCAGCTGGTCAGCGAATTGGATAGCATATACAACGCGCTGACCCAGGAGGACCTGGATCTTAGCTGTGCGAGTCTGGATTTCGTAGAGGGGTTTTTCGAAGCGCTGAAATCAGAGGCGCGTGCCGCGTTGCAGGCACACCAGGCGAGCATAGGCAATAGCTGCGGCACATGTGACATACTGACGTCCGAATTCCACGCTGGATTCGCCAAGTTCATCGAGTTGAACATCCAGTACTTTTTCCTGGAGCTGATGTTCGTGGAAACGGGTCCGAACTTGCTGATTATGGCCTACGGCATCAATCGGCTGTGTGAGATCCAGGTAGAAATCGACAATCTGGCCTGTGACTATAAGTGCTACTTCAGCAATGCCACGTCGGACTTCTGGGGGAATCTGGCGGCGTACTACATATCATCAGCGGTTCTATTCGCCATCGATTACGCTAAGACATCGGGCTATGTCTCCTGTGGTCCAGCAAGCGGTGAGATTACTATGTCGTCCGCAGCGCTCTGCCCAGCGCGAACGGATCTTCTCCTTCCAGTCCGCGTAGCCTCTGAGTGATGGCGCGGTAGAGGCGCTTGAACACGGCGTAGGTCGATCGTTGCGCCGGGTCGGGTCGGGCCCGGCGCGACTCGTCGAGGACGACGAACGGGTCGGCGACCTCGCCCATGGACCGTGGCTCGCCGTTCTCTTTGTACCACACCCAGGCCGCATGGATCGCCGCGCCCAGCGCCGCGCCCTCGCCTTCCACCGGAACCGTCTCCGCGTCGAAGACGTCGGCTATCGTCTGACACCAACTCGGTGAGCTGGAGAGACCGCCGGTTAGGCGGATCTCCTTTGGGGTCACCGGCATTTGTGTGAATCCCTCGTACAGGTTGAGCACGTGCCCTTCTACCACCGCACGACACAGCTTTTCCGGCACGAAGTCGGACAAGGAGAAGCCGAAGTACAGCGGTGCCGCGAGCGGAAGGTCGGGCGTTCGCTCGCCCTCGTACCAGGGGACCAGCAGTCGCCCCTCGTTGCCTGGGGGCATGTTTCTTACGATCTCGTCGAACGCGTCGTGCGTCAGTTCGAAGCGCTCGAGTATCGCGTTGTAGCCGTTCGACATGTTCGACACACAGAGCAGGGGAAGGTACTTACCCGTGCTGTCGCAATAGGCCGCGATCTCGCCCGTGGGGTCGATGAACGGTTCCTCCAACACCGTGCAGGCGGTGCCGCTGGTTCCCAGGCTCACCGTGACAATTCCCGGCTCGAAGTTTCCCGTCCCCACGGCGCCGTACATGTTGTCGCCGCTCCCTGCATCGATGCGGCATTCCGGTGAGAGGCTGAAGCGAGCGGCTAGATCGGCGCCGATGTTGCCGATCGTTCGATCAGCTGGCTCTACGGGCGGCAGTTTCTCCGAAAGCCCGGGATCGATGGCGTCGATCACCCTCTTCGACCAGCGTTGTTTACCCGGGTGCCACAACGCCATGCCGGATGTGTCTCCGGGCTCCATGGCCGCGACGCCACCATCCGCACCGCCGGTGAGGTACCAATTGACGTAGTTATGGACGACGAACAGCGTGCTGGCGCGGGCGTAGACCTCGGGCTCGTGGAGAAGCAGATGCAGGATCTTCGGAGCGGTGTATCCGGTGCGCTGTGTGTTGCCCACCTCCTCGATCATCGCCGCCGGGCCACCCACAGCCTCTGTTAGGATCTGGCATTCCTCTTCGGTTGAGAAGTCGTTCCACAACTTGCTCCGCGGGCGGGCAAGCTGGCCGTCGGCGGTCAGCGCGACGAGTCCATGCTGTTGACCCGAGACCGAGATGCAGCGGATACGCTCGCCATCGATGTCGGAAGCGGCTAGCCGATCCAGGATCCTCTCCACCGCTTCGATCCACATATTCGGGTCGGATTCCGATGCGCCGTGGCCAAGGCCAGTGACCGCGCCTTCGTCGGTTCCGTACTGGGGGAGGTCGCTGTCGTAGACGATGCGGTCGATGAACACGACCGCGCCGGCATCCGGATCGATGACGACGAGTTTGGTGCTCTGGGTGGAGACGTCGAAACCGGCAAACAATGGTGTCATGCGTTTGGTCTTCACAGATTCTCGATCAGGATCGCTTCCAGTTCGCCCCGGTGCCTGGCTGGATCCAGATGGCACTCCAGGATACGCTCATGGGGAAGCTGCGCCACTCGTTCCTTGATCCGTTTCAAAGCCCGGATGTTCAGTTCCACCGCCTTCTGGACCGGCATGTTCTCCGGGTTGATGTCGATGCCGTACCATCCCTGGTAGCCGATGGCCCACAAGGTATAGAGCAGGGCCTCTGCTTCGTGAGGGTTCACCGCCGCCACGTTGTTGTCCTGATCGTAATTGCCGTCCGGTTGGCTGTTCCAATGAGTGTGCGCCAGGCGGCCTTCCATCGCGACGAGCGAGAACGCGGCCGGCAGCATCTCGAAGCCCATCTTCACGTGGCCGGTTTCCGGGTTGAGTCCCACCAACGTGTGACCTTCATCCAGCAAACGGCGGTTCTCGGGGTTCGACAGTCGCCTCTCGATGCGTTGCGCGGCGAGGATGCCCTCTGCGGTTGTGCGATAGATATTGTTGGCGGCGGGCTCATACGGCTTCGGCTCGATGGCGACGCGTACCCCTGGCACTTCATCCATCGCCTCCGCCATCGTGCTCTCGAATCGGTCCCACATGCTCATGTAGGGCGTGCCGTGCAGATAACGGTAGCCATCCATGCCGGGCCACGAGATTGCCAGATCGGCTCCTAGATCGCGGATCAATCTCAGGCCGCCAACGGCGATCTCCTTCGCGCGCTCCCGGACCGCGGCATCCGGGTTCGACAGGCTGCCGAACTCGAAGCGACGGTCGAAGAAATGAGAGAAGGGGACCGCGACCAGGCGAATGCTAGACTGTTCCTGCAGTCGCTGGTAGAGATGGGCGTTTTCCTCGTTCACCTCGTCCGGGTAGTGCGCCTCGATGCCCGTCACGCCTAGCTCGGCCATCTCCGCCGCCATCTCGAGGCGTTCTTCCAGGGTCGCCTCTGGTACGAAACGATCGTGGAATCGACCGCCGGCCGGTGTGAAGTACCAGATCCCCACCGAGAACCGCAGCTCCAGGTCCTTCTTCAAGTTCGCGAGCATGCGGTCCGGGTCGCGAGCCAACGGTTGATCCCGCAGATCCACCAGTTCGTAGGCCATGGCCGTGTCTCCCAATTCCGTCCGCCAACGCGTGATGTTTGCTCAAGCTATGCCACAAGCTAAACCCCTGTCGTGAACCGACGAAAGGCATCAAGTTGCCGCGTGGCGCAGCCCAAACCGCCCACCACGCCTGCCGTTGAGGAGGGACGATGGACACGTTCGGGACGCTGGACTGGCTGGTCGTGTGCGCCTACTTCGCCGTCCTGTTCGGGGTCGCCCTTTGGGTGATCCGCCAGCGACAGAACACCCCCACCGACTATTTCCTCGCCGGCCGCCACGTCGGCTGGTTCGTCGTCGGTGCCTCGATCTTCGCCTCCAACATCGGGTCCGAGCACATCGTCGGGCTGGCCGGCACCGGCGCCAAGACGGGCGTCGTCATGGGGCTCTACGAGCTTCACTCGTGGCTGATCCTGCTGCTCGGCTGGGTCTTCGTCCCGTTCTACCTGCGCAGCCGCGTCTTCACCATGCCCGAGTTCCTGGAGAAGCGCTACTCGCCGTCCGCCCGCTGGTTCTTGTCCCTCGTCATGCTGGTCGGCTATGTGCTCACCAAGGTCTCGGTGACGGTCTACGCAGGCGCCGTCGTCTTCCAGGTCCTGATGGGCGTCGATTTCTGGACCGGCGCACTGGTGATCGTCATTCTGACGGGGATCTACACGGTGGTCGGTGGGCTGCGGGCCGTCGTCTATACCGAGGCGGTGCAGACGATCGTACTCATCGCCGGCTCGGCTATCGTGACGTTCCTGGGACTGCGGGCGATCGGCGGCTGGGAAAACCTGGTAGCCACCGCGGGCAGCGATCATCTCAACCTGTTCCAGCCGGCAGACCATCCCGAGTTCCCGTGGCCGGGCATGGTGATCGCGCCTCCCATCGTTGGGCTGTGGTATTGGTGCACGGATCAATACATCGTTCAGCGCGTGCTTGCGGCTAACGGAGAGGCCGAGGCGCGACGCGGGACGATCTGGGCCGCGTACCTGAAGCTGCTTCCATTCTTCATCTTCCTCATCCCCGGCGTCATCGCCTTCGCACTTGCCCGCACGGGACAGCTCGACCTGCCGGCCGCCGACCAGGCGTTCCCGGTCATGGTCAAAACGCTACTGCCGGTCGGCCTTCGGGGGTTGGTCGCGGCAGGATTGCTGGCGGCGCTGATGAGCTCGCTGGCCGCGGTATTCAATTCGTGCTCGACGCTGTTCACGATGGACATATATAGGAAGCTGCGACCCAGCTCGTCCGAGCAGTCGCTGGTCACCGTGGGTCGGATCGCGACGGGCGTTGTGGTCGTTTCCGGGATCCTCTGGATCCCCTTGATGGAGAACATCTCCGGCGAGCTGTATCACTACCTGCAGAGCGTACAGGCTTATATCGCTCCGCCCATCGCGGCGGTCTTCTTCCTAGGGCTGTTCTGGAGACGGCTCAACGCGGCCGGCGCGATGAGCGCCATGGTCGGTGGCTTCGTTCTAGGAATGCTGCGCCTGGTCGCTGAACTCAACAAGGAGTCGCTGAGCGGAGCGCTCTACTGGTTTGCCGACGTGAACTTCCTCTACTTCGCCATCCTGCTGCTGGTGGTCTGCGTCGCGCTGCTCGTCGTCGTGAGCATGTTCACCCCGGCACCTCAGATCGAGCGGATCCGCGGCCTCACCTACGCGACGACCGTGGCGGAAGACAAGGCGGCATCACGCGCCAGCTGGAACGCCCGCGACGTCGCGCTTTCGATACTCGTGCTTGTCTTCCTGGCGGGGATATTGGTCTACTTCTCGCCGCTGTTCGTTGGCGGGTGATCTGTTTCAGGCCGCGGCTCTGTACGCGGCGAGCTGCTCCTCGTCGAACTTCTTCAACCGGCGTTTGATCAGCGCGACGACCTCGTCTTCGGGCAGCGGATTGTCTGGATCGAGGTTGACGAAGAACCTGGCCAGCGTCTTGTGGCGTTTGAACATCAGCAGCAGGTAGATCATGAAGTAGTCGATCTTCCGGAACACGAGCGACCGCTCACGAATCATCTCTTCTCTCTTGTCCAGAAAATCGGCGGGCATGTCCAGCCAATGGCGGTTCGGCTTCAGGTGATGGCCGAGGTGATAGCCGTCATTGAAACAGCGCTTGTTGTAGGGGCTGTTGATGAAAGTGATCACGGTGCGGTAATCGTTGGTCGAGTCTTCGGGGTCGACGAAAGCATGTTGCGCCCAGTTGCCCGCCATAAGCAGAAGCCGTGTTGCCAACATCGGCACCACAAACACAACCAATCCCGCTCGCCAATTCCATATCAGCGCGGCTATGGCAAGTCCGAAGAAAGACATCTCACCGAGCACCAGCAGCCGAGCGAGCCGGTGCCGCTTGCGATTCCTCATATACGTGTACAGATCAAAATCGCCGAACAGCAGGAAGCGCCCGGCGTACTTGCACCAGTCTATAAAACTGTCACGCTGGTACTTCATCGTCGAACTGAGGTCGTTCGGCAGGTTCCCCTCGGCATGGTGCATCCCGATATGATGTACGAAGTAGCTCTCGGGCGACTGCCCGAGAAAGATTCCGAGCGCCCAGGGGATGTATTTGTTCAGCAAGTTGTATTGCCGCTTGAATAGCGCATTGTGACACACGTTGTGCAGCATCAGGATGAACGGACCGAGGAATATGATGTAGAGTCCCCAGTAGATGGGTGCCATCCACCAGCGGAAATTGCCGGGAATGAACATGTAGATCGCTGACCCGGCGAAGACCACCGTCAGGAAGAGCGTCAGTCGGATGAACGGCATGTCCCGCTCGTCGCGCATCAACGGTGCGAAGAGCTTCCCTAAGAGCCCTAGCTTCCTCTGCGACTCCGGGGTGGGATCGGTGATCGTGATGACGCCGTCGCTAACCACGGTGAACTCCTGGCTAGGTGTAGAGATCCAAGCCCCAGCAGGTGAGCGAGTGTTGGTAACATAGCTGCGGGGCTTGGGAATGTTCAAGTCAGAATCTGAGATTAGGGAATAGGATCGGGACAGCCATCGACCGGCGGCCAAGTCGTATCGGCGCTGCGTGCCTCCAGCGACCGACGCCCGACGGACATCGAGCGTCGGACGTCGATCGCCGAATTATCCTTGGCCGTCGAGCGCCGGCTGTCCGCTGTCGGCTGTTCAGATAGTGCAGTTACTTCGACCGTCGAGCATCGAACGTCGCGCGTCGACCGTAAAAAAATAGAGACTATCGACTCTGCGCTCGATCCACCTCCAAATGAAAATTCTTCACAATGATCACTTCCGATGCTGCCGCTCGCTGCACCATCACAAAACGCTGCCCGTCGGGATGAACATCGTAGTTAGCGTGGGGGCCTGCCGTTTCGAAGTTGTCCGTTGCGAACAGCGGTTCACGAGACAGCACCTGAAATCGTGGAGACATCTCGACCCGGGCAGCCATCAGCCGCGGCCCGGACGACGACGGCTCGATATAGAACAGTTCGCCCCCGTCACGCGACCACACGGATTCCGAGGCACCGTTTTGCGAAACCTGGACGCGGCCCTCGCGACTGTTGAGTGGCCGAGCGTAAAGTTCCTCGCGTCCAGACTCATCCGACACGTAGGCCAGCCAATTCCCGTCCGGCGACAGGGCGGGGTGCTGCTCGGTGAATGGCGTGGCGATGATCGTATCGGGCTCGGCGCCACTTCCCGGCGTTAGTAGCTGCAGGTCGTAACTCTGAGCTGTTCCGAACGGGATCAGCACCACGGAGCTGCCGTCCGGATGCCAGACGCCTGCCGTGGCTTCGTCATCGCCTGCGTGCAACAACTCCGCCTCGCCGGACCCGTCGGCATTGATGCAATAGGGATGGCGCAGCGCGGTCTGCTGCGTGGAGCCGTAACACACGCGCCGCCCATCCGGGGTCCAGACGGGGTCGTTGGCCGTCCCATCGAACGTGACCCGCGTGAGTGTGCCCTGTTCCAGGTCGTAGACCCAGACATCGCGGCCGCTGGGCGATGTGATATCGACAGCCAGCTTCGTGCCATCCGGTGACAGTCGCGGCGAGTGGTAGGCCTGCGTTTCGTCGGTTATGGTCGTGACGTCACCGGTTCGATCGACCATAACGACCCGCGCCGGCAGCGCAGCGATATACGCCAGCGTGCCTTCCTGTGAGATGCTGAAGCTCGGCATGCCGGTGCCGCCCGCGATCAGGATGCTTTCCGCCATCATCACGGGCGTCCCGCTGATCTCCGTGCGCTCCGCATCGAAAGGTGCCGCCATCAAGGCGCCGTCTTCTTGAGCCCAAACGATGTGCCCCGTGGGCGAGTAGCGAGCTCCGGCGGCTCCACCGGGGATCAGTACTTTTCGCTCCCCCGTCCCCGGCCAGACGACGGCGATTCCGGTGCCGCCCAGCCGGGCCGACGCTAGACCCACCGCCGAGTAGGTGACCAGGATGGCGTCGCCGCCCGGCAACGCCTCGGGCAGGAAATGCCCGACTTCGCCGCTCAACGTGTCAGGGTGGGTGAGCGGGACCATCTCACCTCCCGCTTCCGGCAGCACCATGACTCCCGGGTAGTCTCCGCTGAACAGGATTCGGCCGTCGTCGGCCCAGTCATAGGCCGACAAGCCATAGGCGCCACCGACCCGAACGGCGCTTCCGGTCAGACGTGTCGGACTACCCCCGGTCACCGGCACCACCTGTACCTCGCGGGAATAGAACTCCTGAAAAGCGATCCGCTGACCATCCGGAGAGAAGAACGGATACCAGGCCGTCAACCCCCGCGTTCCGGGTATCTCCACCGATTCCAGCTGGTCGAAGTGACGCATGAAGAGGGCGGGCTGTCCTTGGGTGTTTGCGGAGTAGCCCAGCGCTGACCCGTCGGGCGCCAGGACCATGCTGCCGGCTCGGGCGTTCAGCAGGTAGTAATCCTGTCCGAGCGAGACGGCGAAGCGCAGGACTCGGCCTTCGGGCGTCTCGGTCCGGGCGGTGAAGCGTCCGCCAACGGCGCCAATCACAAGCGACAGCGCCGCGACCGCAGCGATGGTCCAGAGGCTGGCTCGCGTCGCCGTCTTGATTCGCGTAGCGGAGCGAGCGGTCGCGATAGCCCCCGGCTTTGACAATGCCTCGGCGTACTCGTCGGCGTTCGCGAAACGGTCGGCGGGCAACTTCTCCAGCGCCTTCTCGATCGCCGCCTCCACATGCGGCGGCACCGACGACCGGCGGTCGGTGAGCGACGGCGGCGACGACGTCAGGATCTTCGCGATCACCGCCTGCGACGTGGGGCCGGTGTGGGGCGGTTCACCCGCCAGCATCTCGTACGTCACACAACCCAACGAGTAGACGTCGCTTCGCTTGTCGATGCTCCGTTCACCCGTCGCCTGCTCGGGACTCATGTAGAAAGGTGTCCCCAACGACAGCCCCGTCTCTGTAAGCCGGCTTCCTCCCGCAGCCGTCACCGCCAGGGCGATCCCAAAGTCCGCGACCAGCGGCTGCCCATCGTGCAACAGGATGTTCTCCGGCTTGATATCCCGATGGATCACCTCGCGCCGGTGCGCGTAGTCCAAAGCACTGGCCACCGCACGCGCAATCTCAACCGCATCTTCTACCGGTAACTGCCGCTCTCTCTCCAACCGCTCGTGCAGCGATTCACCTTCCACCAACGGCATGACGTAAAAGAGCAATCCATCGGCTTCACCCGAATCGTAGAGCGGCAAGATGTGCGGATGCTGCAGGTTGGCCGTAACCTTGATCTCGTTCAGGAACCGCTCGGCGCCAATAACCGCAGCCAACTCCGGCTTCAACACCTTCAGCGCCACCTGCCGGTCATGCTTCAGATCCTGCGCAACATAAACCGTCGCCATTCCTCCGGCGCCAAGCTCGCGCACGATCGTATATCGATCGGCAAGCGACGTCTTCAATCGTTCCAATATCTCAGACATGGATTTCTACTCTCGAACATCGAAAGGTCGCACGTCGTAGGTCGAGCGTCGGTCGCCGAATTGTCCTCGGCCGTCGAGCGCCGGCTGTCCGCTGTCGGCTGAACAAACAGTGCAGTTTAATCAGCTACTTCACCCGCAAGCCGATCCGTAGCCCGCCGCGCCGACTCCACCTGCGGCTGCAGATGATCATCCGCATTCTCCCACAACTGCAGAAACAACCCGTAATAGCGGAGCGCATCGTCCCGCTCACCTCGCCGCTCGTGCAACTGCGCCCGGCGCAAGTAACCGAGCGCTTCCAGCCACGGCGAATAGTAGAGCGAGCCATAGATCCGCAGCGCCTCGAGCTCGTCACCTTCTTCGAGCAAGTTGGCCAGCAAGAAACGGTGCGCGTTGCGCGGAACGTTCCAGTTACCCGGGATGAGCGTCAGACCCCGGCGCAGGTAGGCAATCGCTGCGCCGGCATCCTGACGAGCGGCGGCTATGTGTCCCTGGTAGACCAGCGAGAGCCCGCGATACGTCTGGGCCTGACCGGCTTCACCGGTCGCCTCGGCGGTCTCGGCGGCACTTTCCAGCCAGTCGACGGCGGCCTGTGCTTCGGCGAATCGGCCCTGCTGTGCATAGAGCGCCGCCAGGTAGTCTGCGTCTTCTGGATAAGATTCCCTGGCCGCCAGCTGCTCGTGCAGTTCGATCCCTTCAGGATCGGCCACCAGGCCGGCCAACCGGGCCATCGTCAGCATGAAGAGCTCGTTCTCCCGGCCCTGAATGCGGTCCGCCTCCCGATCGACCGCCAGCCAATTCGCGACCTGACCGTGGCGTAGGTACTGCCGACCCAGGTCCTCCAGGGCGCTGGCCCGAGCCGGCGCCGGCATGCGTGGATCCCCGGCGGCCAACAGAACCGTCTCTGAGTAGCCCAGGCTGGAACGTCCGGGCGGAACGGCGAAGCGAATCTGCCCGAACACGCTCAGGTTCAGTGTATCGAGCGCTTGGGCGGCGACGGCCGAGTCCTCTGGCGATCCCAGCCGCAGCGCACCCCCTAGCGTCAGCCCGTGGGAGTACGGCGACGTCGAGTCGATGGCCAGGTAGCGAGCCGTCCACTCGCCGGCCGCGGCCAGGTCATCCCGCAGGTACGTGCCCTGGATGAGGTGGAACAGTGAAGGCGCGATCGTCGAGTCGATGGCGTAGGCGCGGGACATCGCGTCGACCACGCGATCCCGTTCGTAGCCGACCTGATCGCCCAGATGGTAGAGCGCCTCTCCGAAGCCGTACCAGGCCTCGTAGTCGTCGGGATAACGCCGCGTCAGGTTCTCGTAGAGCTCGATGACGTCCAGGTCACCATCGATGTCCACCAGCTTGTGACCCGTGATCAACAGGCTGTCGCGAGCAGGTAGCCCGGCCGTATGCCGCGCCGCCAACTCCGCGTTCCGGATGTGCTCTTCCTCGAACGCGCCCAGCGCCCATCCGTAGGCGAACGACAACCGATGCGCGGCGATGGCGAACGTTGTATCGAGCTCCACCGCGCGGCCGAACGCCTGCTGAGCTTCCGTGAAGCGACTGCGGCGAAACGCCTGTTCGCCTTCCAGGTAGGCGCGCAACGCCGGGATCGACGATGTCGTTACCGTCGACACCCGGACTTCCGGAACCTCGCCCTCCTGCCAGATCGACTTGAGCAACTCGACGGTCAGCTGATCGACCAGCGAGGTCATCTCCGACTCGGGGCCTTCCACCGCCGCCGAGGCGTCTTTGCGGAGCCAGCGTACATTGAATAGCTCGGCTGCAACCCGAACTTCACCCGGCGCTGTGGTGATCACGCTGCCCAGGATCATGTTTCCGGCGCCCAACTCCGTCGCCACACGGGCCGCCTCCTCAGGCGCCGCTAGCTCCTCGGTACCGCCGATCGCTTTCCCCCAGCGAATCAACACGGCACGCGGGTCCGAAGCGTGGTAGGCGCCCGTCCCATCCAGCGCCGTCGACACGAGGTCCACCAGCCCCTCGCCCCAGAGGGCCACCCCGGAGCCTACCGGATGAAACGGCATCACCGCCACGAAATCCGGCTTTAGCTCGTGGCCCCGGTTACGCGACCAGACCAGCCCGATCCCCAGGCTACCCAGCGCCGCGAAGGCGAGGACGCCGCCGAGGATCGCGCGCCGCCAGGTGAACAGACGGCCCGGCGCGCTCCACGACGTTGGGCCTCGCGTCAGGAGTCGCGCCGCCGCCGACGCATCGGCCTGACGAAGCCGCGCCTGGATGAGGGCGGTGCTGATGAGGACTGGCAGACCGATGGCCAGCAGCGCCAGCCCGGCCGGGAAGAACCACTGCGGCAGCGTGAAATGCTGTGCCAGAATGTCCAGGGCTTGAACGACGAACCAGGAAGCTGCGAGGTAGATGATCACCACACGCACGAGGCGCGCGGATCGCAGCCGCTCCAGCAAATTGCTGGTACTGCGGTCGGGGCTCATGGGCTGGAAATATATAAGAAGCAGCGGGTGGCAAAAGCGGCCGGAGGCCAACCAGCTTGAGGATTAGATCATTCTTGGCGGGCGGAGCCGGGCGATCAGCTACGCCGGGCTCCGCGATTGGCCGCGAGAATCGCGCCCAGGGTCAGGTCGCGGCGGCACGAGGATGCCGAGTCGTTCGCGCTGGCCGATCGCGTGGCGGTGCTGGAGGACGCCCGCGTCCGGGTCGCCTACCGGTCGGAGGATATCGTCATCTGGCCGGCGGAGTCGTGAGCTACCAGCTCCCGCAACCGCTTCGCCTGCACGGTGGCCCGGGTACATCCGCAGGGCGGGCTCGTCCGGCTGCGGGTCGAGTCTAGCGGACTGAGCCTCGAGGCGCTCATCACGCGGAGCGCGCTGGAGGAGCTCGGCCTCCAGGCCGACACCCCGGTGGTCGTCCAGCTCAAGGCGACCGCGCGCTTCACGTCTTTCCGGTGTGAGCTAAGCACAGAAATGGGGAGTGTGGCCGGGTCAACACGGGCCAGATCAAGAAATCCTTGCCCTTCTGTAAACCGAGTTCATATAATTGTTCTCCTTATTGGGAGACCGCAATTCACTTGAACCACCGAGCCGCAGGACCCTCCACCGTGCCTGCGGACAGCCTGTATTGCTTCACATTCTCGTGCGCGGCCGCCATGGCGGCTGCTGGTTGCGGAACGTGGCTTCATCGCGTCCGCTAGTCCCAACCCGCCCGTCAGGGCAGAAGCAAGGGAGGTTCGATGAGGAGAATCACACCACTGACGTTCGTCGCTGCGGTCGCGATCGGCGCCTCCGCCTGCGACAGCCGGGACCCGAACTCCTGGCCGGTAACCGAGCCGGCGACGCCGCATCTGAGCGCAGCGAGCCAGGAAGGTCCGGTCACCTATCTGGTCATCGCCGCGAGCGCCGCCAGCCTGCCGCGCAACCTCGACGATCTGGTTGCCGGCAACGATGGGACGGTCCTGTCGACGATTCCGCAGATCGGTGTAGCGGTCGTGGAATCGGAGAACCCGGATTTCATCTCGGCGATGGGAAGCGAGCGCGGTATCCAGGGAGTGGTTCCAGACTACCCGGTTGAGCTCCCGGACGAGAACGCCGGCGATGATCTGCAAACACACGACCCGATCGCCTACGCCGGGGGCACGGACCTGGACGCGTTGCTCTGGGGTCTGGACGTGGTGAACGCTCCAGAAGCATGGGGCGCCGGCGTGACGGGCGCGGGCGTGCGCGTTGCCGTATTGGATGCTGGCATCGACCATGATCATCCGGATCTCACGCCGAATCTGAACATGGCCCTCTCGACTTCGTTCGTCCCCTGCATCTTCGGCAACTGCGACGGACCGGTCGAGGACTGGAAGATTCTCCCCGGCTTCGGTTTCAACCACGGTACTCATACCGCCGGGACCATAGCGGCGGCAGACGATGGCAACGGCGTCACCGGCGTGGCGCCCGACGCCGAGATCGTAGCGGTGAAGGTCTGCACGGAGTTCTTCAATGCGTGCTTCACTTCTTCTATCGTCAGCGGGCTCGTCTATGCCGCCGATATCGATGCAGATCTCGTCAACATGAGCTTGGGCGGTCTACGCTTCTTGAGGAACGATTTTGTTAAGTACTGTATTAGCCTCGGTTTACCAGCGAACTTGTGCGGCCAGTTCGCCCGTCAGGTGGTAACCGGACAGGACGATTACGTCCACAACCTGATCCTCATCTACAAGCGGGCGTTCCAGTATGCGTTCAGCAAGGGCACGACCGTGCTCGTCTCCGCCGGCAATAACAGTGCGGATTTCGATCACACCAAGGACATATGGGCCGCGTTCGCCGACTTCGAGCACGTGATCGGGGTTTCCGCTCTCGGGCCCGTAGGCTGGTGTACCGGCTCGACGAACTTTGATGAGCAGGCGTACTACACCAATACCGGAAGGTCGATCGTCGATGTGTCGGCCCCCGGCGGTAATTTCTGGGGGGCCTTCATCGGGCTCACCACTCCGTGTACGCTGGCCGGAATCACGCGGCCGATTTTCGCCTTCGATGGCGTGATGAGCACGATCAGCGAGGGCTGGGGCTGGGCGCAGGGTACCAGCATGAGCGCGCCTCACGCTACCGGCATCGCCGCCCTCATCATCCAGGATAACGGCGGCGGCATGTCGCCCAGCCAGGTGGAGCGCGAGCTCAAGTCGCGCGCCGAAGATCTGGGCAGCCCCGGAGTCGATCCCCTCCACGGTGCGGGCCGGGTGAGAAGCGGTTTCTAGGCTCACCTCGCTCCGATTTGAGTAATGCAAAGGGCTCGCCGTGCGGCGGGCCCTTCGCTCATCTGGGGTCCGCGCGCGGTGTAGACGCGCGCTATCGCCGGCGCTATCGTGCCCCATGATCCATCGGGAAGAGCGCGGTTCCATCACGGTGTTGCGCATCGATCACGGCAAGGTCGGCGCCATCGATATCGACCTGCTGGGCATGCTGGCGGTGCGGCTGGCCGAGATCGAGGGCTCCAAGACCAAGGCCCTCGTGCTCACCCAGACCGGCTCGAGCATCTCCGCCGGGCTCGACCTCTGGATGATCCTCGACGGCGGCGAGAACTATGTGAAGGGATTGCTGGCGTCGTTCCGCCGCGCCTACCGGCAGGCGCAACTGAGCCGGGTCACCTTCGTCTGCGGTCGATCGGAGGGGCGTCGAGCGCCGCTTGCAGCTTCTTCGTTTGGATTGTTCTCAATTGCATTCAAGTTGGCAATAGCTTAGGTGCCTGGGAGGTTTCGTGACATGACCGCCGGTTTCTTGATCAAGACGTACGCCGCCTGCCTCGTGGCGTTCCTGGCGCTGGACTTCGCCTGGCTGGGCTGGATCGCCCGCGGTTTCTATCGTCAGCAGTTGGGTCATCTGCTGACTCCCGATGTGCGCTGGGGCGCCGCCATCATCTTCTATCTGCTCTTCATCGCCGGCGTGGTGGTCTTCGCCGTGCTACCCTCGGTAGAGCGGGGTTCGCTGCTGCGGGCGGTGGTGCAGGGCGGGTTCTTCGGTCTGGTGGCCTACGCGGCCTACGACCTGACGAACCTGGCGACGCTGAAGGGGTTTCCGACGCTGGTCGTGGTCGTCGACATGGCCTGGGGCTTCACGCTGACGGCGGCGGTGACGGCCGTGGGCTACCTCGTTGCCTCGCGTGTGTGACAGCGGGCCGCTGACAGCGACGGAATCAGTTGATCTGCAAGTGTGAACAATTGGTGCTCAGGCGAGGGCTCGACGGGGTCGGTCCCGCGTCCTCAATTCAGTAGGCCGCAGCTATGCTCATTGACGGAGCAATCCCGACGAGCGACCTTGGGGCGGAATGGATGTGGGGTCTCAAACGGGAGGGTCCGATGATTCAGCGAATACTCAGTAAGGCGCGTTCCGCGCGCTCGGCGTTCCGCGTCCCGCTGCTTGCGGTCGCAACCAGCATCGTCCTAGCACTCGTGGTCACCGCCTGCGGCGACGATGGAACGGGTCCGGGTCCGACGATCGCCACGATTACGATCTCGGCGACCACGACGACGTTGACCGCGCTGGACGAGACGACGCAGTACACGGCCACGGCACTGGATGCCAATGGAGATCCGGTCGGCAGCGTGACCTTCACTTGGTCGTCATCGAATAACGCTGTGGCGACGGTCAACTCCAGCGGTCTGGTGACGGCGGAAGGTAATGGTACGGCGACGATCACCGCATCAGCAGGCGGAAGGAGCGGTTCCTCCGGTGTGACAGTGGCTCAGGAAGTGAGTCAGGCCGTCTTCACTGTGCCGCCAACGAACTGGTCGGCAGGAGTAACCTTCGCGACGGATGTCGTGGTGGAGCTGCGTGACGCAAACGACAACGTCGCCGAGAACAACAACAATGCAGTCACACTGTCAATCGGCAACAACCCGAACAGCGGCACGCTGCTGGGTACTTTCACCCGTGACGCGGTGGCGGGCGTAGCGACCTTCCCGGGCTTGTCGATTGACAATCCGGGCGCCGGCTACACGTTGGAGGCCACACAGGGAACGGTTGACGGTGAGAGCGACCCCTTTAACCTGACACTCCCGTCGGTCTACGTACCCAATTCTGGCAGCAACTCGGTTTCCGTCATCTCCACGGCGACCAACTCGGTGATCACGACGGTGCCCGTGGGTGGCAACCCGCGCGGTATAGCGATTTCGCCGGATGGCCTCATTGCCTATGTCTCCAACGGTGCCGGGAGCTCGGTCTCGGTAGTCGAGACACCGACGAATAGTGTTGCGACGACGATAACGGTTGGCACATCGCCGGAGGGCATCGCCTTCACTCCAGATGGAACGACCGCCTATGTCGTGAATCGGAACGGCACGATCTCCGTCATCGACGCGTCGACCAACACGGTAACGACGACGATCACCGGCGTCGGTACAGACCCCACCGACATTGCTGTGACGCCGGATGGAACCGCTGCTTATGTGTCGGTGTTTGGAGCAGACTCGGTGGCGGTGATCTCGACGGCCACGAATACGGTGACAGCGAGGATCGCGGTGGGGGCTGGGCCCTTCTCGGCCACTGTGACTCCCGATGGTCAGTTCGTGTATGTGCCTAATGGCACCGCGACTACGGTCTCTGTGATTAGCACGTCGTCGAATACAGTGACGGCGACGATCCCAGTCGGTTTAGGTCCGTCCTCGGTAGCGATTAGTCCCGATGGTGCCCTCGCTTATGTGACGAACAACGGGTCCAGCACGGTCTCGGTCATCGCCACCGCCACGAACACCGTCACGACCACGTTCCCGCTCGGCTCCGGACCGGGTGATGGAGGATTCAAACCCGAGGGAGATGTGATATACATCTCCAACTTCGGCAACGGAACGGTATCTGTGGTCGATGTAGCGACTAACAATCTGGTGACAACGATAAGCGTCGGGTCGAGCCCGGTGCGGCTGTCCGTCATGCCGGCGCCGGCTCCGTAGGCGGCGCGGAACATCACGCGGCGTCTCAGGCAGCGGCAGAAGCCGTTTTCTGGAAAGGCGGCTCGCTTCCGAGCCGCCTTTCTGTTGTTGGGCGATCAGGGCAAACGGAGCCAGTCGGCGTCGCCCGCTCAGCGAATCGGAACCCGCACCGTAAACATATGCGCCCCGACCGTCGCGCCCTGCAGCGTCAGCGGCGCGTTCGGCGCCGGTATGAAGTCCGACGACAAAGCCTCTGCGACCGGAACGCCTCCCCCGGCTGTCCCCGGCCGACCCACTCCAGTCGTCACTTGTCCCTGGTAAAAAAGCTCGACGCCGGAGAGCGTGACGCTAAACCCCCAGGTCGGAGTCCACTCGATCCACCCCTCCGTCTGCGTCCGCTTCGTCTCCTGCACATTGTCGGTCTGCTTCAGCTCGTAGTCGATCGACCTCACTTTCAGGCCGAACTGAAAACCGACGGTCGGCGCCTGGTAGCCGAACCCCGCGCGGATCAGCGCGTTGGTGAACGTGAACTCGTTCTCGCCCACGTGTCCGACCAGATCGGCTCCAGGATGAAATCGACCCCGAACGTCGCGCGGTCCACAGATCGCGATATCCCTAGCCCGGCGTTGACCCCGAACGAGTTCCCCGGATCCCGGGGGATGTTCATGATCTCGTAGTTGGGGATCTTCGGATGCGACTTCCAGTTGCCGGTGAGGATCCCGCCGATCTGCCAGCCTTCCGCGGCCAGCGGCTGCATGTAGGCGAGGTGGAGGCCCCAGGTTCGGGTCCGGTCGAGGTTGGTCTCGGTCCTCGAGATCAGCATCGGGTCGATCGGCGTGAACGTGTCGATGGGCTCGGGTGCGAACCACTCCTGGTATGTGACTTCGTGTGTCATGTCCACGTAGTTTTAAAGCGCCACCACCTCGTAACGACCCGCCTCACCCAGTTCGCCGTACAGGCCGAGGCGCGCGTCCACCAGGTCTCCCGTCTGGTCGATCGACTGGCTGCCCGCGTAGAGGACATCGACGCCTTGAACCGCGTTGAGCCCCGCCCAGAAGACGCCCACGCCCAGCGCGGCCCGCGTCTCGGGCAAACGTGTGCCTAGGAAGCCGGCGGCGTAAATGTTGTTGGCCGAGCTCTCACTCAATAGGTCGGCGCCGAACACAGGACCGAAGAACGTTTGCGCCGTCTCGATCTGTTGCAGCGACAGCAGGGCTCCGCCGAACCAGCGCCGCCCGCTCATCTCCACCGTGAGCGGGAACGCGCGCCCGGCGCCGCCATCGTTCGACGCGTCGTACAGCGACGGCGTCGCGAACAGCTGTGAGCCCTCCAGTCGGCTCCCCATCGCCGGATTGATGAACGGATCGAGGAACAGGTCGTTGAGCGCGATCGACACGCTTCCCATCCCCCGGTTTTGCGATGGGAAGAAGAGGAACTGGTCCTCGGTGGCGATGGGGATCGTCTTGATCGAGATCAGCTGGCCCGACAGCAGCGTCGGGGTCAGGAGCAGCAGGGCGAGTGCGGACAGGTAATGAGCGGTGAACCGACGAGGCACGTTCATGAGGCACCGTTCCTTCGATTGATCGCGCCACCCCGAGCCGGCGGGGAGTGCCGGCGCAGGGCGAAGCCTTCGCTGCGATCTAGGAAATGGTATCGGGGTCACCCCCGCATCATGTCGTGCCTGTGTCTATGAGATGCGGGAGCCGGCAAGCCGTTAAACCGGGGCCGTTCGGTTCCAACCCTTCCTGACCCCTTAGTATCTAAGAGGTAGACGCTAGGGGGAAAGCATGGATCTGCTCAAAGGAACGCTCGACGTCATGGTGCTGAAGACCCTCTCCTGGGGGCCGATGCACGGGTATGCCATGACCCGCTGGATCCGCCGCCGCACGGACGGCGATCTAGATATAGACGACGCGGCGCTCTACCAGGCGCTCCATCGCATGGCGCGCCGCGGCTGGATCGAGTCCGAGTGGGGTCTGTCGGAGAACAACCGGAAAGCCAAGTACTACCGGTTGACGCGGGAGGGTCGGGCGCGGTTGGCCGAGGAGGTGACGTCGATTCGTCGCTACACCGAGGCGCTTTGGAAGGTGCTGGGGGCGGAGGGGGCGTGACGGGCGGTAGGTGGTAAGGGGTGAGGAGTAAGGGGTAGAGGGTCGCTTTGACTGAAGAGGATGATGGTCATGGGTCGTTTGCCTGATGGGGTTCGGCGGAAATTTCGGATGCGACGTGGACTGAAGGAGCAGGTCGCGGATGAGGTGGATGAGGAGATTCAGTTCCACTTGGAGTCCCGCATCGAGGAGTTGATGGGAGAGGGTTGTGATCGTGCTGAGGCCGAGCGTCGCGCTCGGGGCGAGTTCGGTGACTTGAGAGAAGCGCGGCGTGCGTTGCGGGGTGAGTCGACCCGGGCGGAGCGGAAGATCCGGCGTACCGAGTGGGTGCACGATTTCCTGCAGGACGTGCGCTACGGTTGGCGCAGGTTGCGGTCACGGCCCGGCTTCGCCGCGGTAGCGATCCTCACGCTTGCGCTGGGGATCGGAGCCAACACGGCCATCTTCAGCGTCGTGCATGCGGTTCTGCTCAGACCACTTTCGTATCCGCAGCCCGACCGGCTGGTCAGACTTTGGGAGGTGGAGCCTACCGGACACGACCACAACGTTATCTCCAGCGGCAACTACCTGGACTGGAAGGAGCGAGCGTCGTCATTCGAGCTGTTGGGCGCGCACAGTTGGAACTTTGGAAGCGGGCTGATCGCGGATGACGGACAACCCGTTCATGCGATGGGTGTGGGTATGACACCAAACATCTTCCGCATGCTCGGTGCCAGTGCGCAGCTCGGGCGCACGTTCACGACCGAGGAAGAGGTGAGTGGCGATGTCGTTATCCTGAGCCACGGTTTCTGGCAGAGCCACTTCGGTGGTGAGGATGATGTGTTGGGGCGCTCGTTGTCGGTGGATGAGCGGCCGGTGACGATCGTCGGCGTGATGCCGCCCGACTTCAACTTCCCATTCCCGAACCTCGAATTCTGGCTGCCCTTGCAGTTCGACGAGGAAGACCGACAGGAGCGGCGAGCGCATCGGTGGGGCGTGGTTGGCCGGCTGAAGGACGGCGTGCCGCGTGAGCGCGCGCAGGGCGAGATGGATGCGATCGCTCTGCGTCTGGCGGAGGAGTATCCCCAGTATATGGAAGGGTGGGGCATAAACGTGCAGCCGTTCCGTTCGGACATGGTGAGAACGGTTCGGCCGCTGCTGTTCGTCTTGCTGGGTGTCGTTGTCGTGGTGTTGCTCATCGCCTGTGCTAACCTGGCGAACCTGCTGCTTGCCCGGGCGATGTCTCGCGAACGAGAGGTGGCGTTGCGCGGCGCGCTGGGTGCGGGCCGCCTGCGGTTGGTGCGCCAGTTTTTGACCGAGAGCGCCCTGCTTGCTATGCTCGGCGGGGCCCTCGGTGTCGTCCTGATCTACGTGGGGCTCGATTCGCTCGTGGCTGTGGCTCCGCCGGACATCCCGTTGCTCGAGCAGACGCGCGTCGATCCCGTCGTCCTGGGGTTCGCAGCCGCCGCGACCATCTTTGCCACCCTCTTCTTTGGATTGCTGCCGGCGTTACGCGTAACGGCGACGGATCTGCAGTCGACGCTCCGTGCAGGCGGAGAACGTAGCGGTACTCGCAACGCGGGCCTCCGTTCGGCTCTGCTTATATCTGAGGTTGCCCTATGCGTGGTTCTTCTCGTGGGTGCCGGTCTTCTGGTGCGGAGCTTCGTACGACTGCAGACAACCGACCTCGGGTTCAACTCCGAGAACCTGTTCGTTGCTTGGCTCAATCTTCCGGCTCAGCGTTACGAAAGTACTCCGGATCACGTCGATTTCTTCACGCAGTTGCTGGAGCGAACCGCGGCGCTCCCGGGTGTGACGTCGGTGTCCGGAACG
>JBDHJS010000028.1:0-48320 GCA_039586795.1 Gemmatimonadota bacterium
ATCGGTTCCAGCGCGTGTCGCCTATCGAAGTGACGGCGCTCGATCCCGGCGTTGTTCTTCACGGCTCGCAATACGTGCACCGAAGCACCGACGAGGGCCGAACATGGACGACGATTTCGCCTGACCTCACGGCGTTCACGCCAGAGACTCAGGTCTTCTCCGGCGGTCCGATCACGAAGGACATCACCGGTGAAGAGTTCTACTCGACGCTCTATGCGCTGCGAGTTTCGCCCCACGACCTGAACGTCATCTGGGCAGGCGCCAACGACGGGCCGGTACACGTGACGCGCGACGGCGGCCGTAGCTGGACCGATGTAACTCCGGCGGGACTCCAGCCGGGCGGCCGCGTCGATGCGATCGAGCCGTCACCGCACGAGCCGGGCAAGGCGTACATCGCGGTGCTGCGCTACCAACTCGACGATCCCGCGCCGTACATATATAAGACCACCGACTATGGTGCGTCCTGGACGCTTCTGACGAATGGCACCAACGGGATACCCGACGGCTATCCGACGCGTGTCGTGCGCGAGGACCCGGAGCGTGAAGGGTTGCTGTATGCGGGAACCGAATACGGTATGTATGTCTCGTTCGACGACGGCGAACACTGGCAGAGTCTGCAGCAGGATCTGCCCGTCACCCCGATCACTGATATCAAAGTCCACCAGGACGACCTCACGCTGTCGACGATGGGCCGCGGTTTCTGGATCATGGACGACCTCGGTCCGCTGCGTCAGCTGGATGATCGAATCGCGGAATCACACGTGCATTTCTTCCAGCCCGAAGACGCGCACCGGTTGAGATACTCCTCATCCAGTCGTGCGCCTGCCGATCCTGAGTATCGCCCCGTCGGTGCGGTTGTCGACTACTACCTGGCGGAAGCCGTCGATGACGACATGACGTTGGAGATTATCTCCGAGGACGGCGCGATTGTCCGAACGTTCTCCGGCGCGGGGCGCGATGCGGATGCCGAGCGTCCCGAGGAACCCGGCATGGGGTGGGTTCCGTTCCCCTCCGGCTCCGCGACCAACCGCTTGCCGACAACCGCCGGGATGCACCGGTTCGTTTGGGACCTTCGACACCCCGGACCGTGGAGTGGGGAGTCGGGACGTGGTGGGCGGGGCGGACCGATGGTCGCGCCGGGCACCTACACGGCTCGACTCAAAGTCGTTGGCAGGACTCAGGAGCGCAGGTTCAATGTCCTCATCGATCCGCGCGTACTACAGGACGGAGTCACTCGCGCCGACCTGTTGGCTCAGGAAGAGCTGAATCTGCGGGTACGGGATGCGCTGAGTCGAGCGCGGCGTACCGCGCAACGGATAGAGGAACTTCGCGGCACGCTGAACGAACGGTTGAATAGCCTGGAAGAGGGAAGCGTTCAGGCCGGCGAGGCTCGCTCCGTGGATGAGGAGATGAAGAGAATTCAGGATGCTCTGGTCTCCGACCGCAGCATTACGTATCCGCAGCGGATGCTGGTCGATCAGATACAGTATCTCTATGGCATGACGACTTCGGCGGACCATGCGCCCGGGGCGGATGCCTATCAGCGAATCGAGACGTTGGAGGGCGAGCTCGAAGAGTTGATCGACAGGCTGGAGAGCTTGATCGAGGCGCGCCTGTCAGGACTCAGGTGAAAAGAGGTTCGACGCAGTCGAACCTCTCCGTAAATAGGGTGGCTAACGGCGCGCGACCAGCATCCATTGCTGGGAGCGGTTACCTGTGAACTCCTCGTGGCGCTCCAGAATCTCGAAGCCTGCTGCCTGCAGTTCCTCTTCTGCGATATCGATACTTATATCGTGACTCTCCGTCTGCTCTGTCCGTGACTCGTCGTCATCCGACGGCACATGGTCCAACATCACGAGCCGGCCACCGGGTTTAAGGGCATCCAGCATCGCCGCCAGCATGGCCTCGTGTTCGGTCATCTCATGGTATGCGTTCACCACGAGGATGGCGTCCAGTGCCTCGCTCGGGAGATTCGGGTCATCCAATTCGCCACGCACCACGTCCACGTTGTCGAGATCGTCGTTATCGACGAGGCGCCTCAGGTTTGATAGTGCTCGCTCGCTGATGTCTACGGCGAACACGCGACCGCTGGAGCCTACTTCATCCGAGAGATACTCGACGAAATAGCCGTCGCCTGCACCTACGTCGGCGACGTAACTCCCCTCGCCGATCGCCATCGCCACCAGGATATCTGGGACCCGCTGCCAGCGGTCGCGGTTTCGCTGTGCCTGCAGATCCAGGGGCTGGATGATGGCGGCAGAAAGAGCCAGGGCCAGCAGTAGGGGTGGGCGGTAGGCTGTCGATCGGCGTGGTTCCCTCATCTTCTTCTCCACAGTAGAGCGAGCGGGGCGTTCGGGATACGAGGATAGCAGCTTTTCTAGAATAGGACGCTCGGCGGGACCATACCGTTCGCCAGCGCTGAAGGGTCGGCGAACGGTTTCGCCACGGCAGTTGTCTTATGTGGTAGGGAGTTTACCGACAAGGATGCCATCGATCCAGAAAGCCAAACGCGTGCAAGACCTTTCCAGAAAACTCCGTCTCTTTCCAGCCACAAACATCGTCATCGCCAACATGATCGGAGCCGGGATCTTCACCACGTCCGGGCTCCTGCTTCAGGAGATCGGTAGTCCTGGCCTTATGGTCAGCCTCTGGGCGGCCGGCGGACTCATCGCCCTGTGTGGTGCTTTCTGTTACGGTGAGCTCGGGTCAGCCATCCCCCGGGCCGGCGGAGAGTACGTCTACCTGTCCGAGCTGTTCCACCCGACGCTCGGGTTCTTGACTGGCTGGGTCTCATTCTTCGTTGGGTTCTCGGCGCCGCTGGCCGCGTCATCCCTCGGCTTCAGTGAGTACTTGACCAGAGCCGCTCCGGGGCTCGTCGCGTGGGGCGATCCCGAGCTGATCAAGAAGGCGCTAGCGATCATCGTCGTACTGATACTGACGTTGGTGCACTTGAGAGGATTGGAGTTCGGTTCCCGAGTGCAGAACTATCTGACGGTCGGCAAAGTGGTTCTAATCGCCGGACTGGTCATCGTCGGCTTCTCGATCGGGCGTGGCAGCTTCGCACACTTTCAACAGGGCGCCGAACCGCAACCGGGGATCGCGGGGTGGAAGACGGCTGGCCTGTCGCTGATGTGGATCATGTTCGCGTACAGCGGCTGGAATGCCTCCGCCTACATCGGGTCCGAGATTCGCGATCCCGAACGCAACCTCCCGCGCTCCCTTATTCTGGGTACCGGCGTCGTCATGCTGCTCTATCTCAGCCTGAACGTCCTCTTCGTATACGCCGTCGCGCCCAGCGAGATGAGCGGTGTGATCCCGGTCGGTGGCGTCGCGGCACTCGGGTTGTTCGGAGGTGCGGCCGACACGCTGATATCGCTGCTTATCGCCTTCGCGCTGCTCTCATCGATCAGCGCGCTGATCATCCTCGGTCCCCGCGTCTACTACGCGATGTCTCGGGATGGCTACTTCTTCAAGGCTGTGTCGCAGGTGCATCCCGTCTTCCGCGTGCCATCAAAAGCGATCGTGCTGCAGTTCCTTATCGCGGCGGTGATGGTGGTTTCCGGGACCTTCGACCAGATCCTCACGTACATGGGATTCTGTCTGGGGATCTTTCCCATCGTCGCTGTCCTGGGCGTGATCAAATTGAGGGCGGCAGGCAAGAGCGCGTATCGCATGCCGTTGTATCCGCTCGCCCCTATCGTGTTCATCGCCGCAAGTCTGGTCATCCTGGTCCTCGCTTACCTGGAGCGACCGATCGAATCGTCGATAGCGGTGGCAACGGTGGCCGTCGGAATACCTGTTTATGTCTTCTTCAGCAAGTCCCGGGCTGCAACAGGAGTCGAGTCATGAGGTGCTCACGCAAAGTACTCTGGATCGTCCTCGCGCTTTGTGTCGGCGTCTGGATTCCGGCCGGTCTGGCGCAGGAGAGCGAGCAGCAGGATGATCTCGATTCTCGTGTCCAGAGCTTCCTTGATAGAAACCGGGGCACGTGGCGTGACATGAACGTTCCCACGGCGGACGGCAAGGTGCTCTTCGATCTGGTATTGGAGAACGGCTATACGAAAGCCCTGGAGATCGGCACCTCGACGGGGTACTCGGCAATATGGATCGCCTGGGCGCTGAGCAAGACGGGCGGCACGTTGATCACAATCGAGATTGACGAGGGCCGTTATCGAAAAGCGATAAAGAACTTCGAGGAAGCCGGGTTGAGCGAGTTCATCGATGCGCGGCTGGCCGACGCCCATGAACTGGTGCCGGTGCTGGAAGGGCCGTTCGACTTTGTCTTCGTCGACGCGGACAAGAACTGGTACACGAACTATTTCGAGGCTGTCTTGCCGAAGCTCGAAGTCGACGGGTGCTTTACAGCCCACAATGTGAATATGAGGGGCATGACCGGGTTCCTTGCTGCCTTGACTGAGACTCCCAACCTGGAAACGGAGATCGTTGATGCTAGCCGATCGGGAATCTCGGTTAGCTACAAGAGGTCGCGGGAATGAGTCGGCATCTTCTTGAAATGACCAGGGGCCGCTCCGATCGCTCGAAGCGGCCCCTTCCGGCCTCGTGAAAAACAGGCTCTAACTAGCCCAGTCGTGTCACGTTCTGAGCCGCCGGGCCCTTCTCACCCTCGACGATGTCGAATTCCACGCGCTCACCCTCGTTTAGGCTCTTGAAGCCTTCAGCCTGGATGGCGGTGTGATGGACGAAGCAGTCTTTCTCTCCGCCCTCGGGCGTGATGAAGCCAAAGCCCTTGCTGTCGTTGAACCACTTCACGGTTCCGGTCGTACGCATTCGCCTACTCCTATAAAAATGTTCTGTAATCGGAGTGCGGCGCTGCCGTACGTACCGACTACACGTTCTGCGCGGACTTTGCCCCCGCGCTGGGCTAACCGTCCGACCGCCGGCGTCTGTGCCGGACGGCCGATCTCGGAACACGAAAAAAAGGGACCTTCGCATGAGCCAGGTCCCTCGTATTAGTCGCTGGTGTTCACAACGGCGCTGTAGGCTAACTGTATAGCCGGTTTTTGTCAATAGTGGCCTTGTCTGGGGCAATTCCTCGCCTACCCTCGCCCAAATGGCCTTCTCAGTGTAACTTTCGCTGCCACTACTCACCTGGAAGCCGGCCTGTCTGCCGGCAGTCAAGGGGAACACACACGTGCGACCACTACGAGTCGGAATACTCGACCTCGTGTCGAAGGCTCCTACACGCTCACTCTGGGCGCGAGTCATGCATCCCAACCTGGCGAGTATCATGCCTCAGGCGGTTGCCGTCTGGTGCGACGAGGCAGGCCACGATGTCAGCTTCGTCTGCTACACGGGGCTGGAGGATCTGTCGAAAGAGCTGCCGGGAGACACGGACCTGCTCTTTATCGGTGCGTTCACGCAGGCCGCGCAGCTCGCCTATTCGGTGAGCAACTTGTTCCGCCAGCGCGGCGTCGTGACCGTGCTGGGTGGGCCCCACGCCCGCTGCTACCCCGATGATGCCGTAAAGTACTTCGACTACGTACTTGGGTTCACCGACAAGACAGTGATCGACACCGTGCTGGACGACTGTACCCCACATCGCCCGCTCGGTGTGCACCTGACCGCGGATCAACAGCCTTTAAGCTTGCCAGGCGTAAGGGACCGATGGAAGTACATCGAACCGACGCTGGCAAAGGCGCCCACTGCAATCAAAGCGGTGCCGATGGTTGGCAGCTTAGGCTGCCCTTACACCTGCAACTTCTGTATCGACTCCGAGGTTGACTATCAACCGCTCAGCCGGGACCAGATCCGCGACGATCTACGGTTCTTGAGCCAGAAGATGCCGAAAGCAGCCGTTGGATGGCATGACCCGAACTTCGGTGTGCGGTTCAACGACTATATGGATGCTATCGAGGAGGGGATTGGGAGTAATCCGACGCCGTTCATAGCCGAGAGTAGCCTCTCGCTTCTGTCGGAGGCGAATCTGAAGCGCATGCGCGATACGGGCTTCAAGGCGCTGCTGCCCGGGATCGAATCTTGGTTCTCTCTTGGCGGGAAATCGAAGACGGGCCGAACGCAGGGGATCGACAAGGTCAACAAGATTTCGGAGCACGTGAACTTGATGTTGCGTTACATCCCGTACGTGCAAACGAACTTTGTGCTTGGTCTCGATGAGGACGAGGGTGCCGAGCCGTTCGAGTTGACGAAGCGATTCCAGGACAAGACGCCTGGTGCATTTCCCGGGTACTCCCAATTGACAGCGTTTGGTGAGGCCGCGCCGCTAAATCTCGAAATGCAGAAGGAGGGTCGCGTTCTTCCGTTCCCCTTCCATTTCCTGAACAACAATCACGCGATGAACGTGCGCCCGAAGAACTACGAATGGCCGGAGTTCTACGATCGCGTAATCGATTTGACCAAGTATTCCTTCTCCTGGAAGATGATCGCCCGGCGCGCTCGCGGTACACGGTTGGGTTTCTCGACCTGGCTGAACGTGGTTCGCGCTATCTCCTCCGAGGGGTTTGGGCGGATCAGGTATTACCGAACGGTACGGCGGCTGCTGGACACCGACAGGTCCGTCAGGCGTTTCTTCGATGGCGAAACGAGCGAGGTGCCTGCTTTCTATACGGATCGCGTGAAGCAGGATCTTGGCCCGCTGTGGGAATATCTTCCGGCAGGTGCGCTGGACCACGATCCCAACGCGTATCTCAAGAAGACTACGCAAGCAGCGGTCTCCGCCCGCGTCGATCGATCGCGGCCGGGCGTCGTTGGCTTGCCGGTCGCTGGAGGATCACCGTAGCCCGACGACCGCCTTGTGGTGCCGTGGCAACAACAACCCGAACGACAAAGCAGCTGTAGCCGCGTTGCGAGCCCTTGTCCGTGGCGCCGATATTGCATCTTGGTGTATAGTGCATTGATGGGGAGCGAGCGGTGCGCCCCGCACGTCCCGCAAGACTGATCTTCCCTGCGAACAGGGTGTTGTGAGCGTGCCAGGTCAGATCCACTATACTTCCAAGCTTTCTGCTGAACATCTCTCAGCGTTGCAGGAGCTGATGTTCTTCAACGAAAACCAGCCGCAGTACCGGGCCGGTATCGTCGCCTCGATCGAGAAGTTCGGCGAACCCATGGTCCGCAGCGAAGGTGGCTACCTGAGGATCCATACCACACGCCTTGGTGAAGTGCAGACGCTGTTCGCTGTGGAGGAGGCAGAGGAGAGCTCCAGACCGATCGGCGTCGCGATCTACGCGCGAAGCGCCGAGGACGCCATCACGGTTCTTCACATCGGAGTCGATAAGGACTTCGCCAGCGATGGGCTACACGCCGATCACATGGTGGCCATCAACTTGTTCCAGCGTTTGATCGAGGTGGGGCGGAAGATCCGGGGCATTCGCAAGGCCATTGTACTCTACGGACCCACCGAGTACACAGAGATTCCCATTCGTCGTTAACTCTCTCCCGTTCCTTTGCGGCGAGAGGTGGTTCGTTTGAGACCGCCGGAGGAGTATGGCTGGACTTCATTTAGGAGTGGTGGTGCTGAGTCTTCTCGTCCTGGCGGCCCACTTCCTCCGCGCCGGGGCGCTTCCCGTAGTTGGCGCGCTCTTACTTCTTGTCGCGCTTCTTTTCGTCCGTCGCCCGTGGGCGGCGCGTACCATCCAGATCGTTCTGGTTCTGGGAGCATTGGAGTGGCTGAGGACGCTCTATCTCTTGGCCGGCGTGCGCATCGATAGTGGTGAACCCTTCTTGAGGTTGGTGTTGATACTTGGGGCTGTGGCGCTTGTCACACTGATTGCGGCGTTGAGTTTCCAGACGCGCTCGTTGCGTAGAGTATACGGTATCGGGAGCGATTCCGGTTCTTGACCGGTTCCCAGAGAGCGGTCGATACAACACTCCGATCGATCGCGCGCAGTCGGCGGTTACCGCGGATTTGGCGGCAGAATACTGGCGCGGTGTTGCACGCGAGATCGCCGACGATCACCCGTACGCTTTCCTCCGGTTCTTCAGTGAGCTGGTGTTAGTAAACGAGCGGGTGCAGGACACCAATATCAACACCTACGGTGTCTATCATGATCTGCATCGCTGGAGAGTTGTAGAGAGTCAATAGCTGGAGATCGGGAGTCAGGAGCCGGGGAACCCGTACCAGGCCATCTCCCCCTTAGTTCCCCGAACCCCCGAGTCCCGTAATCACAGAATCCGCAAACCGGGTAGAGTGCCCCGGTCCTAGAACGTGTAGACGGGAAGCCTGCCGTTCGTCACCGCCGATACACAGGCCCACACGCAATCTGCATCGAACTGAGAGCCCGCGTTCATTTGTAGCTCACCCAGGGCTCTGAACACTGAGAGCGCTCGCCGGTACGGTCGCTCGCTGGTCATGGCATCGAATGCGTCCGCTACGGCGACGATCTTTGCTTCGATCGAGAGCGTCGAGGTGCCGAGGTGGTTTGCCAGCTGGACGGCATCGACTCGCTCATGGTGCCAACGGACTATGTCCAGAACCGGCGAGTCGCCAGGCAAGAGCGGATCGAGTATTCGGGCACCGATGATCGTGTGCTGCATCACGTGATCATATTCTTCCGCTGTGAGCCGTTCCGGCTTGTGCAGGATGTCTTCGCGCACGCCGATCTTGCCGACGTCGTGGAGCTCACCTCCTAAAGCGAGCATCGCTTGTTCTTTGTCGCTCATGCCGAGTTCGCGGGCGATGGCGACCGAGTAGGCTCCGACGCGCCGTGAGTGGCCCCAGGTATAGGCATCCTTCGCCTCCAGGGCGTGGGCGAGGGAGCGAACGGCGCGGAGCAGCGGCTCGAATCCAGAACCAGATCCATTCGAGCCCTGATGACCGGCCGTATCATTTCGATTCTGAACCAGTTCCGCCAACGGAAGGACGAAGATCGGATGGCCAATGCTCGGGTGGATCGGCGCGGCACCACGCTTACGAACCGCGCGGTCTCTCCGCCTGGCCTGGAGCATTCTCGAACCCGTCGTGCGCTGCACCATCAGATCCTCGATCTCTATCGGTCGACTCCGACCGTGTTTTACCACAGTGAACAATGCCATGCGCGGCTGACTCGAATAAGTGCAACGAGCGGGCCAATCACGCTTGCGCCTTGGAACGCAACGGTTTTCTCGAGGAGGAGTATCTGAGTTGGAGTAGATCAGGTGATCCATTTCGTACCAGCTGAATTGTTTCATGGCAGAATCGTGCGGCTGCCACAAAATGGCACAGGACCTGCATCTTCTTGTTACATACCAGCGCAGACCGATGCTCTCACGAAAGAGCGAACACACAATTCGATCTGTCGGTGGAAAGCCCGCCAGATCCGTAAGCATCGTGTCTGCCTGGACTTGAAGCCCGCCTGTAGGTTCGGATCCCCCGCCGCAGGACTTTCAATCCCGCCAGAAGGGAGCTGTAGCGAGCGCGACACAGGCCGCCTTTAGAGGTAGGTAGCCCGATGTTTGCGTTCGAAATCGTTCCCATCTCAACCTGGCATGGTTGATGCCTTGGAGGTCTGGGTGAAGGAGGCAACGCTAATCGTGGTTAGACTCTCGGACGCATTCACCGAGGTATGGACAGAGCTGGCTGGAGAGCTCGGCGTCGACTTGCGGGTTCCAGGTTCAAACGATGCCTGGGTACCGGGGTCCGACGTTGCCGCGGTGATCGTGGCTGCGGGTGGGGCGGAACGAGAAGCGCTGGAATGGTTCGAGTCGCAAGCGCCGGAGACCGATGTACCCAACATCGCTGTCGGCATCGATGCGAACCACAGGATGGCGGCGCAGCTGGTCGGCGCCGGAGCCAGCGACTATTTCGCGTTGCCACAGGACGCCGAAGTTCTGCGCAACGTGGTGAAGGGGGCGGTCGAGAGTCGGAGGGCAGCGCTTCGACGAGAGGCGCGCCGAACGTCGGAGGACAAGAGCTCGACCTTCGCGTCTATCATAGGCGAAAGCAGCGCGTTGAAAGCGGCGCTTACGCCGGCGACGAAGGTTCTTCCGCACGGCGATGCTACGATTCTTATCGTAGGCGAAACGGGAACCGGTAAGGAACTGCTCGCCCGTGCCGTACACAAAGGTGGCCCACGGGGCGGCGCGCCATTTGTAGCGGTAAACTGCACGGCGCTACCGGCCCAGCTGCTAGAGTCGGAGCTGTTCGGGCACGAGCGCGGCGCTTTCACCGATGCCAAAGCCGCGAAGCCCGGCCTCTTCGAGGTCGCGGATGGCGGCACGCTGCTGCTGGATGAAGTAGGTGACCTGGCTCCGGAACTCCAGGCAAAGCTGCTCCGCGTTCTCGAGGACAAGCAGCTGCGCCGGGTGGGAGGGACGACGTGGCGGAAGGCCGACGTCCGCATCATCGCGGCCACGCACCAGGATCTCGCGAGGGCCGTGCAGCTGGGGACGTTTCGCCAGGACCTGTTCTTCCGGTTGAGCGTCATCAAGCTCACGCTTCCTCCATTGAGGGAACGGGGCGGCGATGCTGTGCTCATTGCCGAGACGCTCCTCGAGCGTTTGGCGGCCCAGTACGGTCTGCCGGTACCACATATCGATGAGGAAGTTCGCCGTACACTCCTAACGTACCACTGGCCAGGAAACGTCAGGGAACTCAAGAACTCGGTCGAGCGAGCGCTATTACTCTCGCCGCCGGGAGAGCTGTGCGTGAAGGAGTTGCTACATCAAGCCTCGAGTGCGCCGGGTGGGAGCGGGCCGATCCCGTTTCCCGCCGCCTTACACGAAATCACGACGGCCGCAGCGCACGCGACGCTTGATCTATGTCAGGGCAACCGGAGCGAGGCCTCCCGCCGGCTTGGAATATCGCGTGCGCGTTTGGCACGACTGCTCAACAACCATCAACTGACCGAGTGATGCAGCCGAGGAAACTAGTCATGCGCAGATCAACACTCTTGATCGGTCTGGCGGCAATCATAGTTATCGCCGCCTGCACAGATCCGTTGGCGCCGGATGTCGGACGAGAACCGCCCGACCTGGCTCCGTGGGTCTGGCATCTATCCGCAGACCGTACCGGCGATGGTGCCGCAGATTCGGAGCTGCACATCGTAGAAGTATCTGCCTCTGCCCCGCCGCTCGTGACATATGAGGCGAGCTTCTGGGCATGTGGCTGGCGATCGCAGAATCTACTGTTTCACTACTCGTCGGCGCCGAGCGACGGTGGCTCCCGTGTATTCTTGGAGTTGACGATCCCACAAAAATCTATAACGCGCTGGCCCAGCGGTCGCCACTTCCGCTGGTACCATTGCGTGGAGATTGGCGTCAAAATCGATCCCAATCATCTGGTCGCGCAGTTCGAACCCAGCGGTCTGAAGTTCAGCCAAGAGCTACCCGCTCAACTGCGAATCTCGTACAGGGAAGCCAACTTCGACCTCAACGGCGATGGAGTCGTCGATGTCAAGGATGAGCAAATACGCGACCGCGAACTCGGATTATGGCGCCTGCCGCACGAGAACGGAGTCTGGCAGAGAATTGGTTCGGTGCACGTGAAGGACGCGAAGCGATTCGACGCCAAGCTCTATCAGTTTTCTCAGTACGGTGTCGCCTACTGATAACGATGACGCCCACAGACCGTAGAGAACGATGAGTAGTCATATGATACGGCTAGGTCAGGCGCAGAGTCTCGCAGACGCCGGAAGATATCAAGAGCTCCTGGACTACCTGGAGCCTGCCAGAAGCGAAGCGTTACTTGGGTCGCCCACCCTCGCGCTCCTTTGCGGAAGCGCCAACGCGCGGCTCGGCCGGGACGTCGAGGCCACGACATGGGTGGACTTGGCTCTCGAACGCGCTAAGCAACAGGGAGATCTCGCGGTGGAAGCACGAGCGCTAAACATACGCGGGGCAATAGCCTTGGAAGCGGGGCGTTTGGAGGAGGCGGAGAGCTTCTTCACACGCGGGCTAGATTCAGCCAAACGACAGGACGACCACTCGACTGTCGGCCGCTGTTCGAACAACCTCGGAATCATCGCGGACCAGAGGGGAGACTACGGCAAAGCACAATCGTGGTACCGTCTGGCGCTCGCCGCCTACCAACAGGCCGGCTGGGACCGAGGTATAACAGAAACGTACCACAACCTGGCGATGACCCACCTTGCCGAAGGCAAATACAGGGATGCGCTAACCGAAGCTGATCACGCCATCCAACAGGCGGATAAGCTCGGCGATCCTTCGCTCAGCGCACTGGCCCTGGCCGGTAGAGCCGAGATCCGCGTTCTGGAGGGAGACGCGGCATTCGGGCGCAGCGAGATCGAGCGCGCATTGACCAAGCGTCGCGATGTCGGAGACGTCGTCGGTGAGGCGTACGACCTCAGGGTTCTCGCGATGGCGATGGCCGCCGCAGGCTTTGTCCAGGACGCGGAAGAGACTCTGCGTGACGTGATCGAGCGAGGCGTGCGGTTGAATCGTCCGCACCTGGCAGCCACCGCAGGCCGTGAGCTCGCTAACCTGCTCGTGCTCGACGGTCGGCTGACCGAGGCGCGGCAAGTCGCCAGCGTAGCAAGAGACCGTTTCGTACAATTGGGCGCCGAGGCAGACGTCCTTAAGCTCACAACGATTGTGGAGGCCAGGTAAGTCGGGCCGCGTCCCGATCGACAACCTCCTGTAGCCCAGAGTCCAACGTCAACCTGGCCCCATAATCGCCGCACTCGATCCCTCCGGGTAAGCACTCCACCCTCTAGCTCGGAACAACGGCCTCGAGCCGGCTGTTCTTTCTCCAAGCCTGCATCTAACTGATATTCCTGCGAGCACGTTAGTCACCCTGAATAGGTAGACACCAACTGATAGGTGAACACTCCATGACCGAACGATATTGCCTGAACAATTCCAAAGAGGGGCGAAACGCGAGGACCGGCTCGATTCTGGGCTCGAGCTTCATCTGCGGCCTCCTGTTGATCGCGTGGCCTGTCTCTCTCCTGGGCCAGACATATCGCACCGAGGACCCCGTGATTCAGCGGATGTGGGAAGTGGGGATAGAGAATTCGCAGACGGAGGCGCTGGCCCAGGTCCTGATGGACTCCATCGGGCCGCGCCTCGCGGGATCTCCGGAGCTGGCGGCGGCCCAGGACTGGCTGATGAGGGTGTACCGCAGCTGGGGCGTCCCAGTTCGAAAGGAGGAGTACGGCAGCTGGAACGGCTGGCGACAGGGCCATCTGCATGTGGACATGGTGGCGCCGCGCACACAGACCCTGGAGGCCGAGCTGCTCGCCTGGAGCCCTGGCACCGATGGGCCAGTCACGGGCGAGGTCGTCGTGCCGCCGCAGGGGCTCACCCAGGCCAACGTCGGGGAGTGGCTCCAGACGATCGAGGGTAAGTTCGTGCTGGCCATGGCGCCGGAGCCCATGTGTCGAGCGCCCCACGAGCTGGAGGAGAACGCCAGACCCGAGACCGTTGCCCGGTTGGACTCTCTGCGCCAGGCTTGGCGGGTCGAGTTCGCACAGCGTGTTCGGCCGCTAGGCGGCAACCGGGGCCCTGCTCTGCTGGGGCAGTCCGGCGCCGCCGGGATCATCACGTCACGCTGGTCGCAAGGGTGGGGTGTGAACAAGGTATTCAGCGCACGGAGCAGCGAGATACCCTCGTTTGATTTCTCCTGCGAAGACTACGGGATGCTCTTTCGGATGGCGGAGCGCGGCCAGGGGCCGAGTATCCGTGTTGATGCGGATGCTGAATTCTTGGGCTCGGTGCCGCAGTTCAACGTCGTGGCGGAGTTGAGGGGTACGGAGTTACCCGAAGAGTACATCGTTCTCTCCGCGCACCTCGATTCATGGCATGCCGCTACCGGCGCAACCGACAACGGCACCGGCACGATCACCATGCTCGAGGCGATGCGAATACTGAAGGAAACCTACCCCAACCCGCGTCGCACGATCGTGGTCGGTCACTGGGGCGCGGAAGAGATGGGACTGATCGGGTCCCGCTCGTTCACGGAGGATCACCCGGAAGTGATCACGGGTCTGCAGGCCGCGTTCAACCAGGACAACGGCACGTGGCGCATCGAGAGGATTGAAGGGCAGGGGCTGCTCTACGCCGGCCAGCATATCGGGCGCTGGATATCACTCGTTCCCCCGGAGATCAGCGATCACATCACGCTGGAATTCCCGGGTGGCCAGAACAACAGGGGGAGCGACCACGTTGCGTTCCTCTGCCACGGAGCGCCGGCTTTTCGATTGCAGTCGCCCTACGATGAATACCGGCAGTACACGTGGCATACCAATCGTGACACGTACGATAAGATCGTGTTTGACGACCTGAAGGAGAACGCGACACTCGCGGCGATGTTGGCCTACGCGGCATCCGAGGATCCGGAGCGCGTGCCCCGAGATCGGTCGATTCTCCCGATCAACCCCAGGACCGGGTCGCCGAGAGAGTGGTTGACGTGCTCGCCGGCGAACCGAAACCCGGGTCGGTGATGGGCGGTAGTTGAGCGATGTAACTCGAGCAGCGCAGCAAAAGGGGAAGATCATGAACCGCGGCCGATTCAGTTACGTGTTTATCACGACGGCCGCGGTTCTCGTTTTTGGCGTCTGGTCCTTCGCCTACCACCGATCTCTCAACGGACCCGAATGAAGCGGTCCGGTGTACGTAGGCAGCCGGGAATTCGCACCTCCAACGGGCTGTCCACATGTCTACAGTTCGATCCTTCGTCCGCTCGATTATGGTTATCGTCACCTTTGTGGCGTGCGATGATGACCCAACCGACTTCACGCCCAACGCATGTGGGCCGATCGAGACGTTCGAATCAGGACTCACGGCCAACGTGGAAATCCATGTCTCCCCAAGCGGTGACGATGGTGCGGGCGATGGGTCGGAGTCGAGTCCGTTCGCGACGATCTCGCGGGCGGTACGCGATGCCGTCCGCGGCACGGCGATTCGAGTGCACGAAGGTGTCTATTCCGGCGGCACGTTCCTCAGCGATGTGCGGGGCGCCGAAAGTGCTCCGATTTGGATCGGTGGCGTGGACGGCGAGAGCCGGCCTCTCATCGATGGCGGTGGGGAAGGGATCCATCTCTCCGAGGTGTCGTACGTCGTTCTTCATGACATAGAAGTCGCCAATAGCGCGAACAACGGGATCAACACGGACGACGGCGGCGATTATGGCAACGTACAGGCCACCCACCACGTTGTCTTCCGCGATCTCTACGTTCACGATGTTGGCGGTACAGGGAATCAGGATTGTCTGAAACTATCGGGCGTTAACCACTTCTGGGTGCTGAACAGCGCATTCGAGCGATGCGGCGGTGGCGGATCCGGTAGCGGGATCGACCACGTCGGTTGTCACAACGGGTTGCTCGCCGGCAACTCCTTCCGTGAGATGTCGGGCAACGCGGTGCAGGCGAAGGGCGGCAGCGAGAACATCGAGATCCACGGCAACACGATCGTCGACGGGGGCGCCCGGGCCCTGAACATGGGCGGATCCACCGGCGATGCCTTCTTCCGACCACCGCTGTCAACGACCTCGCCCAACTTTGAAGCCAGAAACATTCGAGCCGTGGCCAACATCATCGAAGGCGCGACGGCAGCGATCGCGTTCGTCGGGTGCGTCGACTGCCTGGCCGCCAATAACACGATCGTTGATCCGCAGAATTGGATCTTCCGGATCCTGCAAGAGACGACCACGCATGATGGGTATGAGTTCCTGCCGGCGCAGGATGGATACGCGGTCAACAACCTGGTCTATTTCGAGCGTGCCGCGCTGAGCACCGATGTGAACGTGGGGCCCAACACCGACGCGAACAGCTTTGTCTTCGAGAACAACCTCTGGTACGCCTGGGACGACCCTGGCCAGTCAGCACCGAGCCTGCCTGGAACGGAGGTCGGCAGCATCGTCGGCTTGGATCCAGCGTTAGTGACCGACTACCGAATCGACGCGTCGAGTCCAGCGGTGGGTGCGGGGATCAGGTTGAGCGATGTACGCTCCGATGCCGTCGGAGTCTGCTATGCGAACCCGCCCAGCATCGGAGCGTTCGAGGTCTTCTAGTTACCTTGTTCGGACCGCTTGAAGAGTTGCTCGAGCAGCTCCTTGAAAGCCGACTGCATCTCATCGACCTTCACTTGTGAGAGCCCATAGGTTGCCAGCCAGACCAGCGCCACCGGGTCGGCGGCGACGTGCTCGACGGCGACGCGCAACAGCGAATCGCTCAGGTTCTCGACCGTTCCGGAGAACTCGTAGGGCGGACTGAAGGTGCGGACGACGCCGCGGAACACCTGTCCCGCGGCCGTTCGGAAGGCATAGGGGTCGCCGGGCTTGAGTCCCGTCATGCTACCTTCGGCGAGTATCCCCTCAGGGCCCATCAGGAGCTCCCAGCCGCTCTCGGTCGTGGTGGTCAGCGCAGTTCTGGCCCAGGCCACCTTCCGCGCCATGCCGGGATGCTTCTCCAGGTAGAGTCGCAGGCTGTTGAGCTCGTAACGCCAGCCGAGGCGCACTCCGTGGTATTCTTGGTCCCACGATGCGTCGGCGCCGAAGCCGGAGTGAACGACTCGCAGGACCGTGCCGCCCGCTTTCGCCTCGAGGTGGAAATCGATGACGATCTCCACAGGCGTCGGCGGCGCTGAGGGGTCGGCCTGGACGGGTTTCGTATATGTCGTGCGGAGGTGCTTGCTCGGCTCCCAAAGCTGGATCTTCTGCGGCCACTCCACGCACAAGTCTTCCCAACTCAGCCAGATCTCTCCGCCGGCGCCTGGGGTGACTCGGGCGTCGAGGGGAAACCAGTTCATCAACTCATCGGCTTCGGTGAGGGCGCGCCACACCGCGTCTACGGGGGCGGCGATCTCGATCTCGTCTTTGATGGTGCGGGTCGCGGTCTCATTCGCGGAAGTCATTCATCTATCTCCTGTGGGTTGGGGCGTTGATTCCTGTGTCTGTGACAGCACGGGGTAGGCGCCGATGAAGAGTTTGAAGCGCCGGGCGTCGGCGGCGCCATCGTCGTGGTACTTCGCCACCAGCTGTGCCACCGCGTTACTTAGCTCCTCGGCAAACGCGTTGCGGTCGGCGACCGAGGCGAAGCTGATCTCGCTTCCCAGACTGAACGTTGCCAGGCGCTTGCCGGCGGCGTCCGCCCGGGCGCGCAGTGTTCCCAGCTCGTTGATCATCTGCGCCGCCATGGCGACCAGGTAGGTCGAGGAGAAACGATCTTTAATCTCCTCGGGATCCGCGGCTAGCTCGCCCAGCACCTCGGGGGTGATCAGGTAGTGGCGGGCGGTCGCACGAAAGAGCCGCTCCATGCAGTTGCCTTTGCGGCGCTCTTCCACGAACTCCACCAGCCCTTCTCTCTCCAGCTCCCGGAGGTGGTAGTTGACCCGCTGGCGGGGAAGGCCGAGCCCGTCAGCGACGGAAGTTGCGGAGCCGGGCTCGCGAAGCAGTTCCAGGATCTCCTGGCGAAGCGGGTTGAGGAGGGAAGCCGCGCGATCGGGCTGCTGGATCAGTTGAATAGCCGCAGTAGTGGTCATGGGGCGCTCCAGAAAAAAAATACTGTATAGACAAAATAATGTGTCCAAAGCTGATGTCAAGTCCTTATTTCCTTGCATTGACGGTAGGAAACTGAAAGTAGATTTACATTTTGCGCTCCGCTAGATGGGTGGTAGCGCTGGGCCGTGGGGGCGCATGGCGGCGCTATTGGAATCGGGAGCCGAGAGGGCCGGGGCTGTGTTTTTCGGGTGACTTTGCCAAATTGCGATGATACGCGACCGAATGCTCGGCCGGAGAACTGACAACGGAGGTATCTAGATGTTGAAGAAGATCGCTCTCTCGCTAGCGATGGCGGCTCTGGTGGTCGCGCCAGCACAGGCGCAGAGCCTCGACGATGTGCTCGAATCCTACTACGAGGCCATCGGTGGCGTAGACGCTTGGAAGGCGGTCGAGTCGATGCGCATCACCGGTACGATTACCATGCAGTCGATGACGATTCCCTTCACCATGACCCTCAAGGGTGGGGACAAGGTACGCCGCGACTTCACGGTGCAGGGGATGATCGGGAGTCAGGCGTACGACGGTGAGATCGCGTGGCAGCACATGCCGTTCATGGGGCAGACCGCCGCCGAGCAGCTACCGCCGGAGCAGGCTGCGTCCATGGCGGAGGATGCCGAGATCGGCGGCCCGCTCATCGACTGGGAAAGAAAGGGCAGCCAGCTCGAGCTTCTGGGTATGTCGGATGTTCAGGGCAGCGAAGCCTTCAAGATCCAGATCACCCGCCGCGACGGCACTGTCGAGTTCTACTATCTGGACACCGAATCGTACCTGCCGATCATGGTGGAAGGCACCGAGGAGCAGCAGGGCACACAGGTCGGGTATAGCGTTACGATCAGCGACTATAAAGAGATCGATGGCTTGATGTTCGCCTTCTCGAGAGTCAACGAATCTCAGTTGGTGCCCGGTGGCGGTCAGACGGTCCAGATGGAATCAGTCGAGGTCAACGCCGACATAGACGACTCCTTCTTCAACATGCCGGAGGAGAGTGGGGGCAACTGAAGAGCGGTTGAAGCCCGACTGGAACGCCAGGCGCCCTCGGTGGTTGCCTGGCGTTCTCTTTTGCATTCGTCGCGTTCCTTTGACACCGTTCTCGCGAGAACGTGTCTGATCCCCCATCTTATCAGGCTCCGATCACGTCACACCCTCAATCGAGGTCGACCGGCATGAGAATGCGATCTGTCGTATTGACTTGGGCCATCCTGGGCATGAACGCGGCGATTCTCTGCGGACAGTCAGACAGTGAGGTAGATGCGCCTCCCGCGTTCGATCCCAGAATCTACGACATCGTGGAGGCCGTTTCGGCGGAGCGGGTCGAAAGTGACATTCGCACGCTGGCGAATTTCGGGACTCGTCACACGCTGTCCGATACGCTGTCGGAGACCCGGGGGATCGGGGCGGCGCGGCGCTGGATCAAGTCAGAGTTCGATCGCATCTCCGAGGCCTGCGGCGGCTGTCTGGAAGTGTTCTATCAGCGAAGTCTGGTGGAGGGAGACTCGGGCTCTCGCGTTCCGGTAGACACCTGGATCGTCAACGTCGTCGCGATACAACGCGGCACGCTATACCCGGATCGCTACACCATCATGTCGGGCGACATAGATTCTCGCGTCAGCGGTGCGAACAACGACACGAGCGATGCGCCTGGTGCGAACGACAACGCCAGCGGGATGGCGGGCGCCTTGGAAGCCGCGCGCGTGCTGACCCAGTATCACTTTCCCAAATCGATCGTCTATGCGGGGCTATCGGGCGAGGAGCAGGGCCTGTTCGGCGGCCGCGAGATGGCGCGGGTCGCCATCGAGGAGGGTTGGGTCATCGAGGGCGTGCTCAACAACGACATGATAGGCAACATCCAAGGTATCGACGGCGTCATCGAGAACACCACCTTCCGAGTCTTTTCGGAACCGACGCCGGTCAACGAGACGGAGCAGCAGCGCCGCCGGCGCCGTTTCACGGGAGGTGAGGTGGATGGACCGTCGAGACAGCTGGCGCGTTACGTTGCTCGCATCACCGACATCTACCTCGATAACCTGGATGCGATCATGATCTATCGCCTCGATCGCTTCGGTCGCGGCGGTCACCATCGACCGTTCAACGATCAGGGCTTCCCAGGCGTTCGTATCATGGAGACCCACGAGAACTACAACCGTCAACACCAGGATCTACGCGTCGAGGATGGCATCGAGTACGGCGACGTGATCGAAGGCGTCGACTTCCACTACGCGGCGAAGTTAACCGGCGTCAACGCTGCGGTCATGGCAGCCATCGCCTGGGCGCCGCCGCCGCCGACAAACGTGCGTATTCGCGGCGCCGTGAGGCCGAGCACATCGCTGAGTTGGGAGATGCCCGACTCGACCAACGTCAACACCGTCGGCTACAAAGTCTACTGGCGCGAGACGATCGAGCCCCAGTGGAATCACTGGCGTTTCGTCGGCGATGTCAGCGAGCACACGCTGGAGAATATCGTCATCGACAACTACTTCTTCGGCGTGGCCGCGGTGAGTGCCGACGGCAACGAGAGCGTTGTGGTTTTCCCAGGCTCCGGGCGCTAGTCGGGCCGGCCAGAGGATACTCGGGCGAAGTGACCGTGCAGCATCAGCGTGCAGAAACAAGTTCTGGACGAAACGGAAAATAATTCTTATTCTCCGTAAAGGCTGCATACCCGCCAAACTGCCGCCGAATTGCTAACCCCTGTCATATAAGAACTTACGCGACTTGAAGCGTGATGGCACCATTATCGCGCCAGGACGCCGACGGTCATCTGAAGCGGAAACGGATAGTAGGTGCGCTATGAAACTGAGATCGAGTCTTCTGGTCTGCGGGATACTGCTCGCCGGTACGGCGTTGCCGGCCGCCGGCCAGGGCCCCGGCTATCGCTCGGGCTTCTGGTGGAGCGTGGGTTTCAGTTACGGCACGGCGTCCGTGAGTTGTGACATTTGCACGGACGGTCGGGGGGGAGGACTGTCGCTGAGCGGAGTTGCCGGGGGAACGCTAAGCCCATCGTTTCGACTGGGCATGGAGGCGGATGGTTGGAGGCAATCGAACGAGGGGCTGAATGAATACATGGGAGTACTGAGCGCCGTCATCTATTGGTATCCGCAAGTGAGTGGCGGGCTCTACCTGAAGGGCGGGGCGGGGTACGTGGCGTATCGAATCAGCGATGAGGATGACGTGCTCAAGTCTAGCGGGTTCGGACCGCAGATTGGCATCGGCTACGAGACGCGGGTCTGGGGGCACGCGTCCATTCAGCCGTTCTTGAGCGCGATAATCACAATCCCTACCGGTCAGCTGGAGCTCAACGGCGACCGTCAGGCGGACAATGTGAACCTCTCGCTATTGCAGGTTGGACTCAGCGTAACCTGGCACTAAGGAGGTCGATTTATGCGAGGTCTACGTAACCGTGCGTATGGGGCTGGCGTACTCGTATTCTCCGTATTGGGCGTTGCGGGATGCGACAGTGATCCGCACGGCCTGAAGCACGATGGCGAAGCGACGGGCTTCAGCCTGGCGTACGATGTTTGGGAGCCCGGGCCTAACGACACCTGTACCCGGGAAGATCACAACAGGTATTCGGTTGTGGGGCAAGACGGGTTGCTGTATCCGACATGGCACCCGGCGACAGATCCGCAGACCGGCTGCACGTTTGGACACGAGCATGGCCGGAATCCCCGCAACTCAAATCTCTATTCGGAGGTGGGCGACATTCCGTTCGGGCTCGCTCTGCCGGCTGACCACGTCGGTTACAAGATCGATTGGGAAAACGACATCGAGTTCCGATTTTCGGGTGACGCGGCCGGCGCGCTGCTGGAAGTGCGTTGCGACGTGATGGTTGAGCTGCATCAGGGTTCTCACGGAGCAGGTGCGTTTGTGATCAATACACACGAGTTCGCTTTGCATGCGCATTGTACCGACGGCACGCACGTTCACGTTCAGATGGTCACCACGATAGGAGACCCGGGCGAATTCGAGAGCTCTTGCGATAGACGGACGATCATTGCGGGTCCGCCGCCGGATGCACCGGACGGCGGTGGGCGCCGGCTCATACCAGACCGGGCGTGCATCGAAGAGTTCGTTCTGGTGCCGAACGGCGAGCGATCGAACTTCAGTAGCGGCCTGAGAGAGAGTTGGGAAGTGTCGGACCGCATAAGAACGAGAGACGGAGAGACGCTCCTGTCGTTCAATCCGTATTTCCAGGTCCGTAACCCGGCGCGCTACTTTGACCCGTCATCGCCGACCAACCTGTCGCGGACACTCGATCTCTGCTACGAGGTGACAGGCGAAGGCGACAGCGCCAACGGCGGCTATTGCGAGGATCTACGGGACGGTCTGAACTGGGATCAGCCGGGCTCGACGTTCAACGGCGCCCAGCGCTTCGTCGATATCAACAGCATTCGCATCTCGAACGTCGACGGCCCGGAAATCTGGTACACCGATAGGTATGGCAAGAACGCTCGGCGTCGGCCGTTCGAGGGTTCGATTCGCCAGTTCATCGCGAGCATCGATAACGATCGGGCGACGCAGCCATCGGGCCCGGCGATCGGCGATGACAGGGACTACGGGGGGCCGGGTGTGCACGCACCGAATTGATGGACTTCACTAGACGTTCGTAGCAGGCTATTGTGCGCCCGGCGGGCAACGCTCGCCGGGCGCTGTCACATCTAAGGGTTAGTCCCGACTCATACGATCAAGTGAACCGAAGGAGGAGAAGCGTGAAACGTGCTTCGTTGTTTGTCGTGGCGCTGCTCTGCACGGCGGCTTTCTTGGCCGGCTCTTTCACGCAGAAGAGCGCGCGGGCCGACCAGCCCGTCGCCGATGTGCCTACGAAATTGGCTGTTCTGTGGACGAGCGGCGATCGGGATGTGGCGCTCCGGATGGTGTTCATGTACACCCTCCACGCAAAGCAGCAGGGCTGGTGGGAGAATATCCAGCTGGTCGTGTGGGGCCCGTCATCGAAGTTGCTGGCCGAAGATGCGGAGATTCAGGCCGAAGTTGCCAAGATGCAGGATGCTGGCGTCGCCTTCGTCGCGTGCAAAGCCTGCGCTGACAGCTACGGTGTCTCTGAGCGTCTCGAGGAGCTTGGGGTTGAAGTCAAATACATGGGTGTTCCGCTCACCGAGTTGCTCAAGAGCGATTGGGTAACGGTCACATTCTGATTCGGTGGGGTGCAATCGGCGGTAATAGTTGCCGGTGACGGCACCCTACGACATAATGTTGGACTCATCGTTCATTCCAGATGCACATCGCAAAGACGAGGATAGCCCGATGAATTGCGTGCGACTCCGTGTTCCTGCTATGGCGGCTGGAGCGTTGGCGTTCACCTGTCTTGCTCTGGCGCCGCCAGCCTGGGGGCAGGGTCCTGACGAACCGGCGTTCTATGCCATTCAGAACGCGACACTTGTTACCGTATCCGGCCGGACGATTCCGAATGGGACGATCGTTCTCGAAGATGGACTGATCGCCGCCATCGGTGCGAACGTCGATGTCCCCGCTGGCGCCCGAGTCATAGACGGAACCGGTCTGACGGTGTATCCCGGTCTGATCAACGCGCTGAGCACGATCGGCCTGGCGGAGATCGAGTCCTCCGGGAGCAACGGCGGGTCGGCGGTGCCGTTGGGCCCGGACGATCGACCTGCGGCGACACCGTGGCTCAGTGCCGCTGACCACCTGGATGCCGGCGCTAGTGCGATCGAGACGTGGCGGCAGGCGGGCATCACCACAGTGGTCGTCGCGCCGGACGCCGGCATCGTTACGGGCCAGGCCGCGGTCATCAACCTTGCGGGGTCCGACGCTAGGGAGATGGTCATCAGACCGCACGCGGCGTTACGACTCAACCTCGGTTCGGTTGGCGGCTTCGTTTCCTTTCCCGGCTCGCTGATGGGCGTGCTCGCTTACATCAAGCAGCTGTCCTACGACACGGATCACTACCGGGCGATATGGAGCCGCTACGAGAGTAGTCCCCGCGGGATGGAGCGTCCCCGCTACGATCGGACGTTGGCGAGCCTCGCCCAGGTGGCCGAAGCGAATGAGCTGGTGCTCATCCCTGGCGCTTGGGCGAAGGAGATCCAGCGTGCCATCCGTCTTGGTGATGAGATCAACGCCAACACGGTCGTTTATGGCGGGCACCAGGCTTACGCGGTGAGCGACGAGCTATCGACGGCAGGGACCTCTGTGCTAGTCAACGTCGACTGGCCGAAAGCCCCCGAAGACGCCGACCCCGAGGCCGACACTCCGTTGCGCGAGCTCCGTTTGAGAGCCGCCGCCCCGTCGACACCGATGGTGCTTAACGATGCGAGTGTACCCTTCGCCTTCTACTCCGGCGATCTCAAGGGGCCGGGCGACTTCATCGCCAATATTGGAAAGTCGGTGGAGGCCGGGTTGCCGAGCGATGCTGCACTCCGCGCCCTGACGTTAGGTGCCGCCGAGATCTTCGGAGTCGGAGACCGCCTGGGCTCACTCGAGGAGGGGAAGATCGCTAACCTCGTGGTGACGGACGGCGACCTCTTCGCGAAGGACACGAAAGCCCGAATGGTCTTCGTTGACGGTCGTCTGTATGAGAACCCGCAGCCAGAGCCGGTGGCCGCGGAAGAAGATGCCGAGGAGCCTGAAGAAGATGCGGCGGTGGAAGAGACGGAGGAGGAACAGCCGCGTCCGGCGCCAAAGCTGATCGCGAGAGACCCAGCTCCGACGGCTCCCCGTGTCACTGTGATCCAGAACGCGACCGTACTCACGGTCACGCAAGGCACGATCGAGAACGGCTCGATCCTGATCCGTGACGGAGTGATTGCGGAGATTGGTCAGGACGTCGATGTGCCCTCCGGCGCTCATGTCATCGACGCCACCGGTCAGTTCGTCATGCCGGGGATCATCGATGCGCATTCGCACATCGCGATCGATGGTGGCGTCAACGAGTGCAGCGCGGCGATCACTTCGATGGTCGGTATCGAGGATGTAGTGAACCCCGACGACATCGACATCTATCGTGGTTTGGCCGGCGGACTCACCACCGCCAACCTGCTTCACGGCAGCTGCAATCCGATCGGCGGAAAGAACGCCGTCATCAAGCTGCGCTGGGGGAAGGACGCGGACGATCTGCTCATGGACGAGGCGGTGCCCGGGATCAAGTTCGCTCTGGGTGAAAACGTCAAGCGATCCAATTTCAACCTCCCGGGCCAGCCCAGTCGTTACCCGGGCACGCGGATGGGCGTGATGGACGTCATCCGTGAAGGTTTCACCCGGGCCCAGGAATACCAGCAGGAATGGGCAGATTACGAACAGCGCCGACGCCGCGACCGAAACGCTGTTCCGCCCCGGCGTGACCTGGAGCTGGAAGCCCTCGTGGAGATCATGAATGGCGAACGGCAGGTGCACGCGCATTCGTATCGTGCGGACGAGATCCTGCAGCTGATGCGCGTTGCCGAGGAATTCGGGTTCCGTATCGCTGCCTTCCAGCACGTGCTCGAGGGATACAAGGTGGCGGACGAGCTGGCTGCCCACGGCGCCGGCGCGTCGACCTTCTCTGACTGGTGGTCCTACAAGGTGGAGGCATACGACGCGATCCCGCACAACGCGGCTCTGATGACGGAGCGTGGGGTGGTCGTATCGATCAACTCGGACAGCCAGGAGGAGGACCGTCACCTGAACCAGGAGGCGGCCAAATCGATGAGGTGGGGTGGATTGAGTGAGGAAGAGGCGCTCAGCCTTGTCACGATAAACCCTGCCATACAGCTTGGCGTAAGCGAGCACATCGGGTCGATCGAAGTCGGAAAGCACGCCGACCTGGCGATCTATGACCGGCATCCGCTAAGCGCGTATGCCGTTGTCCAGAAGACGTTGATCGACGGCGCTGTCTATTTCGACATCGAGGAGGACAAGGCGCGCCAGGAGGCGATCGAGGCCGAGAAGAAGGCGCTGGAAGAAGAAGACGAGGATGAGGAAGAGAAGAAGACGGTCACCGCAGCGGCGACTGGCGTAGGAGGTGGACGATGAGAACCGCGCGACCCTTATCGATTGTGATCGCCGGCGCGATTCTCGTCGCTGGCGCCGTTCCGGCTGAGGCTCAGTCGCAGGCCGACGTGCACGCCATTCGTGGCGCTACAGTGCACACGCTGACCGGCCCGGCCATCGAGTCGGGGACGGTCGTAATAAGCGACGGCCGAATCGTTGCCGTTGGTGCGGGCGTGGCCGTTCCGCCCGACGCGACTGTCATCGAAGCGACCGGTCTTCACGTCTATCCCGGGTTGTTCGATGCGGAAAGCTCGCTGGGACTGGGAGAGATAGGATCCGTATCGGCGACTGAGGATGCGAGCGAGATCGCTCGCTATAACCCACAGTTGACCGCGGCAACCGCGGTGCATCCGGCGAGCGAGCATATCCCGGTCGCCCGCGCGGATGGTGTAACCCATACGCTCAGTTCGCCGAGTGGCGGCGTTATCGCGGGTCAGGCTTCGTTGATCAATTTGGCCGGTTGGACGGTGGAGGAGATGTTGGTCAAGAGGTCGGCCGCGTTGATTCTCAATTTCCCGACGATCCAGACCTCGAGTTTCAGCTTCGCGACATTCCAGGTGGAGACTCGACCCTTCAAAGAGGCGAAGAAGCAGTACGATGAGCGTATCGCTGAGTTGGAGGAGTGGCTCGCCGCGGCGAAGCATTACGCGGAGGCTCGTGCCGCGGGCAACGCCGCCGTCGACCTGAAGCTCGACGCCCTGGCGATGGTGATGCAAGAGCAGTTGCCGGTCATCTTCCTGGTCAACAGCGAGCGCGATATCAGGAACGCCGTCGAATTTGCCGAGAAGCACGACCTTAACGTCGTGATCGGCGGGGGCGCGGAGGCATGGAAGGTGAGAGACCTGTTGGCTGAGAAGGAGATACCGGTGATTCTTGGCCCGACTCTCTCGATGCCGGCCGGTGAAGACGAGCGCTACAATGAAGCGTACAGTCGACCCGCCATGCTACACGAGGCTGGAGTAAAGATCGCGATCGCAACGTTCTCGAACACTGGCTTCACACGCCTTCCTTTCGAGGCTTCGAATGCGGTGCCCTACGGCTTACCGTGGGAAGAGGCCATCAGGGCAGTGACTCTCAACCCGGCACAGATCCTCGGTGTTGACGATCAGCTGGGTACGATCGAGGAAGGGAAGATGGCCAACTTGATCGTGACGGATGGTGACCCACTGGAGATTCAAACACAGATCGTGCACGTGTTCGTGGGTGGCAAACCCGCGTCTATGGACAACAAGGCGCTCGAGCTCTACGAGCGCTATCGATCCCGACCGCAGCAGTAGGTCGACATGAGAAAGAGTGGGGCAGCCTGAGGGCTGCCCCACTTTCGTTATACAGTACCGATACCGTTCTTCAGTCGACTCGCTTGGCGCTCCACGGTGCGCCCTCGTTCGCTCCGCCGCTGACCGTGCCTGACATCTCCTGGCCTGCCACCTTCCCCGAAAAAGCGAGCGAGAACGAGTGGCCGCCCATCCCGGAAGCGATGGAGAAGGCGACGTCCTCGCCGTCGATGCTTGCGTCGGTGACATCGATGGAGCCGGTTTGCAGCTCGACGACGCCCGTCAATATCGCGCCGTCCTGCTCGAAATCCACTTTCCAGATGACCGGGCCCATAGAGGAATCGAGGGTAAGCTCCCAGGAGCCGGTGACGTCGACGGCGCCATCCGCCGCAGCGTCGCCGCCCTGAGAGCAGCCGGCGACCAGAGCGGTCAGGCTCAGGACGAGGGCGAGGTTCAAGAACTTGCTGTCAATCCGGTTCACAGACTTCTCTCCTTTCAGCGTAAATTGGGGCCAGGGGAAAACTAAAAGGACAAGGGGAAACGAGAAGAGTCGGCTGGTACCCCACCATTCTTCTCGATTCTCGCTTCTCCTTGTCCTTTCTCCATATAGTTACTACCCAGATACCGATCTAGCTAGGCGCCAGGGTGTAGCGCGTTCGGTCACCCAGACACTCGCCCCATGGCGGCTCGTTCGCCACGTAGAATCTCACCTCGATGAAGCTGTACAGCTGCTGCGTCAGTTGGATGGTCAGTTCTCGCTCTTCCGCGGTCAGGTCTTTGAGGTCGAGTTCCGTGAGCGCCATGGCGTCGGCGGGAAGGCGATTCGCGAGGCTCTGAACCACGTTGGTCGACTCAGATAGATATAGGCCGCCGGCGTAGGCTACGAATCGTCCGGCAAAATCCTCTGCCTTTGCCCGGTCCGATTCTGGCCAGGGCCCCAGGGCGAGGACGAGCGCCAACAGTGATTCTTCGGCAGGACTCAGACTGCCGGCGCCCGGTCGACTTTCGTTCGATTCGCAACCGATCGCGAATCCAGCCGATAGCGCGACCATCAGCTGGACGAACTCGCGGCGATCAAGATCGTTACCGTTCATAGTGCAGCCTCCCCTTCCAGATGAACCGCAAGCCGCAGAGCCAGCGCCGCGATCGTGAGCGTGGGCGGGTTGGCGCCCATGTGTGGAAAGACTGAATTGCTGACAACGAAGAGGTTCTCGAGACCGAAGACCTGTAAGTCAGGACTGCACACGCCGTCGTCAGGCGTACTTCCCATCGCTGTGCCACCGGACGGGTGGTAGCCCGGATAGTAGTCAGAGGCCGGCGAGACGTGAGCGGCTCCCATCGCGTCCGCGAGCTGCGGAGCGAGCTCGTCCAGCTTGGTGGGCGCACGGCGATCCCAATCCGTGAGGGTCAGGCTGACTTTGGCGAGGGGTGATCCGAACGAATCGACGGCGCCATCGTCAAGTTCGAGAACGCCCTGGCCTTCGAGCTCGGTCATGATGGCCAGCGTAGCCATGTTTGGCAGCGAGCCTCGAAGCTCCGTCAGCGATAGAACTCCATCCTCGATGGACCATTCTGTTGCTTCGATACCGACGGGGAACCAATCCATCGCTGGCGCCGTGAAGATGATGAATGACGGCGTATCGCGTCGGTCGCCCATTGCCCGGAAATGGTCGGAGATCATCGTCTCGAAGCCGAGGCGACTTCCCACCGGTCGACCGAGGTCGAACGTGACGTACGGATTCAAGTGATCGCTGAACCAGCGGCCGAGCTGACCGCCCATGTTGCCAAGGCCGGCTTGATGAGCACTGCCGTCGGCGGAAAGCATGAGCATGCGCGGCGTCTCGACTCCGCCCATCGCCAGAACGAAATGATCGGCTCGTACGACGACTGGCGCTTCATCCGCGGTGCGAATCGCATGCGCGGCGACGATGCGATTGCCCCGAGCGTTCGTCTCGAGGCGCCTGAGGCTCACGCTGTCTAAAATCGAGACGTTGGGTCGCTCCTCCAACAGCGGTACGTGGACGCGGTCGGGCGAGTAGCGGGCTCCTGACGGGCAGAACTTGCAGGCACGACAGGCGAGGCATTGAGATCGCCCTCGGTACGGCACCGAAGCTATCGCTCGGGGACAGGTATGACCGGCGATCCCCAACTCCTGCATGGCCGGTCCCATGATCTCTCTGTCGAAATAGGAGAAGGCGTGGCCGGGCATGGGGAATGGCCCGGACCTGGGCGAAGCGTAGGGGTTGTCCTCTTCGGCTGCGACGCCAATCTCGTGTTCGGCGCGCAGCAGCCAGGGCTCCAGTTCGTCATACGAGATCGGCCAATCGCGGCCGTAGCCGTAGAGAGATCTGACCCGAAGGTCGTCTTCTCTCGGCCGTGCCATGATCCCTTCGAAATGGAGGGCCGTACCACCAACGCCGAACAAGCGCTGATGCGCCCATTCGATCATCTGGCCTTCGGTTTCGGCTGAGCTGTGCGGAGTTGTTGCCGATTCGTCGACGTCGTCGTTGTAGTCGGCGTAGTCGTTCAGTGTTTCTTTTCCTCGACGCAACATCTCGGAGCGGTCGGCCTCGGTGAAGCGCGCTCCGTGCTCCAGGATGACCATGCTCTTCCCGGAGGCGGCGAGCTTGCTGGCGAGCAGCACACCCGCGATTCCGCCGCCAGCGATGCAGTAATCGAATCGCATCTCTTGCGTCATGACGTACCTACCGATGGATGTTCAAGAGAATCACGCAGGACCCGAGGCGGTAATATTGGAGCGCCCCGGTTGGCCAGCAACGGGAGCCGTTCGCGAGTGGGATTCCGGGGTCGCCAGGGTGTTCGAACCCGAACACAACTGTTCGGGATCGGACGGCTAGCTAGGGCAGAAGTTCCTGATCGATGATCGACGCTAGCTCTTCGGCGTTGCGCCATTCCGCTTCGGCGGCGGCGGCCTCAAACGCCAAGTCGCGACGCTCGGCGTTGTCATTCACCGAGATCTCCAGCGCCAGGGTGTTTGACGCGTCCAACTCGTAGAGTGGCGTACATTCGGACGCCAGCTTGCTCACCAGATCATTGGCCGATCCGGCCGCTTCGACGTTGTGGATGGCGTCGGTTAGCTCCTCTTCTGAGGCGCCTTTGACGTTCTGATAGGAGAGCACCCTTCGCAGCACGCGCTCGGCGGCCGGCCCCTCCAGGCGGTGGACTTTCTCGGTGGTCCAGGGATCGCAGCGGGTGCACGGCAGTCCGATCGCCAGCTCGTGTTCTTCGCCGGGGAGCAGGATCAGGTATTTGGTCCTGAAGTAGAAGAGCTTTAACAGCACGCTGCGGCAGGAAGGGCAGGGGGCGCGGCCGCTCCACGCCGTTCTCCCGAACCGCCGCCACCGCATGACACCAGCGTAAAGGTCCTCCTCCAGGTGAAAATCCCCCGTAATCCGCTGGATTCCCATGTTCGCGCCCACATACGACACAGCCGCGTAGGCGCGCGCCCCCACGAGCGACAGCCGGCTCCTGTAGCTGGCGTAGCGGCGGCGCAGTTCTCGACCGTAGCGCCACCAGGCCTCTTCGGGAAGCTGGGGACGACCGACCTGGATGAGGTTGCGCCCGTTGGCCTCGAGCAACGCCACGTTGTCCGTCTGGTACAGCAACCGGGCGCGCTGGGCCGTTCTCTCTAGGCGCGCCAGGGCGGCGGCACGTTCCTCGACCGGCCACAGACTCCAGCCGTGGCAGCGGTCGCAGATCGTCCAGACCCGGCGGCGTTCGGAATCGAACGCTAACCGGACGCCGGCCCGGAGGCTTTCGAGCACGCCCTCCCGTGAGAGCGAGCGGCCGCAGTAGAGACAGTGACGTAGCATCGCAACCAGCTGTCAGAGGTCAACTTCCACATACCGAGACATGCAGAAGTTGTGCCGATCTAGGAAGCCGAGGCCGTCTCCAATACGACTTTGCCAAGATTCTGCCTGGCATGGAGATGCGCATGGGCCGCCGCTGCCCCCTCCGCATCGAGCGGAAAGACCCTATCCATGATGGGCCGCAGATTGCCGGCGGTCACCTCCCCGTAGATCTCCTCCAGCGCGGTACGGAGGATCGGCTCCTTCGAGCCCAGATGCAGCAGCTGTACGCCGAAGATCCCGGAACACGACTCGATGAGCGAGAACGGGTGAAGGCGCGGCGTTCGCAGGAAGGCCCAGGCGGCGCGCAGCAGGCTCTTCTTGTCTTTCGGTATCCCAGCGCTCAGACCGTAGAAGCCCAAACGACCCAGAGGGGCCAGCAGCCGGCGGCACGCGGCTGTAGCTTGCCCGCCGACGGGATCGAGGGCGATGTCGATGCCACGGTCGCCGACAAACTCGCGTACTGCTGGCTCCCAGTCGCCCAGCGAATCAAAGCAAGCCGCGGCGCCAAGCTCGTCGGTCACGAACTTCCGTTTGCGCTCGTTTCCCGCCGTGCCGATCACCCGCAATCCTCTTCGCAACGCTAACTGAACCGCGGCCGTTCCGACGCCACCACCCGCTCCAAGCACCAGCACCGTTTCGCCGTGGCGAGCGTTTGCCTGTTCGTACAGGCAGATCCAGGCCGTCAGGAAGACGACCGGGATCGCCGCGGCCTCAACGGGCGTCAGATCTGTGGGACACTGGAACAGGTTGTCGGCGGAAAGAACGACGTCGTGGGCATAGCCGCCGTAGCGCATGAGGGCAACGGCTTTGTCGCCTTCCCGCCAACCCTCGACGTCGGAACCAACTCGGGCCACCATGCCCGCGACCTCGAATCCAGGGCTGTAAGGCCGCTCGGGTACCGTTCCATACAGCCCGGCGCGCATCGCCAGGTCGGCGAAGTTGACACCCGCCGCCTGCACGTGCAGTTGAACCTCGTTGGGCCCTGGTTCTCGTAGGGAAACCTGGCGCTCGACCAGTACCTTGGGCGGCCCGTGGCGCTCGATCAGAACTGCTCGCGTTGTCGTGTTCATAGTCTAATCCTGCGATCTTAAGACTTGTCCGGCAACGCCTGCGGTGCTGGCGACGGGGCGAAGGAAAGACCATCTTCACGGCCGATGGCAGACACAATCGAGTCGGTTAGGAGTGCGCTGGCCGACCGCTATCGGATCGAACGAGAGATCGGCAGCGGCGGCATGGCGACGGTCTATCTGGCCCGCGACATTCGGCACGATCGCGATGTCGCGGTCAAAGTGCTGCGCTCGGAGCTGGCGGAGGCGATCGGCACGGATCGATTCCTTCGAGAGATCAAGCTCACGGCGCGGCTCAATCACCCTCATATTCTCCCGCTACTCGATTCAGGTGAGGCCGGCGGACTGCTGTTCTACGTCATGCCGTACATGGCGGGTGGCTCGCTGCGGCTTCGCCTGGGAGGCGCACGGCTTCCACTGGATGAAGCGCTCCGCATATCGGACCAGGTCGCGACGGCCCTCGAATACGCTCATGCCAGCGGCATCGTCCATCGAGACATCAAGCCGGAAAACGTTCTGTTCTCCGAAGGGCTGGCTATCGTGGCCGACTTCGGGATCGCCAAGGCGCTGAGCGAGGTCGGTAGGGAGAATCTCACACGCAGCGGCGTTCCGCTCGGCACGCCCGGTTACATGAGTCCCGAACAGGCGATGGGGCGCGGTGAAGTGATCGACGAGCGGACGGACGTCTACAGCCTGGGTTGCGTTGTGTTCGAGATGTTGGTCGTGGAGACGCCGGCCGTCTGGCCGACGAAAGACGAGATGCGCGTCGGTCGATTCCTTGATGCGCCGCTGGAGCAGCGGGCGCAGCTGGACTTGTTGCCGGGCCGAGTAGAGCAGGCGTTGGTTCGGGCGCTGGCGATACGGCCGCCGGATCGGTTCGCCACGTCCAGGGCGTTCGTGGATGCACTTGCTGCCGGGTCGGCGGACGGGGCGAAGTACAGAGACGATGAGGTCCGCGACATCGTCGCCCGGGCGGCGGAGCTGCAGGTCGAGCGCCCGACGGAAGACCATGCCCTATCGATCGGCGGCGTTGAGCAGGTGGCGGCGGAAGTGGGGATACCACCTCAACGTGTGCGCGACGCCATCAGGGAGCTCGAACAGCCGCCTGCCGCTCTTATCGCGGCGCGGGATGCGCCGCCCAAGTACAACTGGGTGAAGGACAAGTTGACGATCGACCGAACTGTCGAAGGCGAGATCTCGGAGGCTGACCACGCGGCGTTGGTGGCTCAGATCCAATCGACGCTGGGGATCGTTGGTCACACCACGTCACTGGCAGGCACGCTCACCTGGAGCCCTGCCGCAGTGGGGGCCGAGGGCCGAAAGATCGTCGTCACCGTCACTCCCCAGGCTGGCCGGACGCACATACATGTCGAGGAACGCTTCGAGCTCTGGGGTTGGAAGTTCGTCATTCCGGGGTGGGGAGCGGCCGCCGGAGCTTTGCTAGGACTCGGGATCGCCACGTTCCTGGGGGTACCTGAGGGGCCCGGGGTTGCCTTCCCGATCCTCATCGGCGGGGGATCCGGGGGCTTTCTGACGGCGAATGGCGTGATTCAGGCCATGCACAGATCAAGGCGGCCGGGGCTCATGCAGCTGGCGGATCGCCTCACGTCGATGGCGGAGCGGACGGGACGTCGTGGTCTGGAATCGGGCGAGGAGAAGACGCCGCCGAAGCAGCTCAAGTAATTCTGCGCCAGCCTAGAATATGAAGCCGGGTCGTTGCCTGCGCAGCGACCCGGCTATCGTTCTCACGACGTCGTCGGTGCTACTCGGTGGCCAGCGCCGAGATCGGGTCTACCCTCGTCACCCTGGTGGCGGGAACGAAGCTCGCCAGAAGTCCCGTCAGCGCAATGGTCGCGACAACGGTTCCGAATACCGCCGGGTCTCGGACATCCACTTCGTACAGGATGAACTGCAGCGGGTTCACGGCAAGCGCCGCCAGCCCGATGCCGAGCACGACGCCGATCGCCAGCTGTGTCGCGGCGCGCTTCATGACCAACCGCACGAGGCGCGGCCCATTCGCGCCCAGCGCCATGCGGATCCCCATCTCCTGTGTGCGGCGGTTGACGGCGAACGACATCACTCCGTACAAGCCCACCGCGGCGAGGAACATGGCCATGAGTCCGAAGATCATGAACAGGCTGCCAAAGACCCAGTAGAACCAGGTCTCTTTGGCGATGGCGTCCTTCATGGAGAGCACCTCGTAGATAGGGAGGTTAGCATCGAGAGACTCGACAGCCAGACGTACGTCCGGCGTCAACGCCATCGCTTGCGTACGGGCCCGTATCGCGATGCTCACGAAGGTGCCGACACCGCTCTGCGAGATCGGGATGTAGAATCCGGACGGGCTGGCGTTAGGATTTGACATCCCTTCCATGAGCATGTCGGGTACGACGCCAACGACGGTCAACCAGTGGGCCGTAGTATCGCCCCTTCCCATGCGAATGCGGCGACCCAGGGGGTCGTCATCTGGGAAATGCGTTCGCACGAACGTCTCGTTCACTACCGCTACCGGGAGGCTCTCTCTTGTGTCAGTGACGCTGAACGCCCGGCCGCGAAGCACTGGTGTTTCGAACGTCTCGAAATAGCCGGGAGTCACGATACCTTCACGGGCCACCGGGTAGTCCTCTTCCGTCGCGTAGGATGCGCCCTCCAATTCGAACACGCGTGCGCCGTTTCCCGTCGCAGGGAGCCCGTCTGAAAGCGTCACCGCCTCTACGCCTGGCAGGGCCGCGAGCCGCGGCAACAGCTGTTCGTAGAAACCGACGCGTTTTGCCGTGTCCGGATACTCATCGGCTGTTAGTCTAAGTCGGGCGGTGAACACGTTTTCGACCGTGAACGGTAGATCTCTCGTCTTCAGATTCGTGACACTCTTGATCATCAGTCCGGAGACAATCAATAGGCCACACGACAAGGTTACCTCGGCGATGATGAGACCCGTGCTGAACTTGCCTAGGCGGAAGCTGGAGGAACCGCGGCCTTCGTCCTTCAGGGACTCGGCGACGTTGGAAGCTGTCGCGCGTAAGGCGGGGACGAAGCCGGAGAATACGGCTGAGAAGACCAGAATCGCCAAGACGAACAGAGCGACTCTGATGTCGGGCTCGAACGTGATCCAGAACGGCGGCGGCTCGACGTTCGTCATGCGATCGAACCACAACAGCCCGTAGTGGCCCAGGACCAGCCCGAGAGCCCCGCCGATTGCGGAGAGCACAGCGACCTCGGTCATCAGTTGGGCAATCACACGCCGGCGACTGGCACCCAGCGCCGAGCGCACCGCTACTTCGCGGCCTCGCGTGGAAGCGCGGGCGAGGAGCAGGTTGGCGACGTTGGCGCAGGCGACGAGCAGTACACCGATGACCGCGGCGAGCATCGTGTGAAGCAGGGCCCCCGCTTGGCTTCCCAGCATCAGCGAGTTGAAGGTTCTAATCGTTGTGCCGATTCCCTCGTTGATTTCCGGGTACGCCTGCTCCAGTCGGCGGGCGATGGTGGCGAACTCGGCGCCAGCTTGGTCCAGCGATACCCCATCATTGAGGCGACCAACGACCATGAAGTAGGGGCCCTGGCCTCGTTCGCTCGCATTTGGGTCCAGCTCCAAAGGCAGCCAGAGTTGTTCTCGGTCGGGGAACATAAAGCCTTCAGGTGCAACGCCGATCACGGTGCGGGGCTCACCGTTGGCGTGTACCACGCGGCCTATGACGTCCGGTGAGCCGTTGAAGCGCTCCTGCCAAACATCGTGACCGATGATGATGACGGGCTCGGCGCCGGGCCGGTCCTCGCCTTCGCGGAATCTGCGCCCCAGGACCGGCTGGACCCGCAGCACATCGAACAGGTTGGCTGCCGCGAAAGCACCCGTGTAGCGAACCGGACGCCGGTCGTCGCTCGCCAGATTGACGTTGCCGGTGGAGAAGGCGGCCAGCCCTTCGAAGGTGGTTTGTTGATCGGTCCAATCCACGAAATCGTGGACAGATACGCCCATGAAATCGATGTTGTGAATCGCGTCGGTTCTCCCAACCATCATCAATCGGTCGGCTTCGTCGAAAGGCAAACCCTTGTAGAGAGCGCCGTTCACGATGCAGAAGACGCCGTAGGTCAGGCCGATTCCAATTGCGAGAGTGAGAATGATTATGGTTGAGAGGCCGGGGCGCTTGATGAGCACGCGCACGGCATAACTGAGGTCCTTCCAGAGTCGATCCATGATCTCACGCAGAGTGCGGTTCTGGCTGGGGCTTCGCCGAACCATCCCGAGGCACGCAGCCCCGGGTCACAGTCGGCACTACGCGGGAGTCGGGGCCGGGGTTTCCCTGTCCCAGCCCCTGGATCGAATCACTTCATGTGTGAAGAGGCCGTCAGTTGCCCTTCAGCTCCTTGAGCTTCGCCGCTGCATTCTCGTTTTCCGGATTGAGTTCGAGTGATTTCTCGTAGTGCTCTATGGCCAGTACCCTGTCGCCGCTCACCATGTAGGCCTCGCCAAGGCTGTCGTAGGCGTTCGAGGAATTCGGATGCAGCGACACGTTGAGCTTGAAGATCTGAATCGCCTCAGGAGCCCGTTGGCGTCGAATGAAGCGGTATCCCATTGCCTTCAGCATGCCTTCAGCGAAGGCGCTGTCGTCAAACTCATCTGAGAGTGCTTCGTACTGAGCGAGCCCCGGCTCGCTGCCTTCCATGAACGCCATCTCCAGCGACTGCGAGATGTAGGAGCTTCGTGCGAACGCGGAGTTCGGATTCATGTCCACATTCAGCTTCAGCATCACGAGACCATCGGTCGGGCTTCCCAGCCGGCCCAGCTGCTGTGCGACGTCGATCAGCATCATGTCGCTGAAATCGTACGAGTAGCTGCCGTAGTACTCGTCGCGGAGCTCGTTGTACTTCATTTGCAGCGCATCCAGGCCGCCTTCCTCGTAGGCCATCACGAGGATCGTCTGGATGGGCCGCGGCTGCGAGACTCCATGATGACACGTTGCGCAGTTGACCTCGATCAATGGGTCGATACGGTTCTCCAGACTGACCAGGTAGTCGATGTTGATGGACCGTACCATGCGAATCATCTCGCGGGCCTTGAGCTTTTCGGGCTTGTCGTCGGCCGCAAAGTCGTACGTGGCCAGCGGCTGTCCTTCTTCTCCCACGTGGCAGAACGAGCATCGGACGCCAAGCCCCAGAGCGAAGGACCGCATGGTGCCGATCAGCTGTCGGGCCCCGATGTCTTCGGGCAATACCCGGAGGTTGTTGAACGAATCTGGTGGGAACTGGGCATGGGTGGGGACGGGTGTCAGCGCCACGATCAGTCCCAGCATGATCAGGACGTAGACGCTCCTCAGCCGGGATATGTGAATTGGCATGGGGCAATGCCCTCCTATCTCAGGCTTTCGTTGCGACCCTTCCTTTCTTGAAAGGTGGAACGTTGGGAGGGGTCACGTGTGTTCCCGACGGATTGCGCAGAGGTTCGCCGCGTTTACCAATAGAGCGCGAACCTGCCGTGTGCTCCATCGAACCTGAAGTGATCCACGTCAAGGTTGGCTCCCGCGACAAACAGAGCGTGACCAAAGGACCATCCGATGTCAGCGCGCAGGCGTGCGTTGTCTTGATTGAGGGGTTCGAGTGTCGGCACAGGCGCCGGGCCACTGGTCCAGCGCGACGTGAAATCGAGGCCCAACACCGCCTGGAAGCCGCGTGTCGTTCTATATATAAGACTGTTTCGGCCGGCCCACGTTCGATCCTCGTAGTCGACGTTGGCGGCGACCGTGGTGTCGGGACGTATCCGGTCCTCGCTTCTCCATACTCTGGCCAACCAACCTTCGAATGAGAGGTGCGGGTCGAATTGGTGAATCGCGAACAGCCCAACGCTCCAGGTCGCTTCCGTCAAATCGAACGCGTCCTCGGGCCTCCCGTTCGTCAGCGGGCGGCGGTCCAGACTCGCCGATACCCATGTCGCGAAACTCCCTACAGCTGATCGCCTGGACGGTCCCCACTCCAGGAGACCGCCAGCGTACCCGTAGCGCTCATCCTGTTGAAAGCCGTCTCCTGTCTGGGTTTGGGACTCGACCACTACGGTCGTCGGGGTCATTAGCAGGCCGTAGGCCTCAGCCCTGAACCGTCGGCCCAACGGCGTCGACAGAGCAATTCGGCCCGAGAAGGGGTGCGCGAGATAGTCCAGCGCGGTGTCGGCGATGGCGGGGTCCACCTTCAATGACTGGTAGACGACATCCGAGAAGACGTCCAGCGCCGCGAACGCCATCGTCAGCGTCGTGTGTCCTGGTTTCCACATCAGGCCTGCCTCGATGTCCGTCTCCGGTTTCTCTGCGTTTAGCGTGGCCTGTAGGAAAGCGCGGTAAACTCCATCGCCTAGCGTCTTGGCGAAACCGAGCCACACCAGGTTGCGTTTCGTGGTTAGCGATTGGTCGTGGATGAACTGCGTGTTCGCCGACCAATTGGCGCCTAGCGCGACGTCCGCCTTGAAGTCGCCATAGCGGACGAGCTGCAGGTGGTCGATACTTCCCGCCCAGAAGCGAACGCCATCGTTTTGCTGGTACCAGCTGTATATCTCTGAGAGGGAGAACATCGAGGAGATGACGTCGAGTGAGTATTCGCCGTCCATCTGCTCGTTGAAGCGCTGGAGAATTCCCAGATCGCTGGTGCGCCCGTGGAAGCTGCCGCCGCGGTCGAAGACTGCCAGGCGCACCTGCTCCTCCCAGCCTCGCAGAGTTGCGTGGGCTGAAAACGTCGTGTCATCTTGCGCCAGTGAGGTCGGCGGCGCGGCCAGGGCCGCCAGGGCCACCCCCAAGGCGAAGCGGCGACGGGCAAACGATATAGCGAGGTGGAGCATTAGAAAACTCTCGCTGAGTCTCTAAAGATCAGCTTAGCGGCGCAGGCGTGCCGCGGCAACGACGGTCGAAACGTGGCGCGACTGCCGGCGTAGTGAGAGATTACGAGGCGGATGCATCCTTTTGGCCGTCAGATGCATCCTCTTATTAAGGGATAGAGAGCGGTGGAGCCTATGGACCAGAAGCCAACAAAACTTGGACACTTCCTGACGGAGCTCAAGCGCCGCCACGTGTGGCGTGCGGCTATCGCTTACGCGGCGGTGTCCTTCGTTCTCCTCCAGGCGGGCGAGATCGTGCTGCCGGTCTTCGAGGCGCCGGAGTGGGCGCTAAGGCTGCTGGTTGTGGTAACGCTTCTTGCTTTTCCTGTGGTTCTTGTCCTGGCCTGGATCTACGAGATCACGCCGCAGGGCATACGCCGGACTCAGGATCTGGAAGTTGGCGCCCAACGGCTAATCCAGCCCAGCCGCCTGCTCCCACGCCTGGCGTTGCTGGGGGTTACGGTCGTCACGGTCGGAGTCATCGGCTGGTGGATGATGACGTTCAACGGCGACAGCTCGTTGCAGGGGTCTCCCGGCGAGACCGCCCCGATGAGCAGCGGACTGTACCCCGTGTCGAGCGACCCGAGCGCGCCGATCCGCTCGCTGGCCGTCTTGCCATTCCAGGACTTCTCAGACCTGGAGACTGACGACCAGGCCTATTTCTCGGCCGGGATGCACGAGGCGGTAGTGTGGCAGCTGAGTCAGCTGGCTTCGGTGCGCGTGGTTTCACGGACCTCGGTGACGCAGTACGCGGGGACGACGAAGACGACGCCGCAGATCTCACGTGAGCTGGGCGTTCAGGGGATCATCGAGGGGTCGGTGCTCCGGTCGGGTGACCGGGTCCAGATCACGGTTCAGCTGATCCACGGGCCGACCGACACACACCTCTGGTCGCAGCGCTATGAGCGTGATCTGACGGATGTCATCGCACTGCAGAACGAGGTGGCGCTGGCGATCGCCAACGAGATCCAGGCGGAGATCACGCCGGACGAGCAGACGCGGTTGGCATCGTTGGAAGAGGCGAATCCAGAGGCACACATGGAGTTCATGCGTGGCCGTATGGAGGCGTCGAAAGAAACGCCGGAAGGGCATCAGGAGGCGATCCAGCATTTCCAGGAGGCGGTGAAGCTCGACTCCACGTATGCTCCGGCGTATGCCGGTCTCGCTGGCTCTCAATTCCTGCTCGAGATGAGCGAATCGGACAGCACGATCGACCTGCGAACTCTCGTTCAGGTGGCGACGAAGGCGGTGGAGTTGGACGCCGAGTCGCCGGAAGCCCAGGCGGTACTGTCCGAGATCAATCGGTACGTGGTCGTGATGGCCGAGTCTCTGAACCATGAGCTTACGGCTGTCGCGGGCGTGAACGTAGTCGATTCGGTTGTGGTACCCGAAGGCGCATGGGGATCGGAGTTTACGGAATTCGGGAGCCAGGCGCAGCGGATTGCGCTCTCCAGAGATACGGCGGATCGCTGGCGTGCCGTGCCGCTGCGTCGGGTGGGAGGAGCCCGGTATCTTGCCGCGCAGGGTCGGTACGATGACGCCGAAGCCATGCTGCGTACGATGCTCGAACATGATCCGAGCTTCGATCAGGCTTGGGAAGAGCTCGAGTACATCTACGTGATGCGCGGCGATTATGCCGGCGCCGTCGAAGTACGGCGGGAGCGGATGGAGAAGAGCGCCGCGGAAGTCGAGGAAGCCTCGGCGTCGGATCTCGAGCGTGCGGTAGCAGAGCGATCGGCTAGGGGTTATTGGGAACTGCGCCTGGCCGAATTCCGCGAGCGCGAGGCACAAGGAGGGGAGCAGTCGCAGGTTGACATCGCTGCCGCGTTGGTGGCGCTCGGCCGCTATGACGAGGCGATGCAGAGTTTGGAGCTTGCCGTTGAGCAACGAGATCGCAAGCTGTACACATTGGGCGGCGATCCGGTTTGGGATCCGGTACGCGGCGATCCGCGCTTCTTGCGAATAATTGAACGAGTTCGACGGGCGAAACCGGCAGCGCCAGAGAGACCACGAACTCCCTGACACCTCCTATTAGGAGTAGAACGGCGGCGGGTTGCCCATGCTTGCGACGGTCCAACCCGCCGTTATGTTTGCCCTCACTACTGACGTACACCGTGATATCCCAGCGAGTATCTAGGAACCACGCCGCCGGGCAATCGGTTTACGATTGCGCGAGATCACGAGGTGCAGAATCGCACTTACCGCAACAGGAAGCGTTCATGAGTTCACCGGATATGGGAAGCTGTCATTCGCGTTTTCGTCTACGTCTAGCGACGCAAGCGCTCATCTTGGCCTCAGGACTGGCGGCGGTCGGCGCGTGCGCGAGCGGACCGCGTTTGACCGTCAATCCCGTGACGCCGACTCCGACCAACACCTATCACATTGGCAAGATCGTCTGGTACGATCTGGTCACCGATGATGTGCCTGCCGTAAAGAATTTCTACTCAGAGCTGTTCGGCTGGGACTACGAGGAGATTCAGGGTAGGGAAGCGGCCTACACGGTGATCATGCATGACGGCACTGCTATCGGAGGCATCGTCCCGATGGCGGAGGATTCGGACCGTGACGTCAGCAGCTCGCGTTGGCTGAGCTCGATGTCGGTGGAAGATGTCGATCAGGCGGTGGAGCAGGTCGAACGGCTGGGCGGAACCGTAAACGGGGGTGGCACCGACTACCCCGACCGAGGTAGGCTGGCATTGGTGACCGACCCGCAGGGCGCCATGCTCATCTTCGTGCGAGCCACGACGGGGGATCCGCCGGACCTGCCTGTCGGTTCCGATCCGATTCCCAATCGCTGGATGTGGACCGAGCTGTGGGCTCACGATGTAGGTGCGGCGGTCGAGTTCTATGGTGCGTTGGTGGGATATCAGACTGAGACCTTCGACATTCCCGGCGATGCCGATTATCAAGTGCTGATGCGTGACGGTCGCCGTCGCGCTGGAATCATCCACTTGCCATGGGAAGAAGTGGTTCCGAACTGGCTACCCTATGTGAACGTCACAGACCCGGTAGACGTCGCGAAGAGGGTCGAAGAGTTGGGTGGCGCGGTCCTCATTCCGCCGCAGCCAGGTATCCGAAGTGCTAGCGTGGGTGTCGTTACGGACCCATCCGGCGCCGCTTTCGCCATTCAGAAGTGGCCCGTTGATGATAATGACTCGGGAGGCAGGCCATGATGAGCCGTGCGAAGTTTCTGGTGTTCGCTTTCGCCGGCCTGGCGTCGCTGTCGTCGGTGGGCTGTGGTTCCGGCAGCGGCAGCGTTTACGTCGGAGTTGCGACACCCGGACCGTGGGTCGGGTATCCGGGCAGATACCCAGGTATGTACCCCGGCGGCGGCGTCTGGGTGGGCGTGCCCGTGTGCTGCGAGGACCGCGACGCGATGGCGGAACCGGCTGAGACTACAGAGCGATATGCGGAGTCAGACGCGGCCCGCCAAGAGGGGCAGGCCGAGGCCGAAGCCGCGGTCGAAGACGAGCGTCGGAGCGGGCGATCGGCCTCTAAAGAGGACGAGGGACGCCGGGACGGCTGAGCCCGTTCACGATGCAGAATCGCGATAGTTGGTCCGAGAGGTTTCTCCGCCTCTTCTCCGACGTGAGGACGGGCGAGGGAGCGACTGTGATGCTCCTCGCGCTGAACGTCTTCCTGATTCTCGCTGCCTACTACTTCATGAAGCCGGTCCGTGAAGCCCTCATACTCGTGGGGGGCGGCGCGGAGGTGAAGAGCTATTCCTCTGCGGGGCAGGCGATTCTCCTACTCGCCGCTGTGCCGGCGTATGGGATGCTGGCATCGCGCATGCCACGTCGCCGGCTCATCAACATCGTCACCTTCTTCTTCATTACCTGTCTTGGATTCTTCTACGGCGCGGCGCGTCTTGGTGTCGCCCCGCTGCCTCTGGCCATCGCCTACTACCTGTACGTTGGGATCTTCAACGGCATGGTGATCGCTCAGTTCTGGGCGTTCGCCAACGACCTGTATACGACTTCCGAAGGAGAGAGGCTATTTCCCGTCGTGGCCGTCGGCGCTTCTGCCGGCGGCGTGTTCGGCGCGTTAGCTGCGGCGCCGATAATCGAATCGTTTGGCGTACTGGAGCCAATGCTGGTCGCGGCGGTGCTTCTGGTTCTCAGTGTGCTCGTCACCAACTACGTAGATGCCCGCGAGCGCCGTAAGAAGGAGGCAGGCCTTCCCGGTATGTTCACGACCGGAACGATGCCCGCAGCGACGGGCGGAATACGCGTCGAGGACATTAGGAGAGCTTTGGAGGAACCGGAGGGCGAAGAGCCTGAACAAGGAAAGGGTCCTGATCTCGATCTACAAACGCTGACGGAGACTCTGGGGAAGCGGGGCCCGAATCCCTTCGCCATGGTACTCAGGTGCCGGTATCTGTTGCTCATCGCACTGCTAATGCTGGTTCTGAATTGGGTGAACAGCACCGGGGAATACATTCTGAGTAGCATTGTGACGGATACGGCTGCAGATGCTGTGGCAAGTGGCGCAGTGGGCGACTTGGACGAGGGTCAGTATATCGGCGCGTTCTATGCGCAGTTTTTCGGCGTCGTGAACGTGCTTGGACTGCTCATCCAGGCGCTCCTCGTCGCCCGCGTAGTCAAGCTACTAGGCGTTGCCGGTGCTCTACTCGTTCTGCCGATAATAGCGCTGGGCGTGTATGCGATCATCTTTCTCGCGCCCGTTCTCATGTACGCCCGTTGGGCGAAGACGGTGGAGAACGCCACCGATTATTCGCTGCAGAACACCGTTCGCAACATGTTGTTCTTGCCTTGCACACGCGAACAGAAGTACAAGGCAAAGCAGGCGATCGACACCTTCTTTGTCCGCGCGGGTGACGTGCTGTCCGCGGCGGTGATCTTCTTGGGCACAACCTTCCTGGCAGCGCGGGTCACCGACTTCGCGCTGTTCAATATCCTCTTGCTTGTGGGATGGCTCGTGCTGGCGGTGTTGATCGGTCGGGAGTACAAGGCGCTGGTCGCCACAAACCGGCCACCCTGCAACTAGTGGCCGGCCCAGACAACTCACCTAGAACGCCGTCATCGATTCGGCGATCCCCCAGAGCATAATCGCGCTCACCACACCACTGATAGCGACGAATCCCGCGAATAGGAAACCAAAGATGGCCTTCCTACGCGCCGCCGCGCCGGTCAACACCTCCGTCGCGCGGATCACCTGTGTGCCCGCCGGCGGGAACTGCTCCGTTGTCCAGGCCTTGTGAGACATCCGAACGAGCCAGACCGACATCGAGAACAGAAGCAAGGCCGAACCGATGGCGAGTATCTGGAGCGTGAACTCGAGACCCCCCATCGCCGTGTCGATCTCTTCTCGGGTCAGGTTGGTGGTGATGCCCAGCGAGCGCTCGATCGTCACCAGTGCGGCGATGCCGCCAACTGTTATTAGAGACACAAGGAACATGGCCCGCCTCCGGGCGTCCGTGTCCGGCAGCTGCATCCGGTGTTCTTGGAAGTGCATTCCGCTCTCCTTACTCATCATACTGCTCCAGTCGAGGCCACTAACTTCTCGATTCCAGCCTCTACACCTGAGCAGGAGCCGTACCATAGCCACCCCACGGGGCTTAAAGATTTGCTGTATAAGGGGTTACGAGATTCGTGGTCCGAATCTGACGTTGTTCTGGAAGGTTCCGATGTTACCTTACGGTAACCGACATGGAAACATGTTACCAGCGCCCGTTGTGATTCGCGTTCGGGTACCCAGTGAGCTGCCGGGGCGGGCGTCGGAGGAAGCTGGTGGTTTCAGCTCCGAGGACCGGCTAACGTAACGCCTGAATCGGGAGCGAGAGAAAGGAGAAGAATGGACGTTCAGTTCTGGGGCGCGGCTCAGACGGTGACCGGCTCGATGCACCTTGTAGAGGTGGGTGGGCGTCGGCTCCTCCTCGACTGCGGCCTTTACCAGGGCCGGCGAAAGGAGGCGTTCGAGCGGAATCGGCAGCTGCCATTCGACGCGTCGGAGATCGATGCGGTCGTTCTCTCGCACGCGCACATCGACCACAGCGGAAACCTGCCATCTCTGGTCAAGGCGGGCTTCTCCGGCTGTATCTACTCGACCCCGGCGACGCGGGATCTATGTGCCTATATGCTGGTCGACTCGGCGCACATTCAAGAGAACGACGTCAGGTATGTCAACAAACGTCGAAAGAGACAGGGGAAGAAACTGTTCGAACCGCTCTACACTAAGGACGACGCGGTCGAGACGTTGACGCAATTCCGGACTGTCGCATACGATCGGGCCTTCGAACCGATTCCTGGCGTGACAGTTCGATTTAAAGACGCGGGACACATCCTCGGGTCGGCAATCGTGATCGTCGATGCGAAAGAAAAGGGACGAAATTCGCGGCTGGTGTTCAGCGGTGACATCGGGCGCAAGGGGCTGCCAATTCTTCGTGACCCACAGGTCGCGCAGGGCGCTGACTACGTGATCATGGAGAGCACGTACGGCAACCGCCTGCATGACAACAGCGGCGACGCCGGTGATGTGCTTCGCGAGTCCGTCTCGGACACGATCGAACGAAAAGGCGTTCTGTTGATTCCCGCGTTCGCCGTGGGCCGTACGCAGGAGATCGTCTACCGATTGAACGAACTGTGCGGTGACGGTGAGCTCCCGGTAGTGGACGTCTTCGTCGACAGTCCGCTAGCCGTAAACGCCACCGAGGTCTTCCGCCTGCATCCGGAGTGCTGGGATCGCGAGTACGTCGCAACGGCGCTGACGGAGAGCGATCGAGATCCGTTGAGCTTCTCGGGCCTCAAGTACCTGCGCGCCGCCGAAGATTCGATGAAGCTGAATGAGCGCAAGGATCCGGCGGTAATCATCGCCGCGTCCGGGATGTGCGAGGGCGGCCGCATCCTCCACCACCTTCGGCACCACGCGACCAGGTCGGCCTCAACCGTTTTGTTTGTCAGCTTCCAGGGTGAGCACACGTTGGGCCGTCGGATACTGGAAGGTAAGACGCCGGTCTCGATCTACGGCGAGGAGACTGAGATCCGAGCCGAGATTCGTGAGGCGGGCGGCTACAGCGCCCACGCGGATCGAAACGGTTTGCTGCGTTGGGCGTCGCGGGTCCAGTCCGACGGCAACGTCAAGAGTATTTTCTTGGTGCATGGCGAACCCGAAGGCATGACCGCTCTCGCTTCCGGGCTCGAAGAGCAGGGCGCGCTGGGCGTAGAGATGCCGGTTCGGGGGGAGAGATTTTCTCTGTGATCGACGCTCGACGTTAGACGTTCGACGCACATGGGACAGCCGACGTTCGACAGCCGAAAATCGACGGTCTTCGGTCGTTGTCTATTTCGACAGCCGACAGCCGATATTCGTCGCTCGTCGACCGAGTCCTGTTGGGCGATCGACGTCCGACGTTCGGCTCACATCGAGCGACAGTCGCGCGACGAACGTCGGGAGTCGGGCGTCGGTAGCCGAATTGTCCTCGGTCGCTGGTACGCGGCTGTCCGCTGTCGGCTGTCGAAATAGTCTCTACTTAGCGCCCAGCACTCTGCTGGCCCGGGCGTAATCTTTCGGCTTGACCCAAAGAATCATCCCGTAGCGCTTCCTGCCGGCGGCAACCGCGTCCGCCGCCGTAATGTTGATCTTCTTCGCGGCCAGCTTGTCGATGTGGCGGTGCACCGCGCCCAGCTTGTCGGCGCCGGAGATCAAGAAGCCCTTCTTCATCTTCGAGAGCTTCCACCCCTGCGCGCGGGCAACGCGCTTCAGCGCCGCCATATCCTCGGGGATCATGTCGATCTGGGCGCCGCCTTTGATGGGAAAGCCGGAGTAGGCGAGCAGACCCACCTTCTCCTTGCGCAACTCGGCGAGGATCTTAGCGCCCTGGCCCGCTCGATTGGGCACCTTCATGTAGCAGTAGCTGACTTTCTTGACGCGGTCCGCCATGGTGTACCTCCTTGTCGGGATTGAGCTTCTGCAAGATGGTACTCCTCAAGGAAAAGCGCGAGGGAGAAGTCGGGGCCAGGGAGCACTTGCCGGTTGAAAGCTGATGAGGCATCTTGGCGGCGTGGTAGTTGTCCTATTCGCGTATCAAACTCGTTCGTCATGTTCTTGAAGCATCGGATGCGGGCCTTCCAAGGCGCGTTCCATTCGAACCCGGACTACGCGCTCTGGTACGGGTGGAGCGAGATGGTTCGTGACCTGGCCGAGTTGAAGGAGATGGCCGAAGATCTTCGCCACCATGCCGACATGCAACACGAGGAGGGCATGAACTAGGCGAGCTGGCATGGGGGGACTTCGAAGCTCGTCGGCGCCCCAAACGTCGGCGGGCTTGCCCATTTTGCCGGCATAGCTATACCTTGCTAGACCCTAGCCCGGGCCGTTCTTCTAACGGAGTTACATATCTGACTTCGATGTTGCCGGGACGCGGAAGCGTCCCGTTTCCGGTTTGTAGTCAGCCGTGCCCCAACCAGGTCCGCACCCGCGGACCGTGCGACCAGGAGGAGACTTGATGAGTTTCAAATTGGCAAAACTGACAGGAATTCTGACGCTGGCGTTTACAGTGTCGTTCCTGGCAGCGTGTGATGACGTGAACGATGCCCAGCAGCGGCAGCAGGCTGGAGAGCTCGCCAACCAGACGAGCGAAGTCGTCGATAGCGTCATCGATGAGTTCTTCAACGACAACGAAGCGCTGAACTCACTCGACGGACTGGGTAGTTTCATCGCCGGGATCACAGGCTCGGGTCCTCTCGCACCGTTCAGCGCCTCCCCGACCCTTGATGTGTGGGGCTCGGAGCGGCAAATGGCGAAGACCCACGAGGCGCTTCTCGAGCAGCTCGGTCGGCGCCATGCCGGTGATCTGTACGTCACGAACATCCCGTCGGCGCTGCTAGGCGCGACCTGCATCTGGGATCCAAACCTGCAGGGTGGACCTGGATACGTCGACGATCCCAGCCTGACGGGCGCTCCGGCCAACGGCATTCGGTTCCGTCTCTATACGATCGACCCGACTGATTTCTTGCCGGTGGAACCGCTGGACGACATCGGCTACATCGACATCATCGATCTCAGCGGTACGAGCACTCTGGATGTCGACGTGCTGGCCAACGTCGGTGGTACGCCGCTGCTCGATTACGGCGTGACCGGTAGCGACGACGGACAGGGGAATTCCAACCTCAACATGTCGGGCTTCGTCTCGAACGGTACGGATCAGCTCAACTTCAGCCTTACCGCGAGCGGTACAACCGCGGGTGCCTTCACGATCGCCTATGATATCGATTTCGGGCCGATCAGCGTTTCCTATAACTCGTCGTACGACGCCAGCACCGAGAACTCCTCGAATACGTGGGTGATCAACGACGATCTGGAGGACTTCGAGATCCGAATCGTCCTCAACCTCAATGAATCGACCGGCAATCTCAACACGGGCAGCGGGGTTTGGTTCAACGACACTCAGGTCGCCGAGTTCCAGGGCTCGAACTTCGACTTCACCCTGGTTCCCACAGAGGATAGCCCGTTGACCAATCAGGATCTGGCACTCCTGACGGTGGCGGCGTTTGCGCTCGAGTTCGAACTGCTGTTCGTTCTCGAGGAGCTGTTCTTCTTCGCCGTCTCGCTGACCAGTGGCGGAGTCGGCTAGACCGTAGCTGGATTCTTATAGTACGAATTGCGCGGGCGGCCTTTCCTGGCCGCCCGCGTTGCTTATTGTCGGTCCAGTCGCTCCAGCCCCATTGACGAAACCTTTGCTACGTGAAAGAGTTGTCTAAGTGGCGCCACCACGCTCTCAGTGAAAGGGTATCCATTCATGGCCGATACATTCGGAAGTCATGGTACGCTCACCGTCGGGGGGTCGGAGTACCGGATCGCTCGCCTCGAGGCCCTGGAGAAGGCCGG
>JBDHJS010000070.1:0-23139 GCA_039586795.1 Gemmatimonadota bacterium
TGGCGCTGTGGATCGTCGAGAGGGTGACCACGTCATCCTCTTTGCTGTACAGCGGAGCCTGGGGGATGCCGAACGCCTCATCCTCCCAACGCTCCCAGATCTCGAGAAACGTCGACGCAGTATGGTTGCGATAACCCTGCAGCAGTCTCAAGAAGCGCGCGATGTTCGCGAGCTTCGGTTCGGGCTGGTCCATGAGCAGCAGGTGCTCGCGGTAGCCGGTACGGTCGAGGACCTCTTCAACTATATGATCGATGGGCAATCGCGAACGAAGCGCCGCCATCTCCTCGATGACGTCGAGCCCGACGCGCAGCGCCTCTCGCTCTACCTCGATGATCGCCGACTCGTCATCTGGTGCAGTCCATGTTCCCGAGTTCAAAAAGTTCCGCGCCCGCCGCAATAGCGTCTGCCCCTTCATCTCGAGGCGCGCCCGGGCGATCACCTCATCCCGCAGCCCGACAAATGGAGACCGTATGAAAGCGAAGGCGCGGAGATCGTCGCGTGGGTTCTCCAGCAGGCGCAGAACGTTAAGCAGGTCGACGATCTCCTGCCGCTCCGTCACCCCGGCGTCGCCAGCCAGGTAATACGGGATCCCATGCTCCTGGAGCCCCTGCTCGTACCCTTCCAGGTGCCGCGCCCGGAACAGCACCGCCATGTCCCGGAACGCGCAGGGCCGGGTCGTGACGCCGTCCCCATCGGGATCGACGATGGGCGTTCCGGCGTCCACCAGCTGACGCATCCGTGCCGCGACCATGCGCCCCTCGTGCAGCCGCTTCTCGCCGACGTTCCTACCAATGGTCTCGAACCATTCTACCTCGGCGGCCTCGAATGCATCCCGCGCTGGTACTAGCTCCACGTATTCGACGGCGCTCTCCGGCGCCTCGTCTTGCAGCGTCTTCGCGACCCGGGTCAGCACCGGCTCGCACACTCGATTTACGAACGAGACGACGGCGGGATCGCTACGGAAGTTGTGCGTCAGTTGAAGCGGCTTTTCGTCTCCGTGTATTGCCTGCTTCGCCGCGTTCCACACGGAGATGTCGGCGTGCCGGAACCGGTAGATGCTCTGCTTGGCATCGCCTACCAGGAACAGCTGCGGCGCCCTTCCCTCGCACACCGCGGCTTCGTCCAGTGAGCCGATTCCGGCGATGGCGAACGCGATGTCACGCTGCGCGCCGTCCGTGTCCTGGAACTCGTCGATGATGAGGAGCCGGTAACGCCGTCGTATCCCCTCCAACGCCGCCTGCCCTTCGGGCGCGCTCACCAGTCGCCGCACATCCAGGATCAGGCTGTCGAAGTCCCGGAAATTTTCTTCGTGCTCGTGTCGCCGCCACAACCGCAGCGCCTCGGACGCTAACCGACACAACGTGTCGCAGAGCTCGATTGGCGCCTCGTCCTGCACGTCCCAGGCGCCGGACGCCAACTCTCGAAGCTTTTCAACATCCAGGTCGCAGCCGTCGCTCCAATTGGCGTAGCGCTCCGCATGCCAGCGCTGGTCGCGGATCATCTGACGCACGTAGTCGATGGCGCCCAGGGTCCGGGTGTAACCCTCCAACGTGTACCGCTGCACCAGCGCCGCCGTGCCCTCGTCCCCGTCGCGCAGCGTCCGAAGAATCACGTCCTTGATGATGTCGTCGAGCTCGAGCGGCGCCTCCCGCTCGTCCAGCACCGTGAAACTCGGATCGATGCCGAATCGCATGGCGTGCTCGCGGAGCAGCTCGCCGCAGAAGCTGTGGATGGTGCCGACGGTCGCTCGATCCAACTCCCAGATCAGCTCTGGCGCATGTTCGGCGATCTCTTCGCGAAGCTTCTTCTTGAGGTCGTACGCCGCCTTCTCGGTGAACGTGATGGCGGCGACCTGAGGCAGCGTCATCCGCCGGTCCGCCGGGCACTCCAGAATCGGCGCGCCCGTCTCCCCGTTCACCCCCACCGGGAAGCCAAGGTGCCAGAGTATCTTGCCGATCACCGTCGTCGTCTTGCCGGTGCCGGCGCTGGCCGTCAACAGCGTGTGACCCTCGGCCTGAATCGCCGCCGCCTGTTCGCCGGTCCACTTCATCTCACTCATCGAACCGGCACCTGTCCTTGAGGATCTTCTTCACCCGGACCACATCGAGCCCCGGCCAGTAGGACGGCCACTGGCTCACCGATTGTGCGGCGGCCGGCTCGAATTTGCCTTCACGAACCCGCGCCGGGATGCTCATGGCGAGCTGCATCGCGCGTTGGAAGTTCTCGTCCTCCCAATAGGCCTGGCCGCCTTCCTTCTGCTTCTTGAGGGAGAGATAGCCTCCGTACTCCGGACGGCCGCTCAAGCGGCCGGCGACCGCCTTCATGTAGATGGGGATCTGCACGACGCCGTGCTGGTAGTGCGTCTTCGCCGGAACGTTGCTGGTCTTGTAGTCGAGAATGCGAAAGGCGGCGTCGTCGCCCGTACCCTTCACATCGACTCGGTCGATGCGGCCGACCACACGGAGCTTCCGCCATTCACCGGACAAATCCTCGCCTTCGATCTCTACCGCATCGTCGCCGAACCCAAAGTCCAGCTCGAATTCGCCAGGCCTCCAGTTGCCGAACTTCGGTAGCTCCCAACGCAGGAACTCCGTCAAGTGATGCAACAGCTCGCGCTTCGTCACCGCCCAGAGCGGTGGGATGCCCAACCACCGTGTGTCGTCGCCCTCTAGCTCCGCGAAGGTCTTGGCCGCCACATCGGCGAAGAGGCTCTCCGCCGTCTCGTCGAACTCACCGGGGAACGGTCCCTTCAACATCGCCGGGTAGAAGCGCTCCAACAGCTCGTGGGCGACGCTGCCGAACGTGAGCAGCGAGGCACCTTCTTCCGCCTCGTCCAGATCCTGGAGATAGAGCACCTTTTGCACCAAGAAGAGGAATGGGCATTCGGCGTACGTCTCCAACTTGCTGGCCGACCACCGGCCGTCGTCGCCGAACTTCTTCGACAGATGCTCCAACACCCACGGATCCCGAATCTCGCCGTTCCACGGGTTCAGCATCCCGGCTTCGCGATCGGCGCCACGAGGACCTTCGCGACGTTGCGATTCGGCGTACGCGTTCAGCACGGCGTGCTTCAGCGCCGCGGGCTCGGGCACCTCGATGGCGCCGGCATCCCCACTCCGTTTCAACTCAGCGAACCGGGCGGCCGCCGCTCGACGCGCCTGCGATCGATTGAACGGCGTGTCCCACGTGTACTGGGTCCGCGGGATCGCCTCCGCCGCGTCGTGCTCCGGCACCATGAGCGATGGCAGCAACGGCACGCCGTTGGGATCGGCGGTTCGGTAGGTGACCGTGACGTTCGCGTTCGCCGTAACCGATCGCCACAACGCCCGCTCGCGTCGCAACCACAACTCGCGGTGCGAGAGCGGCAGGCCTCGCTCCGCCATCGTCATCCGTTCTTCGTCCGAGAAGATGACGCCCGCCGGCGGCCGTCGCGGGAACTCCCCGTCGTTTGCGTGAACCACGAAGGTGTGCCTGAACGGGAAGAGCGCCGCCTCGTGCGCCTCCAGCACCTGCACGCCCGTCTGCAACGGCGTGGTGAGGGCGATCTCGTTCGACTCGAGGAACTGACGCAACCGGCCGTACCACTCGTCCGGCGCGATCGCTTCGCTTCCGTCGAACTCCGGCCACTCGACCAGCATGCGATCCAGCCGCTCAACACCTCGCTGGTCCAACCGCACGATCTCCCACCGCTCGCCGTGGCCATCGCATATCTGGCTGCGGAAGTTGAACAGCCCGGGCTTCAGCAGTCGCTTCGTCAGCTTCACCCACTCGCTCAACGAGCGCGTTTCGCTGAGTGTCCTGACCTGCTTCACGAATTCGTCGAACGCTTCGCAGTCCTTCGCCAATCGATCGGTAAACAAACCCTCGCTCGCGTAGCGCCAATCGTCCTCGGCGCTCGTCAACTGGTCCTTCAGTCGACACAGTTGCACGGCCCAACGGTCCAGACCCTCGACACGCCGTTCCTTGGCGATGTAGTCGATGGAGCGGAGGTCGACATCGATGTCGAAGTACGATCCGGCGAGCACGGCGCGGAGCGGGCGATAGGTCCAGCCGCGGGCGGCGCCGCGGAACAGCGCGAGCAGCGCCTTGAGCGCCGGGACCTGGGCGAGCGGGCTGCGGATGCGGGCCGTGTTGGGGATGCCAGCGGCGGTGAAGATCTCGTGGGCTCGGCGCGTGTCGTCGCGGCCCATGCGAGCGACGATGGCGATCTCGTGCGGGTCGCAATCGCCGGCCACCAACAGCTCCTTCACCTTGCACGCGACCCACTCGAACTCGCGGCGACCATCGGGCGCGGGCTTCACGACGATGTCACTCGAGCCCGCATCCTCCAGCGCCTCTACCTCATCGCCGAACTCGGAGACGCCGCCGACATCTTCCGCGACATAGATCGTCACCGCGACGTCGCTCTGCTCATCCAACGCCTCGATGAGTTTGCGGCGCGCGCGCAGCGAGGTAAGGCCATAGATCTGGAGTTCCGTCGCACCGTTCAGCGCTTCGGGCAACTCACCCGCCGCGATTCGCTCCCCCACCATCGCGTGGATCTGTCTGGGGTCGTAGATGCCTTCTTCGTCCAGCGCGTCGAGGTACGCGCCGAACACCGAGGTGACCCAGGCGTTTCGGCAGCGGGCAAAATCGTCATCGCCGATGCCCTCAAGCGCCGCCTCAAGTGTCTCTGCCGACACGCCCTCCGGCAGCAGCTCGCCGAACAGTCCGTCCAGGCCCTGGACCAGCCCCGTCCGCTCCGCCAGCTCGCCGCCGAGCCCGCACTCGTTTCCCCGCTCGCGGGCCAACCGGCCGATTAGGGCGCGGCGCCTGAGCAACCCGATACGTCGCTGCGTGATGCCGAACAGACCAGGAAGATCGGAGAAGAAAGCGATGGGCGGCGCCAGCCAGCCCGGGAGCCCCCGGGCGGCTGCCTCTATATATAGAGCGTCTCGCTGAATCCGATGGGTCAGCCAGACGAAGGCCGGGTGGGCGCCGGGCCCGCGCGACGCACCCAGGCCGCCGAGGAACCGGTCCTCCAGCTCCCGCCAGAGGCGTTGATTGGTAGAAGCGCTACAGTATTGAACCGCCAAGACGATCTCCCCCCACAGGTCGATGGCCTACGGGTAATATGAGATACCGGTCTGACAGTCTGGGTCGGGGCTTAGGGTGACAAGCTACGCGTGCCGCCCGCAGGGGCAAATCGTCACGGCTTGATCAGGTCGTAGACCAGTAAGCCGGACGAGCCCCCTCCGCGTCTTGCGGCGAGTCGAGGAAGGACGACACTCACTCAGAGCACTGGTAGAAAAAGGCCTGGGGCTCGGAGTGTGTGCCCACCCGAACCCCAGGACCGCCGGAAGTTAGGTTTGTATGGCTACGCTTACCCCGGCGGATTGCTGACCACGGCGCTGCCGCGGCCGACCTGCTCGACCGATACGATACCGGGCGACGCTTGACCTGCGCAAGGCCGGCTATCTTGGGCTAGTTCGAGGCGCCCGACAGGGACTGCAGGGCGAGTTCGTTATTCTCGTGGACACTCATCGTACCACGAGCCTGCCGGGCGCTCTCGTGGTGGGAACGGCTACCCGTCTCTTACGTGAATGACCAGGTTGCCTTCGAGGATCTCCTTCTTACATAGGTGCGGCCAGGCATCGATGTCATCGATGCTCGGTACCGTGGCCGGCGTGAACCAACGCCAGGTGATGCCATCGATTCCGATGCCCGGCGTGTCCCGGTCGTGGATTTTCACCGCGATCCACTGACCTGTGCGGTCCTTACCGGAGGGGGATCCGCTACCTCCGCCGGTGTGACCGCCACCGCTGCAGCCGCCTCCCGTCTCACCGCAGTCGCCGCCGGTCTCGCCGCCGCAGCTACCCGTGCCGCCGGTATTACCGCCGGCGCCGTCGTCGTGGGTGCAGCCACCGCTATCGCCGCCCGTACCGTCGTCGTGCGTGCAACCGCCACTGTCGCCGCCCGTACCGTCGTCGTGCCGTCGTCGTGCGTGCAACCGCCGTCGTCGTGCGTGCAGCCGCCGTCGTGACCGCCACCACCGCCGCCGCCGCAATCGCACTCACCACCTTCTCCGCCGCCACCCGTGCATATCTTGATATCGCTGATCACTTCACCGACGAACCAACCCTTCATCTGGGCGACATCGACGTAGACACCCTTCACCTCGACCGCCACTTCGCGGTGCAGCTTCCACTCTAGCGTCATCTCCACATCGTCGTAGACCTCGTTGTAGACCCGGAAGTAGAACTCGCCCTTGGCCGGACGTTCCGCGGTGGGGGGAAAGACGTTGAACTCCGCCATGGCGTGTTTCACCACGTCGGTCTGCTGACCCATCTCCCCTTTGCCACCCTTCCAGGCAAATTCAACCTCGCCCGTCACCCAGGCGGCGGGTAAGTCGGCAGCCGCGAGGCCGTACTGTCCGCCGGGTTCGAACGAGGTCTCGAGGTCACGGCAAGCGGTAACCAGAATGAGTCCAGCGGCCAGCGTCGCGATAACGGCCGTACCGGTTCGCGCCGCCACTCGATGGCTCGCGTTCATGGTGGGTCCTCCTTTGCGGGTTGCGGGTGCCGGCCCCATCGCAGAGGCCGGTTGCTACCCGGTTTGAGACTGGCCATCGACTGGTCACCGAGGCGGCCGCGAAGCCGTGTGCCCGATTCAAGCGGTCGCCTCGGCGCGATCGTCAGCCGCCTTTGCCGCCTTTGCCGCCTTTGCCTCCGCCCTTCCTGCCTTTGATCATGACGTCGATATAGGTGAGGTTATTCGTGTAATCGATACCTGTGATGCCGCCCTCGCCAACGGGCTCTTCTTCGATCACGGCCGACTCTTCTTCGGGCACCACTATGGTGGTATTCATATCGAAGAAAGTGTTTAGCGTCGCTGTGCAGTACTCTCCGTCCACGGCAAAGGTGATTCGGTAGTCACCCTCGCCTTCGTTCTCTTTGTTGACGTCCCAGTTGTAGCCGTAGATGACCTTGCCTTTGACGTTGATCTCGGCCGAGTAGTAGCCAGGTCCGTCGCCGCCCAACCAAACGGGCTTATCGACGAAGGCCTCGCCGATTAGGTCATCTCCCTCCGGAGGCGGAACTGTCTCGGTCCACCCGGTTCCCGCGACCCATGTGAGAGCGCCTTCGGTTATGTCCTCGCGGTCAATGAAGAGCCGCTGGATATACAGGCGCGCACAGTGGGTGTAGACTGTCGCCTGAGCGTTGTCGAGCGTGGCTGTGTTTGTTCCCCAGAGCTCGTTCATTCCCAGGCCAGAGAGCCAAACCATCTCGAAGGCAGTCATCGGAGCCACGAGATCCTGGATCAGCACCACCTCGGTGCGGACCTTGGAATTCAGGTACCAGGCCACCGCCTCCAGGTTGTCACCCCAGTCGATCCAATCGACATAGAGCTCGCTGCCGGGGGCGGGCGTGAGCGTCACCGACTCTGCTTGCCAATTGCTCTCACCCTGCTGCTGGTACACAGCTGTTGCATCCGGAGGCAATTCGGCAGGACAGGTAAGATCCGGATCGACCGTAATGAATTTGCAGTTTCCGTCGCTCCATACGTACCACAGGTCCGCATCGAAGAACTGAGGTGATCCGTACTCGCCTCTCAGCGGCTTGGTGAACCCATCGGAAAAGACCACCGGGAACGACAGGTTGTTGCCCAGGCTCTCACCTCCGGGCGGGCCGGGAATGCCGCCCTTGGCGAATTGAATCGGCTCGGTACTCATGTCCGTCTCGCGACACGACCAGGTAGTCAGCGCGAGACCGATGGTGATGCATACCATCGGTGCGAGGGGTAAGCGTAGCCACTTCATCTCGGGTCCTCCCTTGCTTGACCCGCCTCTCTACGACGGGTAATGAGACACGCTGCCCAGCGATTGGGCAGCCGCGAATCTGGACATCGGGCACACGACCTTCCAGACTTGTCTCCTAATGAGAATCGTTACAACGCGTGTGGTTGGCCCATCTGGAAATCCTATGATGATCGAGAGTTCTCGATCCGCCTTGCGTAAGCATGGTGTTGACTTGCTAGAGATTCTTTGTTGAGCAGAAAAGCCATGAGCAGCAATCGCACCTGACGCGCTCCGCGACGGGCTGTGCCTTACAACCTCAAGCCTCCGTTACTGTTAGAAGCCAGGTGCCCACCTCCGCGCTTCCCTGGCGATGTCACGCTGTGCGACCACTGAGCCTTCTGGAGTGTCGCAGGAGACGACACCGAAAGGTCTCCGACGGGGTGCGTCTCTGAGCGCAGTCGCCTGTTAGTTCTATCTAAACCGACTCATTGGCCGAAGCAGCCACCCTCGTACGATCCGTGCGAGTACGTTGAGTCGATGCCCTCATTTAACGTTCAGCGTGGCTCGATCATCTACCAGGTAGCAGGGCGATACTACTTAAGGAGGCCAAGTATGAACCGGCTCAGTTTCCTGACGCTCGGTCTGATCGCCCTCGCCGCCTGCGACGAGCTCTCCGTGATGTCGTCAGATGATCAGCCGCTGGAAGAGCGGGCCGCGTCCAATGCCGTTATGGCGATCGACCCAGATCTTGTCGTCGACATCGACGTGCGGCCCAACAGTATCGGTCAAACGTTGAACGTGCTTTCCCGTGGGATCGTTGCCGTGGCGATGTTGGGCCAGGAAGGTCTGGTCTTCGAGGACATCGATTTTACATCGATTCGCTTTGGTGATCCCAACGACGAGCTGTTTCCTGAGCAGGTGGCCCAACCCATACACGACCTGACGCGCGAGAGCGCTCTCGAAGATCACGTGCGTGATGTCAACGGCGATCTGCTCCCGGATCTCGTGCTTCACTTCGTGCCTGCAGCAACTCTGTTGGATGTCGGGTACCGCCCGGCCTGCCTGGTTGGCGCCATGAAAGCGACGGCGGACGTAGCAGATCCACCCAGCTTCGCCGGCTGCGAAACTGTGCGCGTCATTGTACCGCGTAGAGGTCGCTAGTCCTGTTGGCACGGTGGCGGCGTGCCGGGTGACCGGGTGGACTCATGTTCATGGACTGGCTGTGCCGGCAGTGCGGTATCGGGTCCTCTACTCGCTGCTTGGTCGCTGATCCCACGCCGCTGCCTGAACCTGTGTCTCGGAATGCGCGCGCAGGCTCCGGACCTCGGATTCGCTCGCTGGCCGAAAGGCGGTGAGCAAGAAGATGCGAGCGAGTGTCAGGGCATGATACGTGTCCATAGATAGAGGGCACGTGGAGTGGAAGAGCGCGGAGCCTACGCGCGTGGACGTCCCGCAGACGGACTTATCGGGAGTCGCTGCAACACGATGCTTTGTATGAAGGCAAGCTCGGCGCTGAAAGCCCAGTACGCCGGCAAAGCCGACTGCAGCTCGCGTATCTTACGGTAGAGAGTCCGCCTGTCGATACCGAGGATACGGGCCGCCCGGTTTCGATTCCCGTCCGTTGCCTCGAGCACTACCGCGATGTATTCCATTTCCAGGCGCTTCAGGTTCCATTCTTCGAGAGCGGGACGCGCCAAGAAGTTCCCGTTCACCCCCTCACTTGCTTCCGGAGGCTCGATCACTATCTCGTTCTTTCCAGCGCACATGATGAGCGTGCGCTCGACGTAGTTCCGCAATTGGCGAACATTCCCCGGCCAATCATAGCGCGCCAGACTCATAACCGCCGAAGGAGAGAATTGGGGACACTTGAACTCGTTATTCTCGGCGAATCGCTCGCGAAAATGCAAGACGAGCAGGGGAATATCGTCGGGCCGTTCGCTCAGCGGAGGAACGTGGATCGGGAACACATTCAGTCGATAGTAGAGATCATCACGGAATTCGCCGCGCTCGACCATCTCGCCGAGATCACGGTTCGATGCCGCGATTAACCGGAAATCGACCGGGATGTCGTGGCTCGCGCCGACCCGTTGTACCGTTCGCTCCTCCACGACGCGGAGCAATTTCGATTGCATCCCCAGACTTAGTGACTCGATCTCGTCGAGAAATACGCTCCCCCCTTCAGCCTCCTCGAACAGCCCGCGGCGATTGGACACCGCACCCGTGAAACTGCCGCGCACGTGTCCAAATAGCTCCGACTCGAGCAGATTCTCCGGAAGGGCGGAACAACTCACAGGCACGAAGCGTCGTTCTTTACGCGGGGAAAGCTCGTGCAAGGCCCGTGCGACGAGCTCCTTCCCCGTGCCGGTCTGGCCCAATACCAGAACCGAGCTGTTCGTGGGTCCGACGCGCTCTACGAGGTCGATGACCCTGCGAATTGCGGCAGACGTTCCTACGATTCCAGCGGGGTTGATCCGCTTCGCGTGCCGGCGCAACCGCGCAACCTCTCGCTGGTTTTCGGATGCCTGCAGCGCTCGCTCGACGCGGATGAGTAGCTCGTCGACGTTCACCGGCTTTATCAAGTAGTCGAAAGCACCCAGCTTCATCGCTGTTACTGCCGTCGCGACACACTTGTCATCGGTGAGCACGATGAACTGGGCGTCCAGCTGCAGCGCCCGGACACGTGTCAATACATAGAGTCCCTTTGGACCTTCATAACAGGCACACAGGAGGACCACATGAAAGTGCTGATCGCGCAGCGTGTTTACGGCAGGCTCGCCGCAGGCTGAGTAGGTCGTGGAATAACCCTGGCGCTCCAGGGGTGGGAGCAGACGCACAGCCGCTGTTGGATCGTCATCGACCAGCAGGACGCGAACCGGAAGCAGGCTCTTGGAAGACACTGTTGCCTCTCACTTCTCCCGCAGGGCTGGCACCCAACGGGTCAGTGAAGATGGCTGCCCGATGTCTCGGTGACTAATCTGGCCCTCGTACACTGGCGATGCAAGGGCTTTCGACCCGCCCCCGACCCAGCCATTGGAACCCGTCTTGGGCGTGACAGACCCGACAGGACACGAGGCTGTCGATGCGCTGCACGGCTGAAGCTCCCGGACTCCGCAGCCCTATGGATCAATCAGCCCATCTGCAGATGCGTGGTGACGTTCAATCTACAGCACGCCACCAGCATTACGACGCGCTTGGACTGCAACCCGCGAGCTCGCGCCTACCGCTCGGACAACTGGTTGCGCAACAGCTCGACGGCGCGATCGAGAGCCGGATCCCGCCCCTGCTGCACATCCTCCACCGTCGCCTCGACGAAGATGTCCGGCGCGATGCCGATCCCGACGAAATCGCGCCCGTCAGGATACGTGTCACGTTTGGTGCAGATGTTCGCGCGGCCTCCGCCCGGCAGCGTCAACGAGAGCGGTTGCCCGGTGCTCCCACCGGTGGGCCGCCCGATCGTCGTGATCTGCGGGATCTTCTCGATGGCGATGAGGAAGTCCTCGGCGGCGGAGAACGTGCCGTGCTCCTGGAGCACGACGGTGGGCACGATGAGGCGGCGGCCCTCCGCCGGCGCCACCGCGCCGTGGGTGCCGCCATCGCGCCAAGCGTTCATATCGTTGTACTCGGAGTACCGCTCGTTGAAGGCGCCCCACGCCTTGTAGGCGGCCACGTTCTCCGGGGTCTTCCAGGCCGATGTCTGCAGGCTGTCATTCGTCAGATACGAAGCGATGGCGTAGCCGTGTCCGCTGTTGCCGCCGCCGTTCTTGCGGATGTCGATGACCAGCGCCTTCGCCCGATACAGCTCCGGGAGCGCCGCCTCGAAGTCGTCGGCCACGCCCGCATCGCTGAACGTGTTGAGAGCGACGTAGGCGATATCGTCATCCAGCCAGCGTATCTCGAAGCGCTGCCGGGTCGCGCTAGTGGGCAGCAGCCACTCATCCTCCCGCGTGCGCCGGTCCCGGTCGAGCGTCACCGAACGCCGATCGCCGTCCGGGGTCACGTACATGATGCGCACCGCCTGGTCGGGGGGGCCGCTGAGCGCGGCGGCCATGATCCGGTCGGCACGATCGTGGTCCGTGCTGGCGAACGTGTAGGGACCATGTTCGCGGACGGCGTGTTCCGCTGCCGGCTCGCCGTCGATCGTCTCGATCACCGAGTGCACGGGAATCCGCTCGGCCAGCGAGCTGCCCACGTTCGCCACGAGTACCTGGCCCTGCACGTTCTGGGTCAGGATCCAGGGATAGGACTCGTACGTGCCGGTGGGCGCGCTGAGCCAGACCCGCGTATGACCGTCCTCCAGCAGCGCCACGAACCGCATCAAGGTGCGGTAGTACTCGTACGTGGACTCTGTGGCCAACACCTGCGGGATGAACGCCCGGTATGTGCTGTCCCAATCCAGGTCTGGCACCTGGTCGAAGAAGGCGAAGTTGTAGTTTGCCTCCTGCCACAGGTACGATAGGCCGTAGAGCTTTTCGCCATCGGAGAGGTCAGGCGGTGGCGCAGGGGAGTCCTGGGCCGCCAGCCTGGACGCCAGGAAGAGACCAAGCAAGAGAGAAATCGATAGATACCGTCGAATCATGTCCCCGCTCCGATTGTTAGCCGTCTGAGCTCCTCGGTCGCCCGCTCCAATACGGGATCGCGACCGTTCCACACATCTTCGACCGTGGGCAACACCTCGATATCGGGCACGACCCCAACTCCGATGTACTCCTCACCACCCGGGTACTGCCCTCTCGTGGTCACGACCTGGCCCCTGCCGCCTCCGGGCAGCGCGAAGAACAGCGGCGTCCCACTCGAGCCGGCGGTGGCTTCGCCGATGATAAGGCCGCGGTTCATGATCCGGAAGCCGACGCAGAAATTCTCCGCCATCGACGCCGTCCGCGAGCGTATCAACACGGCCACTGGTTTCGCGTAGAAGCGCTCGCTGTCTGCGGGCCAGGTCCCTGGCGGATTGAGGAATAGTTGCTGCTCTTCGCCCCACGCCCTCCATATAGGACGGTACTCCCGGCTGAACCACTGCTGATAGGTCAGCGTGTCGTCCGTAAGGTAACCCAGGATCGGCCACCCGATGCGGCCGTTCCCACCGCCGTTCCCCCGGAGATCGATGATCAGCGCGTCCGTCTCCTGAATGAGGGGAAACAGCGAGTCGACCTCGGCGAGCACCTGATCCCACGCGAAGCTCCTGATCGTCAGGTACCCGATACCCTCCTCGAGCTTCTCGAACTCGACCAGGCTCCAACTGCCAGGGATCCGCCGCAGCCGCGGAAGCGATACGGATCTCTCAGCACCGTCGCGATCTCGTAGCGTGAGTATCACCGGCGTTCCCACCGGCCCACGTAGAAGCGCGTAGTCGTAAAGCGTCCGATCGCGCCCCTGCGGGGTGTTGTTGCCGCGGAAGGGCGCTATGTGCTCCGCTACGTACTCCTTGACCGGGACGCCGTCTACCGCGACGACTTCCATGCCGGGCTCGATGCCAAGAGCGGCCACTTCGGGCAGCGAGTCCGTGTAGACGCGGTGCACGATGACCCGACCTTCGGTAAGCCGGGTATGGATTGGCGCGCGCCCGCGCTCGAGGTCGGCGAGCTCTGGCGGAAGCTGCACCCGCGTGTGCCCGTCCTCCAGCGGCGCGGTGAATCGCTGGAGCGTCCGGTAGTACTCTAGCGTGGAAGTGGTGCTTTCGACCTGAGGGATGAACGCCAGGAACAAGCTGTCCCAATCCAGCTCCGGCACCTGGTCAAAATTGGCAAAGTTAAACTTCACCTCCGACCATACCTTGGCCAGGCCGGCCACCTTCTCGGCGGCGCTGATGTCTTCACGATAGGGCGTCTCGAGGGCCGTGCTGCCCCAGGGGCTTCGCTGCGCCGCATCCTGGGCGGCGGCGGACCCCGTAAGCACGAGCGCCCCCAAACCGGCGAGTAACGTTATGCGGTGGAGCATTGCTATGTTCACCTATTCTTCGGGCTGGGCATGAGGAACGGGCACAAGTCGGCCGATGGTGGGGATTTCGCATCTCGCAAAATTAGACATCCCGACGACCCCAAAAGGTTCGGATGAGAAGGTCGCACGCTGTTTCCGAATGCGAAAGCCCGGAGGAGGATCCTCCGGGCTTCTTCGGTGAGACTCTTAGAAGGAGATCGATGGCAGCTAGTGATCGGAGGCCAGGGCGTCGCCCAGGTCGATCAGCCAGAGCGAACTGCCCCGCCGGATCTCGCCCTGGTAGGCGATGTAGCGGCCGTCCGGCGACAGCTGGTAGTACCAGAACTCCGAGTCCTCGTCCCGGGTGATCGCCACGGGCTGCTCGCCCTTACGGACCGACACCCGGTAGACGTCGGTGCCCCAGCCCGGAATCGTCTGGGCGAAGATCGTGAAAGCCTGGCTGTCCGGCAGCCAGTGGATGCCCCAGCCGACGCCGATGGTCGTCTCAATCAGGCGGGGCGCGCCCGCGGCCGTTCCATCGCGGTTCATCTCGAGCAACAAGATCCTGAAGCTGTTTTCCATGTCGTCGCCGCTCAGGTAGAACGACGCGGCCAGCCAACGCCCGTCCGGCGAAAAGACCAGGTCGTCGTACAAACCGTAGGTCATGGCCAGCTGTCGGGGCTCGGCGTCGGGGCCGTCGGCAATGAGGATCACCGTGGAGTCGCCAACCGCCTCCACCCAGGCCACGCGGTTCCCGAACACGCCCCACGCGGTTCGCGTGCCGAGTTCAGTGGGGAACGACCGAAGCAGACGCGACGAGCCGTCGAAAGAGGTGAAGCGCAGCTCGTGGCGGTTACTACGCCTCTCCATATGGAGGAACTCATCGCCCATGGTCGGCCCACCACCGGGCGTGGCGAGCCCGAACAGACGCATCCAGGCCGTGGAATCGGAGACCTGGCGCGACTCGCCGTCGGCGACGCGGACGATGTTTAATCTCTTCAGCTCTTCGCCTTCCACCCGGGAGATGTAGGCCATGTATCGCCCGGACTCGGATACGACAACGGGGTTTCGGTAGGCATTCCTCCGCAGGTCGGGGACGATCGTGTATTCTTCCGCCACACCGCCCTCGACGGGCACGGCCATGGTAGCGATTCGCCCGTCAAGTCGGGTCTGATAGATGACGCGTTGGCCGTCAGGCGTCCAGCCGATGGGTGTATCACTGGCTCGGGCATCTCCCAGCTGGCGCATCGGTCCACCGGCAACCGGTAGAATGCGAAGTGGGCTGACGGTGTTCTGGATCTTGGTCATCAGATACCGCCCGTCGGACGTGAACCCGCTCAACTGCATCTCCCGAGGAAGCGCCACGCGGGCGAGTGGCCGTTCGTCCCACGTCTGGATCTCGTAGACCAGGTCTCCCCCCACCTCGGTCGGCCCTCCCCGCGCCAGTCGATACCGAATGGCGGGACCCGACGGTCCTGTGGGGACCTTCTCGACGACCTCGGGATCACCCCCGTCCACGGCGACGCGCCACACTCTGGCGGGTGTGCCGACCGGGTCACTCCACACGAAGTACAGGTACCGGCCGTCTTGCGACCAGTCCCTGAGCTGGGGCTTTCTCGGCAACCGCACGATGGTGCGAGCGTTGCCGCCACGTGCCGGTATGATCTTCAGCGCCATGCCTTGCTCGGCGCCTTCATTCGCCCACACGCGGTAGGCGATCCATTGGCCATCGGGTGATACGGGACTCGGCCCAAATGCGGGCTCTAACGTTATGCGCTGCGCCGGACCCGCCGCGGCCCCGGTCTCGGGATCGATGGCTATGGTCATCAACCCGTCGACGGCGTCGGATTGAAACACGATTCGATCCGAGGTGGGAAACCAGCTTGATCGTACATCCCAATTTCCGGAAGTGAGCTCGATCGGTTCTCCGCCCTTCACCGATAGAAGCCGGAGCCCCGCGGTGGACTCGGCGCCCGTCGTATGCGAGTACACGATCCAGCGGCCATCGGGCGACAGACGCTGGAACATGATGTCCACCGTGTCAGAGCCGAAGACCCGCGTGTACCTGGGCTCGACCTGCGGGATGCCCTCCTGGGGCGCTTCCGCCTGGGTCTGCCCTTTCACCACGCCGACCACCGCCAAGCCGACCGCGAATAGGAGTGCGATCGCGTACGGGGGCCGTCGCATCGCTGGAATCATCGCTAGCTGTCTCATTATGCCCTGCCTCGCGTCTGGGGTGCCTGCCAGGCGCCTGTGGGCGCCGCTCCGACGCCTGACCTGTAAGGCAGGGGCGGTGCCAAGAGTGCTATTAATCGTAACTCGTTGTCGGACAATGGGATGGACAGTATGTATCCGCTGTGAGCCGCCAGAAGAGAGCTACGAATCGTGACCAGGATGGTCACGTTCCGTTACCATCAGCCCGTGCTTGGCGATGAGCCGGTCGAGGCGCGGCCGGGAGATGCCCAGGACGCGGGCCGCCTGACGCTTGTTGCCGCCGGTCCGCCGGAGCACGCGATCGACATGGGCCTTCTCCGCCGCGTCCAGCGTCGCATCGTCGCCCACCGTCTCGGCAGTCGGTGCGCCCTCGAATCCGGTCGCCGGCCCCAGCGAGAGATGCTCCGCTGTGATGGCGGGCCCCCGAGCGACCACCGCGGCCCGGGTCAGCGTGTTCTCCAGCTCGCGGACGTTGCCCGGCCAGTCATAGGCGGTCAGCGCTCGCAGCGCGTCGTCCGAGATGACGCGCACTTCCTTGTGCAGATCCCGGGCGATGCGGGCGAGCAGGTGCTCGGCGAGGAGGGGGATGTCGTCGCGGCGCTCGCGAAGCGGCGGCACCCAGATCTCCACCACCTTGAGCCTGAAGTAGAGGTCCTCGCGGAAGTCGCCGCTGCCGATGCGCTCCTCGATGGAGCGGTTGGTCGCCGCGATGACCCGCGCCTCCGTCTTGCGGGGCCGCTCGCCGCCCACGGGAAAGACCTCGTGATCCTCGACGACGCGGAGCAGCTTCGCCTGAAACGCCGGACTGACATCGCCGATCTCGTCCAGGAACAGGGTGCCGGCGCCGGCCAACTCGAAGCGGCCTTTGTGGTCGCTGACCGCGCCGGTGAACGCGCCGCGCACATGCCCGAACAGCTCCGACTCGAGGAGCGTCTCGGTGAGCGCCGTGCAGTTGACCGCGATGAACGGCTCCTCCGCCTGGTCCGAGTTGAAATGAATGGCCCGGGCGATGACCTCCTTGCCCGTGCCCGTCTCGCCGCGGATGAGGACCGGCGCCCGCTGGGCGGCCAGGGTGCCGATCATCTTATAGATCTCGATCATACGGGGATCGCGGCCCACAAGCTGGTTGAGGGCGTAGGGCTCTGCCGCCTCCGCGCTCAGCTGATCGGCGCGCCGCTTCAGCCGACGATCCTGGATGCAGCGTTCGATCAACAGATCGATCTGATCGAGGTCGAGGGGTTTCACGAGGTAGTCGTAGGCGCCGGCCTTCATAGCCTCCATGGCGCTTTTCATGTCCTCGTGGGCCGTGATCACCAGCACGTCGGTCTCGGCCATCGCTTGCCGCACCCGAGTCAGCAATTCCAACCCGTCCATGCCCGGCATGCGCAGGTCGGTGATGACCAACGCCGGGTCAAACTCGGCCAGCTGACCCAACGCCTCCTCAGCGCTCGCCGCCGTGGAAACTTGATGGCCGGAGCGCGTGAGGTGGAGCTGGAACGTCTCACGAATCGAAGCGTCGTCGTCCACGACCAGGATCCGACGGTTCATGACCCCCTGCCCTCCGATTCCAGTGGCAGCGTGACGACGAACTCGGCGCCACGGCCGGAGCGGGTGGGCTCCGCGACGCTCATCGCGCCGCCGTGCTCCTCCACCGTCCGTAAAGCCAGCGATAGCCCAAGTCCCGTTCCCTTCTCTTTCGTGCTGAAGAACGGCCGGAAGATCTCCTGTCGCGCATCGCTCGAGAGGCCCGGCCCATCGTCGGCTACTCTGACCTCCACCCGATCCGGTTGCCTTCCGTCCGTCGTGATGCGCAGCATCCCACCGTTCGGCATCGCCTCGGCACCGTTCAGCAACAGATTGAGGAACGCCGCCTTCAGCTCCTCGGCGTCACCAACGACCACGTCGGGCTCAGCGCGGTAGTCGACTTCCACGTCGATGCGCTGCTGGTTGAGCTGCGCCTGCATCAACTCCAAGGCATCGTCCAGAATCGCGTGAACGGACCGTGCCTCTCGGGCCGTGGAGCGCGGGCGACCCAGGCTGAGCACACCGCTCACCACCCGCTCCAGGCGCTCGATCTCCCGCAACGCGATCTCTATGGGCCGGGCCGACTCGTCGGGAATCCGGCCATCCCGCACATCGCGCTCCAGGCTCTGCAGGTTCAGCTTCAGCGATGTGAGCGGGTTGCGGATCTCGTGAGAGACCTGCGACGCGAACTCGCCCACCACGGCCATCTGCCGGCTTTCTTCGATCTGTCTCAGTGTCTCGCGAAGCTTCTCGACCATGAGCTCAAACGCATCGGACAGCCGCCCCACCTCACCGCTGGCGGCCTCCGGGAGCTGGGGCGTGAAGTCCCCCGCCCCCACCTGATCCGCCGCGGCGGTGAGGGCCACCAGCGAGCGGGTCTCGCGCCGCGTCATCCAGGTGAACGCCACGGCGATGGCCGCGGCCACGATGAACACCAGCATCAGCGTCCGGTTACGCATCTGGGTGAACGGTGCAGAGAACTCGTTCAAGGAGCCGGAGGCGATGACGGTCCAGGGCGGCTCGGTCAGGCTGGTAAAGGCGGCGACGCGAGTGGTGTCCTGTTCCTCGTAGGTGAACGTGCCCCGTTCCCGTTCCATGAGACCGGGATCGATGTTCCAACCCTGTGGACCCAGCAGCGTGCTCAGACTCTGGTCGCGATACGCGTGACTGTGATGATGCAGCACCGTATTCCGCGCCCGGTCCAAGACCGTCGAGTAACCGGTGGCGCCGAACCGAACCGCCAACTCGTCGTACGGCAGCAGCGCGGCCTGGTCGACCGCCGCGACGAGCGCACCGACCTCGGTCGAACCCGTCGCGTCGAAGATCGGGCGCTCTACCACCATCACGTTAGATGGATATGCGTCGCGCTCACCTTCCAGAGCGCCAGGGCTTCCGCTGCCCGGGGGCAGCCGATAGACGGACACGCCCGCGCCATCGCGGAAGTCGACCCAGGCATAGTTGGCGCCCATAACCTCCCACGCCTGTCCCAAGTATGCATCGGCGCTGCCCAGCGCCGTCTCCCAAGCATCAGCGTCGTCGCTCGCCAGCGCCCGGAAGAGCTGCTGGGTCTCCGTGTTCTGAGCGAGCAGCAGGAGCTCCGACTCACGCAGCTGATAACGCTGCTGCAACTGCTCAGCCGAGCGCGTCGCGATCTCGTCCACCTCCGCCGCGATCAGCGCCTCCAGCGCCCGCATGGAATAGACGTACCCGAATACGCCGATGGCGATGAGCGGCAGCACGGCGAAGACCGCGAAGAGCGCTAGGAATCTGGCCCGGAGTGACATCGCAACGCGATCCGGTTCATTGTACAGCTGGAGCAAAGAGCACTACAGGCCGCAATCTGGTGGCGCTGCGCAAAGCGCGCCAGCTCACCGAGCTGGCCGAGCGGATGAGCAAGACGATGTAGGGTTTCCAGGTCTTGCCGGCTTGAGGGTGCTACCGACCGACTACTTCACAATCTCATGGACTTGGAGGTACTGTACCTCCAACTCATCCCGATAGACGCCCATCACATAGTCGTCGCCGATCTCCAGCACCTCGATGGGCGGCAGCGCAACGACGCCGAGCAGCGCGCCGCTGGGGTCGAACACCAGGTAGTCAATCGAAGGCGGCTCGGACCCGCTCGCCCGGCCCGACTCCACCCACAAGTTGCCGGCGCGATCGAGGAAGATCCGCGAGTAAGGCGGACGAGAGGTCGGGGCGGGAACCTGGTTCAGTACCTGAAGCGCCACATCGCGACTCAGCTTCTGGGTGTATTGCCCGACCGTCGTGTCACGCCAAACGGAAATCTCCCGCTCGGTAACGGATGCGGGCTCGGCGTTCCAGCGAACGCTCATGCGGGAAGCGTCGGCAGCGAAGCAGTCGACCTGCGCGCTCTCCTGTTCGCCGATGCAAATCTCGGGGTCTGTCGCTCCCACGGCGGTTACGGTCCGCTTCGCGAGTGGGGGGACGACGGACGCCTGGCCCCACGGCGCAGCGACGCTCACCTGCTCGATACCGCCGAACAACATCAGCGTGTCGATGCGTGAGCGGTCGGCGGACACCCTCAAAGCGCCGCTCCGGGGACGCGAGGATGGCGTCGCCGCCGGGCCCGCCTTGGTCAGCGTCTTTTCGACCAGGCGCACCACCAGCTGGCCGTCCGGCAGCAGCTCCCCGTACCCGGGATAGAGAGGCGGGTCGACGGCCCGGGCGATCCGGCCCCAGTCCATCGAGTGGACGCTGGCGAAGGCGCCGGCGGAATCGAAGCGCGTCATACGATAGAGCGCGTTGTCCCACACGATCACGGAATCGTCGGCCGTCACCAGCACCTGGGCCGGGTCCTGGAACTCGTCGGGCCCCGAACCCGCACGGCCCAGCGTCCGGACGTAGGTGCCGTCGCGGTCGTAGAGCCGCACTTCACGCTGGTCGACGACCACGATGTCCCCGTCGACCTGGCGAGCGGCGGCTATGATATCGACGAGCTGATACTCCGCCGCCCCCTCCAGCTCGCCGATCGTCACAGCCGGTTCGGGCGACACCCGCCAGGACTCACCGTCCGCCCAGCTCGGCGCGTGGCTGTGAACGATCGTCACGCCGGCGCTGTCCCATACCTCGACGGCGGTGGACGACCCGCCGGCCGAAGTGCACCCGGTCATCGCCAACACTCCCAAGAGAGCTACCGATAGGCTACGCACGCTTCCCATCCATTGATTGGCACGATGAACCTCCCCCCCTCTCCGGCTTTGGGCTGCTCTTTCTGAATGTAGCTAAATGCGTTCGTGACGCTAACGCCTCACACATCCCCCGACCCACCTGTCATATATTAGAGAGCTACCTCGGTAGCGTGCCTGCATAGATATTCCGCACGAGGAGGGACAGATGAACATGTCGAAATCCAGCGCCGAGAGCGGTGATCCGGCGGATTGGGCGGGCGGATTCGGACCCCAGGGAGACGAGGTCCGAATCCTCAACTACGCTCGCTGCGTGCGCGGAAGTTAGGCCCGGCTTTCTGCGACTCTCGTTCGTCTATGATCGGCCGGCAGGGTCGATGTTAACATCGACCCATACACTAACATTCACCGTCTTCATGAGCTCCCTATAGGCCTCCATGGCGGCACGGCCTTCCTCCGCGGTCAGCGCGCCGGCGGCCACGCGTTCGCGGATTGCCTCGCCGATGGCCTCGAGCTCGTAGCGCGGATAGGCGTCGCCTGCCTCTTCCCGTGTCATCGCGCCGGTTTCGACACCGGCCTGGAGGCGGTGCTGCACGCGGATCATCTGCGCGCCAATCGCGCCGGCCTGCTCTCGAGTGATCCAATTCGAGTCGATAGCGACGGCGAGTCGAACCCGCAACGAGCTGGCTCTGTCTCTTCCACCGTCCTCTTTGCCGGCTCTGATGAGGCCTAAGTAGCCCTGGTAAGCGGCCTGGCCCGCGTGCTCGGTCATCGCGCCCTCGGCGACACGCGTGCGAATTGCGCTACCGACTTCACCGACCTCCATGCGCACATAGCGACCGATGGCCTGCAGTTCCGTCATCTCACCCGCGGCAACCGCCCGCCGGAAACCCGGAACCGCATCATCGAGCGCGTCGGTGATCCCGCCCGCCTGCCCCTGCGTGATCCAACTCGACTCCACGGCTGTGGCGAGCCTACCCGCCGCCTCCGTTTGTGTCACGGACAAATTCACGTCGGCCAGCTCTTGGGACTCTTGCGGTACTGGCGTTTCGCAGGCCACAACGAGGAGCGCCACGCCTGCCGCGGCGGCGAGCACGGACGCCCACACGCGGTGCTTTCCAACAGTGGAGCGGATCATCATCAACCTCTTTCTCAGTGAAGTTTCTCCGGCTTCCGTCATCGCCTGAGCCAATGCGGGCACGCGCCCAGCTCGGGAAGCGATTTCGATCAAGAGTTGTACGTAACTTTTCGGTGCGACCCCACGAGCCAGCACACGGCCATCGCAGTCGCCCTCCACGGCCAAGCGCAGCCGTCGCAACGTCCACCAGACCGCCGGGTTCCAAGGGGAGATCGCGGTAAGCAAGAGTCCGGCGGCGAGCAGCGCCGGGTCCCGGGCCTTTCGGTGTTCCCGCTCGTGGAGCATCACCAGCTCCAGGTCCTTCTTCGGCAAGGCGAGCGCCCAGCTGGGCAGGACGATGCGGGGCCGGATCATACCCAGCACCGCGGGCCCCAACCGTTCGGACAGCAGCACATCCTCGCCGCTGACGTTCCGCGTCTCCCACGCCTCGCGTTGCCGGCGCAGTCGCAGCCACGCTTGGGCAAAGACGATGAGAACAAGCACGGAGCCGAGGATCCACAGAAGACTCAGCGAGCTTTCCACGGCGAGCAAAAGCGGTGGCGCCGCCGCCGTGCCCGAGGCACCCATCGCCCCTACCTCGTAGAGGGGTTCGATGGGGAGGCCGAGAGCTTCAAGCGAAAGTCCCGCGTCACCGGTCGCTTCCGGCACGCCCGCGCGAATCAGCTTTGGGATGAACGGCGCCAGGCCACCCACGACCAGCGCCGCGAGCCAGACCCAGCGCGTGGGTCGGCGGAGCGACCGCAGCCCGCGATCGATGAAGTGGGCCGCCCCCGCCACGAGGAGCGCCAGCACCGCGCCGTAGATCATCATCGGAAGCGTCATGATTCGTCCTCCAACTCTTCCAGGATCTTCCGCATGCGGGCCAGCTCTTCCGGCGGGATGTCTTTGTCGGAGACCAGCTGGGCGAGGAGCAGCTCCGCCGATCCACCGAAGATCTTTTCACGGATGCGGCTGAGGGCGCTATCTCCGGCCGCCTCCAGCTTGACGAGCGGGAAGTAGCGGTAGGCGCGACCCTCGGGCTCGTGCCGGACGGCGCCCTTCTCTTCCAAGATCTGGAGGATCTTGAGGATCGTCGTGTACGCCACCGACTCGCCCAGCGCCTCCCGGACCTCGGCGACGGAGCCTGAGCCCTGGCGCCAGAGGACGCTCATGATGTCGAGTTCGCGTTCTCCAGCAGAAAGTCGCGGATCTACGAAGATCTTCGTATAAGATACATCGCTTCCCCAAATTGTCAACGAAATCTTTCGTAGTACTCACCCTTAGGACTCATCCAGGGGCCGGAGGGTTGCATGACTTGTGGACCCATCCCACCAGCTCATCCACATCTCCGCCGCGGGCTCACGGGCTCATACGGATTGTGAAATCCCCATAGCTACTCAAAGAAGGACCAAGTGAAAGCGCATAACGCAAACAGGGGCAAGCGG
>JBDHJS010000071.1:0-25085 GCA_039586795.1 Gemmatimonadota bacterium
TTGAAGGGTTGGAAGGCGATCGCCGCGCTGGCCATCATCGCGGCGGTCGTCGGCGGCAAGTTCCTGTTTGAGCGGTCGACTCTGACGACCGAGGCGACGGAGGAGATCAAGCTCTATCTGCGAGGCGAATACGTCTCCCAAGAGCTTCGCGACTTCGACCTCGAGCAGATGACCGACGAGGAGGCGGAGGCCAAAGCGCAGGAGCTTCTCAAGCTCGAAGACATCCAGTTCACGTCGGTCAGCGCTCGTGGACGCGGCGACGATGTGCGCGTGAAGCTGGAGATCCAGGTGGCCGGCGAGGTTCCTCCCGATGGGAAACGCGTCCGCTACTACCAGCTCTCACATAGCGCGCTCACCGGCTGGCACGTGCGGCGTGAGATCAGCGCGCTTTCCTACTATCTGAAGCTCTCTTTGTAGTCACCCGGGAACCTCCCTTTACTTCACCCCGTTTCAGGTTTCGAACTTGCCGGTCGGAGCGATGTGGTAGTAAAATCCACGCCCGTTCCATCACAAAGACAGCGGCGCGCCGTCCCCCGACAGGGGCGCGTTACGTATGAAAGCGATGCGACGGTTTTGAGCGTTTTGGAACCCCAACCGCAAGGAGACTACCAATGGGAAAGATCAGCGACATCGAAGGGATCGGCCCTAGCTACGCCGAGAAGCTGCAAGGCGCCGGTATCAACACCACCGAGGACTTGCTCGAGCAGTGCCGTACGCCCAAGGCGCGCAAGGAGATCGCCGAGAGCACGGGCATCAGCGACAAGCTGGTGCTGCGCTGGGCGAACCAGGCCGACCTGTTCCGCATCAAGGGAGTGGGCGAGGAGTATTCGGACCTGCTGGAAGCGGCGGGCGTCGATACAGTGCCGGAGCTCGGCCAGCGAAACGCGGCCAACCTCTGCGCGAAGATGGTGGAGGTCAATGAAACGAAGAACTTGACCCGTCAGCCGCCGGCAGAGAGCCAGGTCGCCAAATGGATCGAGGAGGCGAAGACGCTGGAGCGGAAGCTCGAGTACTAGATCAAGTGATCTAGCGGCAGGGATGCGTCGGCGGTGTGTCAGCCGCTGCTGCGTCCCTGCCGTTGTCTCATGATCGAAGCGAGTCTTGCTGTTTCTTAAACTGGAGGGACGAACGATGCTGAAAGAGTTCAAAGACTTCGCCATGCGGGGAAATGTCCTCGATATGGCGATCGGTATCATCATGGGCGTGGCTTTCGGCGCCATCGTCACATCGCTGGTCAACGACGTCATCATGCCGCCCATCGGCCTCGTGCTTGGCCAGGTGGATTTCTCCAGCCTCTACGTCAACCTGTCGGGCGCCGAGTACGCGTCGTTGGCCGCGGCGGAAGAGGCGGGCGCCCCGGTGATCAAATACGGCGTCTTCCTCAACGCGGTTCTCAATTTCCTCATCGTCGCGTTTGTCATCTTCCTCCTGGTTAAGCAGGTCAACAAGCTGAAGCAGGAAGAAGAGGCGCCGGCCGAGCCCACGACCAAGAACTGTGACTACTGCAAGACCGAAATTCCGATCGAGGCGGTGCGCTGCCCGCATTGCACGTCGGAGCTCAAGGCGGCATAGCTGCGGAGTCGGCAAGTGGAGAACTACGAGAAGCTGGGGGCCTTCTACCTGGGCCGCCCGTACGATCTGGCGGAGAAGAAGGGCGAAGGCCTCCTGCTCTATGATTCGAAGGACCTAGTCACCCACGCCGTATGCGTCGGGATGACCGGTAGCGGTAAGACGGGTCTTTGCATCGGCCTGCTGGAGGAGGCCGCTATCGATGGCATCCCGGCTATCGTCATCGACCCCAAGGGCGACATCCCGAACCTGCTTCTCACCTTCCCGGAGTTGCGGCCGCAGGACTTCCAGCCGTGGGTGAACGAGGACGACGCCCGCAAGAAAGACCTCTCGGTGGAAGAGTTTGCCGCCGGGCAGGCAAAGCTGTGGAAGGAAGGGCTGGCAAGCTGGGGGCAGGACGGCTCGCGTATTCGCCGTTTGCGTGAAGCTGCCGACTTCGCCGTCTACACGCCGGGCAGTACAGCGGGTCTTTCGGTGTCGATCTTGTCGTCGTTCGCCGCGCCGCCCGCCGCAATCCGAGAAGACGCTGAGTTGCTGGGCGACCGCATCAGCACGACGGTGACGAGCCTGCTGGCGCTGCTGGGTATCGATGCAGACCCGATCCAGAGCCGGGAGCACATTCTCTTGTCGACGATCTTCGGCACGGCATGGAATGAGGGCATCAACCTGGACCTGGCGATGCTGATCCAGGCGATCCAGAAGCCGTCCTTCTCCAAGGTCGGTGTCATGGACCTGGAATCGTTCTATCCGGGAGACGATCGGTTCGAGTTGGCGATGGCGCTGAACAATCTCCTGGCGGCGCCGGGCTTCAGTGCCTGGCTGGAAGGCGAAGCGCTGGAGATCGATCGCATGCTCTACACGCCGGAAGGGAAGCCGCGGGTCTCGGTCTTTTCCGTGGCTCACCTGAACGAGGCAGAGCGGATGTTCTTCGTCTCGCTGCTGCTCAACCAGGTGGTGGGTTGGATGCGAGCGCAGCCCGGGACGAACAGCCTGCGGGCCATCGTCTACATGGACGAGATCTTCGGGTACTTCCCGCCGGTGGCGAACCCGCCCTCGAAGCTTCCGTTGCTGACGATGCTGAAGCAGGGACGGGCCTACGGACTGGGCGTCGTGCTCGCCACGCAGAACCCGGTGGACCTGGACTACAAGGGCCTGTCGAACACCGGCACCTGGTTCATCGGCCGCCTTCAAACCGAGCGGGACAAGTCTCGCGTGCTAGAGGGATTGGAGGGTGCGGCCGCCGGCAGCGCCGGGCGGTTCGATCGTGGTGCGATGGAGGAGACGCTGGCCGGACTTGGCAAGCGGAAGTTCCTGCTCAACAACGTACACGAAGACGAGCCGGTGGTCTTCGAGACGCGCTGGGTCATGTCATATCTGCGGGGGCCGTTGACGCGCGACCAGATCAAGCGGTTGATGGCCCCGCGGTCGACCGCGCCGGGTGCGCCAACAGCGTCGCCGGCGGCCGCGGCGCGAACGGCACGGCCGGCGCCACGGCCGGTTAAGCCATCGGGAATGGAGCGGCCGATTCTGCCGCTTGCCATCCCGCAACACTTCATCCCGCGTCGTGGCGGTGCGGAGGCGGGCCAATCGCTGATCTACCATCCGACATTGCTGGCCGCGGCCAGGGTCCACTTCTCGGATCGCAAGACGAAGATCGAACAGACGGAGGAGATGGTCTCCATCGCCGATCTGGCGGATGGCCCGGTCACCGTGGCGTGGGACGAAGCGGTGGAGGCGGACATCGACGTGTCGGACCTGGAGTCGGCGCCAGAAGGCGAAGCCGACTTCTCCGAACTGCCGGCCGCGGCCGCCAAGAAGACGAGCTACACGAGCTGGAAACGGGAGTACAAAGACTGGCTCTATCGCAACCGCACGCTCGAACTGCTGAAGAGTCCGACGTTCAAGGAGTACTCGCAGCCAGGCGAAGACGAGCGCGATTTCCGGATTCGCCTGCGGCAACGGGCGCGGGAAGAACGCGACGAAGCGCTGGAAAAACTGCGGGCGAAGTACGCGAAGAAGATCGACACGCTGGAAGATCGAATACGAACGGCCGAACACGCTGTGGCGCGGGAAGCGGAGCAGGCGAAGCAGGCGAAAGTTCAGACGGCGATCTCGTTCGGTGCCACCCTGCTGAGTGCCATGGTGGGCCGCAAGATGACGTCGCGCTCGTCGGTTGGCCGTGCGACAACGGCGGCGCGTGGCGTCGGCCGATCGATGCAGCAGGCGCAAGATGTGGATCGGGCGCGGGAGAAGCTGGAAGCGCGGGTACAGAAGCTCCGGGACCTGGAGGCCGAGTTCGAGAGCGAGATGGAAGACGTCCGGGAGAGGTACGATCCCGACGTTGAGGAACTAGAGACGGTCATCGTGCGGCCGAAGAAGAAGGATATTGCGGTGAAGCTGGTGGCGTTGGCTTGGGCGCCGCATTGGCTTGGCGAGGGTGGGGAAGTTGTCGAAGCGTTTTAGGTGGTGTGTGATCCGACTCGAGGTGGAGTGAGAAGACATGTCATTGCTCGACTTGTTGGGTGATCAACTTACAGGTGAGCCGGCGGCTCAGATCGGGAAGCAGCTGGATATGGATGAAGGGTCCGCGGGTAAGGCGATCGCGGCGGCTTTACCGGTTTTGATGACGGCGCTGGCGAGTAACGCGTCGCGTGGGGACGGCGCGGCGTCGCTGGCGGGAGCGTTGGAGCGCGATCACGATGGCTCGATCCTGGACAACCTCTCCGGTTTTCTGGGAAGCCCCGAAACGGGTAACGGGGACGGGATACTGCGGCACGCCCTCGGTGGGCGGCGGCCAGCAGTGGAACAGGAATTGGGTCGGCAGACCGGGCTCGACCTGAGCCAGGTCACGAAGCTGCTGCCGATACTGGCGCCCATCATCATGGGCGCACTGGGGCGCGCGAAGCGGCAGGACTCGTTGGATATCGATGGTCTAACGGCCATGCTGACGGGCGAGCGTCAGAGTGCGGAACGAGGATCGGGAGCGTCGCTGGGCGCCTTCGCGACGTTGCTCGACTCCGACGCGGACGGCGATGTGACGGACGACGTAGCCAAGATGGGAGTGGGCTTGTTGAGCCGGTTCCTGAAGCGGCGTCGATAGGTCTTGAACTAAGAGGGAGGAGACAACGAGATGGGAATCTTCGATTTCGTGAAGGGTGCCGGCGCCAAACTGACGGGGAAGAAGAAGGACCCGACCCAGACGGAGGAGTTCCAAGAGCTCCGTAAGGGTAACGTTCTGATGCAGCACGTCATGGCGCTCGAGCTCGCCATCGACGACATGAAGATCACTTACGACGACGGCGTCGCATCGATCGTGGGGAAGTGCCCTACGCAAGAGGATCGTGAAAAGGTCATTCTCGCGGTGGGGAACGTGGAGGGCGTCGCCCAAGTCGATGACCAGATCGAGGTGGTCGAGCCCAAGCCGGAAGGCGTCTTCCACACGGTCGTCTCCGGCGATACGCTTTCCAAGCTGGCTAAGACTCACTACGGCGATCCGATGAAGTACCCGATCATCTTCGCTGCGAATCAGCCGATGTTGGAGCACCCTGACAAGATCTACGTCGGACAGGTGCTGAGGATTCCACCGGTTGACGCTCACTTGAAGTGACGGGAATTCGAGAGCACCAACAAGAGACGCCCGATCGCCGGGTTGGAGCCGGCTGATCGGGCGTTCTGTTTGCCTTCGTCGATCAGAAAGCGGCTAGCTCACGAGCTCACGGACTGTCGTCGCCTGCGCCTGCGCCGCGTCGATCGATTCCTGGTCGACGGGCTCCTCCAACAGCTGAACCTTGAGCAGCCCCTGGTGGACTCCGTCCAGCGCCTCGACGGCTTGCTGGGCGGCCGGCACGAGCTTCTGCGCCTGGTCGTCGGCACGGTATTTCTGCGAGCGAGCGTGCTCAACGAGGTTCTCCATGGCGTTGAGCAGCGACTTGGCCGCGTTAACCGCTGAGTCGGCAACCTCAGCGTTCTGGGGGCGGACCGCATCGGCGACCTTCATGATGCCATCGTGCAGCTGGCGGGAGCGGACGAGCTCGTAGTCGAGCGGCGTGGTGTAGACTTCCTTCACGGGCTTCTGGCGCGGCGGGATCAACAGCTCGACGATCGAGTAGCCGCGCGATAGCAGACCAACGGTGTGCAGAGCGAAAATGAGCAGCCAGGGTACGATGGGGTAATAAGCCCACTGGATGCCTGGCGATGTGGCCTGATCGGCGGCGAACAGGGCAACGCATACCGCGAGAAGAACCAGCAGATGCCGCTGGTAGATTCGCCGGCGGCGCTCGGCGACTCCACTGGGGCCGGGCCGCGTGGCGACCCGTGCCGTAGGCACGGCGGGCTGCTGTGCTTCTTCCGTCACGATCTATCCTCCCAACAAAGCGCGTACAAAATAGGCGATGCCAAATCCGGCATAGTTCCCCAACGCGTAACCGAGCAGGCCGACCGCCACGCCGGGAAGGGCGAGGGCGGGCCAGCGGCGGGCCACCGCGATCGCCATGCCGGTCGACGGGCCGCCGATGGCGGACTGCGAGGCGACGGCGATCATCGGCAGCGATCCTCTCAAGGCTCGGCCGACGACGAGCAGAAAGATACCATGAATGGCGACGACGACGAGGGTGTAGAGGAAGATCGCCGGACCGGCGGCGATCATGGCGCCCAGGAGCGAGCGTATCCCGATCACGGCGAAGAACAGGTGGAGACCCAGGTTGCCCAGCTGGGTCGCGCCGTGGATACGACGTATGGCGGACAGCTGAGCCAGCATCAGGGCGATGGTCGTCAGCCAGAGGATCTCCGGGAAGAAGCCGATCGTGCCGGCGAGGGCGCGGGCGCCGATCAGGACGGCCATGCCGAGGGCCGCCAGGGTGACGAGATCGACCAGCGAGATGGGCGCTGCCCCCCAGAAGGGGTGAGCGTTCGAATCCGGTTCGTCGGCCGCCGCGTTCGGTCCGCGGGTCACCGACGGACGAAGCAATGTCGCCGGAGCCAGCAGCGTGATCCCCATCCAGATCGCCGTTGTGACGTTATCGGCGGCGGCCGCCGCCGCGAAGGTGGAGGCGGGCAGCTCGAGCCCGCGACCCACGGCGGCGAAGTTGACGCTGCCCCCGGTGTACGTGCCGGTGAAGGCGCCGGCCAGCTTCCAGGTCTCGGGTCCGATGGCGCCGGAGAACATCAAGGCGCCGACCAGCGCACCCAGAGCGGTCCCGACGCTGGCCACGATGAAGACCAGGAGCATCATCGGGCCGGCCTGCTTCAGGTCGTCGAGACGGACTCCGAGCAACAGGTAGATGATGGCGAGGGAGGTAACGGGCCCCTCGATCTCGTGGTAGACCGGCGAGTCATTGGGCACGAGGCCGGTATTCGAGAGGACGGCGCCGAAAATGATGACCAGCATGGACGCCCCGATCTTGGCGAAGACCGGGTGGCTGCGGTCGAGCCAGAAGGCGAGGGCGGTGACGCCAGCGATGAGGGCTGCAATGGTCAGCGGATCTGTGAACAAACCCATTATTCCGTTTTGAAGATTTGTTGACGAATCCGCGTATTGTGCGGCTACGGGTCGCGGCGGGCAAGCGGAGCGGATGAGGAGACAGAAGCCAGCCGCTGATCGGAACCGGGCGTGTCCGGTGGCCGGCGGCAGATCGAAATGGAACAGGGCCGTATCCAGCGCGCCGGGCCGCTCCGGTTATGCGTGGGGGGGTGGCGAGCAAGCGGTAAGGGGTAAAGGGTGAGAGGTTAGGGGTAATCTATAGCGAGGGCTCGAATGGATTTGGCTGAGGATTTCACAGAGCTGGATGTCTATAGGGAAGCGAGGTCGGTGGCGAAAGAGATCTATGAATTGTCGAAGGCGTTTCCTCGAAGGGAGTACTACGAGCTGGTCGCACAACTGAGACGCGCTTCGAGGTCGATTGGGGCTCAGATTGCCGAGGCATGGGGGAAACGTAGATATCCGAGGCACTTCGTGGCGAAACTGACTGACGCCGATGCCGAGCAGCGGGAGACACGCCATTGGATTGGACTTGCAGTGGATTGCGGTTACCTGGAAGAACAACGGGCGAGCGAACTCGACGAGCGCCTCACTCGCATAGGCAAGATGCTCGTAAGCATGATGAAGAAAGCACCACTATTTAGAGTGAACAGAGCCAGTACGAGTGGGCCGATCTAGGTGCCGGATAACAACAACCGCCGTCACCCCTCACCCCTTACGCCTCACCCCTCTCCACGACAGGCGAACTTGCGCCATCACAACCGCCTCCCGATACTACCCCACCATGTCAGACAACACCCCGCTCATCCTCGACATCGACGGCACACTCCTCAAGTCCGATCTCCTCTGGGAGAGCATCGCGGCGCTGGCGGCTCGGCATCCGTTCAGGGCGCTTCTCATCCCGCTCTACGTGCTGCGGGGTCGGCCGGCGCTGAAGCACTTCCTGGCGCGGGAGAGCGGGCTGGACGTCAACGAGGTTCCACTCAGTCCGACGGCCATGGGTCTGATCGGGGAGGCGGAGACGGAGGGTCGGACGGTGATCCTCGCCTCGGGCTCGCCGCAGAGCATGGTCGATCAGATGGCGGAGCGGGTTGGGGCGAACGAGGGGTGGGGCACGGATCGGCTACGCAACCTGACGGGGTCGAGCAAGCTAACGAAGATCCTGGAGGAGCACGACAGCTTCGACTACGTCGGTAACAGCTGGGTCGACATCCCGATGTGGAAGGCGTCGCGGAAGGCGATCGCGATTAACCCGAAGCGGCTGGCGGTCTGGCTGGGCAGGCGGGCTCGACCGGATCTGGAGATCATGAGAGACAAGCGGCCGGCGTGGCGTTCGTGGTTGCGGGCGCTTCGGATGCACCACTGGGCGAAGAACACGCTGATCTTCCTGCCGGCGCTGGCGGCGCACCTGGCGCCGAGCGCGGATCTGGCGACGCAGTTGCTGGCGGGCTTCGCGGCGTTTTGCGCCGGCCGCTGGCGGCGGGCGAGATTTCGATCTCGCACTCGCTGGTTGTCGCTGGTGTGCTGGCGATCGGCGCGGCGGCGTTGGCGTGGTACCTGTCGACACGCTTCGCGGCGGTGCTCGGGTCGTACCTGGTCATCACGACCGTCTACTCGGTGGCGCTGAAGCGCAAGTTGATGATCGACGTGATAGTTCTGGCTACGCTTTACACGCTGCGGGTCATAGCCGGCGCGGCGTTGGTCGATGTTCCGCTGTCTCGTTGGTTCCTGGCGTTTACGGTGTTCCTCTTCCTGTCGCTGGCCCTGGTGAAGCGGGTTGCGGAACTTCACGAGCTGAGGGAGAGAGAGGGCGAGAAAGCGGCGGGGCGCAGGTACACTGTCGATGACCTGAATGTGCTGATCGGTTTGGGTACGGCGGCAGCCGCGGCCAGCGCGTTGGTCTATTGTCTGTACATAACGAGCGATGATGTGTTGAGGCTGTATGCGCGCCCAGACGCGCTCTGGATCGGCCTGCCGCTCTTCCTCTACTGGATTGCCAGGTTGTGGGCGCTGGCCGGTCGCGGGTTGGTACGCGAAGACCCGGTCGCGTTCACGCTGCGCGACCGCGGTACCTATGCGGTCGCCATCGGGTTCATCGTGACCCTCTGGTTGGCGACATGAGCGAGGTGCTGGGCAAGCTTGAAGCGCAAGAGATCAGCGGTTGGGGTCGCCACCCCGTTGGCACGACCGACCTGGTGCGGCCGGAACGCCTGCGTGAGTTGCCCGAGTTGATGGCGAGCGGGAGCTGCGTCGCTCGCGGGCTCGGTCGAAGCTACGGCGACGCGTCGTTCAACAGCGGGGGCGCGACCATCCTCATGGAGCGCATCGATCGCTTCATCGCCTTCGACGAGTCGAGCGGCGTCTTGGAGTGCGAGAGCGGCGTAACGATCGATGAGCTCATCCGGTTCTTCGTACCGCGGGGCTACATGCCTCCGGTCATCCCCGGAACAAAACACGTCACGCTGGGTGGTGCGCTGGCCAGCGACATTCATGGCAAGAACCATCACAAGGATGGCTCGTTCAGCCGTCACGTGGTCGATTTCAAGCTCCTGACGGCGTCGGGCGACGTGTTGACCTGCAGTCGCGAAGAGAACGCCGATCTGTTCTGGGCGACCACCGGTGGCATGGGTTTGACCGGCATCATCATGTCGATGCGTTTCACGCTGATGCCAGTGGAGAGCGCCTATGTGAGCGTCGACATCGATCGCACCGCCGATCTGGACCAGACGCTAGAGTTGTTTCACAAGTCGGACGACCGATACAAGTACTCGGTAGCGTGGGTGGATGGGCTGGCCAGCGGCGCCTCGCTGGGACGTTCGGTCTTGATGCGCGGGAATCCCGCTCCAGCTGACGATCGTCACGGACTCGACATCAAGAAGAGGTTTACGCTCTCTGTCCCTGGCGTGTTTCCAGGGCTCCTCCTGAATCGGGCATCGGCGAAGACGTTCAACGCGCTCTACTACGCTAAGCAACCGAAGCAGTCGCGGGACCGGATCCAACATTACGAGCCATTCTTCTTTCCTCTCGATGCGGCTCACAACTGGAATCGATTGTATGGTCGGCGAGGTTTCATCCAGTACCAGTGCGTGATTCCGTACGAGGGTGGCCGGGATGGCCTGGTAGAGATACTGGAACTGGTGAGAACGGAGACGGCGGGTTCGTTCCTGACGGTGCTCAAGCGCTTCGGTGATGTGGAAGAAGAACAACAGCTCTCGTTCCCGATCCCGGGCTACACGCTGGCCATGGACATCCCGTGGCGAGGGAAGAAGATCGCGTCGGTGCTCGACGAACTCGACGATGTGGTGGCGAAACGCGGAGGCCGGGTTTACCTGACGAAGGACGCGCGGATGCAAGGCCGGACGCTGCGTCGTATGTACCCGCGGTTGAGCGAGTGGCGCGAGATCAAGATGCGCGTGGATCCCACCGACCGCTTCGCTTCCGATCTGGCCCACAGACTGGAGCTGCTGCGGTGAGCGCCAGCGGGTCGGAGGGGCGCGGTACCGTCCTGATCATCGGCGCGAGCTCGGTGATCGCCCGGTCGACGGCGCTGGCCTTCGCCAAGGAAGGGTATGATCTGATCCTCGCCGGCACGCCGGGTGAGGAGCTGGATCGCGTAGCGTTCGACACCCGTGTGAGGAGCGGAACGGGCGTTGAGTCGCTTCCGTTTGACGCGCTGGACCCTGACGGACATGAGGCGTTCGTGGCGCGTGCCATCGAGATCTCGGGTGATCAACTGATCGGAGCCGTTGTGAACTTCGGACTGACGGGCGATCCCGAGAGCTGGCGATACGATGTCGCCCACGCCGACGAGATCATTCAGGTGAACTACGCTGGCGCCGCGCACGTGCTGGGTTATCTGGCGAACTACTTCGAGGAAAAGAAGCGTGGCTTCATCGTCGGCGTCTCGTCTGTGGCGGGGGACCGCGGGCGGCAGAGCAATTACGTCTACGGTTCGGCCAAGGCGGGCTTGTCGGCGTACTTGCAGGGCCTGCGCAACCGGCTACACCGGTCGGGCGTTACGGTGGTGACGGTCAAGCCAGGCTTCATCGACACGCGCATGACGTTCGGAAAGGTCCCGAAACCCATGGCAGCGGCTCCGGACGTCGTGGGCCGGGCTATTCTGAGAGGGGTGAAGCGAAAGCGGTCGGTAATATATGTCCCGCGTTACTGGAGGATGATCATGACCATCGTGCGGCTGATCCCCGAGCCGATCTTCAAGCGCCTGCAACTGTAACGTCAATCGCGCTCCCGTACAGAGAATAGGATGCCCACCGCCTCTTGATCGCGGCGGACGTGCTCTGCCTCATAACCTGCCTCGCGGATCAAACCGAGTATGCGGCCCATCTTCTCCCCGGTGTTACCGTACGAGTTGTGGGAGATGTAAAGACCGCCGTCTCTCAGATGTTCGAGCCAGCTGTCGGGACGTTCGAGCAACTGATCCTGCCAGGCGACGATCACCGGCGTGTCGTCGGAAAGATCCTGAACGATGCGCGGGAGAACACCGCTTCCTCGGGTGTCGATGAGGACGAGCTGCGCATCCGTTGCGGCGTGCGAGGTCCCGCGCTCGGCATGACCAGGCCGAAGAGGACGGGAACCGCCAGCAGGTAGAACAGCGTCGGCTCGTTCAACGGCATCATTCGGTAGAGTAGGACGGCCAGAAACGCGAGGAACGGCCATGCCGTCACCAGGTATTTCGGCGACATGGCGTGCGACGGGCTGAGGAACGAGAGGAACAACGTGACCGTCACAGCGCAGATCCATAATGCGACGAGCAGGACCCAGAGGCCACGCAGGTCTATCCGGAATCGCTGGTGCGGCTCGTTTCTCCGACGCGCCATACTGTACGCGGTCAGCGCGGCGGCGATGACGACACATGGGACGAGCAAGTAGGCGAACGCCTCGAAGCTGACAGCCACCTTCGCCCAACGGCCTGCCAGTCCGCCGACGTCGAACGGTTCGTTGTGTAGCGAGGCACGGCCGAAGAGACCGAGGGGAGGGTGGATCAGGAAACCGATCAAGTATCCAAAAAGGATGGCGGCAGAGGTTTTGACCCACCGCTTACGATCGCGGCCGACCAGCCTGACGGCCACCACGGCCAGGCAGGCGGCGACGATGAAGAGGAAGTGGTAGTGGGTCAGCGAACCGGCGGCCATGGCTATCGCGAGCAAGACCAGCTGGTGTCGCCGGGGCGCCCCGTGTGGATCGGTCGCGCGAGTCGTCGCCCACACGGCCAGCACGGCCAACAGGCCGAGAAGGTCGTAAGGGCGCGCCTCGACCGAGATGCTCACCACGGCTGAACTCAAGGCGAAAGTCGTGACGACGAGAGCGGCCTCCAGGTCGTCCTTCAACAGGTAGCGTGACAGCCCGAACAGCGAAACGACGGTGATGGCTGAGACGAGCAAGTTTAACGTGGCTCCCGACCACACGGTTACGCCAAAGATCAGGAACCAGATGTGCAGCAGCCAAAAATAGAGCGGTGGGTGGATGTCGTAGTCGCGTAAGCCGGAGGCGATGGCGCCGAAACAGAAACGCCGGTCGAGTTTGGTGAACTTCTTCCAGCTCGCCGCCGGGACCGGGTCAGGGCCGTAGTCGGCACGGTGGAACTCACCCTGATGACAGGTGGCCGAGATGTAGGCGATGGTGTCGTCGTGGGTGATCGAGCTCTTGCCGGCGATCAACTGGGCTCGCAAGAGAACGGTGGCGGCAACCGCGGTCGCCAGGAAGGCGATCACGGCGTATCGCGACCATCGTCTCTCTGCCGAGCTTGGATTCATTCTCCCCTGATGACGCGGAACATACGTTGGCGAGTTGCCAGCTGCTGGGCCAGCTGGTCCCAGATCTGGACCGTGATCTCGTAGTCGCCGGGGGGCGCCTTCTGCAGATCGAGAGAGAGATACTCCGTCACTCGATCCAGCTGGCTGAGGTCGACTTGTCGAGCGAAGCGAAGTTCGACCCGGTCATCTCCGGCGATGCTGAAGCCCCAGGCGTCGGCGATGTCGCCGAGAATCTGGGCGAATCCGCCGCCGCGATCCAGCCTGGCGACCCGCACGGTCAGCCGGACCTCGAAAGCGGCGATCGCTTCCCGATCTTGCTCCAGTCCGTAGACCTCGTAGTAGAGATGAACGGGCTGGAGGGGCACATAGGTGAGCGAAGGATTCGGCGTGATCTCGAAGTCGGCACGGCTTTCCGGTTCCTCCGCCAGGGGGCGCACGTTGTCCGCCAGTAGGAGGTCGCTAATGGCCAGCTGGTCGTCGGGAAACAGTTCGACGGTGAACGTGTCGCGGGAGGCAGCGGCGTACCATGAGAGAGCGTCGCGCGCTTCCACTCCGGCGACCAGCTTGCCAGCGGGCGGCATCATCAGTCGCCAGCTGCGGATCGGATTGGTGGCGACCGCATCGCCGAATTCAATCACTTGCGAGCGCGACTGGCGAACGATCTTGTCGCCTCGCGTATTGAACAGAAAGAGGCCAGTCTCGATTTCGCTGCTTTGCATGTCCTGCTCGAGCAGCAGCGCCTCGAAGGGGAACTCGGCGTGGATCTCAACCGCGACCCACTCGGGTGATTCGCCGCGGAAGCGGGCGATCTGTACTTCGACGGGGAAGAGGGCTGGCACAGACGGGATGTTGTCGTACTTGGCCGGTTGCGCTTCGCGGATATCGTTGGCGATGAACTCGTAGTTGCCCGAGAACCGGCTGTGGAAGTAGCCCGCCTGCTGGGTGAACATGAAGACGACGCCGCCACCGTAGTACCAGACTCGCGTTACGGTATGTCGAGCCCTGAACGTGGACAGGAGGTCGGGCTTTCCGTAGCGGATGTAGATCAAGCCCCTGTCGGTTGCCCAGCCGGGATGCCCGGTGGAGGGCTCTGAGAAGCGCAGGTCCGCATAGGCGACGCGGGAAAAGTGCTCAAGGCGCCGCTCGTTAGCCTCGGTTAGGAACAGAGGGTCAGAAAAGGTCCAGTAGTTCTGTTCGAACGCCGCAAGCTCTTCGCCGCGAAGACTGAGGTAAGCCGATGCCATGTCGCTGCGCATGATCGATTCGATGTTCAGGAATGGCTCGCGCTCCCATTCCGACATCATGGAAAGTGCTCTATCGAACGCGGCGCCGGCCTCGTCCTCGCGTCCCATGGCGTGGAGCCCCAGGCCCTCGTACAGGTGGCTTTCAGTTCGATCCGGATACGCCGCCTTGAGCCGTTTGGCGACGGCCAGGTACTCATCAAAGTCGCTGGCGTCAAAGGTGTGCAGGAGAACCCGGCGCAAAGTCTCCCAATGGTCTGGCTGAAACTCGAGAGCGGTGCGGTAGTACTCCATCATCCGCTCTCGCGTGCCAGAGCCGAACCCGACGATCTCGGGGTGCATGTTCAGGTAGTTCTCGACGTAGCGAGACAGGCGCTGAGTTGCCGGCATGCGCCTCATGATGGAACCGCCGAGGACGCCGTTGAAGCGTCGGCTGCGCTGGTTCTCCCAACGGAACTCCTGGGCCCAGCCGAGGCTGAAGTACGTCTCGGCTAGCAACGCCGGGTCCTGGTCCCCTGGTTGCTGCGCCTTGTCGAGCGCCCGGCTCAGAACTCGCTCGCCATCGTTTCGCAGACCCTTTCTGATGAGGAGCATGCCAAGCTCTGTGAGATAGAGCGGGTTGTTGGGATCGCGTTCGATCGCTTCACGAATCGCCTTCTCCGCTCGCTGTCGCGTCGGGTAGTCACTTTCCAGGGCGCTGGCGATGCGGGCGAGAAAGCGGCCGTAGTAGAAGTGAGCGTCGGCGAGATCGGAATCAGCTTCGATGGCGTCGTAGAACTCGCGGAGCGCGGCGGCCGTATCCCCGCGAGCGGCGAGGTCGAGGCCGGTCTGGATGTGCTGGCGCGCCACGTCCTGCTGACCGAGGATGGGGCTGGTCAACAGCAGGCCGGCGAGGACCGCTGAGGCCAAGAGAGCCAAGTTGTACCGAGGCGGAAGGGATACGCTCATATACCGGCACTACTAAAGCTACGACAAGGATGTTCCCCCGAGCGCTCACTCATCAGCGACGACGTTGAATGAGCGTTGACGGCTCACGAGTTTCTGCGCCAGCCGGTCCCAGATCTTCACGGTGACCTCATAGGTTCCGGGTGGCGCTCGGTCCAGATCGAGGGAGAGATATTCGGCGACGCGATCGAGGTCGGTCATGTCGGCTTCGCGAGCGAACCTCAGTTCGACACGGTCGTCGCCGGCGATGGTGAAACCCCAGGCGTCGGCGATATCGCCGATGATGTTAGCGAGCATGCCCTCCCGGTGAAGCTCGGCGACGCGCACGGTGAGTTGAACCTCGTAGGAGGCGAAATTTTGGCCGTCGACCTCAAGGTCGTAGATCTCGTAATAGAGATGAACGGGCTGGTCGGTAGCGTAAGACATCGACGGGTTGGGGATGATGTCGAGGTCCTCGCGCCGCCTCGGCGTCTCGGCCAGCGGTCGTAGGCGCTCGGCAAACAGGATGTCGCTCACGGCGAGGGAATCGGCGGGAAAGGTCTCCGCCGTGAACGTGTCGCGTACGGCGGCAGCCCACCAGGTGACTTCGTCCCGGGCCTCGACGGCGGCGACGAGCCTTCCGGTCGGCGGAAGCTGGAGGCTCCAGGTGCGGAACGGGTTCGTGCTGGCCGCGTCGCCGCGCTCGATAACCCGCGACTCGGTTCTGCGCAGCACCTGCTCGCCTCGGCCGTCGACCAGGAAGAACCCGGTCTCGACCTCAGTTCGATTCATCTCCTGGTTCATGAGCAGGTTCTCGAACGGAATCTCGGCGTGGAACTCCACCCTGACGTTCTCCGGCACCACGCCGCGGAAGCGGGCGATCTGGAGAGTCGCCGGCAGCATCATCGGAAGCGATGGGATATTGTCGTACTTTGCGGGCAGCTCGTGTCGGATCTCGTCGGAAACGAACTGGTATTCGCCGGCGTAGGTGGTGTGGTAGTAGTTCGCGTCCTTGTGGAACATCAGCGCGAAGCCACGCTCGTACACCCAAACAACGGTGTAACCCGTCGTTGTGCTGCGGCCGTCCTGAAGATCACCCGCCCTCGGGGCGCCTGTCATTGGATCTATGGCACCCGCCGACAACTGTTCTCTCCGCGAGGTGCCGAGCGGGAAGCTCGCGATCTTCTCCGGCGGCCCATAGCGGATGTAGGTGGTTCCGCGCTCGGTATCCCAGCCGCGAAGATCGACGGACGGCTCTGCGAAGCGGAGGTCGGCGTAGGCGACACGGGACATGTGCTCCAGGTGGCGTTCGTTGGCCACCGTCAGGTAGAGCGGATCACCCATACGCCAGTAGATCTCCTCGAATTCGGTTCGGGCCGAGTCGTCCAGACCGTAGTAGGCTTCGGCTCGTGGCCTTCGCATAACGGTGCCGACATCGAGGAAAGCGGCGATCTCCCTGTCCGGGAGAAGATCAAGTGCGCGATTGAAAGCTTCGGCAGCCTTGTCCTCCTGACCGACGGCATGCAGGCCGAGTCCGAGATAGAGTTGCGGGTAGCCGCCATCGGGGTGGGCGCCAACGAGACGGTTCGCGACGACCAGGTACTCGGCGATCTCGTCCACGTCATACAGGTGCAACAAGATCATGCGTGAAGCCTGGAAGTGAGTAGGCTGGTACTCGAGCGCCCTTCTGTAGTAGCCAATCAGTCGTCGGCGCGTCCCATCGCCGAAACCGGGGATCGGGTGGGCGTCCTCCATGTAGTCCTGGACGTAACGGTAGATGCGTTGAGATGAGGGTATCGCGACCGAGATGGGCCCGCTGGAAAGCGGGATCATGTATCGATCGCGCTGGCGGTCGTACGTCAGCTCTACGGTGTAGGCCAGATGGGTGTAGGCGTCGGCGATGAGGGCGGAGTCCTGCGGCTCCTGCTTCTCCGCCATATTGACGGCACGTCCGAGGATCCGCTCGGCGTTGTCGCGCTGCTGTTGCTTGAGACGCAATAGACCCAGCTCGACGTAGATCTCCGGGTTGGCGGGATCCAGCCGGTTGGCCCGCTCCAGAGCCTTTTCGGCTTCGTCGTCGGCCTGGTCGGTCTCGTCGCCGCTGATGTAGCGGGTCAGGTGCTTCCCGAGCTGGAATTGGGCTTCCGCCAACCGGGGCGCGGCATCGACGGCAGCCCGGAACTCGTTGATGGCGGCGGCCGTGTCACCGGCAGCTGCCAGGGCCAGGCCTTCCTCGATGTATCGCCGCGCCGTATCGTCCTGAGCCCGGCATTGTGGCGGGGCTAGCAGGAACAGAGCGAGAACGGTGACGGCGAGATGTCTCATGCGGGTTCTGGTATCGGCACAACCGGGTATCTAGCGGACTATCAATGCTCAGCCTTAAGATGAAGCCCAATTTGGAATGTTGGCAAGCAAACCAAGACTAAGGCTCAACCGACGCAGGCTTGCGTACACCGCCGCCGGGATCGCGGCCGCGGCGCTCCTGTTCGTTGCAGGTGGCCGGCTGATGCTGAACGCGCTGGAAAGACAGCTGATCTACTTCCCAACGCGCGTCCGGGAGGACGCGGCGACGCCGCGACTTCAGGGCGCGAGCGTCGTGGAAGAGGTGTGGCTGGATGCGGGCGACGACATCAAGGTGCATGGCATCTATGCGGGTAAAGAGGGAGCTTTTGCCGATCTGCTCTTCTTTCACGGTAACGCCGGCAATCTGTACGACCGGCTTGATAACGTAACGCTGCTGGTCGAGGTGGGGTTCAATGTCCTGATCATCGATTACCGCGGCTACGGGAAGAGCGGCGGCGCGCCGTCGGAGCCGGCCTTGTACGAAGACGGGATGCTCGCGTATCGATATTTGATCGATGAGCGGGCGGCCACACCGTCACGGCTGGTATTGTTCGGCCGCTCTTTAGGTTCAACAGTGGCGATCGAGCTAGGAACGCGAGTCGAGTCTGGCGCTATCATCGCCGAGTCGGCGTTCACGTCGGCGCAGGAGCTGGCGCGAGTTCACTACGGGTTCTTACCGGGAATGCTGTTGCGGTCGATGACGCACGAGTTCGACTCGATCGGCAAGGTCGGAAAGCTCAAGGCGCCGGTGCTTTTCGTGCACGGAAATGTGGACAACATAGTCCCCGCGCTGATGGGCCAGCGCCTGTTCGAGGCGAGCCCGGAACCCAAGGAGTGGTATGAAATCGATGGTGCGGGACACAACGATACCCTGTGGGTCGGCGGATCAGAGTACTTTCGTCGGCTCGTCGACTTTGTGAGAAGGCATGTCAACTCTGAGCACTAGACTTCCAACGTTCTTCTTTCTGGTGGGTGGGCTCTGTCTGGCGCCCGCCGTCGCGTTCGACTCACAGACTTCGGAAACGCCGATCGACGTCATCGGATACGTTCTCGATATCGATCTACGGCCAGATGCGCTGTCCTTTGCCGGCATAGCCGAGATCTCCTTTGTAACGAGCCGACCACTGGAACGCGTCGAATTTGACCTGGTCGGTTTGACGGTGGACTCGGTGAAGGTCGACGGGTCGCCCGCGACCTATGAGCGGGATGATGGGAAGCTCATCATCGAACTGGGAAGACGTGTCGCCGCGGACGCGTCGCTGTCGGCGACGGTCTACTACGGAGGCGCGCCAGTCGATGGGCTTCTGTTCGGGGCGAGCGCCTATCGGAAACCGACGGTGTTTGCGGACAACTGGCCGGACCGAGCGCGGCAGTGGTTCCCGAGCATTGATCACCCAAGCGACAAGGCGACAGTCGAGCTCAGGGTTCGCGCGCCAGGACCCTGGCAAGTCGTTGGTGTTGGCAGCCTACTGTCGGAGGAAGTGCTCGCCGGCGGTCGGAAGTTGACGGTATGGGCAACCGACCGACCGCTGCCGACCTACAGCATGGTGTTTGGTGCGGCCGAAATGGTGGTCGGTAACCTTGGCGCCCTGGGATGTGAGCGGCCGGGTGGGCGTTGCATTCCCATCACCTCCTGGATGTATCCAGAAGATGCGCGGCGAGGGCCGCAACTGTTCGCGCCTGCGCTCAGGGTAGCCGAATTCTACGACAGCCTTATCGGCCCGTTCCCTTACGAGAAGCTGGCGTTGGTCCAGTCGAAGACGCGGTACGGCGGGATGGAGAACGCGAGCGCGATCTTTCTGTACGAGCAGGTCGGGCAGGCGGATAACGTGGAATCGCTGATCGCACACGAAGTTGCGCATCAGTGGTTCGGTGACTCGGTGACAGAAGGCGAATGGTCGCACCTTTGGTTGTCGGAGGGGTTCGCCACCTACTTCACGGCGGTGTACTACGAATTCACGCAGCGCCCGGCCGAAGCCAACGCGATGTTACAGCGGAACAAGCAGGGCTACATGGCGTCGCCGCGGGCCGTGGGCAGCTCGGTCGTCGGTGAAGTGCCGGAAGACCTGCGCAGTCTTCTGAACGCCAACAACTACCAGAAGGGCGCGCTGGTGCTGCACATGCTGCGGGGGGTAGTCGGCGAGGAGGCGTTTTTCGCGGGGATCCGGCGCTTCTACGCGAAGCACGCGCACTCTAACGCGCTGACCGAGGATTTTCAGCGAATCATGGAAGACGAGTCGGGCGAAGATCTCGCTTGGTTTTTCGAGCAGTGGCTCTACCGACCGGGCTATCCCCAGGTCGAGGCACGTGTACGGCCGGATACGAGCAGCGACGGACTGGAGTTCGTTCTTAGGCAAGTGCAGCCCGGTCCGCCGTATCGCTTTCCGCTGACGTACGAGTTCCGCTTCACGGGCCAGGACTTCAAGGCCAGGAACACAGTGTGGATCGAGGAGCGGGAACGGCGCGCGAGGGTGATCCTGCCGACGCTGCCCGACCGCCTCATATTGGATCCTGAGGGCGTGCTGCTGGCAGCGTTGGCTGTGGTACAATAGGTGACTGACATGACCGATCCATCGACTTACAAGAAACAGGCGGCGGAAAGCGCGGTTGAGCACGTCGAGTCCGGGATGGTCGTTGGGCTGGGGACCGGGAGCACGGCGATCCTGGCGGTGCGGCGGATCGCGGAATTGATCGCCGCCGGCACGTTGACCGATATCGTTGGCGTACCGACGTCGGAGGCGACAGCGGAGGAGGCGCGGCAGCTGGGTGTGGCGCTAGCTTCACTCAACGAGCACCCGCTAGTCGACCTGACCATCGATGGCGCGGATGAAGTAGACCCTAACCTTGATGTGATAAAAGGGGGCGGCGGCGCTTTGTTGCGCGAAAAGATCGTCGCTCAGGCCAGCGAGCGACAGATCATAGTGGTGGACGAGTCGAAGCTATCGCCCGTGCTGGGCACGCAGTGGGCCGTCCCGATTGAGGTGGTACCTTTCGGTTTACGAACGGAGACAGAGTTTTTGAAGGAATTGGGCGCGAAGGTCAACGAGCGGCTGCGAGAAGGAGGTGAGCTGTTTGTGACCGATGGCGGCAACAATATCCTGGATGCAGACTTCGGCCCGATTTCGGATCCGCTAGAGCTAGCCTGGCTGTTGGAAGAGAGGGCGGCGGTGGTAACACATGGTTTGTTCCTCGGCCTGACGACGGACCTCATCGTCGCTGGCCCGGAAGGCCTGCGTGAACTACAAGCTGATAGAGTGGAGTAGGGTGTAACCAGTGATCGGTGGTGAGTCGGCGGGAGGAGTGACACTGACCACCGACCACTGACTACAGGTTCGTATTCGATTATCCGACGGTGAAAGAAACCGACCTTATCACCGTACCGTCGGGCCCCACAACATCGACGCGCCAGTCGCCGGTCCAAATGTTCTCGATGTTCTTGGAGCTCCAGGTTCGCCAGTTACTACCGGCGATTGTGAGAGGAACGCGAGCCATCTCCACGTCACCCTTGTACCAGACGTGCTCGATGGTGGTCTCGCCATCCGCACCCGTGATCCGCATCCAGCAATAGACCTTGCCGACATCGGCGGGAACGGAAGTCATGTGCTCGCCGGGCTCGCGGTCCATCACCTGATCGGTGATGACGATGTCCGCGACCTCGAGCGCCTGCTGCCCAGCAGCCACAACGACCGCCACCGCAAGCAATAGGGCAGCACAGACGGGTGCCACTTTTCTAAGCATGAAGAAGCCTCCAACGAATTGGGGCGTGGGGGGATGGGCGTGGGCCGGTTGTGTGGTGGGTGAAAGGTCGTAAAGAGGTGGGGGTAAGTCAAGGATTTGTGTTTTGGTAGGTGGTAGGTGGTGGGTGGTAAGGGGTGAAGAGTGGTTAGCGGCTGCGTTTCATCCATTCGAAGATGGTTTTGCATTTGCGGCAGTAGTATTGGGCGACGGAGAGGACGGAACCGAATGCTGTTTCGAGGTGTGTGTCGGTTCCGCCGCAAAACGGACACTCGACTGAGGGCGGCAGGGGATAGCTGTCGCTGTCGTCCTTGTCTGCGGACTTCTTTGGGCTCATCACTCTACGAAGAACTCTCGATTGCGGTCTCCGCGTGCGCGGGCCACGGCTTCGGGATCCGGGCCGGTATCGGAGCAGCGTCGAGTCTCGCCGCTCCAGCCGGAGAAGTCGAGTTTCACCTCGGGGAGCTTGAGGCCGGATTCGCTGACCATGGGTGCGATGCGACCTATGAAACGGACGCGCATCTCTTCTCCCGTTGCATCCATCAGTCCTTCCTTCACCTCGTTCGAGCCGAAGTCATCGGGCCCGAACCAATGAAGGACCGCAGCCCAGCGCGCGTCGAGGGCATCTTGGAGCGCGGCGCGTGCCGAGGAGCCGGCCTTCCCTAGTCGCCGGAACCAGGCGGCACCGTGCGCTTCGTGAAAGCGTTCTTCCTCCAGCTGCTTCTGAACGCGTTGCCGCAAAGGCGCGAAGCGTGAATCGGCGAGTGCCTCGAGCTGAACTGTGAGTGCGGTGTCGACGATCCCGTTGGCGACCACGAAATCGGGCCAGGTGTGGAGCCGGGCGTCCAGCGCCTCGATGCTTCGATACTCGGAGGGCTCACGTGAGTGTTCGAGCTTCTCCGGATCGTCGCCGAAGTCCTTCAAAAGGGCGTAAAGGATGCGTGAGTGGCCCCATTCGTCCTGAGAGATGCTGGAGGCGGCGATGTTGGCTTCGAGTTCCGGGGCGCCCAGCACCCAATACGCATAGAGGATCCCGATGATGCGCTTCGAGTCGGCGAGGGAGAGGATAGTATCGCGCACAACGTGGCGCGACGCTTCGGGCAGATCGCCGGCGGCCTTGATGTCGGGCTTATTGCTCATGCCGTCTCCGTCGGCTCGGCGCTGGCACGAGTGATATCGAACGGCTGTTCTTCGCGATTCACGGGGTAGAACGCGTCGCGGGGCGCCACCACCATCTCGAACCAGCGTTCTTCGTCGTAGGTCTTCCAAGCGTAGACCTTGGCGAGCTCTGGATCGGACGCGTGCACGCTTCCGATATGATGCAGCGGATCCTCACGCGTCTTGCGGGCAAGTACGACGTACACTCTGTCGGCCATCAGGCGCTCACACCGTATGCTCTAAGAAGTACACGACCCTCCTCGCTCAACCGCTCGTTGGTCCACGGCGGATCCCAAACGATGTTGATCTCCACGACATCGCAGGCAGGTTCCTGCAGAAGGCGCGTGCGAATGTCATCCATGATGAAATCGGCGCACGGACAAGCCGTAGCTGTGAATGTCATATCCAGTTTAGCTGCGCTCCCGTCCACACGCACGTCATAGACAAGTCCCATGTCCACGATGCTTATCGGCAACTCCGGATCCAGCACATCCTTCAACCAGACCCAGATATCCTCAGGCGTAAGTTCGTATTCTCTGTTCATCAGTTCCGTCTACCACTTACCGCAGTTCACGCCGTCACCATGCGGTCCAACTCAATCTTCCCCTTACGAATCGACTCGACATACTCAACATTAGCCGGTCCTCGCCGCTTCCACCGGGCAAACGCTTCTTCCCAGGTGATCGGTTCGTCGAGGAGCCAGACCATGTTGTCTTCGTCGAAGTTGACGGGGAATTCGTAGTCGATGACGGCGCGACCTTCGCCTTCGTCCCAGTGGGCCGGGATGTTCAGATTCAGCTCTTCGCAGAGCGGCACGACGGCGTTGGCCCACGTCTGGCGCAGCTCGTCGTTGGTCATCCCCTTGAGTCGAAAATCGAGCTGTGCGTTGTGACGCTTCTTGTCGTCCGGCATGCCGAACCACTCGACACCCATGGGGAACATCCAATCGACGCCGCGTTGCACCTTCTCCCGCGCCTCGCCGCCCGCCTCGCACAGCCGTCGCATCCACACCTCGCCGTGACGCAGGTGGAAGTTCTCCTCGAGGCCGACTTTCACCAGCGCGCGCTTGAGCGGGCCGTATGATGTGTTCCGGTGGACGTCGCCCAGCAGCGTGATGCCCGCCCGGTCGAACAGGCCGTTAGCCACCACCAGCTCCGCCCAGTTGGCCAGATACTGGTCGAAGCCGTAGGGGTGCTTGAATTGGTGCGGCTCGCGCTCGTAAAGCAGGTAATCGCGGCTGACACCCAGGTCTTCGAGCAGCCGGTAGGCGATGTTGGCGTGGCCGAGTTCGTCCTGGATAATGGCCATGGAGCTAACCATGGTGTTAGTGGACGGCGCGTCCTTGGCGGGCCCGTAGTATGAAGGCGCGCTCATCAGCTCGGTGTCGCCCTGGACGGTGAGCTGGGTGATGAGGGCCTTCTTGTAGGTCTCCGTCATCTCGTCTTCCGACTCGACAATGAAGCCGTTCTGTATTCTTTGCTTGAGTTCTTCGTCGGTGAAGCGTGCCATCGGGGCTAATCCTGTTTTCGGTTGTTACGGGTTCGCACGGACTTTGAAAGCTAGGAGAGAGGCACCCGCAGGCAAGCCCGGGAGGGTCGGGGGACCGCTCGCTCCGGCCTCCCCGGCTGTCCGGGTCCGAGGTTCCGCCGGGGCGTTTCCTCTTCGTCACCCGCCGTCTGGCTGAGCCATTTGAGCCGGGTCGCTAAAACCAGCTCCGCTCGTCGGTCCCCCGACCCTCCCGGACCACATCGCGGGGCGACCGGGGTTGTCCCGTGGCCCCACCGGGCGTCAGGCTGAGCGGGTGCGTGAAGAGAAGAAGCGCACGATGAAGAATCCGGCGATGGCGGCGAGGACGATGAGGACGGCGAGCACCTGGATGATGCGCCAGATGAGGTGGTCGACGGTTTCCTCGAGCCGCACCTCCAGATCCTCGAGCGCGAGCTCGGCGAGGCGCGTGGCGATAGCATCGATATCCTCGGTGGCGGCGACTCGTTCCTCGGCGACGTCGTTCATCACGGCCTGTCGCTGTTCGTTGATGGCATCGAGGGCGACGTCGAGCAGGTCGCTGATCTCGCGCATCACGACGATGCGCTCGCGGGTGATATCGTTCAACACCGCGGTCCGCTCATCTGTGATGAGGGCGGGAAGCGAGTCGAGAAAGACTTGCAGGGAGTCCAGGAAGACGACGATATCCTGCATACCGCGAGCATGGACCTCGATGTCGCGCAGCATCTCGGTGAAGCTGACGCCGCCTGCCTCGGCGGTCAGCAGCAGCGCTGCTTGCCAGCGCGCCATCCGGGGAATGACCTCGTTGTAAACGCTGAGCCGGGCCGACAGGTCGCGCACCTCGTCGGACATGTTGCCCACGGCTGAAAGGGCACTCGAGCTCGGCGCTCCGAGCGAGGCGGCGGTCAAGGGCGCGGTCGATTGCCGATTGAAGAGGTAGTTGTCGATGGGGTTCTCGGCGACCCAGGCTTCGATGCGCTGCTTCAGGCGGTCGAAGTCGTTCGGAGACAAGTCGCGTGCGATCACCTCGATCTGATCGAGCATCGTTACGGACGCTGCTATTGGAATGTACTGGTATTCCCCGAAGGCGTCTTTGGCGACCCCGGTCTTGAAGAAGTCGCGCTGCTGGGCGGCCAGCGCCCAGGCATCGACGAGTCCCGAAGCCGGGTCGGGTTGGAACGCGGCGCTCTGCACTGCCGGAACGACGCTCGTCGCCCAGAGCAGTGCGTTACGCCCCATCCGCAGGTCCTTCGACTCGTCGATGATCTCGTAGACAGCGACCTCGGTCTCACTGGTGAAGCGGCGCACGTACTGGTACAGGCGGACGCGCAGTTCCTCGCGACCCATCTGCGGGTCGTC
>JBDHJS010000029.1:0-46855 GCA_039586795.1 Gemmatimonadota bacterium
CTGCTGCGGCGTGGCCGTTGCCTCACTCGGGTGCGTCAGGTCGTCGCCGTTCAGCGAGTAGGTGATCAACGCGCCGGACGGTCGGTTCTGACCGCGGAACTCACCATGCCCCGGCGAGCCCTCGCCCGCCGACTGATTGGTCCTGTACTGGATTACGTCGGGAGTTTCGAACAGGTGAACCGCCTCGGCCATCGTTTCCGCCGAGATCGTGCGCAGCGGCCGGATGTCATCGATGATGTACGCCGAGCGGCCGTGCGTCCCGATCACCAGGTCGTGCTCTCGTGGGTGGATGACCATTGCCATCGCCGACGCCGTCGGGAAGCCGTGGGTCCACTTGTGCCACGTCTCTCCCTCGTCCAGCGTGAAGTAGAGTCCGAACTCGGTGCCCAGGAACAGCAGCTCTTCCTTCACTGGATCCTGCTCGATCACCAGCGCGTAGCCCCACAGGTTGTCCTGCGCTATGCTCTCCCAGTTCCGACCGTAGTTCGTGACCTTGTAGACGTAGGGCGTCCAGTCTGAACGGCGGTGGTTGTCGAACACAACGTAGGCCACTGACGGATCGAACTTCGACGGCTCGATGTGCGGTACCCAGGTGTTGTCCGGCACGCCGCGAATTCGATCTTCAACGCTCTCCCACGTCTGACCGCCGTCCTGCGTAACATGCACCCGACCATCGTCCGTACCGGCCCAGATGACGCCGCGCTCGATGGCGCTGGGCGCGATGGTCATGATCGTCGTGAAGTTCTCGGCGCCCGTCGCGTCATAGGTCAAGCCACCGCTCTCGCCTGCCTTCTGCCATTCGGGGTTGTTGGTCGAAAGGTCGGGACTGATCGTCTCCCATGTCTCGCCTCGGTCAGGCGACCGGTGCACGAACTGGCTGCCGTAGTAGATGACGTTGTCATCAAATGGATCGATGGCGATGGCCGCGTTCCAGTTGAAGCGTAACCACACGTGATCCGGGTCAGCCGGCCGAACGTCCCGGGATTCACCCGTCGCTATGTTCCAGCGCCGCACGAAACCCTGCTGGCTCATCGCGAAGCCGATGTTCGGATCGCTAGGGATCGCTACGGTAGCGAAGCCGTCGCCGCCGCCGACTCTTGTCCAGTGATGGTTACGGATGCCGGATCGCTCCCACACCGTATTCGGCCCACGCCACGACCCGTTGTCCTGCAGGCCGCCCAGCACGTTGTAGGGTGTCGCCATGTCGACGTTGATGTGGTAGAACTGGGCCAACGGCAGGTTGCTGGCGAAGGTCCAGGTCTGGCCACGGTCGCGGCTCGTGTAGACGCCGCCGTCGTTGCCCTCGTAGATGTGGGTCGGGTCGTTCGGGTTGATCCACATCGCGTGGTGATCGGAGTGCACGCCGCCGCGAATCAGAACATCGAAGCTGCGACCACCATCTGTGGACAGACTGACCCGCGAATAGAGGCTGTAGATCCGGTTCGGGTCCTTGGGATCGACGCGCAGGTCGTAGTAGTAGAACGGCCGGTTACCGATGGTCCCCTCGTCGTTGATCATTCGCCACGAGTGGCCGCCGTCCTCCGACTTGTATAGGGCGTTCTCCGTCGCTTCGATGAGCGCGTAGACGATGTTCGGGTCGGACGGCGCGATGGCGATCCCCATGCGGCCCAGATCGCCCTCGGGAATTCCGTCTTCCGGGCTCAGCTTTTTCCAATTACGACCGCCGTCCACCGTCAGGTACAGACCCGAGCCAGGGCCGCCGGAGCGGAAGAACCAGGGCCAGCGCCGATAGTCCCACATGGCGACGATGAGCTTGTTCGGGTTGGTCGGGTCCATCACCATGTCGGCGACGCCCGTCCGCTCGTCGACGTAGAGGATCTTCTGCCACGTCGCGCCACCGTCCACCGTCTTGTAGACGCCGCGCTCCGGGTTCTCGCCCCACTCCTGCCCCATAGCCCCGGCATAGGCGACATCGGAGTTGTTCGGGTCGAGCAGTACCCGGTGAATGCGCTCGGTCCCGTCCAGACCCATGTGCATCCAGGTGCGACCGGCGTCCATCGACTTGTAGATCCCGTTGCCACCGCCCGACACGCTGTTCCGCGGGTTACCTTCGCCCGTACCCACCCAGACGATGTCAGGGCTGGCCTGGAAGATCGCCACATCGCCGATGGCGTGGACCGGCTGGTCGTCGAACAGCGGCTCCCACGTCAAGCCACCGTTCACCGACTTCCAGACGCCGCCCGTGGCGGTGCCCGCATAGACGATGTTCGGGTTCGAGACCACCGCCTCCACGTCGGCGATGCGTCCGCTCATCCCGGCGGGCCCGATGGATCGGGCTCGCATTCCGGCGAGCAGGTCAGGATCGATCTGGGCGTGGAGCGGCACCGCCATGGTAATACCCAGCAGCGCGGCCGCACATCCGGAGATCAGGCGACGGAGCATGATCGGCCTCCAGCGTTGAGAAGAGAAAATCTTGGTTGGGCAGACAGGCAAGTTAGGGAACGGAGCCGTTACCGGCTAGTCGGGCTGATTCCTGAGCTGCTGCAGCCGCTGCTCGGCCTCGTCGACAAAAGGCCTCAACTCGGGATCACAGTCCTGCCAGAGCTCCGCGAAGCGAGCGTAGTGCTTCCTCGCTTCATCTAGCTCCCCGAGCCGCTCGTAGATCTGGGCGCGCCTGAAGTGGGCCGGGGCAAGATAGGCAATCTCGTGGCGTTGCAGGTCGCCCAGCGAAGCGAACCAGGGCAGCGCTTCCTGCGCTCGGCCAACCGCGAGCAATAGCTCAGCCATCAAGTAGCGCTCCGCTGCCATCGAGACGACCGGCGACGCGTAGACTTCGTCGTAGTGTCCATCGAACAGCGCGGTCTCGAGCGACCGCAATGCTTCCTCAACCTCGCCGTGCGCGGCGGCCACCGCGGCGCGAATCCCAGGCGCCAGTGTGGCGGATAGGTTTCCACCGAAGGTCCAATTTACTTTCTCCAGGCGTTCGGCATACGCGAACGCAGCCGAGTCGTGACCGAGACGCGCGTTCAATGCCCCGAGCAGATACAGCCGGATTGCCGATTGTACTTCCACCGGCGGGAGCAGCATGACGAACTCGCTGGGCGGCAGGCTCGCGACGTCCCATGCCTCGACTTCACGAAGGCGCTCCTGCAGCACACTGCGGTCGTAGGGAGCGAAGGGTATCAAGGCGAAGACGGCGCGATGGCTGGGGCCGATGCGGTAGAGTCGATCGGCCTCGTTGAGCGACCGCTCAGCCTGCGACCACTGGCCGCTGGCCACCTCTAGGTATGCAAGCATGGTGTGGCCGGTAGCCCGCACCTGGGTCGGGCGTTGCTGGGCCGTCAGCGCGTCGACAATCCACCGAGCTTCCGCCGGGCTTTGGTAGAACGATGTGCCGGCCATCATCGCGCCATGGAGCCCGAGCGTCTCGACCGACTGCAGTTCGCCCTGTACCTGCGCCCTCATATCCGGATCGCCGCTGGCTAGCGCCTGCATCACGCGTATGTCGACAGCCAGCCAAGAGGCAGGCTCCGTTGCCAACGCGCGGTACAGCAGCGAGTCGGCCTTCGTCAGCTCAGCCCGCTTGATGGCGAGGACCGCGAGGTGATGCAATGTGAAGATGTTATCGTGATCGAAGCTCAGAACCCGTTCGAACGGCTCCCGCGAGCGCTGCATCGACCGGCCATGAATCGGACCGAGGTGAAAGATCGATTCTGCCAGCATGTAGTTCGCTTCGACGTCGTCCGGATACTCGCCGAGGTACGCACGGTACGCGTCCTCAGCTCCGTCCAGGTCGCCGCGAAGAAAAGCGTCGAGGGCCAGCAGCAGCCGCTGTTCACGAGCGGGTAAGCTGGCTCTGTCTCGCGCGGCCTGGGCTACAGCCTGCCGCGAAAGCTGGCCGTGACCTTCCCAAGCCATCGATACCGCGAGCTGATAGCGGGCCAAGACAAAGGCACCGTCCAACTTCAAAGCGTCTTGGAACGCTTCGTTTGCGGTAGAGAAATCCCCACGGGAAAGAGCGCTATGACCGGCAAGGTAGGCTTTCAATGCCGGAACTGACTGCGTCGTGAGCGCCGCCGTTCGGACCAACCGGTCTCCGGGGCTCCCGGCCAGATCGACCACCAATCGCCGAGCCAGTTCGTCGATGATCGTCTGGAGCTCGCCTTCTTGTCCCTCCACGGCTTCGGCAGTAGTGCGTTCGCCGCGGGTTACATCGTAGAGCGCCGCGTTGACTGCCATGTCGCCTGGAGAGCCGACAACGCTTCCCAACACGTACAGCTCGGCGCCGAACCGAGCGGCGATTTCTTGCGCCGTCTGCGGGTCAGGGCCCGTACTACCGCTGACCGTGCCGAGCAGCGCGTGAGGATCCACGGTGCGCAGATCGCCCGCTCCATCGAGTGCCCCGCTCAGCAAGTGCGCAATACCTTCACGCAGGTACATCAACTCGTCATCGCCGTGCACGACAAAAGGAAAGACGGCGATGCGGTTGGAGGTCAGGTTGGACTCCGCAGCCGGCACCCGGCTCCACACAAACCAGGCCGCCGCCACGATGACTATTCCAACTGCCGCCACGGTGATTCGAAACGGATGGACAACCGAACTCGTGGTTTCCCCGCCTTCGTCATTTGCAGCTTCGGTACGGCGAACGCCTTCTGCTGTGATGTCAAACGCCCAACCAAGCACCAATGCGATGGGGAGGCCAACGAGCGTCAGGACAACAACGAGGGTAAGTACCCAGTCCGGCATTCCGAGAGCAGGGATCGCGATCTCCGCCACCTGCCAGATGACAAAAGCAACGGCGGAATAGACCACGGCCACACGGTAGACGCGCCGCCGCTTCAATTCGTGGAACAGCCGCTGAGCACGGGACATGGGTTTCCCGCGGCCGAATGCTGGTCGGGACTGGGACCGAGGTCATCTAGGCTCATATTCACAAGATGGGACTCAGGTCATCGGCCAGCAATGTTTGTTCATTGTCGCCTGCGCTACGAGGCGTTCCGCAAACCTTTCTGCACTTCTGCAAACATCTATTCACCCCCAATCACAGATGTCCCGGTCATTGTGTCCGAGCCGACTTTTGGCCCGGTCCGCTAGAGATTTGTGCGGCACCTACTTAAGGAAATCCTGCGTTCTTCGCGGCTTGATCGGCACACGGCTTGCCCCTCTCAGCATGTCCCACCGCCGTTAGAGCGAGACGAAACAGGAGGGAAATCCATGCTTATACGTTACAAATCCGCACGGGTCCTGCTGCCAGCACTGGCAACCGTCGCGCTTGCATGGGGTTGCAGCGAGATGGACCTGACAGGCCTGGATAACTTCGGCGATCCGATCCAATTCTCCCACGAGATCACGTTGGGCGAGTTGGAAGACGCTCTGAGCGGCGAGATGGCGCGGCTGGAGATCCAGCTCTTGTCCGAAGGTACCGTCGCGCGCCGCGTCCTGGTGATGCCCGAGGGAATGGAAGAGGCCGAAGAGATCAAGGACCGGATCACAGCGATCAACGTGACGGGGGGCGAATTCCCCACCGGAACGCTGACCCTCGCCATGGGTGGTCTGGTGATCGGATTCGACATCGAAAGCCGCTTCGCCGCAAAGGGCTCAGACGGATTGACCTTCGGTCAGTTCGTCGAACGAGTGGAGGCCGCGCTTGACGACGGGTTGGAGCCGCCCGTCATGCTTGAGCGCCACCCACCTGACGCCCCGCAAGCTCCCGATGTCTCCGAGTTCTTCGCGATCGAATTGACGCTGCTGGACGGGTTGGAAGAGCCCGAAATCGAAATCAACGTCGACGTCGATAATCTGAATCTAAACGCCGACCGCCAGGAGGGTGAGCCGGACGGTTGGATCAACGTGCTCGGTCTGAGCATCGATCTGCGCGTGAGCGACGGGATAACGGAGCTGGCAACGAAGGATGCGGATGTCTCGGACGCGGTAGAGTTCGAGGGATGCGTGCAGGCGGTAAACCTCGATGCCGGCTCCTTTACCTTCACCGACGGCACGGTGGTCCGCATCGTGGACGAGAGCTTGATCTTCGAGGCCGATGCCGAGTTCCCGCTCATATCTCTCGAGGAAGTGGCGGCGGCGCTGGCCGAGGGTCACAAGGTCGTGGCCTGGGGCGGTGGCTTGCTTGAGACCAAAGAACCAAAGGTCATCATCGGACTCGAGCTTCGCTTCGCCATCAAGAGCGAAAGCCAAGAAGAGAACAACAAGATCGAGTTCGAGGGCTACGTCACGTCGGTCGACCTGGAGGGCTCGTTCACACTCACGAACGGCACGGTCATCCGTGTCACCGAAGAGACCGTCCTCAAAGACCACGGCGACGGTGAGTCGCTGATGTCGTTGGAGGCAGTAGCGGCGGCGCTGGAAGCCGGTGAAGAGGTAGTCGCCTACGGCTATGGCGAGGTCGAGACGGCCGAGCCGCTGACACTGGTCGCCTGTGAAATGCGGTTCGTGCTGGTAGGTAGCGAGCCGCCCATCGAGGACTTCGAGGGGTTCGTCGCAACAGTGGACGAGACCGAGGGCTTCTTCACCCTGACCAACGGGATCGTCGTCCACATGACCGAGACTACCCAGATCGGTCAGCCGGAGCAAGGTGACTGGCTCGACTCTCTCGGCGCAGTGGTCGAAGCGCTGAACGCCGGCCATAACGTGGTCGCCTGGGGCAAAGGCGAGGTCGAGAGCGTGGAGCCGCTGACGATCATCGCCACCAAGGTGACGTTCGTCATTTCCGACTGACTCCAGCTACCGGCGAACGCGCGAACACGCGGTCGCTGCAGCCTGCCACGCGAGAGGCGGGGAGCAACGCTCCCCGCCTCTTTTGCATCATCCTAATTGGAGTGACGAGCTCGAACCCTGACTGGCGGTTTGGCGTTCTTGATGGGTCGACGCTTGCTATCATGTAAACGATCATGTAAACGATCATGTAGCTATCATGTTCTCGTTCTTGAAGAGGAGTCCCACCATGTCCACCAACGCGATGGCCCGCAAGCCGCTCCCAGCCATTCTTCTTGCCCTAACCGTCTGGCTGGCCGCGTGCGATGCCGGCGACCCGCGCCAGCCGATGATCGTCGGTACCGACTGGGTGGCCGAGCGGCTCGACGATCCGAGCCTCGTTCTACTCCACATCGGAGATCGGGACGGCTACGATGCCGCCCACCTACCCGGCGCCCGCTACGTCGAACGGGCCGGGCTTTCTACGCCGCACGGCGAAGGGCTGATGCTCGAGCTGCCGCCGGTGGCCCAGCTCCAAGAGGTGTTCGAAGAGCTTGGCGTCTCGGACGACTCAAAGATCGTCCTCTATTGGGGCGAGGAGTGGGTCACGGCAACGACCCGCGCCTACCTCACCCTGGACTACCTGGGCCTCGCCGATCGAACGTCCATCATGGACGGCGGTATGCGGACCTGGGTCGAGGAAGAGCGCGAAGTCACGGCCGAGTCCCCAGCGATCGAGCGCGGATCGTTCACGCCGCGGCTACACGCTGAGGTGATCGCCGACATCGACTGGATCGTGACGCACGCTGACGACCCGAACGTGGCGCTCCTCGATGCGCGCAACAAAGAGTTCTACACCGGCGAGCGCAGCGGCAGGAACATGCGAACGGGTCACATTCCTGGCTCTCGTAGCCTACCGTTCACCAGCGTCGTAGATGAAAGCACGCTCAAGTTCTTGGATCGAGAGAGTCTGGAGCAGATGTACCGCGCCGCTGGCGCCGACCCGGGTGACACGGTCGTCACCTACTGCCATATCGGCCAGCAGGCCACCGTCACCTACTTCGTGGCCAAGTACCTCGGCTACGACGCACGGTTGTATGACGGCTCGTTCGAAGAGTGGAGCAGCAGAGAGGAGATGCCGGTCGAGGTATCGACTGGGATATAGCGAACCATGACGATCGAGAAGATCAACCTGGCGGAGAAGTTCGCGAGCTTCGATGAATGTTGGAGCCCGAAGATCGTCGGCGAGCTGAACGATTTCCACGTGAAGCTCGCCAAGCTGGAAGGTGAGTTCGTGTGGCATCACCACGAGGAGGAGGACGAACTCTTCCTTGTGGTGAAGGGCCGGCTATTGATGAAACTTCGCGACCGCGATATCGCGGTTGAAGAAGGCGAGTTCGTAGTCGTTCCACGGGGCGTCGAGCACCTGCCGGTCGCCGAACAAGAAACCCACGTGCTTCTGTTCGAGCCGAAGACGACGCTCAACACGGGCAACCTCAGAAACGAGCGGACCGTCGACCAGCCTGAGCGGCTCTAGCGCTCCTTGATCGCTTCGGCGTAGCCGGCCCGCTCGGTATGCGCGGCACCCGGCATCGCCGTTCGGCGTCGCAGTCCCACCGCCAACGTGCCGACGATGATGAGCAGCGACCCGGCGATGCTCCACGCATCCAGGTACTCCCCGAAAAAGAGCATCCCCCAAATCGTCACGAAGATGATCTGCGAATAGCCGATCGTGATCGCACGCGCGGCCGGGATTAAGGCCAGGCCCCTGGTCAGATACACCTGGGCCGCCTGCGTGCTGACTCCCACGCCGATCAGCGCGAGCCACTCCCACAACGTCGGCCACACGAATCCGGAAATGAAGGGCAGCGTCGCCGGAACGGTAACAAGCGGGAAGAAGAAGACGATGACGAGCGGGTGCTCGGTCTTCACCGCTTCGCGCACCGTCACGTAGGCGCTGGCGCTCATCATCGCGCCGAGCAGCCCGATGCCGACACCCAGTGTGTCGATGTCCGACGCCGCGGCCCCGAACAACGCCGCCGGCCTCGTTATCAACAGCAGGCCAGCAAACCCTGCCAGAATGGGACCCAGCACCCAGATGCTCAGGCGCTCGCGGAGGAAAAAGGCAGCCAAGAAGGCCGTCCACAGCGGGTTGGTGAAGTGGAGGACCGTCGCCTCGGCGATTTGCAGCCGGGTCAGCGCGAAGTAGAAGCAGGAGAGCGCCGCGAAGCCGAAGAGGCCCCTCAGTACGAGGATCCACTTTCGGTTACCCCAAGGATAGATCCGGGCCCGCTTCACCATCCAGTAGCTGAGCACCAGGGTCACGACTCCCCGGGCCAGAACGATCTCCTGGCTGGGCAACCCGCGGCCGGCCAGCTTCACGAAAAGACTCATCAGGCTGAAGAAGAAGGCGCTGGCGAGCATGAACCGCGCGCCGGCAGGCAGGAAGGACAGTGCCCTCGCGGGCGCGGCGGAAGCGATCATGGCCCCAATGTATCCGTCAGGCCCGTCCCGGAAAGGCGGCCCCCAGCGATTCGAAGCAATCTTGTCGATACTCCGGTACCTGCAGTAGGTTACTCCGGCCTATGAAAGACTTTCTGGATCTTCGGCGGTTCGCGCGCAGCATTCTCAAGCAGCCCAGGGCCCGTAAAGGCCGGGTGTCTAACGTCATCTGGCATTTCGTCAGCTGGGTGGTGGTGAACATCTCGGTGACGATCATGTGGCCGTTCTGGTTCATCCTGAATCGGACGACAGTGATCGGTCGCAAGAATGTGGGGATGTGGCCCAACACGCTGCTGCTCTCGAACCACCAGTCAATGATCGACAGCATTCCGATCGGCATCGCCGCATTCTACCCGATGTCGCTGATCAAGCCGTACATGATCCCCTGGCACCCGGCGGCGTCCGAGAATTTCTTCAAACATCCGACTCTCGCCTGGATGTCGTTCCACTTTCGTTGCATCCCCGTGCGCCCGGGCCGCCGTGACCTGAAGGCGTTGGTGCGCATGATAGACACGCTCCCTTTCGGCACGATGTCGATGTTTCCGGAAGGCACGCGCAGCCGGACCGGCTTCGTTGAGCGGGGTCGACCGGGCGCTGGCTTGTTGATCCTCGCCACACGGCCCAGGGTCGTGCCGGTGGCGATCGACGGAATGCAGGACGTGCTGCCGATCGGAAAGAAGATTCCGAGGATAGGGAAGCGAATCTGGGTGAAGTTCGGCGAGCCGGTCGACTATTCCGAATTCTACGATCTGCCACGAACTCGCGAGACGGCACAGATGGTCGTCGATAAGATAATGAAATCGATTCTCGCTCAGCACGAAGAGCTGAGAAAGCTGCGCATCGAACACTGGGCGAAGAAGGGCAAACAGGTCGGAGATCCGTACCCGTCAGACAAATCTTTGACGCCGGGGGACAATCTCGACCGGGCGAGCGCCACGTCGGGAGACTGACCCGACGGACTTCTCGATCGCTGCCACCTCTCCTACCCGAACAGCAGAGGTAAAGAAGCATGCGACTCCTAATACTAATCGTCATAGCGGTCGCGTTATCGGCGTGCGCCGAGCGAGGCTCGGATGAAGCGACGGATTCGAGCGCCGGTACGATGCAGGCGATCTCGTTCTTCGGAGAGGCGCTGTTCCCACCGGAGCTACCGGCCGAACTGAAGGAAAGTCACGAATCGAAGCTGGCGGCGTCTCGCGCCGACTACGACCGCGACCCGAACGACGCCGAGAGCATCATCTGGTATGGACGACGAACGGCCTATCTAGGTGACTACCGGGGCGCGATAGAGATCTTCAGCGAGGGGATCGAGAAGCACCCCGACGACGCCCGCATGTACCGACATCGCGGGCACCGCCACATCTCCGTTCGAGAGCTGGACGCAGCGATCGCCGACCTGCAGCACGCCGCCGAGCTGATCGCGGGTAAGGAGGATCAAGTGGAGCCGGACGGGCTGCCGAACGCTCGCAACATTCCGACGAGTACCCTGCACTCCAACATCTGGTATCACCTCGGGCTCGCCTATTATCTGAAGGGCGACTTCGACAGCGCGCTCCGCGCCTATCGCGAGTGCATCAAGGTCTCGGGCAATCCCGATATGCTCGTGGCGACATCGCACTGGTTATATATGACCCTGCGACGGCTGGGCCAGGAAGATGAAGCGGCCGCTGTGCTGCAGCCAATCCATGCGGATATGGACGTCATCGAAAACGATAGCTATCACCGGGCGCTGCTGATGTACAAAGGCGAGCTATCGGCGGACGAGTTGCTGGCGGAGATGATGACAGCAGACGGCGGGGTGGATGCCGCGCTCGCCTATGGAATCGGCAACTGGCACCTGTATAATGATGGCCCGAAACAGGCGGCCGAGGTCTACCGTACAGTGTTGAGTGGTCCCCAATGGGCATCATTCGGATACATCGCGGCTGAAGCCGACCTGCGGCGGCTCGTCGACGCCGAGGAATGACGCGAATGACCGATGCATCCTTTTTGGACCGTTTGTAGTCTAATGATCGTATTCCCTCGAGTCACACACACCACACCAGCAAAACCGTGAGGCAGAATATGCGCTACGCTCGTATGCTACTTGCCCTGGCGTTTCTGGTCGCATTCGCCGGAACGCTGAGGGGCCAGGTAGACGCGCGGATGTTGCGCCAGCCGGATGTCTCGGCGACGCACATCACGTTCGTTTACGCAGGCGACATCTGGCTGGCCCCCAAGACTGGCGGTATGGCCCAACGGCTCTCCTCGCCTGCCGGCGAAGAATCGTTCCCCCGCTTTTCGCCGGATGGATCGGTGATCGCCTTCAGCGGCAACTACGACGGGAACATGGACGTCTACGCCGTTCCTACGATGGGCGGCGAACCGATGCGGATCACCCATCATCCGATGGGCGACCGTATGCTGGGCTGGTATCCCGACGGAGACGGGATTCTGTACGCCTCGTCGATGGAGAGCGGCCGTCAGCGGTTCTCGCAGTTCTTCCGTGCGCCCGCCGAGGGCGGCCTGCCCGAGAAGCTGCCGGTACCATACGGCGAGTTCGGCGCCGTATCCGCTGATGGAAATTGGCTGGCCTACGTTCCCATCCAGCGATCCTTCCGAACCTGGAAGCGCTACCGTGGCGGCATGGCGCCCGACATCTGGCTTTTCAACCTCAACGATTACAGCTCGCAGAACCTCACGGGGAGTGATGCGAACGAATCGCACCCGATGTGGCACGGCAACACGCTCTACTTCCTGTCAGACCGCGGGCCGAACCAGCGCTGGAACATCTGGGCGTATGACATGGAGGCGGAGACGTTCCGTCAGATCACGAGCTTCGAGGACCTGGACATTCACTTCCCCGCCATCGGTCCGTCGGACATCGTATTCGAGGCTGGCGGCCGTTTGTACCTGCTCGATTTGGGTAGCGAGCAGTACAGCGAGGTCAACATCGACGTCGTGACCGATCTGGCGACACTCAAGCCACGAAACGAGAACGTCGCCGGCTTGATCTTCAACGGCTGGGTGTCCCCGACGGGCAAGCGCGCGGTGTTCGAGGCGCGCGGCGATCTGTTCACCGTCCCCGCCGAACACGGCCCGGTGATCAACCTGACCGCTAGCTCCGGTGTGGCGGAGCGCTATCCGGCATGGTCGCCGGACGGTAAGTCCATCGCCTACTGGAGTGATCGGTCGGGCGAATACGAGTTGACCATCCGGCCGGCCGACGGTTCGGGCGCCGAACGAAAATTGACTTCCTATGGCCCGGGTTACCGCTATCAGCTTTATTGGTCGCCGGACAGCAAGAAGCTCGCGTTCGTCGACCAGGCGATGGTCATCCGCGTCCACGATGTCGAGTCGAATCGCACCACCGAAGTAGATCAGGGCAAGTGGATGTACCACGGCGGCCTCAGCGGCTTTCGTGTGAGCTGGTCATCGGACAGCCGCTGGATGGCGTACTCCCGCGGAATGGACAACCGGGCCGGTGCCATCTTCCTGTTCGACACCCAGAACGGTGAGCGCCACCAGGTGACAGCCGGCTACTATTCGGACTTCGGGCCGACCTTCGATCCCGACGGCAACTACCTGTACTTCTATTCGAACCGGACGCTCCGCCCGGCCTACAGCGACTTCGACAACAGCTTTGTCTACCCGAACGCGACGAACATCGTCGCCGTTGCGCTGCGCTCGGACGTCCCGTCGCCGCTGGCGCCGCGCAACGATGCAGAGCCAGTCGACTCGGGTGATGAGGAGGAAGAAAGCGAGAACGGCGAAGAAGAAGACGGCGTAGAGATCGAGATCGAGAACTTCGAGCAGCGGTTGGTGGTGCTTCCGCCGCGTCCGGGCAACTTCGGTTCGCTGACCGCCGTATCCGGCAAGGTGATCTTCCACCGCGGCGTAAACACGGGAGCCAACGGCAACGAGCGCCCGCTCGTCTTCTACGATCTAGGTGAGCGTGAAGAGAAGACGATCATGGGCGACGTCGACGATTACCTGGTGAGCGCCGACGGTAAGAAGATCCTGGTCATGAACAACGGCCAGTTCGCCATCGTCAGCGTGGCGCCGGGGCAGAAGATGGACAAGCAACTACGCACGAGCCAAATGACGGCGATGGTCGATCCGCAGGCCGAGTGGCGACAGATCTTCAACGATGTTTGGCGGATCGAGCGCGACTACTTCTACGATCCGAACATGCACGGTGTTGACTGGAACGAGATGAGATCCCGCTATGGGCCGCTCATCGACGACGCCGTTACTCGCTGGGACGTCAACTACGTCATCGGCGAGCTGATCGCGGAGCTCAACGCCTCGCATACCTACCGCGGCGGCGGTGACACCGAAGCATCGGAGCGCCGTAACGTCGGACTGCTGGGAATCAACTGGTCGATGGAGAACGGTGCCTACCGGATCGCGGAAATCATCGAGGGCGCCCCATGGGACGCCGAGGCGCGGTCTCCGTTTTCACAGCCCGGCGTCGATGTCAACGAGGGCGACTACATCCTCGCGGTGAACGGCGTGCCGATGGACACATCGAAAGATCCATGGTCCGCGTTCCAGGGCCTGGCCGGCGCGACGGTCGCGTTGACGGTCAACGATCGACCCAGCACGGACGGCGCCCGCGAGGTGCTGGTGGAGACGCTGCGTAGCGAAACGCGGCTCCGCCATCTGGCCTGGATCGAGGCGAACCGCGCCCGGGTGGAAGAAGCCACCGACGGGCGCATCGGCTACGTCTACGTCCGCAGCACCGGCGTCGACGGCCAGAGCGAGCTGGTTCGCCAGTTCACCGCCCAATTCCACAAAGAAGGCTTGATCATCGACGAGCGCTTCAACAGCGGCGGCCAGATCCCCGACCGCTTCGTCGAGCTGCTCGACCGTCCGGCGCTGGCGTTCTGGGCGGTACGGGACGGTAAAGACTGGCAGTGGCCGCCGGTCGCCAACTTCGGACCGAAGGTCATGCTGATCAACGGCTGGAGCGGGTCCGGCGGCGACGCGTTCCCCTACTACTTCCGGGAGGCGGGCGTTGGGCCGCTGATCGGATCGCGAACCTGGGGCGGTCTAATCGGTGTCAGCGGCGCTCCGGCACTGATCGACGGCGGCGGTGCGACTTCACCCACGTTCCGCATGTACAGCACGTCGGGGGAGTGGTTCGAAGAGGGCTACGGTGTTGATCCTGACATCGAGGTACCCGAAAACCCGACCGAGCTGGCGCGTGGTAACGATCCGCAGCTCGAGGCGGCGATCGCGGAAGTGATGCGGATGCTGCGCGAGAATCCGCCGGTGACGGCGGACCGGCCGCCGTATGAAGATCGGACGGTGACGGGAGCCCGGCGGCGCACGAGCAACAACGAGTAGTTGGCTAGGCTGTAGCCGTCTTGACCGGGGCGTGTCGTTGTTGACGGCGCGCCCCGGTTCTTGTTGGTGGTTCCTCATCACTCCTTGGATCATTATCGTACTCGGTCTCGTTATGGTGATGTTGGATTAAGATTACGATCACGATTACGACTACGAGCACGAGCAGGAGCAGGGTTCTTGGGAGAATGTGATTAATGAGTGAAATAGATCCGAAGCACACGAATCGGCTGGTGGACGAGACGAGTCCGTACTTGTTGCAGCATGCGCATAATCCGGTGGACTGGTATCCGTGGGGGGATGAGGCGCTAACGCGGGCTCGGAAGGATGATAAACTCATCCTGCTCAGCATCGGCTACTCGTCGTGTCACTGGTGTCATGTCATGGAGCGGGAATCGTTCGAAGATGAGGCGATCGCCTCACAGATGAACGACGACTTCATCAACATCAAGGTCGACCGAGAAGAGCGTCCCGACATCGACGAGATCTACATGATGGCCACCCTAGCCATGAACCAAGGTCAGGGCGGTTGGCCGATGACCGTGTTTCTGACGCCCGATCTGGAACCGGTCTTCGCCGGGACCTACTTCCCGCCCGTCGACGGGTACGGGAGACCCGGCTTCCCAAAGATACTCCGCGAGGTCGCTCGCGCCTGGCGCGAGGATCGGGAGGGGCTACGGGAGCGCGCTGGCGAGTTCGCTCAGCAGATGCGGCAACGGATTGCACCCGGGCCGCCGCTGGCAGTTGGTGAAGATGAACTGAAGCGGGCGCTGGAGCAGTATCGATCCGAATTCGACACGCGACACGGTGGCTTCGGTGGGGCGCCGAAGTTCCCTCCGGCCGTTGGTCTTCAACTGCTGCTTAGACTGCACCGCCGCTTCGGCGACCCGGAAGCCGTGACGATGGTGCGCAAGACGCTGGACGCCATGGCGCGTGGCGGCATTTACGATCACGTCGGCGGGGGGTTCGCCCGCTACTCCACGGATGAACGATGGCTGGTCCCTCACTTCGAGAAAATGCTCTACGACAACGCCCTATTGGTGAAAGCGTATCTCGAGGCGTACCAGGTGACCGGCGAGCCATCTTTCGAGCGGGTGGCGCGGGAGACGCTCGACTACGTCTTGCGCGAGATGACATCGCCCGAGGGCGGGTTCTACTCCTCGACCGACGCCGACTCTGAAGGCATCGAGGGGAAGTTCTTCGTCTGGACGCCGGAACAGATCGCCGAGGTTCTGGACGAAGACGAGGCACGCGCGTTCAACGCCTACTATGACATCAGCCTCACCGGCAACTGGGAAAGCGCCAGCATTCCCAACACACCGCGCAGCATCGACACGGTGGCCGGGGAGCTCGACACAACTCCGGAAGATCTTCAGCAGTTGCTGGACACCGCGCGCGCCAAGGTCTACGAGGCGCGATCGAAGCGGGTCAAGCCCGGACTGGACGACAAGGTACTCACGTCGTGGAACGGGTTGATGATCGGCGCCATGGCCGAGGGCCATCGCGTGCTTGGCAACGCCCGCTACCTGGAAGCGGCGGAGCGCGCCGCAGACTTCATACTGGACAAGCTGTCTCGCGACGACGGTGGCCTTTACCGTACCTACCGAAACGGTGTGGCCCACCTGGACGGCTACCTCGAAGACTACGCTTACTTGGGCGAAGGCCTTCTCGATATCTATGAGGGGAACGGCACAGCGCGGTGGCTCAAGGAAGCCGAACGTTTGCTCGATCGAGTGCTCCTCGACTTCGCCGACGAGGATACAGGAGCGCTCTTCAACACCGCTCGCGATCACGAGAAATTGATCATGCGCTACCGGGATGGCGCCGACGGAGCTACCCCAGCCGCCAACGCGGTAGCCGCGCTGACTCTGGCACGCCTCTCGTATCACCTTGACCGCAAGGACCTGCTGCACGCGGCCGTGCGCGCAATCAAAGCATACGGACCCACGATCTCTCGATTTCCGCGCGGCTTCGCCAAGAGTCTCATAACCGTCGAACTCCTTCTCGACGGACCGACGGAACTTGCGTTCGTCGGAGGTCAGGACTCGGCCGAGCTGGAGGCGCTGAAGCGCGAAGTCGCCAACCACTTCCTGCCCAATCGCATCCAGGCGGAGTTCGATCCCCAACAGCCGGGTGAATCGGCTGGTCTGCCGCTTCTCGAGGGCAAAGACCTCGTCGATGGACTTGCCGCCCTGTACATCTGTCGAGACTTCGCGTGCCAGGCGCCGGTGACCGACCCCTCCGCGGTGGCAAAAGCGCTCGAGGCACACGCGTTGACCGACATCGAGCCGCAGAGCACCATCGCGATCCACCTTTCGGGTCATGCGACACCGACCGGGACGCGACGCTATAGCTCCCGCTTCAGCGAAACCGGGTATACGAACCTGGGCCGGACGGACCTAACCGTGAGTCGCCTGGGGTTTGGCGGCTATCGCGTTCACGATCGCGACCCGCAGCACCGTGAGGCGCTCAAGAAGGCGCTCCGCTCCGGGGTCAACCTGATCGACACGTCGACGAACTACGTCGACGGTGGAAGCGAGAGGTTGGTGGGCAGTGTGCTTCGGGAGATGATCGACTCGGGCGAACTGAGCCGCGACGAAATAATCGTGGTCTCCAAGATCGGCTACCTGCAAGGCACGACCCTCGATACGGCCCGTCAGCTGGAAGAGAGCGGCTCACCCTATACGGAGATGGTGAAGTACGAAGAAGGCCTCTGGCACTGCATCCATCCCGAGTTTCTGGAGGACCAGCTCCAACGTTCGCTCGACCGCCTCGAGTTGGAGACGCTAGACTTCCTCTTGCTCCACAACCCGGAGTACTTCCTGTCGTCCGCTGATCGAGAGGGGCAGTCACGCGACGCGGCGCGCGACGAGTTCTATCGGCGATTACAGAGCGCGTTCACCTTCCTGGAAACGCAGGTCAGCGATGGCCGCATCGCCGGATACGGCGTCTCGAGCAATACCGTGGTCTCCCCGACTTCCGCCGTCGACGAAACATCACTGGATCGCATGTTGGATGCCGCGCGCGCGGCCGGCGGCGACGAGCACCACTTCAGGGTACTTCAGGCTCCTCTCAACCTGCTGGAAGCGGGCGCCGTGATGGAGCGCAAGCATGGGTCGGACGGTGGCCAGACGGTTCTCGAGGTCGCCCGGGATGAAAGGATCGCCCTGCTGGTGAACAGGCCGCTCAACGCGTTCGTCAGCGGCCGCCTGCTGCGATTGGCAGACGCAGAAATCGAAGCCAGCGAGATTGACTTCGAGGAACAGCTCGGACGCGTCGCCGACCTGGAGTTCGCTTTCAGTACAGAAATCGCGCCGAAACTCCAGTCAGCCCCCGACTCGCTCGACCCTGGCGAGTACTTCCGTCTGTCCCAGCGACTGAAGGAGATCCAACCGGCAATCACGGGCACCGCACACTGGGCACAGGTCGAGGCGCAGCTCAACATGACGGTCATGGCGGTGGTCAATGTCCTCAACCGTCAACTCGAAGGCGAGCTTCGCGATCGTTGGATCGAATGGCGCGACAGCTATCTGCCGGAACTGGAGGACCTGAGCCGAGCGCTGCGACGCCAGGCAGCCGAGAAAACCAGAGCGATCAACGTAGCGTTGACGGGTGCCATCGACCCGTTGCTACCCGAGGAGCGTCGCGGGGAAAGCTTGTCGCGGAAGGCGCTATGGATCTTGATCAGCACACCAGGCGTGACGAGCGTGCTGAACGGTATGCGTCGGGTCGAGCAAGTGGACGACTCCGTCGGAGTCCTTGGTTGGTCAGCGCTGCAGTCGGTGCAGGAACTCTTTGAAGCAGTGAAATAGAAATCCGAGTGCCGTTCTACTTCTTGTGCTGACCCGGTCGTCCGGCTAGCGAGACCATCCGATCTACGGACTCCTTCATCTCATCGCGCAAAGCCTCTACGGCGTCCGTGTCGTTCAACAAAGCATGCATGTTCAGTTTGCGCGCCATGTTGATGAAGAACTCGATCTCAGATCGGAGGCCGACGTACACCCGGCGGTTCGGCAGCATGCGGTGCCCGACTCGATAGACACCCAGGCCCATGAAGGCGATGCCGACAAACACGAGGACGAGGGGGGTCCACGACTCGGGTTCGAGCAAGGCTACCGGCGTGACGATGATCAGCACGCCAGCGATGATCATGATCTGGTCGATCGCGGAGCGGACGGACATCCGGCTCTCCTGGCAGAGATGGCGCTGTGGCGGGCTGCTCCCGACGCTGTCCCAGCGTCGGCCGCTTTTCCAAGCCTAAATCTAGCAACCAACGGCGCGATCAACCACGCCCGATGACCGACGACCGGCTAGCCCCCGGCGCGCGGCGCCGCCGCCTTGACCTCGTCCGCGACTCCGTCCTCGAACCGTTTGAAGTTCTCGACGAACATCGCCGCTAGCTTCCGGGCTTGTTCGTCGTAAGCCTTCACATCATCCCACGTCCCTCGGGGCTGTAGCACCTCGGCCGGAACGCCGGGCACCGCCTCCGGCACCGCGATGCCGAAGACCGGGTCTTCCTTCATGGGAACGTTGTCCAGCGAGCCATCGAGCACGGCGGTGATCATCGCCCGGGTGTACGGCAAGCTGATCCGCTCGCCCACGCCGAAAGGCCCGCCACTCCAGCCCGTGTTGATCAACCACGCGTCTGTCTTGTGTTTCTCCATCCGCTCGCCGAGCTGCTTCGCGTAGACGCTAGGGTGCAACGCGAGGAAAGGCGCACCGAAACAGGCGCTGAACGTCGCCTGCGGCTCGGTCACGCCGCGCTCGGTGCCAGCGACTTTCGCCGTGTATCCTGACAGGAAGTGATACATCGCCTGCGCGTTGGTCAGCTTGGCGACGGGCGGCAGCACGCCAAACGCATCGGCGGTCAACATGACGATCGTCTTCGCGTGCCCTGCCCGGCCGGTCTCTGACGCGTTGGGGATGCTGGTCAGTGGATAGGACGCCCGGGTGTTCTCGGTGAACGCATCGCTGTCCAGGTCGAGGACTCGAGTACGCGTGTCGATGGTGACGTTCTCGAGGATGGTCCCGAACATGCGAGTCGTCGCGTAGATCTCCGGCTCCGTCTTGGGGTCCAGGCGAATGACTTTCGCGTAGCACCCACCCTCGAAGTTGAACACGCCCTCGTCACTCCAACCGTGCTCGTCATCTCCAATCAGTGTTCGATTCGGATCGGCGGACAACGTGGTCTTTCCAGTTCCGGACAACCCAAAGAAGATGGCAACGTCGTTCTCGTCTTTGCCGTAGTTGGCGGAACAATGCATGGAGAGCACGCCCTGCAAAGGAAGCAGGTAGTTCATAACCGTGAACATCGACTTTTTGATCTCACCGGCGTACTGCGTTCCACCGATGATCGCCTCGCCTCTACCGAAGTGGAGCAGCACGAAGACCTCGGACCGCGTTCCGTCCAGGTCGGGGTAAGCGTTGAAGCCGGGTGCGTGGATGACGTTGAACTTGGGGACATGCCCGGCCAACTTCTCGGGGTCACGCTCGAGCCGGAACATGTTCCGGGCGAACAGCTTGTGCCAGGCGCTCTCCGTTACGACGCGGATCGGTACCTGCGTCGCCGGGTCGGCGCCGACGAAGCAGTCCTCGATGTAGAGATCCTTTCCCTGCAGATACGCCGTCAGCCTTGCCCGCACTGAGTTGTAGCGGTCCTCTTCAAAGGACGGGTTCACCGCATCGTTCCACCAGATGTTACCCTCGCTGGACGGCTCGCGGACAACATACTTGTCCCTAGGCGAACGGCCGGTGTACTGGCCGGTCCTGACGACCAACGGGCCCTGCTGCGCCAGCAGCGCTTCGTGGCGCTGCAGGGCGTGCTCGTAAAGGGCCGGTGTATTCAGGTTCCACCAGACCGTGTTGACGTTGCGGATACCCAGCGCTTCGAGACGCTGCTGGCCCTCGATCCGTCCCTGCTCTTCCATGCGAAACTCTCCCCTCGGCGGTCAACAAGAACGGGTAGGATGCCTTCAATCAGGACGCAGCGCAACCGGCCAGTGCTGCTTCGCGATGGTTTAGAGGGCGGGGATGATAACGGAGCCGACGACTACCTGGGGTAAAATCACCACCCGAACACGTCATTCACAACCGACCAGCGCCGCCCCTGGGACTCGGCCGCGCCGCCGAGGATCCAGTGTTCGTAAAGCGTTTCGATCGTGCCGTCCGCACGCTTGATCTGGATGAACCGGTTGAGGGTCCGACGGAGCGCCTCGTCCGCCGCAACGGCTATGATGACAGGAACACGTACTCTGAAGCCCTCCGGGATGACGACGGAATATTCCGGATAGATCATCGTGTGGATGGCACCGGTTTCGGCTGTGGTCAGGAGCGCATCGAACTCGCGCGTGTCCCCGCGCAGATACTGCTCATCGGAAGGAATGGCGACGAGCTCGATCCCTGGAATCCTGTGCCGGCCAGTACGCACGAGCACCCCGCCCTCTACGTAGGCGATGCGTACCTCATCCATTCGTCGGAGTTGCGCAATAGATCCGAACTCGTCGGCGCGGTAGTCGGGCACGACCAGCGCCGCATGCATCTCGAGATAAGGATCAGATTCACGGTACACTTCAGCCTCGCGTACAAACGAACCCAGGCCACCGATCGCGAGATCGAAATGGTCAGCTGTGAAGGCACTGTCGAGCGTTTCGGCGTCGTACGGCACCCGTCCTGACCTTTCAGGGCAAGACCGAGCGTCTGCATGCCACCCACTCGCATGACCGGTGTGAGGCCACCCGCAAAGGTCTGCAGGTCCAGAACCTCGACCTCAATGGCCGCGGTCCATAAGTCCCGGTAGTCGTCACCCAGCAGCCACTTCTGGCCACCGGGAGGATTAGCATAGTGTGGGCCGGCGGTGACGGTCGCAGTGCGACTCCGTGCTGTCGTATCAGCCTGGGCCATGACGCTGGCCGGCAAGGCAATAAGCGACGCGCCCATCAGAATCGCCGCGCCAGCAAACACCCGGAGGTTAGGCACAATTGACATAGATTCGCTCGGCCCCAGACAGATGATCTTGGTCGGTAAGACCAGCTACGATGCCTCGTATACGCTCGTGATGCAACTGAGATCAGCCTCTGTTGCGCTCCCTAGCCGGTCCTTATTCTTATGGCTCCCAAAGCTGAAGAATATCTGCCGACCCGAGCCGCGCCGGCCTCGGGTCGAATTGACATTGAGCCCTGAAATACAATCTCGCTCCGTCAGGAGGACGTGCGATGAGGCGATTGCGGCCTTCAATGCTGTGTCTGACTCTGGTTCTTGCCGCTTGCAAGGTCGGCCCCGACTACGTCGAGCCGGAGGTCGAGGTCACCGACGAATGGTATGCGTCGGTCGAGGACGAGATGTCCTCGGACGAACCGGACATCGAGAAGTGGTGGGAAAACCTCGCCGACACCACACTCACCAACCTGATTAAAGAGTCCGAGCTGGCCAATCTGGACCTGCGCATCGCGGTGGCGCGGGTTGCCGAGGTGCGGGCGCTGCGCGGAATTGCCAAGGGCGATCTTTTCCCCGACCTGGTCCTCTCGGGCGCCTACTCGCGCACCAAGATCAGCGAGAACAGCCCGCTGGGAGAGGCGATCCAAGGCGCCGGCAGAGAATCGGCTCCCGTCGATGTGTGGGAAACCACCGCCAGCTCGTTCTGGGAGATCGACCTGTTCGGACGGATCCGGCGTGGTGTCGAGGCGGCCACGGCCGAGTTCGAGGCGAGCATCGAGGACTATCGCGACGTCCTGGTGTCGCTCTACGCCGAAGTCGCGTTTGGCTATGTGCAGGTTCGCTCACTGCAACGGCGGCTGGACTACGCCAACCAGAACGTCGCGGCGCAGCGCGAGAGCCTGGAGCTGACGCGCGACCGCTTTCAAGCCGGGCTGACTTCGGCGCTCGACGTGGCGCAAGCGGAACAGAACCTGGCGCAGACCGAGGCGACGATCCCGGCGTTGGAGGCGAGGCTGAACGGTTCGCTCAACACCCTGGCGGTCCTACTCGGCAAGCAACCCGGCGCGGTCCACGAACGACTCGAGGTCGGCGAGGGGACGATACCCCGGGAACCAACTGACATCCTGGTCGGGGTCCCGGCGGATATTCTGCGGCGGCGACCGGACGTGAGGGGCGCCGAGCGGCGGCTAGCCGCGCAAACCGCCCGCATCGGTGTAGCAACAGCCGATCTCTACCCCACCTTCTCGCTCTCCGGGTTCGTACAGGCCGTAGCCACAACGTTCACCGGCCAGTTCGAGGAGGGAAGTCTCGGATGGTCTATCATCCCGGGCTTCCGCTGGGACCTGTTCAAGGGCGGCAAGATCCGCAACAACATCCGCGCCGAGGAAGCTCGGACCCAACAGGCGCTCTACGGATATCGACAGACCATCCTGCTCGCCTTTGAAGAGGTCGAGACGGCCATGGTCGCCTACGACCGCGAACGAGTGCGTCGCGCACGCCTCGAAGAGGCGGCCAGCGCCAGCGAGCGAGCGGTTGAGCTTGTGCGCACGCAGTACGTCTCGGGCCTGACGAATTTCCAGAATCTCCTGGACACGCAGCGATCTCTCTTCCAGCAGCAGGACAGACTCGCGGCAAGTGAAGGTCAGGTGATCATCAACTTGATCGCGCTGAATCGCGCTCTGGGTGGCGGTTGGTCACTGGACGAGGAAGCGCCGGACCGAATGAGCAGTGCGGAAGACGGAGCCAGTGAGCAAGGCTCGACTGACGACTCACAATCTCCGTCGCAAGAGAATGAAGATGAAGGGAACAGATAGATGAGCAAGATCCAGTTCACAGGAGCGGTGCTGGTCGCCGCAGCGATCTCCAGCGCGTGTGGCGGCAGCGCGGCCGAAGGACCTCCCCCTCCCCAGGTCACGGTGACGAAGCCAGAGCGGCGCGATGTTCAGGGATATGCGGAATTCACAGGGAACACACGGGCGGTTGAGCACGCGGAAGTCCGGGCGCGAATCGCTGGGACGCTGGACGAAATGCTCTTCACGCCCTCCAGTTTCGTGAGTGCCGGCGACGTGCTCTTCATTATCGAGCCCGAGCCCTACCAGGCGGCTTACGACGAGGCGGAGGCTCTGTTGGCTGCGGCCACGAGTGAGCTTGCACGGGCAGAGTCGGACCTGGAACGAATTCAAATGGCGATCCAGACCAACGCCGTCAGCCGGCAGGACCTGGACCGGGCACAGGCGACGCGCGACCAGGCCGAGGCCGGCATGATGGGCGCCCAGGCCCGCCTCGATGACGCAACCATTAACCTCGGCTACACGCGCGTAACGACTCCTGTATCCGGGCAGGTGAGCCGCAACTACGTCGACCTCGGCAACCTGGTCGGCGCCGGTGAAGCCACGCTACTGACGACCGTGACCCGCATCGATCCGATCTTCGTCTACTTCGACATGCCCGAACAGGCCGTACTCCAGCTCGCCGCAGCACAGGACGCAGCGGTGACCGAAGAGCAGCGGTCACAACCTTGGCCGGTCCTCGTGGCAACCGCCACCGACACGGACTATCCCCACCAGGGTAGCATCGACTTCGTCGACAACACGGTGGACCCAGCGACCGGCACCATCGAGATCAGGGCTGTCATCGACAATTCCAACAACGCCCTTTTCCCCGGCCTGTTCGTACGTGTTCGCGTGCTGGGCAGGATTCGACCGGCCATCCTCGTACACGAGCGCGCGATCGGAGCGGACTTGGGCGGGAAGTATGTATTGGTTGTTGGCGAAGACAACGTCGTCGAACAGCGCTACGTGGTGTTGGGTCCGATCCAAGATGATGGAACGGTTGTCATCGAAGACGGTCTGGATGGCTCCGAAAGCTATATCGTGAACGGCATACTGCGCGCACGCCCCGGCTTTCCGGTCACGCCGCAGACCGAAGCCGAACTAACTCAGCAAGCGGGCGCCAGCGGGGAGGGTAACTGACGATGGGTGCCTTCAGCTCGCTGTTCATCAATCGGCCGATCATGGCGATGGTCATCTCCATCGTGATCGTGCTCATGGGCGGCCTCTCGATTCCGCTGCTTCCCGTGGCGAGCATGCCGGACATCACGCCGCCGACAGTCAAGATCTCGACAAGCTATCCCGGCGCTAATGCGAACGTGGTCGAGGAAACCGTTACGGCGCCGATCGAGCAAGAGGTCAACGGCGTTGAAGCCATGCTCTACATGGCCTCGAAGAGCGGCAGTGATGGTAGCATGGACATCACTGTCACCTTCGCCATCGGGACCGATCCCGATATGTCGACGGTGCTCACCCAGAACCGGGTGAACATAGCCATGCCGGTGCTGCCGGAGGATGTCACGCGTCAGGGTGTCAAAGTGGAGAAGCAGTCCACGTCGATGGTCATGGTGGTGGCGCTTGCTTCCCCCGACGGACGCTACGACGACGTGTTCCTCAGCAACTACTCCACGACTCAGATAAAGGACGTCCTGGCTCGCATCAACGGCGTCGGTGAAGTGAAAGTGTTTGGCGCCAAGGACTTCGGCATGCGGGTCTGGATCGATCCGGCGAAGCTCAGGTCACGCGATCTGACGTCCGACGAGGTGATCGGCGCGCTGCGCGAGCAGAACGTCCAGGTCGCCGCGGGCCAGATCGGCGCGCCGCCTACCGAGACGGGGCTGAATTTTCAGTACAACATCAACACGCTGGGACGGTTGTATGACGTTGAGCAGTTCGAGAACATCATCCTGAAGGTAGGCGAAGATGGTCAGTTGGTGCGCCTGAGGGATGTCGCCCGTACCGAGCTGGGCTCGCAGAACTACAGTTGGTACGCCCAGCTGGACGACGCTCCGGCCAGCATTCTCGGCATCTATCAGTTGCCCGGTTCCAACGCCGTCGACGTGGCCGCACAGGTCGTGACGGCGATGGACGAGATGTCGCTGCGGTTTCCTCAAGGCCTCGAGTACACCGTCCCCTACGACACGACCCGGTACATCAAGCAATCGATCAAAGAGGTGATCGTCACGCTGCTACAGGCGCTGGCGCTGGTCATCCTGGTCGTCTTCATCTTTCTACAAGACTTCCGAACGACACTGATCCCGACGATCGCCATCCCGGTTTCGTTGATCGGGACCTTTGCGGTGATGCTTGCCGCCGGCCTCTCGATCAACAACCTGAGTTTGTTCGGTTTGATCCTCGCAATAGGGATCGTCGTGGACGATGCCATCATGGTAGTGGAGAACACGACGCGTTTGATGATCGATGAAGGGCTGCCACCCAAAGAAGCGGCCAGCAAATCGATGCACCAGGTGGGCGGCGCGGTAGTCGCCACGACGCTCGTGCTGTTGGCCGTGTTCATCCCCACGATGGTTATGCCTGGGCTGACCGGCCGGCTCTATCGCCAATTCGCAACGACAATCTCGGTAGCAACGGTTTTCTCGTCGGTCAATGCGCTCACCCTCACACCGGCGCTTTGCGGCTTGCTGCTGCGGCCGCCGACGGACGAGAAGAAAAAGGGCTGGTTCCTCACGCGTCTGCTGGACCGGTTCTTCGCTTGGTATAACAAGTGGTTCGACCGCACCAGCACCGGTTATAACAACATCGTGTCCCGCATCGTGCGAAAGTCCGCTTTCGCGATGGGCGCCTATGCCATCGTGTTCGTTCTTATGCTGCTCGGGTTCAAAGCGATGCCCGGTGGCTTCGTGCCCGGCGAAGATGAGGGCTACTTCTTCGTCGACGTCGAACTGCCGGCAGGCGCCTCGCTGGAGCGCAGCAGTGCCATCATGGATCGTGTGAACGAGATCTTCATGGGGATGGAGGGCGTCCAGAACGTAATCACGATCGGTGGCTATTCGCTGCTCAACGGCGTCGCGTCGACCAACACCGGATTCTCAATCGTCTCACTGGATCATTGGGACGACCGGCCCGGCTCCGGTTCCAGCTTGTGGGGGCTAATGCGGCGTGGCCAACCGCAGCTCGCGCAAATCCGCGAGGCAAAGGCCTTCGCGTTTCCACCGCCCCCCATCCAGGGGCTGGGCGCCGCAGGCGGCTTCGAGATGCAGCTTCAGGACAAGGGCGGCATTGGGCTCATTCAGTTGGAAACCTTCGCCAACGACCTCGTCGCCGCGGGTAACGCGAGTCCGGTTACGACGCGCCTGAACCAGAGCTTCCGGGCCAGCGTGCCGCAGCTGTTCGCAGAGGTGGACCGAGAGAAGGTGAAGTCGGTAGGTGTCCCGCTGCAGTCGGTTTTCAACACGCTGCAGGCGAATCTGGGTTCAGCTTACGTCAACGACTTCAACCTGTTCGGCCGAACCTGGAAGGTCATGGTGCAGGCGGACCAGCAGTACCGGGCTCGCGCCGATAACATTCAACGCCTCGAAGTCAGGAACGCGGACGGCGAGATGATCCCTATCGGAGCCCTCGCGTCAGTGCGAGATACAGTGGGCCCGCAGACGATCAGCCGCTTCAACCTTTTTCGTTCGGCCACACTGACTGGTGGACCCGCTGCGGGTTTTTCCGAGGGACAGGCGACGAATGAGATCGAGCGGCTGGCTCGACAGGTTCTTCCACCGCAGATGGATTACGAATGGTCGGGCGTGACATATCAGCAGAAGGAAGCGGGTAATCTGGCGCCGCTCATTTTCTCGCTGGCCATCATTTTCGCTTTCTTGTTCTTGGCGGCCCAGTACGAGAGCTGGGCGAATCCGATCTCGGTGATGCTCTCGGTGCCGATCGCGATCCTCGGGGCGGCGGCCCTGGTCTTGTTCCGGGGCCTCTTCCAGGCGATGGAGAATAACGTCTATACCCAGATCGGGATCGTTCTGCTGATCGCGCTATCGGCGAAGACGGCGATTCTGATCGTGGAGTTTGCCAAGCAGCAACACGAGCAGGAAGGAAAGGGGCTCGTCGAGGCGGCGATCGAGGCGGCGCGCTTGCGGTTCCGGCCGATTCTGATGACGACGTTTTCGTTCATTCTGGGTATGATTCCGTTGGTAATAGCGACGGGGGCGGGGGCTCGGAGCCGGGTTTCGCTGGGAACTGCGGTGTTTGGTGGGATGCTGATTTATACGATACTGGGCGTGTTCTTCATTCCCGTCCTTTACGTTGTCATCGAGCAGGTCTGGACGAAGCTGTTTCGGAGGAAGGCTAGGAGCGAGGCCGCCGTCGCGACAGCTGAAGTGTAGAAACAGCCGAGCCGTCAGGCCCTCCTAATTATCGTCCCGGCTTCCCCCCTCGCCATCGCCGCAAGGTCAGCCAACGCCCCGATCGCCGCCCAGCGATGGGGGCTATCGGCGAAGGCACACGCCGCTTCGACCTTAGGGCCCATCGAACCCGCGGTGAAATCGTAGCCCGCCATCTCCTCCGGCGTCGCGTGGCGGATCAACCGGGCGTCGGGAGTCCCCCAATCCAGATAAACCCCGTCAACATCCGTCGCCATGATCAGGACATCTGCTTCGAGCTCCGTCGCCAGCAGCGCGCTCGCCCGGTCCTTGTCGATCACAACCTGGGCCCCCTCCAGCGTCCCATCCTCACGGTACATGGTGGGGATCCCCCCTCCCCCGGTGCAGATGACGATGGAGCCACGATCGAGCAGCCATCTAATAGGACGGATCTCGAACACACGCTTCGGTAGCGGCGAGGGGACGACGCGCCGCCAACCGTCGCCGTCTGGCGCGATCGCCCAGCCGCGCTCAGCCGCAAGACGCTTCGCTTCATCTTCCGTGTACAGTGGTCCGATCGGCTTGGTGGGATTCTCGAACGCCGGGTCATTGCGGTCCACCTCGATCATCGTCAGGATCGTCGCAAACGGCTGCTCGAACGGAAGGAGATTGCCCAGCTCCTGCTCGATCATGTAGCCGATCATCCCCTCCGTCTGCGCGCCCAGAACATCCAAGGGATAGGGCTCGACCTGATCGAACGATGCCGCCTGCAGAGCTAGCAATCCGACCTGCGGACCATTGCCGTGCGTGATGGCGAGCTGATGCTCGAGGGCGATAGGGGCCAGCGCCTGCGCTGCGATCCGAACGTTCTCGCGCTGGTTCTCCGCCGTCATCGCCTCGCCACGACGCAAAAGCGCGTTGCCTCCCAGCGCCACGACGATCCTCATGCGGCCGCCCAGGTCAAGCTCATCGTAGGGATGCGCGTGCAACGTCATACCGTCAGTCACCCAGCGTGGCGATCATGATCGCCTTGATGGAGTGCATGCGATTCTCGGCCTGGTCGAAGACGATCGAGTTCTTGGACTCGAACACGTCCTCGGTCATCTCCATTCCGTCCAGTCCGTACTTCTGAAAGATCTCTTCGCCGACGGAGGTCTCGCGGTTGTGGAACGCTGGTAGACAATGAAGCAGTCCCACGTTGGGCACGCCCGTCTTGGCAACGGCCTGGCTGTTGATCTGATACGGCCTGAGCAGTTCGATCCGCTCCGCCCACTTCTCCGCCGCCTCGCCCATGGAGACCCAAACGTCGGTGTACAGGAAGTCGGCGCCTTTCACACCCTCGTCAACATCTTCAGTGACCGTTATGCGAGCGCCCGTCTCTTCCGCCAGCTTCCGGCACCGCTCCACGAGGCCCGCCTCCGGCCACAACGACTCAGGACCGGCCAGCCGGACGTCCATCCCCAACTTGGCGCCACAAACGAGTAACGAGTTCGCCACGTTGTTTCGGGTGTCTCCCAAGTAGCAAAACGCGATCGCGCCCAGCTCCTTTCCACAGTGCTCCAGCATCGTCATGACGTCGGCGATCGCCTGGGTGGGGTGCCATTCGTCGGTCAGACCGTTCCAGACGGGAACGCCTGCGTAGGCGCCCAGCTCTTCAACTCGCTCCTGGCCGAAGCCTCTATACTCGATACCATCGTACATGCGACCGAGAACCCGGGCGGTGTCCTTCATCGATTCCTTGTGTCCGATCTGCGAACCGGTGGGTCCCAGGTAAGTCACGTGAGCGCCTTGGTCGTAGGCCGCGACCTCGAACGCGCAGCGCGTCCGTGTGGATGTCTTCTCGAAGATGAGCGCGATATTCTTCCCCTTGAGGCGCTGCTCCTCGGTTCCCGCATACTTCGCTGCCTTTACGGCCTCGGACAGCTTCAGCAGATGGCGAATTTCGGCCGGGCTGTAGTCTTCCAGCTTGAGGAAACTCCGCCCTCTGAGGTCGATCGTCATACTGGCAAACTCCTTGTCGTCTATAGGTGCCACGGCAGCCCGAACTTAAGTGACATCCGGCTCGACGGGAAAGGGCCCTTCGCTTGTGCGGCACGGCGGAGAGCCTAGCTTGTGGCGCATGAAGACACCATTGCAGAAACGGTTCGGCGGCCTCTACGCCTCGTTGTTCTTCGCGCTCCTTCTGCTCCTCGTGCTCTACCCTTATTTCGGGGGCGGGACAACGCGTACCGTCATATTCGTGGCGATCGTGCTGGCAACTCACGCCGCGGCCGTCTACGCAGCCAGTGGTCGACGCCGGACCCTCGTCATCAGCCTGGTACTCATGGGGCCAGCCGTTCTCGGAGCGCTAGACAACATCGTCGGCGTTACGATTATCCACCCTACGTTGGGGTCCCTTTCCGCCGCCGCCTTCTATATGTACACACTCGTCATCATAGCTTGGGACGTCTTCACCCATGAAAAGGTCACGGAGAACACGCTGTTCGGCGCCGCCTGCATCTACTTGCTCGTCGGCTTCGCCTTTACCTTCCTCTACTACCTGGTCGAGAAGTTGAACCCGGGCGCTTTCGACACGGCCTCGGCGGCGCCGGCGGACTGGCCGACCTTCCTTTACTACAGCTTTGTCACGATGACCACCCTGGGCTACGGCGAGGTCAGGCCGCTGAGCGATCCGGCGCGCTCGCTGGCGATCGTGGAGGCCACTTTCGGCGTTCTGTTCACCGCCATCCTGGTCGCACGGCTGATCGGGCTATACCAGCCGGGACGAGCCCCTGGGGACGATCAGACGGCGGGTTGATCCGCGATCTGTACCCTGAAACGAGCCGGTTATATATTGCGCCTGCACATCGAGACAGGACGTACTCCAAAGGGGAAAGACCAGATGAATCGCATGCAGCGAATTCTCGCATTGACCTTCGGGATCGGGCTGGTCGCCAGCCTTTCCGCTTGCTCGTCGGTTTCGTACAACCACGATTTCGACCCGACCGTCAACTTCGGCGGATTTCAAACCTACGCCTGGATCCAGCCGGCCGATGATCAGGCCCAGCGGTTTCTAAGCCCGTTGGTCGAGCGCCGCATCATCGCCGCCATCGACTCGGAGCTGGCCGCCAAGGGCTTCCAGAAGGCGACCACCGGCCGCCCCGACTTCCTGGTGAACACCTACGGCGCGACCCAGGAGAAGATCGACGTCAACACGTACTACTCCGGTTGGGGCTACTACGGGTGGTATGGCGGCACTTCGGTCGACGTGCGGCAGTGGACGCAGGGTACCCTGATCATCGACATCATCGAGTTCAGCGAGAAGGACCTTGCTTGGCGGGGCTACGCCCAGGCCGCGGTAGACGACGTGAGCCGGATGCAGCCGGAAGAGATCACCCGGCGCGTGAATGAGGTCGTCAAGAACATATTGAAGGATTTCCCACCATCTAGTGGGAACTAGCTCGGCAAAAGAGGTAGTATAGTCGAAGAGGGGCCGGTCCATCGGCCCCTTTTTCGTTAGGTTCCGGGCCGTCCGAGACGTTTTGTCGTTGCGGTGCAAGTCCAATGTTTCTATATTCTTAGCTCGGCCCTGGCCGTAGGAATCTGGTCCCCCCCAGATCTTCAAGCCCTCCCTCCTCGACGAACCGATAAAGTCCATTTGGGCTCGGTGGATTCGTGTTTCTGCACGATAGACCAGCTTGCCGGATGTGACGGTTACTGGATGCAATACAGGGAACTCCTAGACTTACTCGCGCATGTGGGGAAAGACCCGTCGCGTCTCATCTTTGAAGATGAGCTGACGGGCATCCACAACCGCCGTTTCTTCCTGAGCTATCTGGAACACAAGATCCGCTGGGAGCGTGACGATGACTTTCCGCTCTCACTGCTGATGATCGACCTGGACCACTTCAAGGAAATCAACGACCGACACGGTCACGACACCGGCGACCAGGCGCTGCTCTGGATGGCGACGGTCCTGAAGGAGGTGGGCGGCGATCAGGCGCTCGCCGTACGTTACGGTGGCGATGAGTTCATGCTCATGCTGCCCCAGGCGACGCGCAGCGACGCTCGAGAGATGGCAGACCGTCTGCTGCAGCGGACTCAGGACCGACCGTTCCGGCTGCGGGACGCCGATGTCAGCGTTCCGATGAGCCTTAGCATCGGTTTCGCCACGGCTCCACAAGACGCCACCAACGGCAGCGACTTATTCCAAGCTGCAGATACGGCCCTGTTTCACGCCAAGCACACGGGCAAGAACCAGGCATCCAGTTTCTCGGAGGTCGATCCGGAAAAGGTCTTCCCTAAGACGGCGCTGTACAGACTGAAAGCGACGGGGATCGCGGGGCGTGAAGAGGAGTTGGCGGTGGTCTCCGAGGCCCTGGACAAGCTGGCCAGCGGCACTAGCCAGTTCCTGGTGGCCGAGGCGGCGCCGGGCATGGGTAAGACGACCTTCATCGAGGCGGTGCGCCGAAACCTTGTCGGTGACGACACCTTCTGTGTGGCACGAGTATCCGGCGACGCGCAGGAGGGTTACCGCCCCTACTACCTGACCGGGAGAATCCTCCTCAACCTACTGAGCCAGCGGGATGACCAGGGCGCCGGGATCATGGAGGGCGTAACCCGAGAGGAACTCGCGCACTTGGCGCATGTTCTCCCGCAGTTGGCGGACGAGAATCTGGACGTCGCCGAGGTGGGTGATAGCGCTCGGCGTCAGAACATCTTCGCGACACTTGCGCAGGTCTTGCCTAAGGCCGCCGACTTCCGACCCCTCGTCCTCCTGGTCGACGACCTTCAGCTCGCCGACGAGGCTTCGCTTCTGCTGCTTCGCGTTCTCATGCAACGACCGGACATGCCCATCTTGGTCTGTGGGTCGTCGGCGGAGACGATGCGGTTCAGCGGCGAAGAAGAGGCATCTCCTCTGGAGCGATTCATCTCGCTACGCGTCGACAACCTGGAGCTTCATCGCATCAAACTGAAGCCGCTCACCCCGGACGGGATACATGAGTATCTAAAGACCGTCTTCCCTCGGCTTCAGACACCCGACGGTTTCGAAGAAGACCTCACGACCATTACGCAGGGCAATCCCCTGTTTCTCGGCGAGATCATCCGCAAGCTGGTCCACGACGGAAAGGTCGCGCTGGTGGGTCAGGAATGGGTGATCGAGCCGCTCGAGGCGGGCTATCTGCCACGATCCCTGGAAGAGATCGTAAAGCAGAAGATTGCGGCGCTTGATGAAGAGGAGCGTTCGCTACTCGAGCGGGCATCGACGATCGGCGAAGACATCTCGTTGAGTGCCCTGACGGGCAGCTCGGAGATGAACGAGAGTCGCGTGCAGGGGTTCCTGGACCGAGCTGAGACGCTAGGTCTGGTGAGTCTCGACTTCCAGGTGAACGACGAGGTGATGCGCTTCCTCGGCAAACGCGTGCTTGACATCACCTACGGCGCTATGGAGCAAGACCGGCGCAAGGAAATGCACGCTCAGGTCGCGAACTATCAGGAAGGTCTGTACCAGAAACGACTGCTGCCTTCTGCATCACTGCTTGCCTACCACTTCAAGCGCGCAGAGAACCAGGAGAAAGCCAAGCGTTACGAGCAGGTCCAGCTGGGCGCCAACTACAGCGTCTTCGATGCGGATGAAGCCGCATCCTACACTGGCGAGGTCGTCGAAGTCGAGCCCGACGAGGTCGAGACCGAGAGCCGGCTCGATCCTGAGAGCATTCCACGAGTGCCCTTCGTCCTCCGCACGCTCATGTCAACCGTGCGCAACATCCAGCTCTATCCGCCGGAGAGCAAGTCGATCGCCGAGGCACTGCGCGACCTCCACGATGCGATCGACGCGATCCTGGATACGAACGAGCGACTCCACCTGTCGCAGGCTCAGCGGGCGCTGCTCGCCAACGGCCAGCGACTCGATGTGAGCCGCTACAGCATGCTGGCCCGATCGTTCATCGACCTGCTCACCAAGACGGAAATTCAGGGGATCATCTTCAAGCGCGGCGTGACCCGCGACCAGATTCGTGATCTGCTAAACGCGCTCGTGAACCTGAAGCTGGAAGCGATAAGTCCGGGGTTCTGGCGGGACTTCACGACGGAACACGGGCTCGATCGTATCGAGCTGCGTCAAGTGCGTTACTCGCGCCTACGGCGAAAGAAGGGGCGGGCGACGATCCGGCAGGCGGTCGCCGAGGAAGAGGAGCTGGGCCCGGAGGAGCTGGCCGCGATTCCGACGATCCTGCGATTCCTCCAGGGCACGGCCCAAAACGCGAAACTATACCCGCTGGACAGCAAGCCGGTCTCCAAGTCCATCGAGCAACTGCGCGCGTCTCTGCAAGAGGTGCTGAGCCGGCACCCAACGCTGAGCCTGGCGCGGGCTGGAGACTCCCTCTTGGTAAACGGCGCGCGGATAGACACGACAGGGTTTGCACCACTGGCATCGAGCTCTGTCGAGTTCCTCGAGTCGGCTGGGCTCGACAGCATCACCTTCTCTTCCGGTTTGCCAATCAGCGAGTTGCTGGCGTTCATAGAGGCAATCCGCACGCCGGCGGAAGCCAGTCAGCAGCCTGATTTCTGGGAGCAGCTCGGCCAGGAGAAGGATCTCACTTCGATCAGCTTCAACCAGCGCCGGTACGTCGCCGGCATGGTGCAGACTCTGCTCAGCGCCGTGGACGTCGAAATCGAGGAAGAGGATATCGACGAAGATGAAGCTGCGCGGTTTGCGGAACGGATGACAGAGGAACCGCTGGAGGCGCTGCGCGATTCCCTTCCACGGTTCGGCAAGGAGCTGCTGGTCAAGGGCGAGCACCGACTCCTCAAACAACTTTTGAGACGTCTGTTCGACGACTTTGAGAACCAAACTCCGACGGAACGCGAGATGACCGTCCTCGCCTGCCACGCCCTGCTTGACGGTCTAATGCTCGGGCTGCAGCACAAGTTCACCGAGCTCGCGGTCAATTCGATTCTCGATGCGCTCTCGCACGAGACGGAGCCACGCGTGCTTCAGGAGATGGCCACCACCCTCTACGGGATGGCGGGATGCTGCCTCTATTTCTCCGACTACCAGACGGCAAGCCGCATCCTCAGCGAACTCAGGGCTCGCAAGCGGTCTATCGCGCACGCCGGCGACGGCAAGGGAAGCTTGGCTCGATTGCTAGACCGCCGACTCGACAATACAGCGATCGATCTGCTGAAGGATGACCTGAAGTCCGCAGCTGGCGACCGACAAGAGCGCGCCGCCCAGGTCATCGGCAATCTCGGTCGCAACAGCATTCCGCTCCTCATCGACGTCATCAAGGAAGAGAAGGACTTTCGTACGCGGCAAATCTCAGCCCGCCTGCTTTCCGAGCAAGGTCCCGAAGCCGGCGAACAGATTCGACGTGCCCTGGTGACAGAGGTCACTGTAGAGCAGCGCTTCCGGCTGCTCGAGATCATCGACACGGTGACACGGAACCTGCGCGCCGAATTGATCTTCTGCTTCGGCGATAGCAGCGCCAAGATTCGCCGCGCCGCGTTCCGGCTGTTCGAGCGGCTACACCAGGATGACCTCATCGAGACGATCTTGCCGATGGCGCGAGACTCTGACTCCGCCGTCGCAAAGGGTGCCATCCGCAGCATCGCCCACCTCCGCTCAGCGGCGGCAGTTGCCGCTCTAAGCAAGATCCTCGAAGAGACGGACCAGCCGCGCGTCGCTACGGCCTGCTGTCAGGCGCTAGGCGAGCTGCGCAGCCCCGACTGCATCGAGCCGCTCGCCATGGTACTGAGCAAGAAGAAGCTCTTCCGTAGGCGCTGGGATCCGCAGGTGCGGGTCACAGCAGCGATGGCTCTGCGACATATCGATCACCCGAAGGCCCGGGCGGCCCTGAAGCGCTTCGGTGGCGATCAGGAGGTCAGCGTCAGGCAACTGGCTAGACCGGACCCGCCGATAGATTTCGACGACACGCCGGTACCCGAGACCGAGGCGGACGAGTCGTAAGAGTGGGAGCGTGACTTTTATGCAGAGAGAGGGCCCGGAATCGGGCCCTCTCTTCTTGCGGGAGGCTAACTGATATCGGATCGAATCAGTCTTCCTCTTCGTAACTCGATAGCCTGAGGCTCGTGATGACGCCCGCGTGATCGGACGGCCACAGACCTGACGGCGTCTTGTCCCAGAACCGGTTGCCGACCAGCCAGCTCCTCACGGCACGGCGATTCCTGCGCCGCAGCTCGAAGTCGCCACTCACCAGAATTAGGTCGACGCGCTTGTCGAGAACCGACCGCCAATTGAGAAGGTCGGACTGTTGGCAACAAGTGTAGCCGGGGATCAGTCGATTCCAGGTGTCCACGTAACCTCCGATATCGATGAAGTTGCCGTACGTAGGAGTCGTGGTCCGGTTAGCGGCCGAGTTCATGTCGCCCACTAAGACAATTGGAAGTTCCTCGTTCTCGAGCGCCGCCATCAACTCGAAGCCCTGAGCCTCCTGGACGTCAGGGTTATCCTCTCCCGGCTCCAGGTGCGATACGACGAACCTGAACGCGAAGCCATCCACCACGGCATCGATCGACGCCCATCCCCTGAGGATTGGGATCGGCACCTGTCCCATACCGGGGATGTCCACGACTTCCACCACCACGTTGTCGAAGTTGGCGGCTTGCGGATCACTAACCGTCACATCACCGCGAGCCAGGATGAAGTCGAAGTCGACGAGCGTGGCTGCCCCCTGCACACCGGTCTCCGGATCGAACAAAGGCACCTGGCCGGCGAAGTTCTGCACCTGGGCCACCGGAACGTAGTCCACGCCGCGCTCCGCCAGCTCGTTCAGTAGGATCGGCAGAAAGTCTAGGGTCTCTACCCCGGCGGTCGTCTGAACATCGAAATACGACACCTCGTTCAGGCCGATCAAATGCGGTCGAGCGCCGGCGATCTCGTCCGCCATCGCCTCAGCCCGCTCCGGGTAGTTCGTCGCCTTGACCTGCTGCCACAGCTGCCACGCGGCAACCGGCAGCGGAAGCTCTGTGCTGAACAAAGCCTCGACCGGCGCCCCCACGTACAGGTTTCGCGTCATGACAGTCAGCCGGTCGGACCCAGAATGGCCGAACCATTCTTGAGCAGACGGCTCCACGAACTCGGGCTCGGTCGGGTCCGAATCCTCGCACCCGCAAATCATTAGGAGCGCGCACAGCACGGCGACGACCCTCCCGGCAGTGTTGGCTTTCGAGTTGAACATTGAAGGCCTCCTTTGGCAGTGGGGCTGCTCGGCCCGCCGTGGAACAGCGAGCGTCTTCTCGGAGGCCAAGCTCAGACCCTGCGGTCAAGCAGGAATCAAGTGAGAATGGTGTTGAGAGCCTGTGGTTCAGCTGCGCAGCCGGGCGATGATCCGGTCCAGCAGGGTAGTCGGGAACGTCCCATCGCGCTCCAAGGTCTCCCGGTGGCGGGTCAAAGCGTCGGCCACTTCGGGGAAGCTCCCGGGTACGGGCGCGATACTGCCGCCGGGGGCTGTCACCTGTGCGGCCGAGGTGCGGCGCAACAGATCGTCGAGGTCGCGAGCGTCGCGGCCATGGATCATGGCGAGCGCCGCTCCAGCCATCAGCAGGTGAGGCAATGCCGAGCCGTCGGGGAGACGGAACTCGATGGTAGGAACGGTCAATTCGCGGCCTGCCTCATCGGTCGAGGTTATGGGAAGGCGGATCAGAGCGTTGCGATCGTACTCGCCCCAGAAAATGCCGCTCGGCGCTTCCTTCGCCTGGCTCACTCGGATGAACGAGTCCGGCGATCGGTTGCCAAACGCCATCAGCGCCTCTCCCATTTCCACCAGGCCGCCGATCAGCCAGCGCGCCGCATCGGATAGCCGTCCATCGCCATCACGGATCGGCATGTTGCTTCCGTTCGATACCGGGGCGAAGTGGAAGTGCAGTCCGTTACCGGCATGCCCCTGAAGCATCACCGGGTCCGTATTACAGCGCATGCCTCTCCTGTGCGCCAGGTTGCGGAGCACCCACTGGGTCAACAAGATGCCGTCGGCCGCGGTGGGCAACGGCGCCAGACCAAGCTCGATCTCGTGTTGCTCCCATATGACGCCTTCGGTCTCACGTGCCTCGATATATCCGACCTCGCTATGACCGTATTTGACGGGCACACCGATGTCGTGCAGTAAAGCGAGCGCCTCGCGTCGAAGCTCCTCACCGAACACGAACGGCGCCGTCGCATGATAGCCGCGATCGTCGGCGCCGTAGATGTCCGTCTCGTCCCACCGCTTGCCGAGGAAGTACTCCACTTCGCCCAGCGCCCACAGCTCGATCCCCGTTTCGTTGCTCAGTCTTTCGTAGGCGCGTCGGACTATGGTATCCGGCGACTGCGGTAGCGGCGTACCATCGCGACCGGAGTGACTGCACATCAAGACCAGCGACGTTCGCGGCGCGAACGGGTCGATGAATGCGCTCTCGAGGCGCGGTCGTAAGACAATGTCGGATGCGTCGGTTGGGATGCCGGCGTTGGGGAACAGGCTCGAACCGTCTGCCCGTTCACCCCCTTGAATGATGTCCTTCAGGTGTTCAACGCTGCGCGGCACGAAGTCGAGCGTCTTCAGCCACCCGTCTCCGCCCACGTGCATCAGGTTGATCAGCACGACCCTTCCGTCGCTGAACAGGCCCGCGAGGTCATCAACGCTCCATTCGGAGCGCGGTTTCTTCAGTGCATTCTCCAGGCTGTTGCCGAAGGAGATCGGTGTGCTGTTTGCTGGCTTCTCGTTCATCGCCACATCTTCTCTAAGAGCGCCTGAACTTCAGGCACACCACCTTGAAATACTAGATAGCCGTCGTGCGGTTCGCGCTCAGTCATCTCTCCCGCGACGGTCCTCGTCATCAGCTCGCGCACGGCTTCCGGATCGTCAGGGTGAAGACCTAGCGCCCAACCCAGTTTGATGTACGCGACCTCGGGGAGCATGTTGGCAAGGGGAACAACACCAAGTTGCAGGATCTCTCTCCCCGTCTCATAGACATGCATTTGAACAAATCCCCAAAGCGTCTGCAACGTCATGTACAGCTGCACGCCTGCCTCATGAGCACGTTCCAGCGCCGGATAGATCTTGCGGTTGACGTGACCGAGCCCCGTGCCGGCGATGACGATCCCCTTATAGCCTTTCTCGACGAATGCATCGACCACGTCCGGGTGCATGCCGGGGTAGTAATAGGTCAAAGTCACTCGCTCTTCAAATGCCGTCTGAACGAGTACGTCGCGATCCCGACGACGTACGGTGTAATCATCCTTGAGTGTTGTAATCCTCCCCTGATCCACCATGGCTAACGGTATGTCGCCCAGCGTCCGGAAAGTGCTGCGGTACGACGAATGCATCTTTCGCACGCGAGTCCCGCGGTGCAGCAGATTATACTGATCCGATGTCGGCCCGAACATGCAGACCATAACTTCGGCAATCGGCCCGCGCGCCGCGGTCCAGGTCGCATTGATCAGGTTCTGCGCCGCATCCGATGAAGGCCGGTCTGAAGAGCGCTGGCTGCCCACCATCACGATCGGGACGGGTGACCGCTGCACCATGAAGCTCAGAGCGGCGGCCGTATGGTGCATGGTGTCGGTACCATGCCCAACCACCACTCCGTCGTACCCCTGCCCGACCGCCTCACCTATCTTCTCTGCCAGGATCATATACTGCTCGGGTCCCATGTTCTCCGAAAAGACGCCAAACAGCTTCTCTGTTTCCAGATTGCAGATGTCCGCCAGCTCCGGGACAGAACCGTAGAGTTCTCCAGGGCTGAAGGCCGGGATGACCGCTCCAGTCCGATAGTCGAGACGCGAAGCGATAGTACCGCCGGTCCCGAAGAGCTTGACACTCGGTTTGGCCGGATCGGAAGGGAACGCTTTCTCTGGTATCTTGTAGTGTGCTTCTCGGTATCCGATGCTGTTTAGCGACAGCACCGTATCATGACGCAGGCCGACGTTGTACCCACTACTCAGTTTGAGCACCAGGTGATTCTCGTCGCTGGTTTCCGACCGCGGTAGAACCAACCCCTCGAAGTCACCGCGCGTCGTTTGGGCCTTCACCTCGCTCCAAACCGTGATGCCGAACCGTTTCATGAGTTCGACACACGGGCCGCGATACCCTTTGTATTTATCATCGGACTGGTTCATGGCACGACCTTGATATCGACGCGCTGCAGCAGCTCTTTCAGTCGCTCGCGTGCGAGCGCTGGGTCGACCCGGCCCACGAAACGTCTCATGATCTCGCCCATGCCCCATCGCAGCACCGACTCCGCCGGTTTCCCAGCCAACTGCGCGGCGTTCGCCGACACTTCGTCCAGCGCGCGATCGAGCTGTTGCGCATCGTCGTTCTGCCGCTCGTAGCGGGCCAGCAGCTTTGCCACCGGCGTGCCATCTTCCTCGATGATATCGTCCAGCGCACGTTCCATGGCCTCGAGGCGAATCGCTCCATCTTCCACACGGCGGACCAGCATGGATATGCGTTCTGTATCCGGCAGGCTATCGACGGTGTTCTTGCGCAGATGATAAGGAATCCGCTTCTCGAACGCTGCCGCGACGCGACGCGCCGTAGCGCCGCGTGCCGGCCGCAAGTCGTCAAACAACTCTGCCCAGGGCGCGGAGGCGAGGCGGCGGGCCGCCGCTTCAGTTAGGCCCATTTCCATGTAACGCGCTTCCCGGGCCCACGGTGAGTCGGGGAGTTCATTCCCCGTCGCGATGATCAACTCATCCGAGATCGGCAGCGGCGGCGTGTCGGTATCCGGATACATCCGGTCCGGGCCTGGCAGGATACGTTCGAAACCGTTCGTACCATCCGCGAACGCCTGGCGTGTCTCAGAGGGTACTCCTATCAGGGCATCCGCCGCGCGAATGAACAGCTCTCGCACAGCCGTGGCCGCATCGCGCTCCGGCATCCAAACGACGACCATCGCATCTCCGCTGTCGGCTCCTAGCTGCTTCTGCAACGCTCGCCACTGCCGCTGATTGAGGCCATAATCCTCGAGGTCGGAGTGGATCATGAATGGCCTGTGAACCGGGCAGGCGATCACTCTGACTCGATCCGCGAATTCGCGCGCCATCGTGACACCGGGCTGAGTTCGATGCGCAAGCAACCCCGCGAAGCCCGGTAGCCGAACCGCAATCACCTTGTCGCCGCGATCCAGTGCGTCATGGATCGGCGCATAGTCAGAAGGACCTAGTTTCGCACCGGCATCGACGACATGAGGCGACGCCTCCCACGGTAGCTCGGCGTCGGGACAAGAAAGCATTTCCTGCGTGACGCCGCGTCGTTGTAGTTCGGCCCGCACACGCAGAAGATTCAGCTGTCGGTACGCCTCGATGTGCACCAAGCGGGGCAGTCGCCGGTGGTTATCCACTCCCTTGAGCTCGACACGCCGGCCGCCCGCGACTGACACGTTCACGTCCTGGCGCGCCGCACCAGGACCACGGCGTACCTTCCCCGTCACGTGCGCGACACGAGCCAGCAGTCGTCCGGCGGCCTGCACCTCGAGCGGAGTGAGCAGCTCGGGTTCGGTCACCGCCTCGGTCAACGGCATGCCAAGTCGATCAGTCCGGAACGTGATCGAGTGCCCGATATCGGATATCTCCCGGCAGGAATCCTCTTCGAGCGAGAGTTGCCGAATGCTGAGCTCGCGATTCACGCCCAGGTCAGGTTCGCGGAACGGAATCGAGCCGGTCAAACCCACCATGGCCGTGCGTTGAAAACCGGTGGGGATCGAGCCGTCCAGGTACTGCTTGCGCATCACGTGGAGCTCAGACACAAGATTGAGATTCAACAGCTGGGCGATCTCGATAGCAACCTGCACCGCCTCGGGGTCGATTACGAACGGCGGCGTGTCGTCCATCTCGTAGGTGCAGACCGATCCACGTTCCAGCTGGTAAATAATTTCCTTGTTGGTCTTGAACTCCATCAGCGCGGTCCCGTCATACTCTCCCATCTCGCTGAGGGTGGGACGCATGTGGCGCAAGACCTCAGCATCGTAGCTGTTCACGTAGCGACCGGCCGGGCAGCGACAGAAGAGCTTGGTACGCGTAATCAGCTGCTGATGGACTTCGAGCCCAGACATGAAACCCAGGACCTGGTAATCCGCAGCCGACAGCTCGCCGAATTCCTTATTGGGAAAGTCCAGTACGGGATCGCGCCGGGGGTTGTGGTCAGCAGGCGGGCGAATCCCGAATTGGGCAGGTGCTGGATCTTCGCTCATTCGATTGACGCCTCTTTGGCAGACTGTATATATCACTTTGAATCGCTGCGGGGCCGCCGCTAGGGGCGTGAAACTTACAGCACTTTCAACGCTTCGGGAACATGCGCAATGAGTCATACTTCTAGAAGCTTTCAATTCACGGTTTCCCATGTCCTACTACCGGTTCTGCTCGCCGTCCTGTGGAGCCAACCCGTCCCAAAAGAACTCAGCCACGCTTCGCCTGCTGGCAACGACGCGATTGTCGCTGACTCGCTGAACGATGGCCCGCACGTCTACTGGCAGGGTCCGTCCCAAGCCATCGTCTTCTACCTGTGCGACGGGTCCGTGGTCGAGAAGCGCTTCGAGGCGCGCGACACTTTGCGCTTCAACGGCTTCTGCGGTGACGAGACATGGGAGTACGAGATCCCGGCACGGCCGCCGAGGCTCGAGCCGTATCTCTATGATGATGTGTCGAAGATCATCGCGATCAGCGACATCCACGGGGAATACGACCCATTCGTTGACTTCCTGAAAGTCGCGGGGGTGGTCGATAGCGAGCTCAACTGGACGTGGGGTGACGGGCACCTGGTGATCGACGGCGATGTCTTCGATCGCGGCGACAAAGTCACCGAGTGCCTGTGGCTCATCTATCGCCTGGAACAGGAGGCGCGTCGAGCGGGTGGGCGCGTGCACTTCTTGCTCGGCAATCACGAGACGATGGTGGTGCGCGGTGACCTGCGCTACGTGAACAAGAAGTACGCGGACGGCATCGTGCGACGGGCGCGGATCAACTACGCCGACCTGTACGGCCCGGATATGGAGCTGGGTCGCTGGCTGCGCACGCGGAACACCGTCATCAAACTCAACGACGTGTTGTTCGTGCACGGCGGCATCCCGCCGCGCTTGGCGGAGCTGGGCGTCGACCTGGCCGATGTGAATAAGCTGGCCGGGGAGACCCTGGACCTACGGGAATACGAGATCGCCTTCAACGATCATATCAAGAAGTACTACGGACACAGCGACGAAGGTCCGTTCTGGTATAGGGGCTACCACCACGCCGAGGAAGGACGCTACCCGCAAGCGACGACGGCGGACGTGGATGCCATTCTGGGCGAGTATGGAGCTACTGCAATCGTGGTCGGCCACTCCGGCGTCGACCAGGTGATCAGCCTGTACGATGGTAGGATCTACGCTATCGACATACCTCTCCCAGCGCTCGGCTCCTTTCAAGGCCTCTTATGGCAAGACGGCCGTTTTCATCGGGTGACAGGGGAGGGCTTGCGGGAGCCTTTGTGGGAATAGGGCACCACAGGATCACGGAGGCGGCTGCGCCGAGTACTGGATAACTGGGATCTCCCTTCTCGGGAAAACGAAACCCGTGCCGAGGGTAACCACCCACCGGTCACCCGTTACGTCATCGCCAAACCGATAGCCAACGTCGAGTCGCCCGGTGCGCGGCACGGTGCTGAGCGCCGAACCCAGCCTCAACCCGAGGCCTATGTTCCCTCCCCCGCGACGCTCCTGCTCCGGATACCATGCGCCGCCGTAGTCGAAGAAGGCCGCGAACCCGACACCGACCAGGTTGAACAACGCGTCCCAGACGAACCACCGATGCTCGGCTGAGATCCACAGCTCGCGAGTCCCGACGAACGAGTGGGCCTCCCAGCTCCGGGGCGGCGCGTTGAAACCCAATGTGAATTCTTCACCTGGCCGCACGTTGTCCAGTGCGCCAACCTGGATTTGCGCCATGATCGCATGCCGCTGAGCGGGCTTCCAGCCGAATGCGAAGTTCCCGACCACACGCCCCGAGTCGAGTCCCGCGTCAGTGAGCACTCCACTGAGGTCCAAGGCACCCCAGACGAATGCGGATCCCACATTTACCGTGGTCGATGCGCTGATGCCAGGCCCCACTCCGGTCCGTTCGTACCCCCATACCTCCGGCGCCAGGTTGACCGTGAGCCGGATCGTCGTGCTCAGGTCGAGGTCTTCCGATCCGAATCCGTTGAAGCGACGGATCGTAATGAAGTCGGCCCGGCTGTATTCTCCGTACACACCGATGACCGCGGACAGGCTGTCCGGCAACAGCATGGCCGTGTCCGCCTCCAGCTGATACGCCTCGTCGCGTACGCCGGCGAGGCCTACCCAACGAAGGTACTTGTTGGTCTGCGCGATCGTAGCGGCACCACCGACCAGGTTGTGCTGCATCGCCTCGCGATGGTAGCTGACCGTGTCGAGGACGCCGTCCTCGGTGCGGAAGAACTGCAGAATGCGCTGATCGGCGACCATGCCGTCGTACTGAAGCGAGGCACGCCAATTGTAGGCACGAAATGGGATTCCAGTGATCCAGTTGCCGCTCTTTCCATCCGACATCCCGGCGTAGTTGCCAGCGGCATCGATCTCAGAACCGAGAAGCCTTTGGAAGTTGGCCGAGAGATTTAGGCCGTCGCGATCGACCTGTTTGTCGTACGCGATGTAAACCTGGTTGCCGGTGCCCAGCAGATTGATCTCATTGATGCCGATGGTGCCTGTCCACGTACCGTCCGACTGCACCTGGAACTTGAACTTCGGCTTCGTGCTCCAACCATCCTGCGTGTGAACGACGACAGCGAACCTGTCATCGATGCGCGTCGTGTCGAAGTCGATCTCTCTGAAAATCGCACGCTGCCGCAGAATGCGCTCGCTCTCAACGACCTTGGCCGAATCGAAAGGCTCGCCTTGCTTGAACAGCAGGTTATTGCGGACCCACCAGTCCTGCGTCGTGACGTGCAGGCTGTTCATGATGCGGAAGATGCCGCTGGTGGCCGCCTGCTCGGCGTTGAACACGTTGTCGCGGATGATGACGATCGTGTCGACGATGAGCGGCTGGGGATCGGTCGCCTGGGCATGCAGGTTGGCGGCTCCGCCCGATGCGGCCGACAGTAGGAATGCTAGCGCTAGTCTGGAGGTTCGAATGGTGTTCAATCCATCGATTGTCTTAGTCTGTCGGTTGAAGCTGGTGGCAATATGCCGGGGTTAGACTGGCTGTGTCCAGCGACGGGGCTCCGGGGGCTTTTGCGAGTACGAGTAGGACACAGAGTACGATAAGCAGTAGGAGCACGAGTACGAGCCCTCCTACTCGTACTCGACATGTCCGTTAGGTCCTCTAATCCCACCAGCCATGCCAAAACCACCCCTTCCGCCGCGGATCGTAAAACACCCACAACAACTCGCCAGCTTCAGTCCCAACCCGGTAATACTCACGACGGAACTCATCCTCCCACCAATCCCCGGAGAGCCGCTCGGGTCCCTGGGATGCGCGTATGTTGCGCCAACCACTGTCCGTTAGAATCGCCCCCAGTCGACCATTCTCGATCCGGACATCCACCCCTCGCGGTTCCGGCCAAAGACGAAGCACGAGGTTGGGCGTAACGGGATGACCGTTACCATTGCCTTGACCGTTACCACCGAACTTTGCGCGACGTGCTAGTTCCTTCATCAGATCGACCGGCTCCCAACGACCCTGACGCTCCGGTCGATGACTGTCGAACGGGATAGGCGACACCACCGAACCGGGGCCCCAACGCCCCTGCAAACGCGTGAGCGCGGTGGCCAACGCATCGGGGTCTGGGCGTGCGGCCTCGAACAGATCGATCTGTTCCGCAACAGCGGGGACCGCTCGCTCGACCTCCACTCGAATCCCCAGCGCTCGGCCGGGGAGGCGCAGATCGTCAAGCTCGTTACGGCAAAGCGAGAGGAGCATCGCCACGCGCCGGGTGGGTCGCGCCGGTCGCACTCGTTTCTCGACCGATCCATCCTCGGTTTCCAACGTCAGACGCAATCCGCGCGCGCACAGCCCCTCGACGGCGAGGGCGTCCGACAGATGATCGAGACAGGACTTGAGGAGAAAGAGGAGCGGCTCCAATCGTTCGGTGGGGCCGGGCAACTCCACCTCGACGCTCCATTCGCCGGGCGGGCGACTGGGGAACGGTCCTTCACGATTGTCATTCAACCCGCGAGCCCAACGGTGAGCCCGTACGCCTTCACGGCCCAACCGCGATTCGATTTCGCCCGGTTGTAGTCGCGCCAGCTCGCCCACCGTCTCCAACCCCAACGCGTCCAGCAATTCCCGCAGCTCGTCGGAGATGGGGAGGACGCGGAGCGGCAACTTCGCCAGGAAGTCGGCATCGCTGCCCGTCGGAACCTGGTGGACCGCACACCCTTCCAATCGGGCCGCCGCCCGGGCGGCGGCCGGCGTATCCGCGATGCCGACACGCGCTTCGGGGTAGCCCGCCGCCAACGCCGCGGAGCGGGCGGCTTCGATGAAGGCTTCTTCCCCGCCCCGGCGGTCCCAACCGTCGGCGTCGAGCCAGAAGAGGCCCAGGCCGGCCCGGCTCACTACGGGTGATGCGGCGAGGAGAGCGGCGGCCAGTTCGGTTTGGAGCTCATCGTAGAGGGCAGGCGTCCAGGACCACTCAAGGATCTCGGGGTGCAGACCCCGAGCGTCGGCGGCGCGCATGCCGGGGGTGATTCCGGCCTTTCGTGCAGCTTTTGAGGCCGCAGCTACTTCCGACCGAGAGCCTTCGCCTCGGGTGACTATGTTGGGAATTGTCGAAGCAGATTCGACGATTCGTGGATTCGGGTATCCGGGGAGTTGGGAGGGGGCAGAGCCCTGGGCGCGCAGGTGGGCGACGACGGGGAAGTCGGGGATGCGCAGGCAGGCGATGCGTCGGGTTCTGGACATGAGCCGGGTTACGCCATTGGAGCCAACCGATCTGGGGCGCCGAGAGGCTAGCTCCGGCGCCCCGTTTCACTGCTGAAGCGTCAACTGGGGAACCCGAATATAACCCGAAAGTCTCCAGCACGCAAGCTTCGGTTCGACCCGCCCGCTACAACGGAGTGGCTCCGCCATAGGCGATCCCGGTCAGATAGGCCATGTCCCGCTTCCACGTCGTCAGGTCATCCAGGCGGAAGCCGCGCAGGTGGTCGTGGCCGCAGGCTCGGGCCAGGACCTTCATCAGCTCGACCGTGGCCTCGAGGTAGTTACAGAGCCGCTGGGCCGACGACTCGATGACCAGCCGGGAACGGAGCCCCGGCTTTTGGGTGGCGACGCCGACGGGGCAGTTGTTCGTGTTGCAGGCGCGCATGGCG
>JBDHJS010000072.1:0-13071 GCA_039586795.1 Gemmatimonadota bacterium
CGCGCTCCCGACCAGTGATGATGGCCACCGCAGATGCTTCCTCGTGGTGCGTGATGGGAATCTCGCAGAAGGCGGCTACGGCGAGGCCGGCGGTTATACCGGGAACCATCTCGTACTGAATGCCAGCTTCACGCAGCGCTTCCTCTTCGTCGGCGCCGCGACCGAACACCGACGGATCCCCACCCTTCAGTCTCACCACGGTGCGGCCCTTCCGGGCCTCCATGAGCATGCGCGCAGTGATCTCGTCGGGGCTCATCGCGCGCCCGAGCTTGTGATGACCCAGACCCACCAACTCCGCCGCCAGGTTCGCGTGCTCGAGCACGGCTGGATTGACGAGGTAGTCGTAAAGAACGACATCTGCCTGCTTGAGGCACTCGATACCTCGGTACGTGATCAAGCCGGGATGGCCGGGTCCCGCGCCGACCAGGTAGACGATTCCTGAAGGTTTGCTGGCTGATTGGGTCATACGTTTGGCTCGCGTTCTTCCAGAGCGATCTTGCCCAAAAGCTCACTGAACAACGGGTGCTGCCCAACGGCTGTCAGCAATTCTAGATCAACAGACGGATGTAGCTCTCGTAGCCGGTCGACCTCGGGACGAATATCACGTTCCACGTGTCCCTCGTTGGTAATGAACAGCGGCAGCACGCGAAGATGAATTACCCCCTTCCCAATGGCCTCGCAGACCACGTCCTCCAGCGTCGGTGGCGTCAGGTCCATGTAGGCGAGCCGCACTCGGTCGGGGCCGATCCGGGACGCGATAGACTCCGTCAGTCTTTCCGCCGAGGACCTCCAGTTCGGATCGCGGCTTCCGTGGGCGACCAGGATCAGCATGGCAACTCCGTCTCGACCGGCGAGGTTGGCTTCGCCGGGGAAGTCTCATCGGTTATCTAGATTCAAGGCGAATTTTAGGGCCTCGAAACGCCCAGGCCTAGTGGGTCAGGTGGTAGGCGATCTCCGAAAGACCCAGCGAGATATGCTCGTTGCGCACGAAGACATCGGGCGGGACCGTCACACGTGTGGGTGTGAAGTTCCAGATCGCTTTGATCCCGGCCGACACCAATCGGTCTGTCAACTTCTGAGACACAGCAGCGGGCGTCGTCAGAATAGCCAACTGTATATCGTGCCTGCGAATAAACGGCTTCAAGCCTCTCATCGGCTTGATGGGATGTCCCGCAACCTTGCTACCGATCTTCTGCTGGTCGTTGTCAAATACAGCCACGATGTCCAAACCGTAGCTGGCGAAACCTTTGTACGCCGCAAGCGCGCTGCCCAGATGACCAGCGCCAACTACGATCGCTTCGTACTGCTGGTCGAAGCCGAGTACAAAACGAATGGCGCGGCACACTTCGCAAACCTCGAAGCCGACACGGCCCATCCCCAGGATCCCGATCGCACCAAAGTCCTTGCGGACCTGTGTCGGATCTATGTCCAGGGCCTCCGCGATCTGGGCGCTCGTGACGGTCTTGAGCTTCTTACCCGCCGACTCGGTCAGCCAGCGGTAGTAACGCATCAACCGCTCGAGGACCACTCTGCGCAGCCGTGTGTTTTCCTTACCTGCCAAATCCGCCCCCCTGAGCGCTGGAATCGCGGGCAGCGCACAATTTGAGATATTTCGCACGTTTACCCCGTTCATTCTAGCATCGAACTTGCCGGCGTCAAGCCCTTGTGAGATTTTTTTCACGATTAGTCCACCGGCCACGCGGGGGCCTAACACCCTTAAAAATACTGGGTTTTCACAGGTGCGCGACGGGCGAATCTAAGGTGGCGACGTTGGTCCGCCTGGCGCTGGATCCGCCGGGCGTCGTCGTTTGGAGACCCCCTCAGCGGACGCCCAAACGGGCGACCAGCCAGTCCGCCATGTAGGTGAGGAAGCCAGGATCGACTTTGGCCGTTGGGTCGGCGTATTCGGCCGTGCCCTGGCCTTTGCTGACAGCGAGCAGGTGATTTAGGTCGGGGAAGATCCGGACCTCGTGGTCGGGGTGATCGACGTCGTCCAGTGCCGCGCCCAGCCGTTCGGCATGCACCGGGGGCACCTGCACATCAGCTCCTCCGCTTACGATCAAAACGGGCGCCCGTACCTGCCGGATGGTGGCTTCAGGCAAATTCTCCATATGCTCCTTGAACCACTTCCGATTACTAGCCAGTGTCCTGACGATGTCAGGAACATCGATGGAGTCGGTATCGGCACCCTGGCGAATCGCCTCAGCGAACTCCCCTATGCTCTTCCGGGTCTGGGCCACTGATGCGGAGTCGGCACCCGCCTCGATAGCCCCGGCGGCAACCTGGTCCATGATGACCGAGTCGAGGGGCGCCGCGGTCCCCGCCATCAAGACGACTGCGGTGATTCGAGAATCGTCCGCCGCCACAATCGGAGCTATGATCCCACCCTCGCTGTGGCCAACGAGGCCGACACGCGCCGGGTCTATGCCGTCCCTGGCGCGCAGGTAGCGAACCGCCGCCTCCACATCGTGCACCAGGTCACTGAGCCCAGCCGTTGCCAGGCTGCCGCCGCTGCCCCCGACGCCACGATCGTCATAACGAAGGACGGCGATGCCGCGACGCGTTAGCGTGTCGGCGATAACCCTGAAGATCCCCATCTTCAGGCCGCCGGGGCCCTCGGTATCCTCGTCCCGGTTCTGGGGACCGGAACCCGTGATCAGAACCACAGCGGGCCACGGCCCAGCTCCCCGGGGCGTGGTGACCGTCCCGGCCAACGTGATGTCGCCGGAAGCGAACTCGACATCCTCCGCATCATAGGGCGGCGGCGCGGAAGCATTCGTCCCGGTCTCTTCGGCTTTGGGATCGAGCAGAGGCGCCCAGTCTGAGTACGCTTCGTTCACGCCTTCGAATGCCTGGAGGGGGACGATGAGCTTGAGAGGTTCGCCGTCGGCATCTACCCACACATAGATGCCGAGCTGGTTCGCCACGTTCAGGTAGTAGCGTCGAATCGACAGCGCCTGCCCATCCTTCGAAACTTGCCCCTCGTACTGAAGCTCGACGTCGATGGGAACGCGGGGAAAGGCGAAGAAGCTCCGGCTTTCGCCGATGCCAGCACTATGAAGCCAGGCGAACTGTACCACGTGGAGCATGACGTTATTTGTGACGAGTATGGAGTTCGCGGGAGTCTCCAGCGTGTCCGCTCGCGAGGCACCACCCTCTGTGACCTGAATACCCAAGCCACCCTCGCGTGTCAGCGTCACCGTACTCGTGTCGCCGTTGACCACGGCCAACACACGCGCGTCGATGAACTCGAAGCCGCTTCCGGCCCGGGCCTCGACGTTTTGAATGAGGTGTAGGCCAGGGACCTGGAGATTGACATCCGTTCGGAGGAAGTAGCCGCCGCTAGCAAGCGCCTCCACGTGGAAGGTCTCCGAGCCGGCATCGCTGCCGCCCAGCTTGAGGAGGAGCGTGGCGTCGACCTGTGATGGGACCTGCGCCACGAGTCCGGTGGCCGCCGCGAAGACAAGAAAGATGGCCGCGAATGACCTGCCCAGCATGATTCACCTACCTGTCCGGGGTACCAGGGCTAATAGGGCCAATCGCCTGCCGCTGCGAGGTCTATAGCGGCTCCAGAACTACTCCGTTCCCGTAGACCACGATCTCCGCCGCACCGCCCATCACGTAGGAAGTGGAGAAGCGAACATCGGTGATGCCGTTGGCGCCGAGCTCGTTGGCCTGGGCGACCATGCGGTCGAGGGCCTGTTCCCGCGCCTCCCCCATCATCTTCGTGTACTCCTCGATCTCGCCACCGACGATGCCTTTAAGCGCGGCGAGTACATCCTTGCCGAGGTGGCGGGCGCGGATCGTGTTACCGCGGACCAGGCCGAGCGTCTCGACGACGCGGTAACCGACGACCTCCGATGCTGGTGTGATGATCATCGCTCAACGTCCTTGTATCGCTGCCGACTGCGGAGGAACACCTTCTCCCTAACCACCGAGACCAACAAGACCACGAGCCCGATCACGACAGCAAGGATTGCCGCCTTCAAGAACCAGGGAATCTCCGTATCGGCGATCAGCTGTTGGACACCCTGCCAGGCGCCGTAGGCCAGCAGGATGATCGCACCGATCGAAGCGAATATCCAGCCGACGCCACGCTCGAAACGACTGTAGACCGATGTCCAGTAGGAGTCCCAGATTTCCTCGGGAGCGGGTTTGAACGCCATCGAGTCCGTTACCTCCTTCAGACGCTGAAAGCGCTTCCGTTCCTTTTCGAGCTCCGGGTCACCAGCGACAAGCTGATTCAGCTCCTGCCGCTCCGCCGCGTCCAGCTCGCCATCCAGCTCTGCCATCATGAGGCGGCGGGCGCGCTCGTTCGGGACCCGTGCTTCGCTCTGGTTCACAACACGTCCTCCAGTTTCTCGGCAAGGCTCCGGCGGGCGGAGTACAGCCGCGACATCACCGTTCCGATTGGGATCCCCAGCAGTTCGGCGATCTCTCGGTATCGGAGTCCCTCGAATTCCTTGAGGACCAGCACCTCGCGCTCCCGGTCGGACAGCTCCTCGATCGCCTCTTCCAAACGGGCTCGGAGCTCTGAGCGCTCGGCCGCTTTACCGGGGTCGGTTGCGGCCGCTCGGACTCCGGCCTCCTCCTTCAACCACGGCGTTGCCATCTCCATCCGACGGTAGCGGGTTCGGCGGTCCCGGAGGAAATTGAAGCACAGGCGCCTCACGATCTGGTAGATCCAGGCGTAGAAGGGCCGCTCCGGATCGAGGGATTCCCGGGCGCGGTAGGCTCGCGCAAATGCCTCTTGGGAGAGGTCAAGGGCGTCGTCGTGGGAGCCCACCAGGCCCAGCGCTACGTAATAGGCGCGGCGCATATAGCGGGTTACCAACTCACCGAAAGCCTGACTGTCCCCGTCACGTGCCCGGGCGACCAGGGCTCGCTCGCTGAGCTCCACCTCTTGTACCAAAGCCATCTCCACGGGAAACTCCGTTCCGCCGGTCCTCGTATCCTATAGATACACACCTGCGGAACGATTATTCACAGCGGACCCTTCGAACCCCAGAAGATTGGCATGGAAGAGCGCCCGGAGCCAGAAGCACCCGGAAACCGAGTCCTGCCGCCCTGGATACTGCGGCTGGCGGCGATCCTCGAGGTCATGTCGGTCCTGGTAGGCGGCACGATCCTGGCCCGCATCGTCGCTGGCCGTATTGGGCTGGCTCGCTCCCGGGATCTGATCAACTCGCTCCCCGAGGGAGCGGCGCCGGATTTCCTGCGCATGGCCTGGATATCGGCGGTGGATTTGCTGATCAAGTACGGGATCATGTTCGGTCTGGCCTACGCCATCGGCCGTTGGCATCGAGGACGACGGTTGCCTCAGTATGGACTCACGCTGAACAGCCAGCGCATGAGCCTGCTCGCCGGCATCGGCGTCCTGCTGTATTGCGTCAGCGCCCTGCCTCCCACGCTTCTGACGACGGCAGCCGCTTACGTTGACCTGGGCGCCGGGCCAGAGCACTGGTCGATCCTGTCCAACGAATGGAACCTCGGATTCTGGGTCTTCATGGCTGCGACCAGCTTTCTGCTGGTACCGTTTCTCGAAGAACTCTTCGTGCGCGGCTATTTCCAAACGCGACTGATCGAAGACTACGGCACCGCCGGCGGTATCGTTATCACCGCCTTCGTGTTCGGGTTCAGTCACACGCAATACTTCGCCGCCAGCGTCATGAGCCTGGGCATGTTGGCGAGCATCGTCATCGGATCGATCATCTCAGGCTACGTCTTCTACCGCACGAAGTCATTGGTACCGGTGATCGTCGCCCACATGATCGTCAACATTCCGATGATTCCGGTCGTCGAACGCGTCGCGCTCGCCGCGATGATACTGATGATACTCATCTACCACCGGGCTATCGCGGTGTGGGCGCGTGACCTATTCACCGAACTGCGCCGGATGGAATCTGTACCAGGTGTGCTTGTCGCACTGCTGGTCTTTGGGCTGCTGTTAGTGGTCGTGCTGATATCACCCTACGTCGCCCTCGGGCTGGTCGCCGCGGGAGCGCTCATCGCCATCATCATCGAAGCGAAAGACAGGGCAAGCGTCTCCAGAGTTGCTCGGGCATGAGTTACTCACAAAAAAAACCGGGCGCCGAAGCGCCCGGTCCCAGCCCACGCCATCGGAGAGTTTCAGCGTAGACCAGCAAAGAAAGCGCCCACATCCCCAAAGACCTGCGGGTTGACCTCGTAGTAGCGGTTCTTCGAATACCGACCCGTGGTGGGATAGTGAGGGGGCGGGCAGAACCGTGCGTTCGAGTCGTAGGCGTAGCGCTTGATGTACCCTTCGCCGCTCGTCAGTCCCACGGCTCCCCTCACATCCTGTATGAGGCCGCCCGTCAGGTAGAGGCAGCCGCGACCGCTGGCCGTACCTTCGCAGAGCTCCGACGCACGGGGGCCGCTCCAGTAGTTCTCCACCGTGAAGCTCGTGTTCAACGCCAGGATGATGCCGTCGATGAACTCGGACGCCGTCTCATCATAAGTGCGCCGCGAAGCGAGCCCCGGGAAACGCTGCGGTGTATTCAGGTTGTTATCGGAGACGTAGAAGTTGTTGGCCGTGAGGAACCCGGCGATATCGTTGCACTTGTCTGAGTTGGCTGGGACGGAGTACCTGAAATCGTCGAGCAGCACGATGTTGTTGTTGCTGGCGACGGTAACACGACCGTTCAGCACGCCGCTCACACCGATCAGCCCGTCGAAGAACAGAACGCCGCGGAACTCCGGGTTGTAGTCGCGGCTCAGCACAAACAAGTAGTCGGCGTCATCCCGGGCGGCCAGCGCAGCGGGCAGCGTCATCGCCGGTGCGTAGTCTTCACGACGCAGCCATCCCGAGTCGCTGTTCGCGCCGTTCCACGGATCGAGCGTCCGACCATCCATCCCGAGGCGCGGGTCACCACCCAGATAGCAACGGGAGGTCGGCTGAGCCGCCGCTCGTTCGTATACCTCCGACCAGTTCGTCCCCTGTCCGTGTCTTAGCGGAGCCCAGTTCTTCCAGTTGTCCACATCGCCGCCATACGCCCCAACGTACCCTTCGTTTAAGTAGAGCTGGCGGTGATTCCATGCTGAGATAAACGTAGGTTCCCCGGTCGTCGGATGATTGTGCACATCCCCGCAGTTCTGTATCCATGTGTCCGTTCCTTTGGCGGCCAGCCAGGCGGGAGTAGGTGATCGGAACACCCTGAAGAAGCCTTCATCTTCATCTATTTCATCTCCGTCGCCATTAACATCGATGGCGACGAACTCGACTCTCATTTCAACGGCATCAGGCCCTCCGGTGGAAGGCGTCAAGAAATTCGTGGACCCTGCGGTCGCCAACGCTTCTATGCGAGCCATGTCCGTGTTGTCGGGCATCGGAATGGTGTCGACGAACTCTTGGTAGCCCTCTCTGAACTCCCCGTGATCCGGGTAGAGGATGTCTCGGCCGGTCGTCACATCAGCATGGAAGGTCGCCCCCGACGAGTGGATCTTGATCTGGTCGTTGGAGTGCACGGGACCGAACAACTGATCGCCGCCGGCAAACCAGATATTGCCACCCTCGTTGTCGGTGAAGTAGGCGAACTTCGCGAAGCTCTCCTCGGTCACCTCGAGTCGAACGATCGCCATCGCCCCGCGCCCCTTAGCGACTCCGACAACGCTGGCGAAGTTGCCCGTACGGCCGGTCGCCGAACCGCTGCGGCCAGTGTAGATGTCGAATGTGAAACCATCGATCGGCTGGCCGGAAGCGTCGGCGGGGATGAGACTCTGCTCGAGGGCCTTGTAGCCAGTATCGGGGAGAGCCGTCTCGTCTCGGTTAAGTCGACTCAACCCCATCTCCGCCGCCATCCCGGCCATGTACTTGAGATCGACTTGTGCCTTCGAGTAGATCCGCAGGCGTAGCTCGGTGCCGCTGACGATGACGGCGCCGGCGCTGACCGCCACGAGGGCGACCAGTAAGACGAGCGTGAAGAAGAGAGCGGCTCCGCGCTCTTCACGCAGCGTCTTCCAGCCATCCTTATTCCCGTACCATCTGCTCATCGAAGTCACCTGTCGCGCCGTTCTCAAGGTGTCGATACGGTGACGGCCGCCGATCGCGTCATCCCCGACATCGCTGGCGTACAGTCAGTGGCGACCAGGCCATATACGTAGCTCAGGCCTAGCTCGACATCGCTATCCATGTATATGTAGCTGGTCACATCAGGGTCTGGGGGTAGCGATGCGATGGGCTTCTCCATCGTGGTTCCTACCAACTTCCGGTACAGCGTGTACTGTTGCACGTCCATTTCGCCGGCCGTCTCGTCGATGGCGGGCGGCCAGGTCACGCGCACCGTTGGAGGATTGAGCGCTACGACGGTGGCAGCCGGGGTCACGCCGAGCTGGGGCACGCCACCGCAAGCGGCGTTGCGGATCAGGCCGGCGTTATTGAGCGCCACGCCCATGGCGTAGCTCCGTTCGACGCTCTCGCCATAGCGTCGTCCGCGCACGTTCACAGTGAAAGCGATCTCGACTAGCTTGATGCTGTCCGCCAACGCCGAGCGACTCGTGTCCGCCTGCGATTCATGTATCGCGGCTTCGTGCCAGACCGTCTGACCCGGCATATCGTTCAGTTTACCCTCAGCATCCACGACCTGGTACGTGAAGAAGTCACGGTCGCCGATCCTGGTCAGGCCGCGCAGTAATGTGTCGCCAGGCAAGTTGTTCGTCGCGCGGACCAGGCTATAGCTATCATCGCCGCTCGCGACGAACGAAAAACGCACTGTCTCGGCGGGGCCTGAGGTCTGGCCGGGCCCGTACCACGCCTGGGGGTAGGTCTGTCCGTTGGGGAGAATCATCGAAGCGGAGTCGGGCCCCTCGGTCTCGGAGGGAGGTGCGTTGGGTAGCTGATACATCGCAACGCGGTCGCCGGGCGTGGCCGAGCCGAGGTCGGCGCTGAACACGAAGTCATCGGGCCCGGCGAACACGACCAGCGGCTGCGCGTCCGGAATACCGGCGCCGGCCAGACTGATTTCGCGACGCATGAGCTCGAACGCGAACCGCGAACGCTGCACCGCTTCGATTCTCACACCGGCAAGTCGGGACGTCTTGAGCTGAGTCATGAAGAAGGTGAGCATCGAGCCGGCCACGACGCCGCCGAGCGTCAGCGCAACCAACAGTTCGGCGAGCGTGAATCCTCGACTCACGACCCTTGGGGACCGAACGTAGCCTGCCGCTCTTCGCATGTCTGGCTCTCTTCTCACTCTGCGATCGCCGTACTTACGCTGACTGGATCGATCGCGGCGGGCGACTCGACAATCACCGTGATGAGCTTGTAGCCGTAAAGCGCCTCGGCGCTTTCGCCGACGATCTTCACGTCAACAGAACGGGTGAACTGGGGCGCTTCCGGTACCGGGGCTGCCGTGATCGCGGCGACCTCATCGTACGGTAGCAGTCTGACTCTCTCCATCTCCTGCAGCGCGTACTCGTTCGCCAGCGCCCGGGCCTCAGAGACGCCGACCTGGTGAACGAAACCGACGATCGTACGTCCGCCGACCAGCATCGCGGTGGCGAATAACACCAGCGCGACAAGCACTTCCAGCAGCGTCAGACCGTCGGTCCCGGAAAGGACTCGCAGTCGACTAATTGTGGTCCCAGTCCGATCCATTGTAGCTAAGCATCTCCGCGTGGCCCGTCGCTCGGCTGATCACCACCACCCGAGCCTTCTCCAAGCCGGAGCGACCGACGTAGATGGCGCCTTCGTCCGATGCCGACCCGTTCCGCAGGAAGGTGACGGAACCCTCCGGGAACGTGATCGATCCCGTGAACCCGCCGTAGGCCGGAGCCGTGCCGCGTACGAACTCGGCATTACCGTCCAGCCCGTGCCGCAAGAACCGCTCGCCCGCGTCGGCAACGCCGTCGCTGTTCACGTCCTCGTGGATTGTCATCTCACGTTTGGCAGCGTCGAAGGTGAGTATCACGTCGTGCTGGTTCAGCACGGCCAGAGCGCGCGCCGCTCTCGCCAGTTGTACCACTTGCTGGCCCGCCGCGTCGAGCCGCCAGGACGAGCTGTCGACCCGTCTAACCCCCATGGCAAACGTGAGGGCGATGACCGTCAGCGCGATCACCATCTCGACGCTAGAGAAACCTGCCCTATTCCGGTGCGTTTGCGGTCGCATCGTCGTTCGCATGGTTCTTGTCCCTATTGACACGCCCACCGGCTCCCGCGTCCCAAACTCGCGGACGCTTGGAAGAGCGGACAGGGACTCTGATGATTGCTTGTTTATGGGCCTTCCGTACCCGATAGGGGCAACTGCTATGCCGGGATTAGACCCATCGACCTATCTAAAACTCGATCAATAGGTTCCGTCGCCGCGATGGTCCGGAAGGGGCCCAGGTTCGGTCATACTGCCCGGCCGAAAAGCGAAAGCTTTGCATGTATCGGTGAAAACTTGTACTCAGGCAGGGCCCGTGCCGCGCCTAGCTTTCCGGCTCCAGGCCTTTGCGGATCATGAAGTTCCGGACCTCGTAGGCCATCGCCTTGAGCAGCGCCGTCTCCCGGTCGTCGAGGTCGGCGCGGACCGCGATATCACGCAGAGTGCGAAGGATCGGAACGGTTTGTGGCGCTTTGAAGAACTCGATAGCGTTCAGAGACTTTTCGACCTCGATGAAGAGGTCCTCCAGTTCCTGACGCGTGGCCGGACTGGCGGAACGGCGAGGCGGCTTGAAAGGCTCTGCGGCATCCGCCGCCACGAAGATCTCGTAAGCCAGAACGAGAACGGACTGCGCCAGATTGATGCTCGAGCTCTCGGCATCGGTGGGAATGACGACGACCCGGTCACACCGGTCGAGCTCTTCGTTGCTCAGCCCGCGGTCCTCGCGGCCGAAGACGATTGCCACTTGCTGTCCGGAACCTGCGGCTTCGATCACCTCTCGCGCTTCCTCGCGTGGGCGCCGGTAGTTCCTGCGCGCGGCGCGACCGCGAGCCGTGGTGCCGACGACCAGGTGAGCGTGGCCGATCGCATCGGTGAGGCTCTCGAAGAAGTTCGCCGACGTGATGATGTCTCTGCCCGTGTGTGCCACACCCTCTATTCGATAGGCATCGAAATCGTCCGGTCTCACCAGGTGAAGGCGACCGAGCCCCATGTTCTTCATCGCCCGAACCACGGCGCCGATGTTGACCGGATCTTTGGGCTCGTTCAGCACGACGGTTATTCGATCGAGCACTTGCGGTGAGTCCATGTGGGGATTATACGGCATCGGTGGTGGTGGGTGGTAGGTGGTAGGGGGTTGGGATTGGGGGTTGGGGGTGGGGTGACTCTTTGAGGAGCGAAACTGTGGCGAATGCTATCGTATGTACTCGGTGCGGTGAGGAGCGCGACCCGTTGGGGGCAGCGCCTTTTCCAGACGAGTTAGGTGAGCGGATCCTTCGAGGGATTTGCCAGGTCTGTTGGGACCTCTGGCTTCAGAAGCAGATGCAGCTGATCAACCACTTTGCCCTGGATGTCCGTACGCCGCAGGCGCGCGACTTTCTTCGCAGGAACGTGGAGGCGTTTCTGTTCGAGCACGGAGAGGGCGACGAGATCGATACGAACCAGTACGGCAAACTCTAGTCCACAATAGAGAAGAGCGGAGCACCGAACCGTGTTGTTCCGTAGTTCGCGATGATCTGCCGCCCTTCTTCAGACACCAACCAGTTTGCGAACGTCCGGCTGCCCTCCAGCTCCCTGGGCTCCGCAACGATGATCAAGCTGTAGACGTTTCGCAGATGCGGGTCGCCTTCCAGAAGAACCTCCAAATCGAGTGACTCGGCGAGATTCGTGAACGTTGCGCGATCGCATAGCGTATACGCGCCAAGCTCCGATGCGGCCCGGAGAACGGCTCCCATCCCTCCGCCCAGCTCGCGATAGCCGGTCCCGCCGGGTGAGCTTCCGGTGGTTTCCCATAGCTCGATCTCTTTCCGGTGCGTGCCGGAGTCGTCGCCGCGTGAAAGGAACTTCGCCGCCGATTCGGCGACTTGGGTGAGAGCAGCGGCCGCGTTCGCCGCACCCCGAACCGCAGCTGGATCCGAGCTCGGTCCGACGATGATGAAGTCGTTCTGCATCACCGGTACTCGTTCCAGTCCATAGCCAGCTTCCATGAATTCCCGCTCCGCGACGGGCGAATGGGCGAGCAGCAGGTCGATGTCGCCGCCGGCCCCAATGGCGAGAAGCTCGCCGCTGCCCGCAGCAACGTACCTCAGCCGCAGCTCAGGGTGCGCCAGTTGGAATGCCGGGAGCAGCTCGTCGAGCAAGCCCGAGTCCTGGATGGTGGTTGGGATACCGAGGCTGACGGTGGGCCGGAGATCTCCTCGGCAGCCGAGAGTGAGGGCGGCTAGTAGCAGGGCGCAGAGTCTGGTGGCCATGGGGACTAATCTATGGGATTCGGGGATTTGGGGAGTACGAGATTCGGGGGTTGAACAAGGCGCGTCTCGTTTGCCGTGTAGGGTGGTTTGCCCCAGTATGATCCTGTCGATTGTGAGCTATCAACGTACGGGAGAATAATGCATATGAGTGGAGCAGCTGCAGCCGCCATCGCGCAGGCGGTCAAGGCATCGGGCGCCATCGTCCGCATGGAGCCAAGCGACTTTTCGAGGATCGTGGGGCGGGCGGAAGACCCGGTCGTGGTGCTTGCGATCAGCAAGGTCTTCGGGCGTACGAGCTACAAGTACCTCACTAGCTATCGGGGTCTGGCCTTCTACACCAAGTCTCCATCTCAACTTCCTTTGGGAAGTGGGGCTGAACTGGTGCACGCCAAGACCATCTGGATACCAGGCTAAGCCAGAGCCAAAAGGACGGAAGATGGAATTCCGCAGGACGTTCTCCGGAGCCATGTGGGAGTCCCGCGTCGGATACTGTCGGGCGCTGCGATCGGGCGATCACATCTACGTGACGGGAACGGCGCCCGTGGCCGAAGGCGGTGGTGTGCACGCGCCGGGCGACGCATACGAACAGGCCAAGCGCTGTTTCCAAATCATCGCCACCGCTTTGAAGGACCTCGGCGCCGATCCGACGTGCGTCGTCCGCACCCGCATGTTCGTCACCGACATCAGCCGCTGGGAGGAATATGGTCGCGCCCACCGCGAGT
>JBDHJS010000030.1:0-47929 GCA_039586795.1 Gemmatimonadota bacterium
CCGTCTCGTCGGCGATCGGGCCAAGGTCGTCTTTCAGTTGCATGATCCAATCGCTGTACTCGCCGGTCATGAGCCGGGCGGCCATCGCCGTGATCTCGTCTACGGTGAATGGCGGTTCTACGGGCTCGAATGCCGGATCGATTGGAGCTGTCGGTTCTTCCATCGCGGGCGGCGCTTCCGCTGGCGGTGAGGTCGGCACTTCGATCTCGATCGGTGTCGAGGGTGATGCCGAGGCCGGAGCGTCGGGCTCGGCGGCGTCGGGTCCCTCCAAAAAGTCTGGAAACCCCCCGTCGTCGATACCGAATCCCGGATCCTCCGCAGTCGAGACGGGCTCTGGGGCGCTGGGCGCCGCGGCGGGCGGCTCCAGAGGCTCCTTTCCACCGGCGTCCGCTTCCTCATCAAGGGCCAGTTCGCTGACTTCCTCGCCCTCGGCGGCCGGCTCGATCTCGAACTCCTCGGCCAGGTCCAGATCGGCGAGGGCGTCGGCGGGCTCGGGTGTCCCCGGCTGGGCCTCAGGTTGCGCGCCCGCTTCTACCGCCTCGTCCTCCGTGAAGAACGGCGGCGCCATCTCTTTCTTCTCCGGGCGGTCGGCCTGCTGGCCGCCGGCACCGCCGATGTACGGCGTCGGTATGGTCACTGCTGGGTTCCTCCGTCTGTGACTGGGGTCCGGCCCGAAATCTATCCCGCCGGCGGGCCCGGTCAAATGGCCGAAAACGGCGTCAGTGAACGGTTCTCAGGATCAGGAAGCCCAAAACGAGGGCGATCACGAAGACCACCGTCAGGATGTTGAAATAGCGGTCGATGAAGCCGCGGATTTGTGGTCCCCAGATTCGAATCATCCCGGCGACCAGGAAGAACCGGGCGCCACGGCTCACCGCCGATATCACGACGAACGGAACGAACGGAACCGCGAAGGCGCCGGCCGCAATCGTGAAGACTTTGTACGGAATCGGTGTGAAGCCCGCCGTGCCAAGAGCCAGGACGAGGTTCTCACGATACAGGTCCCCTACTCGCTGAAAAGCCTCGCCCGCGTTGTAGAAGTCGATGATCGGTTGTCCGATCAGGTCGAACAGCTGAAGGCCGATGATGTACCCGAATACCCCGCCCAGGACGGAGCCGGCAGTGCAGATGGCAGCGAAGTAAAGGCTACCACGTGGCCGTCCAACGGCGAGGGCGATCAGTAGCACGTCGGGCGGAATTAGAAAGAACGACGCCTCAACAAAAGCGAGGATGAAGAGCGCCAGTGCACCGTATCGGGAATCTGCCCAACTGAGCACCCAGTCATAAAGGCGCCGAACCCAACCCTTCTTTCTGGGACCCTCCTGTTCCGCCACCACCCTTTCCGGCGCGCTATCTACCATCTCTCCACCTCTTCCCCGCTGCTGTTGTTCAAGTCTTGAAATTCGACGAACCGGACGCGGGCGATCACTTCATCATCGATCGATCCATCATCGAACTTGACGATGCGGTGAAGCGCCTGCGAGTCGTCTTCCCCGATCGGGATCAGCAATTTGCCACCGGGCTTGAGTTGCTCGATCAGTAGCGGAGGCACCTCTCGCGCCCCAGCAGTGACCAGTATCGCATCGAACGGCGAATACGATCGCCAGCCATAGCTGCCGTCACCGGCGCGGATGGCGACGTTGGTGATGCCCAGCGCCTCGATCTTGCTACGCGCCTCTGCAGCCAGTTCCGGAATCAACTCGACGGAAAAGATCTGCTCGCACATATGCGCCAGTAACGCCGTCTGAAATCCAGAACCGGTTCCGACTTCCAGTACTCGCTCCCTGCCACCCAGATCCAGCGCTTGCAGATACAACGCGTGGGTGCTCGGCCGTGAGATGCTCTGGCCCTTTCCTAGAGGAAGCGCTTCGTCAGCGTAGGCACGGGCCTCGAACCGTTCAGGAACGAAGAAGTGCCGCGGCACTTGATCGAATGCGTGCAACAGAGCCAGGTCGGTGATACCGCCTTCACGCAGCTGTTCGATGAGCCTGCGGCGTCGTTCCTGGTGGGCTGCTAAGTCGCGCGGCTGGAATGGCACGCCGACTTGTCCTTTGTGGATGGCCTGTAGCTAGTTTCGCTTTGGTGCATGCGAGCTAAACGTCCTTCGGCTCCTGAAGCATGTCGAGCAGCTCGTGGACGCCTTCCTTGAGACGTCTGACCGCCTGCCTGTCCAACGCCTTGCCGGCCGCCTCCTCGAGCTCGCCTTCTTCGCGCAGGTTCGAGCTCGATGAGCTTGATTTCACGCGCTCGGTACACGCGATTGCCTGCGCGGTTCTTGGATGGGCTCAATTCCTTGAACTGCGTCTCCCAGTAGCGGAGCACGTGTGGCTTGAGCCCCGCCATCTCGCAGACCTCTCCTATAGAGAAGTACTCGCGGCGTGCGATGCGGTCATGTCGCATCGGCCCCTCCCCATAACTCGGGTTTCGGCTCTCGCAGCATCAGGTCGGCGGTAGCCCGTTTGGGGGACTTTCCCTCAAACAGAATGTGGTGCATCTCGTCGACGATCGGCATCTCGACTTTGTACTGCGCAGCGAGCTTGCGCGCCGCCTTCGTGGTCCGCACACCCTCGGCTACCATCCGCATGCTGGACAGTATCTCGTCTAGAGACTCGCCCTTTCCCAGCCTCACCCCAACCGTACGGTTCCTGCTCAATTCGGCATTACAGGTCAAAACCAGATCGCCGAGCCCGGCTAGCCCGGCAAATGTCGTCGCTTTGGCGCCCATCGCCATACCCAACCGCGTGATCTCCGCCAGGCCGCGGGTGATGAGCGCGGCGCGGCTGTTGTGCCGGTAGCCCAGGCCAACCGTGATACCGGACGCCAGGGCGATCACGTTCTTCAGGGCCGCGGCGAGCTCCACGCCCAGGACATCGTCGTTCGTGTAAACGCGGAAGCGCGCAGTGTTAAAATAACCCTGCGTGAAACGCGCCACCTCCTCGGCTCGTGACGCGGCGACGATGGCGGTCGGATCACCTTCGCCCACTTCGACGGCAAAACTAGGGCCGCAAAGCACCGCAGGCTCGTGGTCCGGCAAGAGGTCGAGCAGAACCTCGCTGGGGCGCTCCAGCGTATCCACCTCGATCCCCTTGGTCGCCGTGACCAGGACCGCGCCGTCGGGGACGTATGGTGCCGCCGCCGCGATGACCTCCCGGAACCATTGCGTGGGTACGACGGCGACAACGAGCTCGGCACCCTCGAGAGCTTCCTGGTGATCGCGCGTCACCCGCAGCGATGCCGGAAGCTCGATCCCGGGTAGGTAATCGAGGTTTTGGCGCTCGGTGCGAATCTGCTCGGCCACCGACTCTTCGAGGCACCACAGTCCAACGTCGTGCCCTTTGTCGGCCAGCACCTTCGCCAGAGCCGTGCCCCAACTGCCCGCACCGATCACCGTCGCTCGACCCATGCTCACGCCTCGCTTGCCGCTTCGGTCGACGCATCGGCCGCCGGAGCGCCTGACCCCCGGGATGTGCGCGGCTCACGCCCCGCCCGCAAGCGCCGAATATTGGTGCGATGCGTCCACCAAACGAAACCGACCAGCGGCAGAGTCGACCAGAACACGAAATCGAACCGGTGGCCGGTGATCCAGACCAGCCCGGGCAATGCCGTAGCGCCGATCAACGAGGCCACCGATGCGATCCGCACGGTGACGATGATGATCAACCAAACAAGGGCGGCCAGACCCACGGCGGCGGGCGCGATGGCCAGGTAGGCGCCGGCCCCGGTTGCGACCCCCTTGCCGCCTCGAAAGCCCACCCAGACCGAAAAGACATGGCCGAGAACAGCCGCCAGGCCGTAGGCCAGAGCCAGTTCCGGCCGATCTACACCGTCCAGACCCGGAAAGAACCAGGCCGGGGCGAACCCCTTCCCCACGTCGACGAGCATACAAAGAAAGGCGAGGGGGAATCCCGCGGCGCGGTACAGGTTGGTCGCTCCCAGGTTCCCGCTTCCCCACTCCCGCAGATTGATCCCACGGAGCCGAGCCAGCAATAGGCTGGTGGGAGTGGATCCGAACAGATAGGCGGCGAGGAGCAGGCCGAATACGATCATCGGCGATCCTTTCGCCGGGCTTTCAGTTTCAGACGCAACGGAACGCCCATGAAACCCCATGCATCTCGGAAACCGTTGACCAGATAGCGAGCGTAGTTCTCCGGCACATCCTTCGGGTAATTGCTCCAAACCGCAAAGATCGGCGGCGCCGTACTCACCTGAGATGCGTAGCCGAACTTGATTGGGCTTCCTCGTCTGTGCGGCGGATGCACGGCTTCCGTCAAAGCCTGAAGGGTCTCGTTGACTTCCTTGGTCGAGATCCGCTTCTGGCGTTCTTCACCCACCTGCCAGGCGATGTCCAGCGCGCGGTGCACGCGCTGACCCGAAAGCGCGGAGATGAACACGATAGGTACATCTGTTAGGAATGGGACGCGCTTGCGAAGCGCTTTCTCCATCCTGACAGCCGTATGCGTATCCTTTTCGATCAGATCCCACTTGTTCACGACCAGGACGAGACCGCAGCCGCGATCCCACGCCAGCCGGGCGATTTTGAAGTCCTGGTTGCCGACGCCGTCATCCGCATCGACGATCAGGATACACACATCCGCCCGGTCAATCGCGCGCAGGGTGCGCAGCGACGCGTAGTACTCCAGACCATCAGTGATCCGGCTCTTCCGTCGCAAGCCGGTCGTGTCGACAAAAACATATCGCCGATCATCGCGCTCGAACGGCGTGTCGATCGCGTCCCGCGTCGTTCCCGCCTTCTCCGAGACGACGAGTCGCTCGGTGCCAAGCAGCTTATTGATGAAGCTCGACTTACCGACGTTCGGTTTACCGATCACGGCGAGACGAAGCCCCTGATCGACGAACTCGCCGGAGCGGTCCGGCAGCATATCGACGATCCTGTCCAAGAGATCGCCGCTTGCTTTGCCGCTCGCCGCTGATAGCGCGAAGGGTTCGCCAATACCGAGCGAGTAGAACTCCAGATGCTCCGTCGAGTCCGGCAGGTTGTCGACCTTGTTGACCACGAGCAGCGTGTCGGACTCCCTCGTGCGGAGCAATTCGGCGATATGCTGATCCAACGGGTGGACGCCCTCTCGACCGTCGACCATGAAGACAATGACCGACGCCTCCTCCATCGCCGCCAATGCTTGCCGCCGGATCGCCTCGTCCATCTCCGCCGACGCATCTTCGACGATGCCGCCTGTATCCACGACGTAAAAGCGCCGCCCACGCCACTCGGCCTCGCCGAAGTGGATGTCCCGGGTCACCCCGGGCTGGCTATCGACGATGGCCTGGCGGCCGCCGACGATTCTGTTGAAGAACGTCGACTTCCCCACGTTGGGACGGCCCACGATGGCCACCGTGGCTATGACTGCGCTGCCGCTGTTCACGGGCGGCTCGGACTCACCGTGCGTGTCCTTTCGGGTCGCGGAATCAAGCACCGACATCTGCCCGTGTGAAGGCGATCACTGGCTCCTAGAAGATGTAATGGGTTCTATCCGCTGAAGAAAGATAAGCACAAAAATAGGAGCCACTTATGGCTTGTCAACTCGACCGATACTGGAGCAAGCGAGCGCCGCGCTGGCTGGTTGACTCGCCGTGTGATGAGAGAGCGGCGGGACCTCAAAAAGCCCCGCCGCTTGATTGCTGCCGCGCCGCTCCATCGGCGGCGTCTCGAGCGCCCAATGATGAGCCGCGATCAGGTCCCAACCCGGGCATAGGTGAACCCGGAGATCAGGGCATCGGACTCGAAGCTGTGCCGTACTGGCGACAGGTTACCCTGTTCGGGAGCGGGGAGGCTGATCGTCTCGCTCTGGATGATCTCACCGAGATCATCGTAGAAGTCGAACTGGATTTGAACGTTCGCGCCGACGTCTAGCTTGAAGTTCACGAGACTGCCACTGATGCTGTAAGTGCCTTCCTCGGACTCTACTCGAACCTGCACGAAGTCGAGTTCAGCGTCTTCTCGTCTCTGAAGAACGGCCAGCGCGCTGTCCACCTGCTCGGTTTCGCGGTAGGCGTTGGCGAGCATGGCCAGGTTGTTCATGTTGAGCGGGTAACGCTCGACCAGGGCCCGGCCGACGACGACGAGTGAGTCGAACTGAGCCGAGTTGAAGAGCGAGAGTCCAAGCTGCTCGAGGGAATTCGCACGGTACGGCTCGAGGTCGAGGGCCGCCGTGAATGCACGCACCGCCTCCTCGTGCAGACCGATCTGCGTCAAGCCTACACCGATATTGTGGTAATCGGCCGCATCGAGATCTTCCCGAGCCAGCAACTCTGAGTAGTAGTTGAGAGCTACGCGCTGGACCGAGTCCGCCTTGGTGAGCAACGCTTCGCGATCGGGGCCGGCCTCCATAGAGACAGCGTCCGAACGGTATTTACGTGACGCACGTGTCAGCACTACGGCCGCGTTTGACATGGCGTCGACGTTTCCCGGCTCGTACTCCAGGAATTCATCGTACGCGGCAGCCGCTTCCTCGAACCGCTCGTCCATCGCCAACAGCTGCGCCAGGTTGAACGATGCCGAGCGCATGTTCTCGTCACGCTGCTGCTCGTTGAGCCGCTCGGAAGCGGAGCCCGCGACTATCGCGGCTTGGAAATACTCGATCGCCTGCTCTTGCAGCTCGTCCCTTTCCGCTGGATCGGTGGCCTGCGTCGCATCATGCGCGTACATCGACCCGAGCTGCAGCATCGGGTTAGGGTCTTTCTTGTATACTGTCCACGCGTTCTGATACCCTTCACGCGCCCGTTCAACGTCCCCAGCGCCCTGGTAGCCGACGGCCCGATTGAACGCTCTCACGTACGCGTTGAAACGTAGCGTATCGATACGCGCCTCGTAGCACGACCAGAGATCCAAGGCCATGGTCCATGCGGCGTCGGCCTCGGCAAAGCGGTCGAGATCCGCGTAGATCCGGCCGGCCCACAGATACACCTGCGGATTGGGCCTGTCGGCGTTCTCGTCGATGTCCACTTCCAGCGCGGCTATGCCCTGCTCAAGCAGCCGCCTTCTGTCAGCGGGTGTCTTACCACGCGACTGGTCCACATACAACTCTGCGCTCGTCACTGCCCGCCCGCCCCTGGGCTTCTCGCCCACACAGTCGTCCTGGGCCGCCGCCGGTCGCGGCAACGCCATCAGCGCTAAGGCCATGGCAGCGGAGCCTGCCAATATGGCTAAACGACGTAACACCATTGAACTACCTCCCTCAGCCGTCCCAAGGGCCTGCCGGGCCCCATAATGTAGCCTGGTTAACATTCAGGGTCGGTTCTTAATAGATGCTCGATGTCCTGCCGCGCCTTCCAGGCCGGCACGTTCAGGGCTCGAGCTGCGTCGACTATATCATCATACTCCGGTTTGCAACGAACGTGCCCTCCGGGTGTGATGGCTGTTTTGAGCCGGATGGGGTGCCCGCGCCATTTTATCCGGTTTAGCGATCTAGGCAAGGTCTGGCGCTCGACGGGCCAAAATCGCAGACCGAGGGTCGAGCTACCCTCGAGCAGGGCGTGAGACACGGCTTCCCGGGCCGAATCTTGGACGAGTGCTTCGATGCGGGTGCCGAGGCGGCCCTTTTTCATCTGAACCGGGTGCGTCCAGACATCGATGGCGCCGGCGGCTTGGAGCTCTTCGATGAGCGGCGGCAGGTATTCTGGAGACATGTCGTCGACGTCCGCCTGGAGAACCCACATGTGACGAGATGCCTCAAGCTCGGCCAACACGACACGGAGGCAATTCGGGTGGGTCTCGGGATCGCGGTTCCCGGCGCCGAAACCCGAGCGTACCGGTGTGTACGATGCGGGGGCACGCTCGCCCCCGGTTAGGGTGGCGAGGAGAACGGCGCCTGTGGGAGTGGTCAACTCAAAGTCGAGTTCGGTCTCGAAGATGGGAAGCCCCTCGAGGAGCCTGAGTGTCGCCGGCGCCGGCACGGGTAACCGGCCATGCGCCGAGGTGATCCAGCCGTGGCCGACGGCGACCGGTCGAGTGAAGCAGGCATCGATCGAGAGCTGAGTGATTCCTGCTGCGGCGCCGACGATATCCACGATGGCGTCGGCGGCGCCCACCTCGTGGAAGTGAATCCGATCTGGAGGCATACCATGGATGGCGCCTTCGACCTCGGCCAGCTTGTTGAACGCCTCCGATGCCAGCTCTGTGACCCGGCCATCGAGATTCGCGCGATCGATGATCTCGAGGACGTCAGCCAGATGGCGTTCGGGTTCGGCGCCTGTCGGGTTCACCGATACCGACGCTGCGGAGAGCGAGCCGCGGGTCACCCGGCCGATGTCGAGTTCGACCGCAACGGGGAGTGAGCTGACAAGGTCACGCAACCATTCTTCGGTAAGGCCGAGATCGATGAGTGCGCCCAGGATCATGTCGCCGCTGATCCCGGAGAACGGGTCGAAGATCAGGCCGCGCGTCTTCGCTTCCATCTAACCGCCCGGTCGTCCGTAAGGGTAGAACATGACAGTCAGTGTCCAACGTAACACGAAGTTCTTTTTCGGGCCGTCACCCGCCGGCGTGTTCGCGAACGCCGCGTTGCTGGCCCAGAAGGGCAACGACACCATGGCAGCTACATTGCGGAAGCCGCCGGCGAAAGTGAAGCCCGCGTCGGCCCAGAGTTTGTTCACGTGCAGAACGCTGGCTCTGAATTCGCCCCCAGCCGAGCCTTCGCCTTCCGGCAGTTCCCGCCAGTCGAAAAGGAACGAACCGTCCGGGTTCAGGTCAGCCGGTCCCAAGCGATCCGGAATCCCTGGGGTCCAGGCGGCTTCGACAAACCCGTCAATGCGACCCCAAAAACCGGACGGCGTGGAGTCTCCTACGCCGAGGGCGCCGGCGACGCTCAAGTAGCCGTCGACCAAGGGCTGGGTCTCAGAGTAGGCCCGTAGGAACGGGCCCCCCGGCATGAAGTAGGCGATGTCCTGGAACAGCGCGCCCTTCACGTCGAGGTACGGGTTCTGCCAACGGCTCACCGGGTCGGCGCCGTAAAGCAAGAATCGGCGTTGCAAGGGAGGGCTGTTGCCGGCCCAACCACCGGACATGCGAGCGACCCAATCGAAACGCTCCACCGTTCCCGCCACCTGGGCGTCCACTTCCCCGCGCAGATAGTTGTAGTCGCTTCCCGCCACATCGATGCCCCAGATCAAGCTTCCCGTAATCCGCGGCGTCGACCAATCTCCCCTTCCCCAGGTACCCTCTACGGCCAAACCGAAGTCCTGGCCGCGGCTCCACGGATATGGGCTAGGCACCGCAGTGCACGGAGCCGCCGGCGAGTCGGGGCAAGAGAACAGCGGTAACGGTTCGATGTAGCTGTCGTCATCCAGCGAAAGCACCGAGATGCCTGCCGATAGACGGTTCACCAATAACGGGCTCGGCTCGTCATTGGTGAGTATCGGGAAGAAGAGGCTGACTCCGGTTCTGCCGTGAAGGTTGCGATAGGCGAGCGTGCCCCACCCGATCTGCGCCGCGGCCTCGATCGCCGCCGGTGTGCCGCCCTTCGGGTCGGTCCCGAATCCCAAGCCCAACCACACGGTCGCTTCGCCAAGTCGCGCTCGACCCGCCACTCCGAGAACGCAGCATCCGCTGCTGCCGCCGTCCACATCGTTGGTCCAGATCAGCGGGATGAGGTCGATGCCGTGCTTCTCGCTCGCCGTCCACCAATAAGGGACCGACGGCAACGCTGACTTGGCGATCACATCCCATTGTGCTCGAGCATCGCTTGGAAAGTGCGCTACCAGGCTGACTGCGAGCGTCGCCACTAACGATGTTCTAGAGATGTCCATCACTTTGTAGCCGAATACACCCTCTTAGATCTGGTACTTGAGCCAGGCGCCCGTGTTGAAACAAACAACCTGATCCTCGGGTCCGATGTGCCCTATTGTGCGCAGCCGGTACAACGCCGCCAGCGTTGCGCCGCCTTCCGGGCAGGCGGCAACACCGGCGTGCCGAAGCTGCTTGGCCGCGGCAACCAGCTCGGTGTCGGTCACCGCGACCGCGGCGGCCTCGCTCTCGCGGACTGCCTGAAGGATGAGGAAATCACCCAACGCGGCGGGCACACGAAGGCCGGAAGCGATCGTCTCGGGCGCCTCCCATTTTTCGGCGCCGTCGGTCCCCGCCTCCCATGCCCTGACCATCGGCGCGCAGCCGGCCGCCTGAACCACGTACATACGTGGTCGCTTGCCAGGCGCAATCCAACCGAGTGCCTCCATCTCGTCGAACGCCTTCCACATGCCGATGATTCCGGTGCCGCCTCCCGTTGGGTAGATGATGGCGTCGGGCAGTTCCCATCCGAGCTGCTCGGCCACCTCGTAACCCATCGTCTTCTTCCCCTCCACCCGATACGGCTCGCGCAACGTCGATACATCGAAGTAGCCGGTCTGAGCAGAGAACTCGCGTGCTTTCACTCCGCAATCCGTGATCACACCGTCCATCAGCACTACCTCGGAGCCCAATGCCCGGCATTCGGCGATGATGGTCGGTGGCGTATCCTTTGGCATGTAGACGCGCACTGGCACGCCGGCGCGAGCGCCGTAAGCCGATAGAGCGCTGGCCGCGTTCCCGGCGGACGGTGCGACAAAGCCCTCAGCGCCTCCACCAACGGCTCGCGTCACGGCGGCGGACATGCCGCGCGCCTTGAACGAGCCCGTCGGGTTGAGCCCTTCTTCCTTGACGAGAAGTTGCCCCACGCCGGCGGTCTTGGCCAATTCTGGTAGATCGAGAAGTGGCGTGCCGCCTTCACCCAGACTGACGGGTTCTTCGCCCTCGGCCAGTGGCATCACCTCACGGTAGCGCCACATGGTCCAGGGCCGCGTGAGCAGATCTTCCCGCTTCACGGCGCCGGCGATCTTCTCCAACGGATAACGCGCCAGCAGAGGCTTACCGCATTCGGGGCATGTGCTGGGTGTGCCGGCCGAGTCCTCTTCCCGGCCGCAGTTCGCACAGATGAGTTGAAAACCAAGTTTCATGTGGTGAGGTCCTTCATGTCTCGTAATAGTCTTGCGATCGTGTCGTTGACCACGCGCAGCGCTGTGTCTTTGCCCTGAACCTCGAGGATGTCCACGATTTCGGGTCCTGTAGTCGTCCCCGTCAGGCATGCGCGAACGGGCATGAACAGGGCGCGCCCCTTGAAGCCGGCGCGCTTGCCGGCGTTGCGCACGGCGGTCAAAGCTGACGGTCCGTCCCAAGCGTCGAGCTCGACCAACGAATCTCTCACGGCCTCGAGCAACGTCAGCGTGTTCTCCGCCGCAAGGCTCTCCAGCGCCTGACCATCCCATTGCATAGGATCTGGCGGGTAGAACTGCGGTAGAAAGCGCCGCGCTTCCTCGTACGTGTTAATCCGCTCCTGGATGGCCGTCGCTATGCGGACCCGCTCGCTTCCACGATCGGGATAGGCTTCGTCGCCCAACTGGTCCGCCAGGCGCGCGGCCAGTTCCTCGCCCTCCATCTGCCGGATGTACTCCCCGGAGAGCCAATCCAGCTTCTCCGGGTCGAGTCGCGCATCACTCACACGGAGGCGCTCGAGGTCGATCTCTTTGACCAGGCGCTCGGGTGGTAGAACTTCATCGCCGCTGGGACTCGACCATGAGAGAAGCGACAGGTAGTTCACCAGGGCGTCGGGATGGTACCCGTCGCTCATGTACTCCCGAAGGCTTCGGGCACCATGGCGCTTGGATAGGGCCGCGCCATCCGGTGCAAGGACGTGCGGTACGTGAACGAAAACCGGCGGCTGGTCGCCGAGCGCTTGATAGAGCATCAGCTGCCGCGCCGTGTTGGTGAGATGTCCCGCTCCGCGGATGACGTGGCTGATCTCCATCGCCGAGTCATCGACGACAACGGCGAAGTTATACGTCGGGAGGCCGTCCGACTTGATGATCACAAAATCTCCAAACTCAGATGCATCAAAACGAACCGTCCCGCGGACCACATCTTCGACCAGCGCTTCCCCGCCAGGAACGATGAAGCGCAGGGAGGCCGGAAGGCCCCGGTGCTTCAGTTCCTGTTCTTCCTCTGGGCTCAGGTCTCGACAGCGTCCGTCGTAGCCAACCTGCCCTTTGGCGTCCAGCATCGCTTGCTTGCGCTCTTCGAGCTCTTCCGGCGTGCAGTAACAGCTATAGACATGGCCACTGTCCAGCAATCGCTTCGCGGCTTCGTTGTAGGTCTGCAACCTTTCGCTTTGCCGGTAGGGTCCGTGCGGGCCGCCCACGTCGGGCCCTTCATCCCAGTCGAGGCCCAGCCATTTCAGCGACGCCATGATCTCGGTCTCCGCGCCCGCCACCATGCGATCGGCATCAGTGTCCTCGATGCGCAGAATGAAGCGGCCGCCGCTGTGTCGAGCATAGAGCCAATTCAACACGGCGATGCGGGCGTTCCCGGGATGCAGTTCTCCGGTCGGACTCGGAGCGAAACGGGTCCTGATCATAGTGGACGTTGTTCTGAGGCTGGTCGGGTCAAGCGCGGCTCAAGTTAGGCATGGCCCGGTTCCCTAACAAGGATCAAGAATTACCCTGCTGAGACAGGGCGGAGGCGATCTTGGCCGCCAATTCCGGCCCGATCCCAGGCACCTGGGCGATCTCGTCGGCGGTCGCCGCTTGTACGGCCCGCAGGCTGCCAAACGCGGCGATCAGAGCCTTCTGGCGTGCGGGCCCGACACCTGGAATGTCGAGCAGCCCCGAGTGCAGCGTACGGCGACTGCGGCGTTTGCGGTGATACTGCACGCCAAAGCGATGCGCCTCATCTCTGACCTGCTGAAGCAGGCGCAGCCCGGGCTCGCGCCGATCGAGCCGGAGCGGATCGCTCCGGTCGAGACTGAAGATCAGCTCCTCCCGTTTGGCGAGCGAGACGAGCGGCAGATCGGGAATGCCCGTTCGCTCCAGCACCTGTGCTGCGGCGGACAGCTGTCCCTTCCCTCCATCGACCAGCACCAGCTCGGGGAGTCGCTTCTCTTCCTCCAGGCGGCGCGTGAAGTAGCGAGATACGATCTCTTGCATGGCCGCATAGTCGTCCACGCCCTCAACCGTTTCGATCTTGAAGCGCCTGTACTCGCTCTTCAGGGGCTCTCCGTTCTCGAACCACACGGCAGAGCCCACGGGGTCGGCACCCTGAATGTTGGAGATATCGAACCCGATGATCGAACGGGGCACTCGCTCGAGGTTGAGCGAGTCCCGCAGAGCATACAGCGCGCTCGGCGCCCGAGCCTTTGCCTGTCCCTCCAGCAAACGTCTCTCTTCCAGCAGATGACGAGCGTTTTCCTCAGCTCGCTCCAGCAGCACCTTCTTCATGCCACGTTGTGGAACCCGGACAGTGAATGCGCGACCCGTGCGCTCACTGAGATGGCCCTCGACGACATCGCGATCTGCGAAGTCGATTGGAACCAGAAGCTCTCGACCCACCTCCTGCTGCGGCAGATAGTAGCGGACGACGAAGGCCGATAGGAGTGTCTCTTCGTCCTCGCCCTCGACGTTCCCCATGAAGTAGGCCTCGCGTCCCAGGAGCTTCCCTTCCCGGATTTTGAAGATGACGCCGCAGGCCATGTCACCGTCTCGAACGAGGGCCACAGCATCGATGTCGCCGCCTCGTGGATCGATGGCCAACTGTCGGCGCTCGATCTCTTCCAGTCCGCGAAGCACATCGCGGTACTCAGCGGCGCGCTCGAACTCCAGCAACTTGGAAGCCTCGGACATTCGCTCCTCGAGTTTGCGCGCCAACTTGCCCGTATGACCCTGCAGAACCAGGAGGACCTCGTCGATCATCTCGCGGTACTCCGACTCGCTCTGATAATCGACACACGGTGCCTTGCAGCGTCCTATGTAGTAATCCAGGCAAGGACGAGGCGGCGCCTGGATCGGAAGATCGTAATGGCAGGAGCGAATCGTGTAGAGCTTCTTGATGGCGCGAAGTGCACGCCTCATGTGACCGACATCGGCGTACGGGCCAAAGTACCGCGAACCGTCTTTCTGAAGGCGCCGCGTGACGAAGACCCTGGGAAACGGCTCGGCGAGCGTGACCTTGATGTACGGGTACGTCTTATCATCGCGCAGCTGGATGTTATAACGCGGCCCGTACTCCTTGATCAGGTTCGATTCGAGTATCAGCGCCTCAGAGCTCGACTCCGTCACGATCGTCTCGAAATCGACGATGCGCCGCACCATCTCTATCGGTTTGTGATGGGATGACGGATCGCCGCGAAAGTACGAGCGCACACGGTCTCTCAGCGACGCCGCCTTACCGACGTAGATCGGCTTGCCCCTGGAGTCTTTGAGGATGTAGACGCCGGGGTCGGCCGGCAGAGCTGCCAGCTTCTCCTCTAGCACAGGTGTCGTCGACATGGATTAGACGGCGCGATCTTTCCAGCCTCTAAGCCCACCGGCGGGGATAGCCCCGCTGAGCTTAGCGACGGCGAGGTATACTGCCCCGAACGCAACCAGCGTTGCTAGCGTTACAATGACCCGCGTTGTGAGATCCGAGCCGACTCCGCTAGGCGGCTCTAGCAACGACTCTACGCCGAGGCCGGCAGCAGCGCCGGCTGTCGCGCCGGCAACCAGCTTGAGCAGATACGTGAAGTCGACCGAAGTGAAGATCGGGCCGAGCCGCTTTCGCAGACCACCCCAAAGCAGTGACAGGTAGGTCCATGAGCCCAGTGCGGCGCCGAACGCCAGGCCCGGGACGTAGTACTTCCACATCAGGCTCGCGCCCAGCACCGCGCCAACCGCCAGTCCTATCGCCGCGTATTTAACTGGCGTTCGCGTATCCAACATCGCGTGGTAGCCCGACGCGAAGAGCTTCACCGATGACGCGGCAAGCAATCCAACGGCATACGCTCCCAACGTCGCGTGCACCCATGTCGTGTCGGCGACGGTGAAGTTGCCACGCTGAAAGACCAGTGAAACGATCCAGTCACCGAACAGAATCAGGGCGAGCGCGGCGGGCACGATATTGAACGCGACGCCACGAAACCCGTTTCGCAGCCGCTCTCGCAGTGCTTCACTGGCAGCCAGCTCCGCATCTCGGGAAAGCTCAGGTAGCGACGCCGCGGCGATCGAGATCCCGAACAGCGCCAGGGGCAAGTAGTATAGACGCTGGGCATAGCCCAGTGTCGCCAACGCCCCATCGGCAAGCAGTCCAGCTAGGAATACGTCCAAAAGCCCGGACACCTGTATCACCCCCGCGCCGAGCACGACTGGTCCGAAGTTCCGGATCACTATCCGAACCGGCTCCCACGCCGTATCGAGGGAAAACCGCAGACGGCCGGCAAGCCGCAAGGCGGCGGGTAGCTGAATCAGAAACTGCAGGACGGCGCCGATCAACGTCGACCAGGCGAGGGCAACGATCAGCGGATCCCAACCCATCTTCCATGCGGTGAGAAGCCCGATGATCTGTGACAGGTTCCAGATCGTTGGGGCGGCGAAGGACAGAAAGAAACGACGATGGCTATTGAGGACTCCGAGACACCAGGCCGCCAGAATCAAGAAACCCGCCATCGGGAACAGAATCCGCACCAGTCGAGTCGTAAGCTCGACCTTGTCGCCGGTCCAGCGTCCCACCAGTAACTCGGTTATCCAGGGCGCTAGCAACACGCCAAGCGCGCTCAACACGGCGGCGAGGATCAGGAGCAGGCTCAGGACGGTCCCGGCGAGGCGTTGGGAGTCGGAATCGGCGTCGCGTGCCAGCGTTCCGCTGTACACGGGGATGAAGGAGGCTGAGAGGGTTCCCTCACCCAGTAGGTTGCGAATCGTGTTCGGTATTCTCAGGGCAGCCGTGTAGGCGTCGGCGGCGATGCCGGTCCCGAAGAACGCGGCGATCGTCACGTCGCGGCCAAACCCGGCCAGGCGACTCAAAAAAATCCCCGCTCCCACCGCCAAAGCGGAGCGGGGCCGTCGCGCTACTCGATCCTCACCGTCACTCGTCACCGGGCGGAAGCGACTCCTGTTCCTTCGGCTTTTCGAGGAGCTGCCTGACGAACCGCGACTCCTCCTGCAGCGATTGGACCGTCTCCGAGAGGTATTGCACCTCTTTCTCGAGCTCTGTGAGCCGAGCCTGGCCCTCGGCTTCCGACTCGCCGGAACCGAGCCGGCGCGCTAGCGCACGGCCCACCTCGGAATCGAGAACGATCGCCGTGAGGGGGATCATCATCAGAAGAAGAACAACGACACCAAGTACCCACACCATCCTATCATCACCTCGAATTGCGGGACCGCTTTCGAAACGTAGACACCTCTGTTCTCCGGGGCAAGTCAGCTAACCGAGGGGAGTTACCACGTCTTCGTATATGGCGTCGAGCAGCGAGTCGCCGTAGCGAATCAGATACGGGTACGGGTTGAGCACGCGCTCCTGAGGCTTGCCGTTCGGGTAGAGGTTGACTGCTACCTTCTCAAGTTGCTGCTGCATCACCTGGTTCTTCTCTTTTACGCGCGTTTGCAGGCGGCTTTCCAGATCATTGATACCACCCAACACGGCCCGACTTCCGCTGTCGGTGGCGCTCTTGGCTCCCGGATCGAAAGCGATCGCCGCGGCTCGAACGTCCTCCAGGGATGCGTTCACTGCTTCCCGCAGAGCGTCGAGCGACTCTCTGAGCTCCGGCGGCACCTGTGCCTTCACGATGCGCCCGATCGTGCTTGCCGAGTCGCCTGCTAGGTCATCCGCGCTTAGTTCGTACTTCTCCAGAACCCGTGACACCTTCGGCTCGATGAGCCGGAAGGCAGCTCGGGGAACGACGACCGGCGCCGGTACATCGTGCAGTTGGAAGAGTACCTGGCTTTGAGCCAGGTACGCGATCTCCGCCGGGCCACCCACGTAGGCTACAACGGGAAACGCCCGAGCCTCTGTGACCGGCCGCAAAAGAGCTCCAGGGCTGACGCGCTCTGGACGGGTGTCCAAGATCTGGCGCAGCTCGACACCCTTTATGACGTTCCCCGAGCGCCGGAGGCGCCCGATATCACCCTCGTATACCAGACGATCTCGGCCCTGTTCTCCCTCCACGAAGAGATTGGTCGTCCCGGCGGTCACTCCGACCTGCGTCTGGTAACCTGCCGCCTCCAATTCCGCCGCACGCTGCAGGAGGGCAGAATCAGCTTCCTCGCGTCTCTCCCACTCAGCCCAAAGAAGATCGCGTGTTCTCTGCTTCACAAAGGGGTGGGCCGTGCGCGAGATCAGGAAACCGAACCGGCGGAGAGTGCTACCCAGGGCCTGCTGAAACGCGTGGGCCATGGGGCGACCGGCCTTATAAGCCTCTTGAAGTGGGTGGAGAACGGAGGCCTTAAATTCTGAATCTGCAGTAGATTGGGATAATAGACCTAAGGCAGCCTCGACGTCCTTACCCAAGAGAATCTGTTCGACCGGCGGGCTGGCGGCCTCCTCGGACGAGGGACCGTCAACGGCGATTCTGACCAGCTTGTTCTCGACGTTCACGACGTGAGTGTGGTTCACCTCGATCCAATCGTGGTCTTCCGACGCGACCGTGAACATTGGCATGACCGGAACACTCAAGGCCTCCTGCAGCTGGCTGGCGAGTCGGGCCGCCGTTAACGCCTTGTAGAGGGTATAGAAGGGGCTGACGAAAAGGCCTGCCTGCTGCCCGGTGGCTACGAAGGCACCCTGCCCCTCTATGACCTGGTTCAGCCGCTCCCGAACATTAGGATCGTCGCTATCGTTCGCGGCCTCCAGGCCTTGCCAATCAGATGGCTCCCGGATGTCGCGAATCTTTTCGAGTGTCAGGCGGTAACTGTCGAGCTTGGTGGGCGCGGCGGACGAGTAGAATTGGGCCACGCTGTCGAAGTTCTGTATGAACGCTCTGGCGAGCGGGCTTCCACCCAAGGGGATTCGTTCGACCGTGATATTCATGCGGCGTGTCCCAGTAGGATATAGCGTGGGCAATCCGGGCAAGGGGGACCGCCCGAGTAGTCTCCGAACGTGTGAGCGGGCTTCAGTCCCACGCGCCGCAGCATGTCCACCAATTCGTCGGGCTCGTACAGGCGCACCCGCTCATGATAGGCGCTCTCGAGCTTCTCGCCATCTGCCGAGAGAATGTCGATCTCTTTTACGACGACCTTTCCATCTTCCTCCAGCCGTCGGTTTTGGACGACCAGCCTTTCGCCCAGGCGTCGCTCGTCTCGTTCGACGAGCCCCTCTCGAACACGTTGCGCGTTGAGGAAGTCCAGAGCAAAGCCGCCTCCGAGGCTGAGCACCCGCCTGATCTCTTGAAGTACCTGTTGATCTTCCTCGGGATCTGCAAAGTAGCCGAACGATGTGAAGAAGTTGGCGACCAACTCGAAGCTTCCGTCGGCGAAGGGCAAGTGACGCATGTCGCCCCGAACCAACAGCAGTTCCGGGTCGGCCTTGTGCGCTTCCTTCAACAAAACGTCGGACAGGTCCAGTCCCACGGCGTTCAGCCCGCGTCGCTTGAGGTCCGTCATGTGGCGTCCGGCGCCACAAGCCAGATCGAGGATCAAACCGTCCGGGCGTCCGCAGATGCGAAGCACAAGCTCGATGCCGGCCTCCGCCTCTTCCTGGTCACGGTGTGGATAAAGCGCCAGGTACTCCTCGCCGAACCACTCGCGATACCATTCGGGTGGGCGTTCTTTGTCGCTCATCCCGCTTTGTGGTAGGGTTCGCCGCGTAGGATCGTCCCGGCACGGTACAACTGCTCGGCCAGGACGAGCCGCGCCATCTCGTGCGGCAACGTGAACGAAGATAGAGACAGAACGTGATGCGATCGCTTCCTGAGCGAATCGGTGAGCCCCAAGGTCCCGCCGATCAGGAAAGCGACGTCGCGCCTACCGCTGACCGAAAGGCTTTCCAGGTAGCGGGCCAATTCCTCCGATGACCAGGTGGCCCCGCGCTCATCCACCGCCACGATCTCACTGCCTTCCGGTACCCTTGCCAGCAATGCCTCCGACTCTTTCGTGACGATCGTGTTGCGATCGCTGCCAGGCTTGATGCGTTGTGGTCGTAAGATCATGGAGTCGAACTTGAAATAGTGAGGGATGCGCGACTCGTAGTCTTCAATCGCCGCGGCCAATCCGGCCGCTTTGGGCGCGCCTACCGAGATCACAACGATTCTCACGAGCCGGATCAGCCTCTAGTTCGTTGGCACGACGAAGCTGTCGCGCAAATAGGCCTCGTTGTTCTTGTGAGGAATCTCGGCCAGGTAGTGGAGCCCGCGGCTCTCTCGACGCCATAGCGCGCACCGCACGATCAAGCTGCCGATCTCGAGCAGGTTGAGTGCCTCGACGGCCTCGACCCAGCGATGCCCGTTTCCAGTCGCCGATCCACTCTCCAGCATGGAGTCCCATTCGCCCTTCAGTCTGTGCAGCTGTTCGGCCCCGGATACCATCTCCGTGCCCGTCCTCACGATACCCAGGCGATCCCACATCAAGTCCTTCAGGTGGGTGCGTAGCTCGCGAAGCTCGTTACCTGGGAATCCCGACAGATCGGGCGGTGGCGGCGACCCGCTCGCCTGTGGCTGCTCGATGTCTGGTAGCAGCTGAAGCATTCTCCGGGCCGCTCGCTCCGCGAAAACGACGGCCTCGAGAAGCGAGTTTGAGGCCAGGCGATTGGCGCCATGCACCCCGGTGCATGCGCACTCACCAGCAGCAAATAGCCCGGGCAGCGTCGTATGTCCGTCGCGGTCGGTCCAGATTCCGCCACACATGTAGTGCGCTGCAGGGACGACCGGAATCGCATCGCTGCCGGGATCCACGCCCCGGGAGCGGCACTCCTCGACGATGCTCGGGAAACGTTCTTCCAGTTCGATTGTGCCGATCTGAGTCGCGTCGAGCCAGACATGCGCGGCACCACTCTTCTTCAGTTCGCTGTGCACCGCCCGCGCCACGATATCGCGCGGTGCCAGATCGGCTCTATGGTCATAGGCCTTCATGAACGGCTCGCCCTCGGCGTTGCGCAGCACGGCCCCTTCGCCGCGCACGGCCTCCGAGATGAGAAACGCGTGCTCTTCGGCGGGATATAGCGCCGTCGGGTGGAACTGGATGAACTCCATGTTCGCTACCGTGGCCCCGGCGCGGTAAGCCATGGCAACGCCGTCACCGGTCGCGATAGCCGGGTTCGTCGTGTGGCGATAGGCGGCGGCGCTGCCACCTGCGGCGAGCAGAGTCGCGCGCGCCCGGACCTCAACAAGCTCCGCCGATTCAACATCTAGAACCCACGCCCCTACGCACCCGCGTCGCCCGGAACCGCATTCCACGCTGAGCGACAGTGCCATGTGATCTTCCAACATTCGTATGCGCGGGTGCTCCGCGACCGCCGCGTCCAGTGCGTGTTCTATTGCCCAGCCCGTGTGGTCGCGGCTGTGCACGATGCGATTGTGCGAGTGGCCGCCTTCCCGACCCAGGGCCAGCCCCCCGCCCCGGTGCGTGAATTCGACCCCCCAATCCATCAGGTCGGCCACGGCTTGCGGACCGCTCTCAACCAGGATGGCGACACGATCTGCATGGCAAAGGCCCGCTCCCGCACGCAGCGTGTCGACCAGGTGATCATCGAAGGAGTCTTCTTGGTCGGTGACGGCGGCGATCCCACCCTGTGCATAGTTCGTGTTCGACTCGAAGCTCTCCTTCTTGGTAACGAGCACGACGTCGTACGACTCGGCCACTCGCAGGGCGAAGCTGAGTCCTCCGATTCCGGTGCCGATGACCAGTATGTCCGTGTCGATCGTCTTCATTCCGAACCGTCCGCGCGCTGGCGGGCCTGCAAACGCTCGATGATCCCCTCGACCTCCGCCTGACCCGCCTCCCAGGAGACGTGCTGAACGGGAACGTATAACTCTACATCGGGCGCCACTATAGGTCTCAGCTTCACAGCGTCCTTGAGTGTGGTTACCAGCGGCCCCGATCGCCCAGCCACGTTCAGCTGCTTCGCGTCCGCGGCGGTGTATCTGTGGTGGTCTGGAAAGGCCTTGCTGTGCTCCAATCTGACGCCTGCCGCTTCCAGTTGACTCCAGACTATCTGCGGCTTCGCCACGCCAGCGACCGCCATGGCGCAACGGAAGTTCTTCATCGGTACTTCTTCTGCCAGGCTCGATGTCGTTGCGTCGAAGCGCGCCAGCGCCTTCAACTCGAGGTGCGCTCGCGCTACCGGCAGGTTGCCGGTCACCTCGACGATCCGCTGCGCTACGTGCTCACCCTCTGCTTCCGGCGCGAACTTTCGCGTGACGACAGCGAGGCTTGCTCGGCGCAACGCAGTCAACGACTCGCGCCAGGGGCCACGCGGCAACAGTCGCGGCCGTTCCACGCCGTCTTCGGCGGCAATCAGAACGATGTTCTCATCCGCCCGGATCGCCCGGTGCTGAAAACCATCGTCTAACACGACGCAATCGGATCCGGCGTCGGCGGCCATCTGGACACCGGCAACTCGATCGGGCGACGGATAGACCGGAACCTGCGGGTTCAAGACCCGATGCACGAGGACTTCGTCGCCGCCGTAGCCCCGCATGACGACTGCGGGCTGCCATCCCCGACGTAGAAGCTCGGAGGCAAACCACGCCGTTATCGGCGTCTTCCCGGTGCCTCCCACCGTCAGATTTCCGACACACAGGGTTGGCAGCGCTGGCGCCGCGGACGGGATAAGTCCTTTGTCGTACGCCCAACTGCGCACTCCGACCGCACCGCGGTACCCCCATTCACCCAGGGTCAACAACGCGGCCAGGCCCCGGTAACCTGAGCCGCTGTCTTCGTCGTCCCAGACCCTTCTGTGCCACTCGTTCATTCGGGTGGATCCACTCGTGCTTTCAGATCCTGAAGTTGCCTCTCGATCTCCAACGCCCGATCCTCCAGCGTGCGTAGCGAAACATCGCGGGGGACAAAACTCGCGTCGCCAACGACGACGCGAATCGTAGCGAATGGCTTCGGGATCATGAACCGATCCCATCCCTCCACCCACCAGGCTCGATCGCCGCCCGCCATCACCGGTATCACGGGGGCGCCCGTCATTCGCGCTACCTGTAGTGCGCCGGGTTTGATCTTCTCTTTCGGACCCTGGGGTCCGTCAGGCGTGATCGCCAACGACTGACCACCCCGGACCTTTCGCGCAAGCTCACGAATCGCGCCGTAGCCGCCTCTCGTACTGGAGCCACGCACCGCATCGTAGCCGAGGCCAGCGCCCAGGCGCGTCAGGTACTCTCCATCTCGGTGCTGGCTGACCAGCATGACGATATCGTGGCCCCGAAACAGCTGCAGCAGCGGGAGTATGCGGCCGTGCCAAGTCACGAAGACGACCGCTTCTCCCGCCTCCCAGCGCTCCAGGTTCGACTGGCCTGACCACTCGAACTTCAGCGTCGAATACAGCGTGCGGAAGATCGGTGGCGCGATCAGGCCGGCCATACCTATACCGAACCGGTCTCGCGCCCTCACCGCTTCCCCTCCAGCAGCTCAGCAGCCATCTCCGCGACTCTCCGTGGCGCGCCGGGTTCGCCCAGGAGCTCGCGTACCGATCGTAAGCCGTCCACCATCGCAGCGCGCTCGGGTGATCCGGAGTCGAGCAACGGCATCAGCGCGTCGGCGATGGCCTGGTGCGGGAGATGCTGGACGAACTCGGGAACGAATTGACGCCCGACCAACAGATTCACCATCCCGACGTTTTCGACGCGAACCAGCCGCCGGGCTAGGAGATAGCTGAGCAGGTGTACACGATGTGCGATGACCAACGGGGTCTCAGTCAGCGCTGCCTGTACCGTAGTCGTGCCCGATTTGGTGAGAATGACCGTCGATGCTCTGAGCACCTGAAGCGAGTCGCGTACCATGGGGTAGTCCGATACTGCGTACTCGTTATCCGGCACGTGGGGGGCGTCCGAGACGAGAACCTGAACGTCGGGGCGGCGACGTACCACCTCATCGGCGACCTTCAGAAAGGGTCTCAGCAGGCGGCGGACTTCGTGTGGCCGGGAACCGGGCAGGACACCGAGAATGGGGCGTTCCGGGTCCGCCCCAACGGCCGAAATCGCCATTTCAGGCGGTTTCGGCGCGTCAAACTGGCCGACCAGCGGATGGCCGACAAAAACGGCCTCAACGCCGAATTCTCGCAGAAACGGCTCCTCCTGGGGGAATACCACCGCCACTCGGTCGGCGCATCGGGCCAGGACCTGTGCCCGCTGCTCACGCCAGGCCCACAGCTGCGGTGCGACGTAGTAAAGCACCGGGACGCCGGCGTCGTGCGCTGACTCAGTGAGACGAAGGTTGAAGCCAGGGTAATCGATCGGGATGACCAGATCGGGCGGATCATCCCGAAGGCTGCGGCGGACGCGGTTGCGTAGCGAGATGAAGAACGGAAGTCGCGCCGCCACTTCGACGAAGCCCATGACGACGAGTCTCTCGAAGTCGACGATAGGCTCGACGCCGGCCTTGGCCATTCGTGGCCCGGCGAGTCCGAACAGACGGGCGTTGGGATAAATCCGGCGCAGCTCGAGGGCCAGCGCAGCTCCGTGCAGATCTCCCGAAGCCTCACCGGCCGAGAGGAAGATGCGGGGTTCAGACACGCCCGCTCAGATACCAGATCGCGATGATGACGACAGCGAGCAGGATGATCAGAGTCCTGGTCTTCATACCGGAGCGCTCGCGCGCACCGTACTGCTTTCGCTCACGCCGGATTCGGATCAAAGACATGTTTCGTGTGCCTCTCGATGCGTTCGACGATATCCAGAGCGACGGCGAGTGCCCGGCGCCCATCCGCGCCGCTCACCGCGACGGGCGCCTCATTGCGCACGGCTCGGGCAAAGGACTGCAGTTCCAGTCGCAGAGGCTCTCCGCCGTCCCCACGAAGCGGTACGTGTTCGACGATCTCGCTCAACTGCGTGATGTCGTTCATGTCTGGCTTGCCGTCAGCGCGGCGATAGAACTCGCCCGTGCCGCGTCCTAGATCGAGGCTGATATACCCGCTGGGCTGGAAGAAACGGATCTTTCGCTGCTTCTGGATTGATACGCGGCTGGCGGTGATGTTGGCAACGGCGCCGCCTTCGAACTCGAGGCGCGCGTTCGCGATATCGACGTTACCGCTGATCACGGACACACCGGCTGCGCGAGTATCCGCGACAGGCCTCTTCACCAGGCTGAGGATGAGATCGATGTCGTGGATCATCAGATCGAGGACAACGGCGACATCGGTGCCGCGTCGCCCGAAGGGCGCGAGGCGATGTGATTCCACGAACAAGGGGTTGTCGAGATGGGGCTCGCAGGCTCGCACCGCTCCGTTGAACCGCTCGATGTGTCCGACCTGAATGATCAGACCTTTGGCCGCGGCGCGTTCGATGAGATCATCGGCCTCGACCGTCGTCGTCGTGATTGGCTTTTCGATGAGTAGATGGCAGTTGTGCTCGATGGCGGCGCGGGCCACTTCGTGGTGGGCGCTAGTCGGTACCACAACACAGACGGCCTCAACTTCGGCCAGCAGGCCGTCGAGGTCCGCGAACGCCCGGGTACCATGCTCGGCTGCCACGGAGCGCGCCCGCTCTTGATCGACGTCATAGATGCCGACCAGATGGGCTTCAGCTATGTCCGCCAGCAGCCGTGCATGATGAAAGCCGAGGCTTCCTACCCCGAGTACACCTACCGCGACTGGATTCACCGATTCTTCTAGACCGAGACTCCGCGTTCGCTTGCCTCGATGAAGTCGATCAGGTGCTCGACTTCCGGTGTTACGTCTTCCAGCGCCCGCAGTTCAGCAACGGCCTGGCTGATATTCAGCTCGGACTTGAACAGGATACGGTAGGCTCGCTTCAATTCCAGGCGCGCCGACTTGCTGAATCCACGACGCTCCAGACCCACCGTGTTCAGTCCGTAGAGCTCCAGAGGATTGCCCGCCGCCCTCACGTACGGCGCCACGTCCTTGGGGACGCGCGAGGCGCCGCCGATGAAGGCATAGGCCCCGACGCGCACGAACTGGTGAAGCGCAACCAAACCGCCGATCGTCGCGCAATCATCGATCATCACGTGGCCGCCCATCTGAACGGCGTTGGCGATGATCACCCGGTTCCCGATCACGCAGTCGTGTGCGATGTGCGCGTACGCCATCAGAAGACAACCGTTGCCCACGACGGTCTGACCCGCCGCGCGCGTACCGCGGTTGAGCGTCGCAAATTCCCTGATTGTCGTTCCGTCGCCCACGATGAGCCGCGTGTCCTCGCCCTCGTACTTCAAGTCCTGAGGAGCCGTGCCCAACACCGCGCCCTTGGAAACGACGCATTCCGCGCCCAGTTTCGTGTTCTTTTCGATGAAGGCATGAGGCCCGATCGTCGTGTTCTCGCCCACGCTGACGTTCGGCCCGATGATCGCGTATGGTCCGACCTCCACTCCGGCCCCGAGCTCGACGTCGGGGTCGACGATCGCCGTCGGATGAACCTGCGGCGCTGCCGGTGCCGGTGTATGATCTGTTGCTCTTTCCATCATCATCTGTCCACCACCTGTGCTGCCATCTCGGCCTCGGCCACCACCTTGCCATCCACACGCCCGACTCCCTTGATTCGACATACCGAGCGCCGTTGCTGCAGCATCTTGAGTTCAAAATGAATCTGGTCACCTGGTGTGACCGGTCGCCGGAACTTCACTTTATCCAGCGACATGAAGTACACCACTTTGTCTTCGGGGTTATCGACTGTGTCCATCAGCAGCAGGCCCCCAACCTGCGCCATCGCCTCGATGATCAACACCCCGGGCATGATGGGCAGGCCCGGGAAATGACCCTCGAAGAACTGCTCGTTGATCGTCACGTTCTTGATCCCGACGACCCGCTCGCCGCGCTCATACTCGATCAGGCGGTCGACGAGCAGAAACGGATAGCGGTGCGGCAAGATCTTGAAGATTTCCGTCACGTCTACGCGGCGGGCCGTCCGCTGGGTCAACGCCCGCCGTGCTATAGCCTGCGCCAGCGCGAGATTCCCTGCATGGCCCGGTCGCTCTGCTACGATCTGGCCCTTGATCCGTTCGCCTACCAGAGCAAGGTCGCCCAGCATATCGAGGATCTTGTGACGGACAAACTCGTTCTCGTAACGGAGTTCGACTCCTTCGTACAGCCCGTCGGCCGTTAGCACAACCGTATTATCGATGCTCGCCCCGAGGGCTAACCCGGCCGCCCGGAGCTTCTCCGCGTCTTCGTAGAACCCAAACGTCCTCGCGGAAGCTATGTCTTCGGCGAAACTTTCGTGATCGAGCTCGTAGGCCAGGTGTTGACGACCGATCAGCGGGTGATCGAACTCGATTAGCGTGGAAAACGCATAACGATCGCTGGGGAATACGGCGTAGCGCGATCCGGCGTCTTCCACAGCGAAGGGCTCGGTAACCTCATATACTCGCGCCTCTGCATCCTGCTGCTTGACGCCCGCGCTCATCATCAGGTCGGCGAACACCTTGGAGCTCCCGTCGGTCGCCGGGGGCTCCTCGCCGTCGAGCTCGACGACCAGGTTGTCGATTCCCAGTCCGGCAACGGCTGCGAGCAGGTGCTCGACGGTGCGAATCCTCACGCCGTTCTTTTCCAGCACGGTTCCCCGCTCGACCTGTACGACCATGTCGACAAGAGCCGGAACTTCGGGTGCCCCTTCGAGGTCCGTTCGCCTGAACACGACTCCCTGGTCCGGGTCCGCCGGCTTCAACGCCATCTTCACTTCCACGTTCGAGTGAAGACCGGTGCCGGCCAGCCCCACACCTTTGGCAAGCGTCTTCTGCTTCAAGTTCATCTCCTCCGTACTACGCGCTCGATTCCCTACTAGGAGTCGTCGGATTCTTCCTCTGATCCCAACTGCTTCTCGATTCGCCTGACGCGGCGAATCAACTCAGGAAGCTTTAACACAGCCGCGTTGGCTCGCAACACTTGCGTGCGCGGCCGGGCCGGGTAGCCAAACCACGTTTCGCCAGCCGGGATGTCGTGACTGACACCGGCCTGCGCCGCTACGCGCGCGCCATCGCCGATCGTCAAGTGGCCAATGATCCCCACTTGCCCGGCCAACGCGACTCCGTCTCCTATGTCCGTGCTGCCTGCCACACCAACCTGCGCGACGATGATACAACCGCGGCCAACGCTCACGTTGTGGGCAATGTGCACGAGGTTGTCGATCTTCGTGCCTGCTCCAATGCGCGTTTCGCCCACCGAGCCGCGATCGATGCACGTATTTGCACCGATCTCCACGTCATCCTCGATCACGCAGCGGCCGACCTGTGGGATCTTCCGGTGGCCGTTGTCGGCGAAGACGTAGCCAAAGCCGTCGACCCCGATACGCGCCCCGCTGTGTACTATACAGCGTTCCCCGAGTACGGTATTCGCGTACAGGGTAACGTGACCTTTTAGCTCGCTACCGGCTCCGATCTCGCTGCGCTCGCCGACGATGCAGTGCGAAGCGATCCGCACACCGTCGCCCAACTTCGCCCCGGCCTCGATGACCGTGTGATGGCCAACACTGACGTTCATGCCGAGTTCGACCCCCGGTCCGAGGATCGCCGTCGGCGCCACACCGGGCGCTGGCGCTACTTCTGGATAAAGGGCGCTGAGCGTCTCGGCCAAGGCCGCGTGGGCATCGTTGACCCAGAGCAGTGAGACCCCCTCCGGGATCTCCTCCAGGTCACCCAAGTTACGACCGACGATGACGGCTGCGGCGCGAGTGGCCGGAAGATATTGGAGGTACTTGCGCCTTGCAAGAAAACTCACATCCTCTGGCCCGGCCGACTCAAGCGGCGACGCTCCAGATACCGTTCGATCGCCTGCCCCTACCAACTCCGCGTCCAGGCGACTCGCCAGTTCTCCCACCGTCAGGTTGTTCGACATCTCCAGTCTTCCCTCCAGGCTGCACGATCCTAGATGTCGACTTACGCAAAGGCGCCCACGGTGCTTCTCACCTACCGTGGGCGCAGTGCCAGTCACCCACTCTCGTGTGAGTGAGCATTTCGTTAATTTGAGGGGTTCCCTCCGGCAGACCCCTGTGCGAGCAACCGATCCAGGACCAGCGGCGTGATATCCAGAGTCGTATCGGCGGCGACAAGCGCACTGTTCGCCGCATCGAAAATCATCGCGTAACCGAATTCAGCCTGCACCGATATCAGAACTTCTTGAACCGCGTCAAAGACCGGCTGCACCAACTCCATTTGCCGTCGCTCGGCCACCTGCTGTAGGTCTGCCGCGCGCTGTTGATATTCCATTTGCTTGGCCTGGATTTGCTGCTGCCGCTGCGTGCGCGCTTCAGGAGATAGCATGACCTGCTGCTGGTCGTAGGTGCTCAACATCTCCCTGAGGGAGTCCTCAAGCGCCTGAACTTCGCTTTGCCAGCGGGCCATTTCTCGCTCGAACGTCGCTTGCGCCTCGGCCGCGCCCGGCGCTTGGGAGAGGATCTCCGCCGAATTGATGTACGCCAGCCTGACCTCTTGCCCCTGGGGTTCACCCAAGCCCTGGTAACCGAGGACCGCGAGGGCCGTTCCCAGCACGACCGCACTCATCTTATAACGCACCCGATTTCTCCTTCAGATGTTAGCAGCTTTCGAGAGGCTCCCGGTCTCCCGTACTAGTAGATCTGTCCGAACCGGAAGTGTAGACGCCATCCCGGGTTCGGGTTCCCAAAGATATCTCGACGATCGAACGCGTACGCGTAATCGAGCCCGATCGGTCCCATTGGAGTCACTATGCTCGCACCAAATCCGGCTCCACGCAGAAGCGTCGACGGATTGAAGCCGACCGAGGTGCTCCAGACATTGCCGGCTTCGTAGAACGCGTTGACGAACAGATTCCCGCCCAAGTTGAGCCCGATGCTCGACGAGAAGTGGAAGAACGACTCGCCGACTCGGTCCAGTTGGCTGAAACCTGGAGTGCCGCGGGGTACGTGCCCGAACGGCGTGATTGTCAGTTCCTCATAGCCGCGCAGCTTCGGCCCGTACTGAACGCCGCCCATGAAGAACCGCTCCAGGTAGAACGGGTTCTCACCCTGAATCATGCCGCCCTGGACGCCAAGGCCCAGCGAAAGCTCGATGCCGGTCTTGGATGGATCGCTGCGCAGGTTTGCGATCGGTGTGAACCAAGCGCTTTCGAAGCTCAGCTTCCGATAGTTCCCGTCGCCCCCCAAGGCGCCTCCAACGAATTCGAGGCCGACGGCGTTGCGGCTTCCTCGTGTCGGAAAGAGGGGGTGATTTCGCGTGTCCCGCGCGATAGCGACCTCGACGCCACTCCTCGTGCCGACGTTGAGCAACTGGCGCTGAGTGAAATCGAAGTCCTCCTGCGCTGAGTCATCGTAGGAATCTCGAATCAGCGTATAGCCGAAGGTGATACGCGTCCAGCGCGAGTTTAGGAACGGCATCCCCCAGACGATGTTTCCACCCACCTGTCGGCGACGTCCAAGGCCTACGTAGCTAAACTGATCTCGCGAGCTTCGCAGGTTGATCGACAGCGAGTTCCGCGTCCCGAGGATAGCAGGATCAGTGTATCCAACTTCGATATCGTTCGTCCGGCTACCGAATACCCAGCGAAAACGACCTACCTTGGCCTGACCAAACAGGTTTGGCTGCTCGTAGCCGATGAACCCAGCGATGCCGGCCGACGGTGACAGAGACGCGCCGAAGTTGATGTTCCCAGTCTGCTTCTCCTGCACCCGGAAGGTTATATCGATATCACCTTCCTCGGTGGGGCGAATGCCCAGCGCCTCGTTGGGCGGGAGTGGTTCGAAGAACCCCAACCCCTGCACGGTCTGGTAGCTGTTGACGATCCGCTCATCGCCGTAGACGTCACCGGGGAGCAGGATCAATCGATCGCGAATGATCCGCTCGTGCGTCGTCGTATTACCCTCGATGTGCACCAGGTGAACGTAGGCCTGTTCGCCCTCGATTATCCGCCAGACCAGGCGAACGCGGGGATCCCCGTCTTCGCCATCCGGCATGCGCTCGACGTGGGGTTCGATCTGGGCATACAGGAAACCGGCGTTGCGGTACAGCGAATTGATTCGTTCCGTCGCCTCTTGCCACTTGTGGGTGTCGAATACGGGGTCACCTTCCGGCGCCCCTCCGCCGAGCAGTGGAAGGCGTGACAGCAGCGATTGGCTTTGTGGATTGAAGCGTAGCTCGAGCAACTCGGTCGGGAAGTGGTTGTTACCCTCGATCGCGAAACCGCCTATGCGATACCGCCGCCCCTCATCGACCCGGATGACCAGATTGGTCTTACCGGTTTGGGGGTCGACCTCCATCGTATCGCCGAGGACGCGAAAATCGAGAAAGCCCTTCGAGCCGTAGTACTCGGTCAAGCCAATCTCGGTGTCGTACCTGTATTCTTCTTCCTTGAATTCGCCCGACTGCCACCAGAAGAAACCTTCGGGCTTAACGTTCATCGAGCCGATGATCTCCGCATCGGTCATGAACTCGTTGCCCTCGATCTCCATGGTGGCGACGACGAGCCTTCGCCCTTCATTCACATTGAAGATCAGCCGGAACTCACCTGGCCGATCGGTCGGGATGAGGGCGGTGTCGACCTGTGCCTGAACGTACCCCTTGCCCGACAACTCGCTTCTGATGTGGTAACTCGCTCTGTGGACGGCGTTGGGGTCGAGCGGCGCGTCGCGCTCCAGACCCGATGTGTCTCTGATCCCGCCGCTGCTGATATGCTGCGAGCCCTGAAAGGAGAACCCGACGATGAACGGCCGCTCTACGACCTCTAAGATGAGGACGGTTCTGAAATCTACATCGGCAGCGTAGGCGCGTATGTCGTCGAACTGGCCCGTCGCATAGAGACGCTGCAAGCCACGCTGGATGTCTGGAAGGTTCGTTTCGTCACCCGGTCTTATGCTCAGGTCGGAGAGTATGACGGGGGTCGCCACCCGCGTGTTGCCCGTGACGTGGATGGAGTCGAATACAACCACGGCAGGCGCAGCGGCTTGCTGCGCCTGCAGTGCGGTGGCCTTCGCTAGGATTAGCGCGGCGAAGGCAGTCGAAATCCAAAGAGTCTTTCTGGACCTCACGTCGCTGATGACGAAGAGGACAGCACGCTGAATTCCAACCGTTCGCCGTCGGCGGCGACATCGACTTCTATGATGTCGCCCGGTGCCAACTCGGCCATCAGGATCTTCTCAGAGAGCGGATCCTCGAGATAACGCTGTATCGCACGCTTGAGTGGCCTTGCACCATATGTGACGTCGAAACCATGCTCGACGAGGAACTCCACGGCCGAGTCGGTTAGCTGGAGCTTCAGCTCTTCCTCTTCCAAGCGGGAGTGCACGTCGCGCATCACAACGCCAACGATCTCCCGAATGTGCTCCCTGGTGAGCGGGTGGAACACAATGACGTCATCCAGTCGGTTCAGGAACTCGGGATTAAATACCTTCTGGATTTCGTCCTTCACTCTTGCTGCCATGTCTTCATAGGTCGCCTGGGCATCCGCAGTGTGGAATCCGACGCTGCTACCCTTGGCGATATCACGCGCCCCCACATTGGACGTCATGATCAGAATCGTATTCTTGAAGTCGATGACCCGGCCGTAGTTGTCCGTGATTCGACCGTCATCGAGGATCTGCAACAGGATGTTGAAAACATCAGGGTGCGCTTTTTCGATCTCGTCGAACAGCACCACGCTATAAGGCTTGTGGCGAACGGCTTTGGTCAGCGCTCCGCTGTCCTCGTACCCGACGTAGCCGGGAGGCGCACCGATCAGACGGCTGACCGAGAACTTCTCCATGTACTCCGACATGTCCACACGGACAAGCGCGTTCTCATCGGCAAACAGGAAGCGCGCCAACGCCCGGGCCAGCTCGGTCTTCCCGACTCCGGTCGGGCCGCTGAAAATGAACGAGCCGATGGGTCGCTTCGGATCCTTCAGCCCGGCACGGCTGCGGCGGATCGCTCGGCTGATCCCGGTAATCGCCTCGTCCTGTCCGACGACGTAGCTGTGCAGCTGCTCTTCCATCCGCATCAGCCGATCCGTCTCCGCCTCCTGCAGGCGCGTGACCGGGATGCCGGTCCAGCGTGACACGATGAACGCGACGTCGTCTTCAGTAATCGCCGGCCGGAAGCTCTCGCGCTCCTTCTCCCATTCTTCCCTGCGGCGACGGATCTCGGACTGCAGATCACGCTCCTGGTCGCGCAGTTCTGCCGCTTTCTCGAAGTCCTGCTCGCGGATCGCTTCGTCCTTCGCGTCGGCGATCCCTTTCAGCTGCCCTTGCAGATCCTCGACTTCCGGCGGTGGGACCTGTGTAGACAGGTGCACCCTAGCGCAGGCTTCGTCGATCACATCGATGGCTTTGTCCGGCAGATAGCGATCGGTGATGTAACGCTCCGACAGCCTCGCCGCCGTAGTGAGGGTCACCCCCGGAAGCTCGACCTTGTGGTGGTCCTCGTAGCGCTTCTTGAGACCATCGAGGATCTCGATCGTCTCATCGATCGTCGGCGGCTCTACCATCACGGTCTGGAATCGCCGTTCCAGAGCACCATCCTTCTCGATGTACTTGCGATATTCGTTCAGCGTCGACGCACCGATGCACTGCAATTCGCCACGCGCCAACGACGGCTTGAGCATGTTCGACGCGTCTATCGCGCCTTCCGCCGCTCCGGCACCGACCAGTGTATGAACCTCATCGATAAACAGGATGACGTCGCGATTCTGGGCGATCTCGTTCATCACGGCTTTCAGACGCTCCTCGAACTGACCGCGATACTTCGTGCCCGCGATCACCGCCGCCATATCCAGTGCCAGAACCCGATGGCCCTTCAGGCTGTCGGCCACTTCTCCGCGAGCGATCAACTGCGCCAGACCCTCTACGATCGCCGTCTTGCCGACACCCGGCTCGCCGATCAGTACCGGGTTGTTCTTCTTGCGCCGCGACAGGATCTCCATCACCCGCTCGATCTCCTTCTCACGGCCAATCGTCGGGTCGAGGTCGCCCTTCCGTGCCAGCTCCGTCAGGTCGCGACAGAAATGATCCAGCGCCGGCGTCTTCGACTTCTTCTCTTTCGTGCTGGCGGGCGCGCCTGTCGGATCGGGACTCGGTACGTCCGTACCCAGCAGCTTCAGCGTCTGCTCGCGCGCCGCATCGAGATTCACGCCCAACGACTCCAGCACCTGCGCCGCCACGCCTTTCTCTTCGCGCAGCAGACCCAGCAGCAAGTGCTCAGTACCGACATAGCTATGACTGAGCTCTCGCGCCTCGGCCACGGCGAACTCGAGGACCTTCTTCGCACGCGACGTATACGGAAGCTCCCCCATCGTCGCCCCGGCTTTGCCCTTCCGAACCTGCTCCTCGGTTCGTTCCTGAATCTGGTCGAGATCGACGTTCAGATTCAGCAGCACGGCCGCCGCGACACCCTCGCCCTCTCGAATCAGGCCGAGCAGGATGTGCTCCGTACCCACGTAGTCGTGCTGGAGGCGAATCGCCTCCTCCCTGGCCATCGCCAGTACTTTTCGAACCCGATCGGTGAAATTGTAGTTCATCACACCCTCATCGCACCCGGGATCACCGCCACCTCACTCGCTTCACCCGGTCTGGTCCGTCCCGGAAGACGCCGCCCCCGCAAGGGCTTCCCGAACAAATGCCGCCCGCTGGATGTCGAGCTCGCCTGTTGAGAGCGAGCCTTCGCTGGCTTCTTCCAGATGGGCGTTCTGCGCAAATATCATTATCCTGTTTAGGGCGTATACACTAGGCCCTGAGAGAAGTTTCAACGAAAGCCCTAAACGCACGCCTGACAACAAGTTCATCATTTCGTCGAAGCTCAGCGATCGCGCGTAGCGCAGCAGACCGAACGCGCGCCACACCTTGTCCTCGATCACGTTGGGAGCGTCGCGCAGCAGCACGGATCGCGCTTGCCTCTCGTACTCGATCACCTGGCCGACGATCTTGTGCAGGTGGTCGATCAGGTCCTCTTCGCTCTTGCCCAGCGTGGTCTGGTTCGAGACCTGGAACAGATTCCCGATGACCTCCGAGCCCTCTCCATATAGTCCCCGGAAGGTGAGTCCGACCTGGCGGATCCCCTCGAGCACCTTGTTGATCTCCTTGGTCAGAACGAGACCCGGGAGATGGATGAGGACGGACGCACGCAAACCGGTACCACAGTTTGTCGGGCAAGACGTCAGATGGCCGAACTCGTGATGAAACGCGTACGGCAGCTCGCCGCCCAACTCTTCATCGAGAGCGTCGACGATGCGCCATGTGTTCTGGGGGCTGAATCCGCTGGTCAGGCTTTGGAGTCGTAGATGGTCCTCCTCGTTGACCATCAGGCCCACGGGGTCGCTCACGGACGTCACGAGGGCGGCGGCCGAATGGGACTCGCCTTCCTCCTCGATGACCAGCTCGCGGCTGACGAGGTGCCGCTCGAGCAAGATCTCACGGCCCCGGTCATCCAGCGTGTCCACTTCGACGATGACGCCGTTGGCGAGGCGGGGACTACGCTCGAGAACATCACGCACCGTAGCCAAGATGGCCGAGCGATCCGCCGTTTTGGCCCGCACCGAAAACGGGTAGCCCTGCAGGTTTCTAGCGATCCGTACACGCGTTGACAGAACGATGTCGCTGTGCGGCCCGCTGGCGTCGAGCCAGCCCAGGCCGAAGTCGGGCATCGTGTTCAGGTCGAACGGAGTCATGCGTCGATGGTCGCTTCGAGTTCTTTGATCTGGTCACGCAGAGTCGCGGCGCGTTCGAAGTCCTCCGACTCCACCGCCCTCTGCAGCTTTCTCTTCAGCACGCTGAGCCGCTGAACAAGATCGGCGCCTTCTGAGGCCGGCGGCACGTAGACCTTTCCAAGGTGCTGTGTCGAGCCGTGGATGCGACGGAGTATCGCCCTCAGTTGAGATTCGAAAACGGAATAGCAGTGCGGACAGCCGAGCCGGCCGGTTCGCCGAAAGTCATCGCTCGTCGTACGACAGTAGGTGCACGGGCCGGCGACCGCCGCCTCTTCCTCCGTCTCCGCTCCCTGCCCCATCTGGGCCAGGAAGTCGGTCAGAGGCAGGTTCTTCGGAACGGTCCCCGCATCCAGCCCTTTGTCGGCCGCACACGATGGGCAGAGGTGCACCGTCGTCATCTCGTTGTCCACGATCTGAGTCAGGTGAACTTCAGCTTCGTTCTGCCCGCAGTTATCGCAAAGCATCAGGTCCGCTTCAAACTCCGCTCTCGAGAGATTCCGGATGCAGCCGCCCATCATGCAAATGCATGATGCGGTCGGCTTGACGCGCGAATTCCCGGTTGTGCGTTACGAGAACTACCGCAAATTCGTGCTCGTCCCGGAGACGGAAGAACAAATCGTGCAAACCCTGGGCCGTCTGGTTGTCCAGATTGCCCGAAGGCTCGTCCGCCAGAAGGAGCAACGGCTGATTCGCCAGCGCCCGCGCCACCGCCACCCGCTGTCGCTCACCGCCGGACAGTTGCGAAGGCTTGTGGCCACTGCGTTGCTCAAGCCCCACCGCGCGAATCAGCGATCGGGCCCGCTCCTTCGCTTCCGACCGGTCTGTACCCCCAATCAATACGGGGAGCATGATATTCTCAAGCGCAGTGAACTCACGCAGCAGGTGGTGAAACTGGAAAACGAAGCCAATACGGCGGTTACGGGCTTCGGCCAGCTCCTCATCTTCCAGTCCGTGCAGGCGATGGCCATCCAGAAACACCTCTCCGGCCGTCGGTTGGTCCAGTCCGCCGAGAATGTGAAGCAGGGTACTTTTCCCAGCGCCGCTCGTTCCGGTTATCGCTACGACCTGCCCGACGTGTACCTCTAGATCAACACCCTTCAGAATCGGCAGTTCCGAGCCATCGCTATCCACGAAGGAGCGATAGACCCCTTTGGCAACCAGAGGCGCCAGGGAACGCTCTGCCGATGGCTGGACGATCCCGCTTGCCCTTCGGCTATTCATGGCGGATCGCCTCAACGGGCATCAAGCGCGCCGCTTTGATCGACGGGTAGATGGTGGCCAGAAACGAAATCAGCAGGCTGCCGCCTACGATGAGGCTGACGTCGAGGGTATTCAGCGTGATCGGGATCTCACTGATGATATACACGTCGCCCGGCAACGATAAGAGACCGGAGCGTTCGATCGCCCCCGACACCGAGATAGCGGTGAGCAAACCCAAGAATGTGCCGATCATGCCGATGATGATGCCCTGCAGCATGAAGACCTTGAGAACGCCTTTCGATGTCATGCCCATCGCGCGGAGGATTCCGATTTCACGCGTCTTGTCGGCGACGACCATCACGAGCGTCGAGACGATGTTGGAGGCCGCTACAAACACGATGAGGAAGAGCACGATGCCCATCGCCATCTTTTCCAACTTGAGAGCGTTGAAGAGTCCTTCGTTCATGCTCATCCAGTCTCGTGCCGTATGCGGGTAGCCGAGCGTACGCTCGATCCGATCCGCTACCACATCAGCCCGCCATGCGTCCTCCAGATAGAGCGCCAGGGCCGTGATCGCTTCGTCGAAGCCGATCAACTCCTGAGCCGCATCGAGCGACGAATAGGCCATCGTGTTGTCGTACTCGAACATCCCGCTTTTGAACAGGCCTACAACCTCGAACTTCTCGAACTTTGGTATGAAGCCGGCGGGAGTGAGCTCCATATTCTCCGCCGAAATCACGTTCACCGTGTCGCCTACGCGGACCAGCAGTCGGTTCGCGAGGCGGAAACCCATCACGACTCCAGGGAGGCCCGAACGAGTCGATTCAAACTCCCAGCTACCTACGGTGAGCTGATCTTCGAGCAGCTGCACCGCGTCAGACGTCACGCCCCGCAGCACCAGCCCCTGCTGATACCCGGTACGCTTGAACACGAGAGTCTCCGTGTAGACGAATGGCACGCCCAGGACGACTTCGGGGTCTTCCCGGGCGACCTCCAACGAGGACTCCCACCCCTCGAACCGCAGCTCATCGCCGTAGGTGATCAGCATGATATGAGGATTGGTGCCGAGGATTCGGTCGCGGACCTCTTTCTGCAGCCCGGTCATCACCCCGATAACCACGATGAGCGCCCCCACTCCCAGCCATATTCCGCCTATCGCGATGATCGTGATCAGGTTCAGAAAGCGGAAGGAACTCCGGGCAGCCAGGTAGCGGCGAGCGAGGTAGAGCTCGAGATGCATCAGCTACTCCGGTCGCAACGTCGGGAACAGGATGACTTCACGTATCGAGGCCTTGTCTGTCAAAACCATCACGAACCGGTCGATGCCCAATCCCATTCCGCCCGTCGGTGGTAGTCCGTACTCCAACGCGTTGATGTAGTCGTCGTCCACCTGATGCGCCTCTTCCCAGCCCTCTTCATCCCGCATCCGTACCTGGGCCTCGAATCGTTCCCGCTGCTCGAACGGGTCGTTCAGCTCGCTGAATGCATTGGCCAGCTCACGGCCGACCACGAACACCTCGAAACGCTCGGTCAGCAACAGGTCCCCGTCCCGCTTGTGCTTGGCGAGCGGGCTCAACTCGACAGGGTAGTCATATACGATCGTCGGCCCGTCGAGCTTTTCCTCCACCAGGACCTTGAACAACCCGTCCAGTAACGCGCCTCGGCCTTTCTCGTCGGCGTCCTCGACGCCTGCCTCCAGCGCCGTGCGTCGCAACCCGTCGCCCTCTAAGGACGCGACATCGACCGAGCCCTTCTCCTCCAGCGCTCCGTACCAGGTCATCCGCTGCCAGGGCGGCTCGAAGTCCAGATCGATCCCCTGATAGACCAACCTCGAAGATCCGGTGACCTGCTTGACGACATGATGAACCAGCGACTCCGTGAGCTCCATCATGTCCTGGTAGTCAGCGTACGCCTGGTACACCTCCAGCATCGTGAACTCGGGATTGTGCGTGCGATCGATGCCTTCGTTGCGGAAGACCTTGCCGATTTCGTACACGCGCTCCAACCCACCCACGATGAGTCGCTTCAGGTAGAGCTCATCAGCGATACGCAGATACAGATCGGTATCGAGGGCCCGATGATAGGTGACGAACGGATTGGCCGTCGCGCCCCCATAGATCGGCTGCAAGATCGGCGTCTCCACGGCCAGGAAGCCGCGATCCTCCAGAAAGCGCCGCATCTCCTGCAGCACGCGACCGCGGACGACGAATAGCTCTCGGACATCTGGATGAACGGCCAGGTCCGCGTAGCGCTGTCTATACCGGCTTTCCACGTCCGCAAATCCGCCGTGCACTACGACTTCCCCGGCTTGATCGACCTCTTCCTTGCCGTAGGGCAGCGGCCTCATGGTCTTGGCCAGCAGCACCAGGCGGTCGGCGCGGAGCGTGACTTCGCCCGTCCGCGTTCGGAAGACCTCACCTTCCACACCGATCCAATCACCCAGATCGAGTAGCTTGACCAACTCGTAGCCGCCCTCTTCCAGGCTGTCCTTCTTGAAGTAGACCTGGATCTTCCCGGTACGGTCTTCGATGTGGGCGAACGTAGTCTTGCCGTGCGGGCGCAGCGACCGCACGCGCCCAGCCAGGCGCACCTCTACCGCCTCTTCGCCTCCGTCGACGAAATCCGCCATGGCCCGTTCGGCGGTCGAGTTGGGTTCGTAACGGTACGCGAACGGCTGCACACCCAGTTCGCTAAGCCGGGCCAACTTCTCGTGCCGGGCCTGTATGACGTGACCCGCTTCGCCGGTTTCCGTCATTCCGCCTGTGCCCCGTATCGCTTAAGGTACTCGATGATGAACTCGTCCAGGTCGCCCTGCATCACGCGCTGAACGTCGCTCTGTTCTATGTTGGTGCGGTGGTCCTTCACCATTGTGTAGGGCTGGAACACGTAGGAGCGGATCTGGTTGCCCCAGGCGATGTCGGTCTTTGCCTCTTCGATCTTCGCCCGTTCCTTTCGACGCTCTTCCATCTCCCGCTCGTATAGCGCCGCGCGCAGCATCTTCATCGCCGTGTTCTTATTTCGATGCTGACTTCGCTCTTGCTGACAGGAGACGACGATCCCCGACGGTGTGTGCGTGATTCGCACCGCCGAGTCCGTCTTGTTCACGTGCTGGCCGCCCTTCCCCGACGCCCTGTAGGTGTCTATGCGTAGGTCATCGGTCTTTATCTCGACCTCGACGCTATCGTCGATCACCGGATAGACGAAGACCGAAGCAAACGATGTATGTCGACGAGCTTGCTGATCGAAGGGAGATATTCGGACTAGCCGGTGAACGCCCTTTTCCGCTTGTAGATAACCGTAGGCGTGCTTCCCGCGCACCTCGAGCGTGACCGACTTGATGCCGGCTTCCTCTGCGGGAACCAGATCGAGCACCGCGGCTTCAAAGCCATGCGCCTCTGCCCAGCGCGTGTACATGCGCATGAGCATCTCAGCCCAATCCTGCGAGTCGGTTCCGCCGGCGCCGGGATGAATCGTCAACAGCGCGTCCCGCACGGCATCGCTGCCGCGCAGTATGTTGCGAAACTCTAGCTCCTCTACTTCAACTTTCAGCTGCTCGACCTCGGACCGAAACTCCTCTTCCATTCCGTCGTCGGCCTCGGCGTCGATCAACGCGCCCAGTTCGTCCAGATCCGCGGCTTTGATATCGGCCGTCCCCCAGGGCTCTACCCAACCCTTGAGCTCATCCAGCTCGCGCATCACACCGCGCGCCCGTTCCGCGTCGTCCCAGAAGCCGGGCGAACCCGACTGCTTCTCGAGAACAGCGATACGGGCTTGCTTAGCTTCTATGTCAAAGATACCCCCTGAGCTCCGCGATCCGCTCCCGCAGGTCCTTGAGCACGCCGAGCTCCGTCGCCACTGCCATCCCGGTTCCTCGCTTTCTAGAATCTACTACTACTAATCGTTGTAACTAATTATACCACAAACGATAGGGGCCGTCCAACCGGACGGCCCCTGGAGCGTCGTTTCGGCTGGGGGAAACATATCTGCGCCCCCCTATCCCGGTCAACCTATCGACCTCAGAAGACCTGCTTTCCTCTGGCCAGGATCTCGTTCAGCGCGTCGCGGAAGTACGGCGTGCTGCGCGCCACCTCGAGTCCGACTTGGTCGACATACTCCTGCCAAGATTTCTTCAGCTCATCCTGGAACAGCTCCTTTAGGCGACCCTCTTTCAGCCCCACCTCCTGCCGCTCGGGGTGATAAGCCGCCACATCGGAGATCAGGGCGCGTGCCAGCCGGCGGGCCCGAGCATCAGGGTCGGGTTGACCGAACGGCTTGGGCGTTACGGCGGGCTCGCCCGGTGCTGCCGATGGCGCCTCGGGAGGGGCGACCTCGGCGAGGGGCTCCGCCGCGGGCTCCGGTTCCAGGGCCGCGGGAGCCGGCTCGGGCTCGGCTTCAGATAACGACGGAAAAGAAGGCGGAGCCGGCGGCTCCATTTCCGGCGCGGGCTTTGGTTCCGCAGGTGCGGGTGCGGACGGGACCGGGGGCTCCGGAGACGGAGCGGCAATGGGCTCGGGAGCAGCCGCCGGTGCCGATGCTGCGGCCATCGCCGGGGCCTCCTCCGGCATGACCTCGAATACGCCGCCACACACGGAGCAGCGAGCACGCACACCGTCACTCGGAACTTTGCGCGGATCGACCCGAAAGACGGTTTTGCACTGTGGGCAGGAGACGTTCATGAGGCTTCCTTCTTGGCTTCACTAGCCACTCTGGACATATCGTTGGCGCGGCTGTCGCGCTGGCTATGTCGTCTATCAACCACGTAGATGGAGCCCTGCTTCGTCTTGGCGTAGGCCTTCATTTCCGTCGCCAACTCGCTGACCTGAGCGGTGTGCGAGAAGTTGCGCTCCTGGTTGGTGACGATCCCTATGGACAGGGTCATCAGGGGAATACGGTGCAGCTGTCCGCGACGATCTTTCCCCCAGAAGAATCCCGCCTTCCGGTCCTCCTCCGAGTACTGGTAGGGCACCAACGTGTCGAAGATCTGGATGATCTCACGACAGCACGGCTCAAAGGTATCCATCGAAACGTTGAAGATGAAGTCGTCGCCGCCGATGTGACCGATGAACCCCGAGGGTGCGAGAGCTTTGACGACATCGCGAAGGATCTTCGAGACGAGCAAGATCACTCTGTCGCCGTGCTGGTAGCCGTAGCGGTCGTTGAACTCCTTGAAATGATCGATGTCGGCATAACAGACCGCAAAATCCTCACCCGCCGTCAGGCGAGCCGTGATGTCACGCTCGATCATGGCCGTTCCCGGCAACCGCGTCGTCGGGTGAACACCCACGTCACGCTCAGCTCTTTTGACGACCGTGCTGAGCCGCAGGAGCTTCTCTCGCTCGTCCATGCTGTGCTTCAGGAAGTCGTCGGCGCCCGCCTCGAGGACCTGGTTCATCACCTCGATATCGGTACCCCCCGACCAGGCGACGACCGGCACGATGGCGCTGAAGGGATCCGCCCTCAGCGTCACTATGAGGTCGCAGATCTCCTCCACTTCGCTGTCCCCGTCCAACACGACCAGGGAGGGATGGCTGCGGTTCACCAGTGCAAAAACTTCCTTCGGCCCCGCCGCCCGAACCAGTTTGTAACCCTGCTGATAGACATGCCCGAGCAAGGCCTCAGGAGGGCCCGAACTGGCGGAAGAGTAGAATACGATGACAGGTGGTAGCGGCATCAGCGCTCACCGAAAGGGTGATCCTGCACCTTCACGTCCAGTGAAGTTACACGGGGGCTTTTTTTCCGTCAATTTGACCGTTGCAAGAAGCAAGCCGGTCCTGACGGCGTTTTCGAGGGGTTCCGACCTGTCGATGAACTTCAGTCCGCCAACCCCAGGTCAAGCTCGCGCGCTTCTCGATCTAGCGCCAGAACCTTTACTTTCAGTCGATCTCCCAGCCGGAATCGCCGGCGACGCGACTCGCCGACCAGCGAGTACTCCTTCTCTATGTAGTGATAGTAGTCATCTTCGAGTTGACTGATATGGATCAGACCTTCAACGAGCACGTCATCGAGCAGTACGAAGAGGCCGAATGAAGAGACCCCGGCGACCGTTCCTTCGAAATCGTCCCCGAGGTGTTGCTCCATGTACTCGATCTTTTTGAGCTCGACCGAATCGCGTTCCGCTTCCGTCGCCTGGCGTTCACGCAGCGACGATTGCCGCGCCACCGCATCCAGGTGATCCAGCATCGACTCCGATATCCGATGTCCCTCGATCATCGCCGAGCGCACCAGACGGTGAACGACCAGATCGGGATAGCGTCGGATCGGCGAGGTGAAGTGCGTGTATGCCCGCGAGCCGAGTCCGTAGTGCTCTTTCCGTTCAGCACTGTATCGCGCCTGTTTCATGCTCCGCAAGACGAGTGTTGAAACGATCGACTCCACTGGCTTGCCTTCAACCTGATGCAGCAGGCTCTGCAACAACCTGGAGGAGCGGCCCGCGCCCTTCTGCAGTTTCAGTCCCAGTCCGACAACGAAGCTGCGTAGCCTTTCCAGTCGATCGGGATCAGGGGGCTCATGGATCCTATAGATGAACGGCAGTTTCTTGCGCCGCGCCCAGCCTGCCAAGGTCTCGTTCGCGAGAATCATGAACTCTTCGATCAACCGATGCGTCTCCAACCGCAACAGCTTTTCGATCTGCGTCGGCTCGCCGGCGGAATTGACGACGACTCGGGCTTCCGGCAGATCGAAATCCAGGCCGCCTCTCTCTTGTCGCGCCTTCCTCAGTTCGAGTGACAGGTCGCGCAGTGCCGTCAACGCATCGCGTAGCTCCCGGTCTCCCCTGGCGTCTCCATCGATGATCCCCTGGGCGAGCTCGTAACTGAGGGCGAATCTGCTGCGAATGATACCTTCCTGGACCGCGGACGAGTGGACGGCCCCACTTCCATCCATCTCGAGGATGAGTGAGAGAGTGAGCCTGTCTTCTCCCGGTTTGAGCGAGCATAAGTCCGCTGACAGCGGCTCGGGAATCATGGGCAGCACACGGTCTACGAGGTATACGCTCGTGCCGCGGCCCAATGCCTCCAGGTCGAGGGCCGACCGTTCGGCGACATAGTGAGAGACGTCAGCGATATGAACACCGACGCGCCAGAGGTTTGATTCGAGTTTTTGGATCGAAAGCGCGTCGTCGTGGTCCCTCGCATCGGCCGGGTCGATGGTGAATACCAGGCTATCTCGGAAATCAACGCGGCGGGCTAGATCCTCGCCTTCGGGGCGACGGCGGGACAGCGACTCGGCTTCCCGGAGCACCTCCTCGGGGAATGCGGTTGCCAGACCGCGGTCGTGAACGATCGCCAGAACATCAACGCCGGGCTCACCCGGCTTGCCCAGCACCTCCACGACTTCGCCGACCGGATCCTGGTGGTCGCTTCCCCAGTCGACGATACGAGCCACGGCGACATCCCCTTCGCGCACGCCGCCTTCCGCGTCCCGGGGGATGAAGATGTCGCGCCGCATCCGCTGCTCACCGGGGACCAGAACCCCCATACGACCGGAACGATGAAACACACCGACCACCTGCGAACGTGCGCGTTCGAGTACTTTTACGATCGAGCCTTCCGGATTCCTACCACGTCGACGCCGTTCGATTCGCACCGCCACCTGGTCGCCTTCGTAGGCGTTTCCTAACTCGTTCGCCGCAACGAACACGTCACCTTTTCCGTCGTCGGGAACGACAAAACCGTGTCCTGCCCGGGTCATCTGGAGACGACCGATCGTCAGGTTGATTCGTTGCGGCAGTGCGTAGCGCTTCTTGCGGACCCGATAGAGCTCCCCCGCGTCCTCCATCTCGCGGAGCAGCCGCTTGAAGCGTGAGTACTCTCGAGGCTCCACGCCCAGCGCCCGTGCCATCTCCTTGGGCTTGAGCGGTCTCTGTGCATCGTCGCGCAAAAGCTTCAGCACCGCTCGCTTATCGATCATCGCGTCGGCTCACATGAAAAAGGCCCTCTTGACGAAGGCCGTTTTGATCACAATGCTCTCGAACCCATCTGCGGATCAGAAGATTACGCCGAAACTGACCTGAATCGATTCCTCGCCGGTTGCGGAGCTCACTTCATCAAACCCTCGACTCATGTTGAGGTAGAACCAGCTGTGCCTGAGCCCGAGACCTAGCGTCGGCACGTCGGGTTGGGCCTGTAAGAACGCGTAGCCGGCTCGAAGGTAGAACATCTGCGCGACGCCGAACTCCGTCCCGATCATCAGGTCGGGATTGCCCAGCGCTCGCACTTGGTCTTCGATGTCGATTGCCAACGCCAGCGCGAACGTCGTATCGCTGGTAAACGCCGACAGTGCCTGGTAGGCCAGGCCCACTCTTACACGCGACGGGAGACGATCCGTATCGTTCGCGCCTTTCAAGTCGAACCCGATGTTCCTGACCGAACCGCCAAGCGCCACCGGTATGCCGCCCAGGTCCTCCAGTATCACGCCCAGATCGAACGCGTGGGTGGTTTGCGTCTCGGATTGCACATCAGTGCACAGCCCATCGCAGCGGGTGATGAGCTGAATCAGCTTGTAGCTCATCCCCGCCTCCAGCGGGCCAACTATTCGTCCGGCGTACGTGAGCAGGAATTCCTGGTTTCTCACGTTCAGTGTTCCGATGACCGTACCGTCACTTCCCGTGCTCGCCAGTTCGCCGAAGTCCACCAGATAGTAGGTCAACCCAAACGTGCCGATCGCCTTGGTGGGCCATAGGAACGCCAACACTTCGCTGCGTGTGTCGAATACACCTTCGTGGTGATTGAAGAAGAGTCGTCCATCATCAAGGCCGGCAAGGCCTGCCGGCGCCCACAATACCGATTCCGGGTTTCCCGACAGGGCAGAGACCGCTCCACCCATGCCGACCGTCCGCGCTCCAACCGGAAGCAGCAGGAACTGCGCACCTTCTTCGGCTTCTACGGATTCATCGGTCGCGGAGATCGGTTCCGTGGGCAGGACATCACCCTGGGCCATTGCGGTCCCGGGTGAGCCTAGAAAGGCTAGCAGGCCGGCAAGAAGGCCGGAACTAGAAAGATTCAGCCTCATCGATCAGCATGACGGGGATGCCATCATCAATATTGTATCGAAGCCGGCAAGTGTTGCACACGAGCACCGACTCGTCCGGTCGGTACTCCAGCTCTCCGCCGCATTTCGGGCAGACCAATATCTCGAGGAGGGTCTCGTCAACCACAGACTCACTCATTCCCATCATCCTATCTACAGTCAAAACAGCCTCGTGTCCACCTCTAGCGTTCGGGTGGCAGCTGAAAACCCAGTTGTCTGAGCCGACTCCGCTTCCTCGACCAGTTCGGCATCACCTTGACCCGCAAGTCCAGATACACTCTTTGATCGATTAGCGACTCGATCTTCTCGCGCGATACCTTTCCGATTCTGCGAATCGTTGCTCCGCCTTTGCCGATGACGATTCCTTTTTGGCTTTCGCGTTCCACGTAGATCGTCACGCCCACGTAAGCCGGGTCCTGGGATTCGCGGAACTCGTCTACTCTGCAGATGACGCTGTACGGGAGCTCTTCGCGCAACGCATCCATGCAGGTTTCGCGAACAAACTCCTGTGCGAAGAAACGGACAGACTGTGCCGCGCTGTCATCAACGGGAAACAGCGGTGGAGAGAGCGGAAGATTCGGCACCACCCAGCTCAGCAGCATATCGAGCCCCATCCCCGTAAGTGCAGATACCGCAAGGGATTCGACGCCCAGTCGCTTCAAGGACTCCCCTAGTTCGTTCACGACATCCTGGCCAACAGCATCGCACTTGTTCAAGACGTTCAACGTTGGCAGTTCACGGTTCATCAAAGACTCGATCAGCGCGTGATCCGGCAGTGTTTTCCGTCGCGTCGCGTCCGTAACGTAGATCAAGACGTCCGCTTCCTCGATCGCTGTGCGTGCCGACAGAGTCATCGCTTCCTGCAACGGGTATTCCGCGTCGATGAGTCCGGGTGCATCCAGGAACACGGCCTGGTAATCGGCGTGCGTCAGTATGCCCACAACACGCTCACGCGTGGTCTGCGCTTTCGGGGTGACAATACTCAGTCGTTGACCGACGAGGGCGTTCATCAACGTCGATTTACCGACGTTGGGCTTACCGGCAAGCGAGATGTATCCGCACCGAAAATCTGGCGGCAACGACAGGGTGTCTTCCGGTTCCAATGGCATCAATCCCGTAAGTATCTATTGGGAATGAAGATAGGGGAAAAGGGTGCGCCGGGCAATTCGACGACGTTGCCCGGCCGCGCGATGAGCGCGGCGTTCTTGGACATCACACCGGCTGCGATGGCTCGTTGACATAACCTTTGTCAGCAGGTAGTCCTGAGACATCCTGTTCGTGATCACGTGGGCGAGACCGGTACTTGAGGGTTCGCGCAGCCAGCTCTAGCAAGCCCTAACCGATCGACTGGTGAGGCACCGACAAACAATATGCGACCACACATCTGCTTTCTGCTTTCCGCTTTCGCTTTTTCAATGTCAGGTTGTTCTCAGGAGGGAGAAGAATCGGCTGCTGGACTGATCGAGGTGTTGGAGGAGCATGATGTCTCAGCCCTCAACGAACCTCTCGAAGAGAATGTGCTTACCGCCGACATCGTCATCTTCTATTCCGACAATACGGAGGTGACGTGGGAGGAGATGAAGGAGGAGTTCACCAATGCGGTCAGCGTCTTTCGCGCCAATGGCGTGCAGCTCAACCTGAAGAAGGCGGTGAAGGTCGATTACCCTGCGACCTGGGCGGGTATGGCCTCCGGAGTGGGCACCAATGTACCGCAGGACGACATGGACTTGGACTTCTACGAGATGATGGACTATGAGCAGGAAGTGTTGCCGGACAGTCTGGAGTCCATACTCGATGCGTTCCTCGCCGACGAGGAGAACCGTGAACGGACCATCTTCATAATCCCCCTTAACGACTTGACTGTTGCCTGGTACGAACGGGACGAGAACAAGGAGTGGCAAAAGGTTACATCGCCTACTTCGGCGATATCCTTTCCCCCTTACCTGTTTGCTGATCGCATACCGAAGCACTTGAGAGGAGTTGTTTCGTTCCAGCGATCGAAGCCGGGGAGGAGGGTCATGGCTCATGAGCTGGGGCACAAACTGATCAACGTCTCTCATGAGGGCCTCGACGTCTGCCCGCAGGGCTCCGGAACCGGTGTCCCGGGCCTCATGGGGTATCAGAACGAGACCGAGATATATGGCGGTGAAGTGGGGCGCTGGCACAAGGAGCGACTTCTACTGAGCCCGTTTCTCTATCGGACCTTAGACGGCGAAAAAGTCTGGAACGAAGAGTTCAAAAGTGGCGGCAGCTACGATGACCCGATCTACGAGGGCCTCTTCATGGAACCGGCCTGCCCGACCGGTTAGCGGTTAGCGACTCTACCTGGAGGAGACTCTAGCATGAGAAGAAGCCTGGCGTTGCTACTGGCAGGAGGCCTGGCGCTTGCGTGCGCTCAAGGGGAAGCGACAGATGAGGCCGATCACGGCCAAACGAATGGGCCGGGCGGCGATGACCAGCAGGAGGCGGAGATCCTTCCGGCGACGGTCGTGGAGGCCACGCACTTAGCCCCCGAGTACATCCAACATGCGACAGCGGTCGAGATTATTCCCGATGTTTATGCTGGGTTGGAATCCGCCAGCAACACATTCACGCACGAAGGGAACTTCGGCCCTTTGCTGTTCGGGGAAGACATACGGTCGTTCTACATCAGACTCGAGCCGGGGATGTTCCTCGCCGAGCATCCGCATCCGACGGAGAGTCTCGTCTTCACAGTGAGCGGACGGTGGGTGCTGTGCAGCGAGGGAAAGAGGCAGGTGATGGAGGCGGGATCGACGTTCCACTTCGGGTCGAATGCCCCGACCGGATGGGAAGCACCATTCCCGGAAGGAGCATTCCTCTACATCGTGAAGTCCTACGAAGACCTGGACTACGAGTCGTACACGACCGACATCAGAAACATGGCGACAGAGCTGGATCAGCAGATGTCAGATGGAAGCGTGTTCTACTATCACCAACTGCCACCGGATCACGAGGCGATAAGGTTCGCGCGGGAACAAAACCCCAACTTCGATGAAATTCTGGCGCGTAGGAATTAGCCGCTGGACGCAAGTGGGGCGGTGCGGGGTTTGTTGGACGGGCTGTTGAACATCTAGATAAGAAAAACGCCGCGCGATAAGCGCGGCGTTTTTGGATAAAACACCGGCGGCGTCCTACTCTCCCACG
>JBDHJS010000073.1:0-17248 GCA_039586795.1 Gemmatimonadota bacterium
GGATAGGTTGGTGGGCCGAACGAGCGTTCGACCACCCGACACAATATCGCCTAACCACGCCACTTTTCCGGAGAACATGGCGCCAAGCACCACCACGTCCCACGACTACGAGGAAAAGCTCGGCCGACTCCTCGATGTTGCGGCTGAAATCTTTGCAGAGAAGGGCTACCATCACGCCTCGATCCGCGACCTGTCCAAGCGGGCCGGCGTCAGCCTTTCCGGGCTCTACTATTACTTCTCCAGCAAAGAAGAATTGCTATTCATGATCCAGGACCGCTGCCTGCGCCGGGTTCTGGCCAACTTGCGCGAGCGGCTGGAGGGCGTGGACAATCCGGAGGAACGGCTGCGCGCCCTGGTGCACAACCATGTGGCGTTCTTCGCCGACAACATGGCAGCGATGAGCGTGATCACGAACGAGTACGAGTCGTTGGAGGGCAAGTACCGCAAGAAGATCCGCGACCTGCGGCACGAGTACTCGGACCTGACCACCGAACTGTTGCGCGACGTCCGGCGTTTCACAGGCGCGGGCGACGCGGTGCCACTCAACGTGGCCACCTCCGCCCTGTTCGGAATGATGAATTGGATCTACGCCTGGTATCCGCCGGGCGGGAATGTCCCGGTGGACCGGCTGGCCGAACATCTTTATCGACTGTTCGTCGGCGGATTCAGTGGACGCCCCGGAAAGTCGCCGGGGCGCAAGACGCGTTAGCACACGACAGCAACAACGCACCCCAACCACACTTCTTGGAGGATTCGACATGCCGGAGAAGAACAACCTCGTGGGCTACTCGGTGCAGGATGGCATCGCGGTGATGGAATTGAACGACCCGCCCGCCAACACCTACACCCACGAGATGATGCGCGAGTTGGACGACCACATCATTACTGCTCGCTTCGATGAGAGCGTGCACGTCATCGTGCTCCGCGGCAGCGGCGACAAATTCTTCTGCGCCGGCGCCGACATCAACATGCTCAAACAGTCCGACCCCTACTTCAAGTACTACTTCTGCCTGCACGCCAACGAGACGCTCAACCGGCTCGAGCAGACGCCCAAGCTGGTCATTGCCGCGCTCAACGGCCACACCGTGGGCGGAGGCCTGGAGATCGCCATGGCCGCCGACCTGCGCATCGCCAAGAAGGGCGGCGGCAAGATCGGCCTGCCCGAGGTCGCCCTCGGCGTGCTCCCCGGCACCGGCGGAACACAGCGCCTGGGACGCATGGTTGGAAAATCGAAGGCGATCGAGTTGATGGCCACGGGCGAGACCTTCGACTTCGAGAAAGGCCAGGAGCTGGGCCTGGTGAACCAGATCTTCGATGCCGACAACTTCTGGAACGATGTGATGGAATACGCCAAACAGTTCGTACCACCGAACAAGGCGTCGAAGGCCGTCGGCCGCATCAAGCGCGCCGTCTGCAGCGGCGTCGAGGTCCCGTTCGGCGAGGGCCTGGCGATCGAGCGCGAGATGCAGCAGCAGCTGTTCGAGTCGGCGGACGCCCGCGAGGGGCTGGCGGCGTATCTGGAGAAGCGGAAAGCGGAGTTTGCGGGGCAATAGTAGGTGGACGGTGGACGGTAGACGGTGGACGGTGAGCGATTAGCGATGCGATTCGGCGTTTGACGTTACCGTCTACTGTCTACCGTCTACCGTCTACCACTTACCAGGACTAGCAATGGCTCAGGAACTACGCACCAAGTTATTCATCGGCAACGAATTCACCGACGCCGCCAACACCTTCCCGGTCGAGAACCCGGCCGAAGCGACGGAATTGGCACAGGTCGCCGAGGCCCGCGAAGCCGAAATAGACCGCGCTGTCGCTTCCTCGCGGGCGGCGTTCGAGTCGGACGAATGGCAGAAGATGTCGGCGCGGGATCGCGGTCGCCTGCTCTTCCGGTTGGCCGATCTGGTTGAGGAGCACGCTGACGAGTTGGCGCGGATCGAGACGCTGCAGAACGGGAAGCCTTATTTCGAGTCGCGGCGCATCGATATGCCGGATGTGGTGAACATTCTGCGCTACTACGCGGGGTGGGCGGACAAGATCCACGGGGAGACGATCCCGGTGGACGGGGCGATGCTGAATTACACGCGTCGCGAGCCTGTGGGCGTAGTGGGAGCTATCGTTCCGTGGAACTTCCCGCTCGTGCTGGCGGCCTGGAAGTTGGGGCCGGCGCTGGCGTGCGGTAACACGGTGGTGCTCAAGCCGGCGGAAGAGACGCCGCTGACGGCGCTCCGACTGGGCGAGCTGGCGGCCGAAGCGGGTTTCCCGGCGGGCGTGCTCAACGTGGTGCCCGGCTTTGGCGCTACGGCGGGTGCGGCGCTGGTTCGCCATCCCGACGTGGACAAGATCGCCTTCACCGGTTCCACCGAGGTCGGCAAAGAGATCATGCGCTCGGCGGCGGACACGCTGAAGTCGGTCTCCCTCGAGCTGGGCGGCAAGTCCCCCAACATCGTGTTCGCCGATGCGGACCTGAAGGCGGCGGTGCGGGGCGTCTCCACCGGGATCTTCTACGGCAAAGGCGAGGTCTGCGCGGCGGGTTCGCGGCTGTTCGTGGAGGCGAGCATCCACGACCAGTTCATCGAGCAGATCGTCGATCGGGCGAACAAGATGACGCCTGGCGATCCGTTCGATAAGAACACCCGGCTGGGCGCCCTAGTCTCGGAGCGGCAGATGGAGCGCGTGCTCGGCTATATCGAGAGCGGGCGCCAGGACGGAGCCCAACTGCTGGCGGGCGGCGAACGATTGGATCGGCCCGGCTACTTCGTCGGCGCCACCGTGTTCGACGGCGTGAAATCGGAGATGAAGATCGCGCAGGAAGAGATCTTTGGCCCGGTGCTCGCTACGCTCACGTTCGACGACCCCGAGGAAGCGATCGCCCTGGGCAACGAGACGATCTACGGGTTGGCCGCCGGCGTGTGGACGCAGGATGTCAAGAAGGCGCACCGCGTCGCCCACGGCCTGCGTGCCGGGACTGTGTGGGTGAACACGTACAACCGCTACGACCCGGCGGCGCCGTTCGGCGGCTATAAGCAGAGCGGCTTCGGGCGTGATCTGGGGATGCACGCGCTGGAGAACTACACCCAGATCAAGAACATCTGGATCGACCTGAGCTGATGCCCCGCCCTCCCGGACCCCGCGACGCGTTGATTATCGACGCCGTCCGCACCCCTGTCGGGCGACACGGCGGCGCCCTCGCCGCGGTACGCCCCGACGATCTGCTGGCCCGCGCCATCAAGGCACTGATCGAGCGCACCCAAGTTCCCGTCGACCAGGTCGAGGACGTGGTGATGGGGTGCACCAACCAGGCCGGCGAAGACAATCGCAACGTGGCGCGAATGTCTTCCCTGCTCGCGGGTATACCTATTGAAGCGGCAGGTCAGACGGTGAACCGGCTGTGCGGTTCCGGGCTGCAGGCGATCGTCAGCGCCGGACACGCCATCGCCGCCGGCGAAGGCGACATCTTCGTCGCCGGCGGCGTCGAGAGCATGTCCCGGGCGCCGTTTGTCATGCTGAAGCCGGAGCGCGGCTACTCACGAGGCCGGCCGCAGCTCGAGGACAGCGTGTTGGGTTGGCGGTTCGTGAACCCGCGGATGCCCGACGAGTGGACGATCGGCCTGGGTGCCACGGCGGAAAAGGTGGCCGAGCAGTACGGAATCTCGCGGGAAGACCAGGACGTAGTTGGGATAGAGAGCCAGCAACGCGCGGCGGACGCGATCAAGGCCGGGCGATTCAAGGACGAGATCGTTCCCGTGGAGATCCCGCAGCGCAAAGGTCCACCGCTCTCTGTCGAGACCGATGAGCATCCGCGGCCGGACGCCACCGCGGAGTCACTAGCGGGCCTGAAACCCGCGTTCAAAGATGGCGGCACCGTCACGGCGGGTAACTCATCGGGTCTGAATGACGGAGCGGCCGCACTGCTGATTGTGAGCCGCGAGCGAGCGGACGAGTTGGGTCTCTCGGGGATGGCGCGCGTCGTCGGTTCCGCCGTCGCCGGTGTAGATCCGAGTTGCATGGGGATCGGTCCGATCCCGGCGACTCGGAAAGTCCTCGAGCGTACGGGTCTGGAGATCGGCGACATCGACCTGGTCGAACTCAACGAAGCGTTCGCCGCTCAAGCTGTTGCATGCATTCGTGAGCTGGGGCTCAACTGGGAGAGAACGAATGTGAACGGCGGGGCGATCGCCCTGGGCCATCCGCTGGGCTGCACAGGCGCTCGGTTGATGACGACGCTGGTCCACGAGATGAAGCGCCGGGAATCGCGCTACGGGCTCTGCACGATGTGCATCGGAGTCGGCCAGGGGATCGCGACGGTGGTCGAGCGGGAGGGATAAGTGCCCCGGAGTCGATCATCTAGCTATCATGTAGGCTATCATGTGAATCATGTAACCTATCATTTAGCAATCATTTAGGGTGTTGAGCATACATGGCCATATCATTCGGCAGCGAGCTGTTTCGTAGGAGGGTGCCGCAGTTCCTCGGGGTCTACCTGGCCGCGGGCTGGGCGGCGCTCGAGTTCACCGATTTTCTGGTGAATCGGTTTGTCCTCTCTGCTAATCTGACGGACCTCGCCCTTTTGGCCTGGGCCGTGATGATTCCGACTGTCCTGCTGCTTGCCTGGGTCCACGGGGCGCCGGGTCGCGATGAGTGGACGACTGCCGAGAAGATTGGCATACCGATCAACGTGGCCGTCGCGGCGCTACTCATGTTTGTCCTGTTCCAGGGCAAAGACTTGGGAGCGGCAACGACGGCGATCAAGGTGGAGACCGAAGAGGGCGAGACCGTCGAGCGTGTCATCCCGAAGAGCGAGTTCCGAAAACGCCTTGCTCTCTTCTTCTTTGACAACGAATCAGCGGACACAGCGCTGGATTGGCTGCAGTACGGAATCCCCTGGGGACTGGGCGATGACCTGACGCAGGATCTCTTCCTCGACGTCCAGTTACCGAACCCGGTGGTCGGCGAGTTGAGCGGCATGACGACGCGCCTCAGGGAGGCGGGATATGAAGACGGTCTCAATGTGCCGTTGTCCCTCAAGCGTGGTATCCCGCCGACGGTCAGATCGCGGTCACCACGCAACTCTACGATACATCACGCGGGAAGGTGATCGAGGAGCGGACCTTCACCGGCGACGATCCGTTCTCGCTGATCGACCAAATCTCGACCCAGCTTCGACTCGACCTGGAGATCCCGTCGCAGCACGTCGAGGATACTCGTGACTTGCCGATATCCGAGCTTCACACACAATCGCTGACGGCCTTCCGTGCTCTGGTCGATGCGTTGCTCGCTATGACCAGGAACGACTGGTCGGGCGCCGCCGCGAAGTTGGAGAACGCGGTGGCCGAGGACCCGAGCTACGCCGGCGCACACATGGTCCGCTTCGTGGCCTACTTGTTCCTGAACGACTCAGAAACGGCGATGCAAGCTCTGGAAGCCGGTCTCGAGCACGACTACAAGCTGTCGGAACGTGGGCAGTTCGCGGCCAAGGTCGCCTATTACAGGCTGGCTAGACAGGACATGGAGAAGGCGCAGGCCGTCGTGGGAATGTGGTCGGAGCTTTATCCGGATGACCTGGCGGCCCACTCGGTTCGCGCCCAGCTCTACGCACAGGCCGGCGAACTGGAGCGAGCGATCGAGTCGTACGAGCGAATTCTCGAGCTCGATCCGGGTCAATTCGATGCCCTGCGTGTCATCGGCGAAGCCTACACCCAACTGGGCCAATACGAAGCGGCCGAGAGCTACTACCAGCAATACGCCGAGCGATTCCCAGACGACGCCAGGTCCTTCACGCCTCTGGGCGATCTCGCCCGCTTGAAGGGTGACCATGCGGAGGCCAAGCAACATTTCGAGAGGGCGCAGCTGCTCGAGTCTGGCGATGTGGCCGTGATTTCCGACCTGGCGTGGGCGGAGTACAACCTCGGCGACTTCGAGCGCGCACTCGACTACATGGAGGAAGGACTCGCGACGAGCACGACGGCATCACAAAGAGCGCAGGCCTACGAGGCCTTGCTCACGTACTACCAGGCGCGCGGCCAATCGCGGCGGGCCATCGAGTACATGCACAGCTACTGGGAAGAGATTTCAGCGAGTCAAGCGCCGGCGCAGGCACTGGTCACGAAGTTCGGGAACCTCTCGACCTATGTCGATGCGGGGATGACCCGGGCGGCGATAGACACGTTGCAGGCGGTCAAAGCTCAACTCAGTCCCCCGTTCGACCTCTTGTCCGCGATAGGTGAGCTGAGTGTGGCCATGGCGCTCAACGATGCGGATCGGATCGAGGCCGCATTGGAGAGCGCGGAGCAAATGATCGCCGGGCTTGGATTCGAGTTCTTCCGGTTCGCCCAGATCCGCGGAAGTGGTCGTTTGCTGGAATTGCAGGGCGACTACCAGCAAGCGATCGTTAGCTACGAACGCGCGCTATCGCTCCAGCCTACCTCGACGCACATCAACAACGATATCGGCCGTTGTCAGAGGCTGCTGGGGGATTTGGAGGCGGCGGAGGCGAGCCTCATGCGGCGACTAAAGGTCAGACCGTACAGCGGGCTAACCAACCTCGAGCTCGCGAAGGTCTACATCGACATGGGTGATCGGGATAGGGCGATAGAGCACCTGGAAACTGCGTTGCGGGTCTGGGAGAACGCCGACGCCGGATACGAACGAGCCAACGAAGCCCGCCAGCTGTTGAACGGACTCTAGTTTCCGATGTCCACGAGCATCGTAAAGGACCTCTTCCGGCGCCGCGTCCCCCACATCATGGGGGCGTACTTCGCCGGCGGTTGGATCGTGCTGGAGTTCACCGACTGGCTGGTCAACCGCTACCTGCTTTCGCCGCACCTCACCGACTTCGCCATACTCGCCTGGGCATTGATGCTTCCGACGGTCGCTATGCTGGCCTATTACCATGGCGCGCCGGGGCCGGACAACTGGACGAGGCTCGAGAAGATCGGGATACCGCTGAACGGAGTCATCGCAGCGATCGCGCTCATCGCTACCTTCGCGGGGCGAGATCTGGGCGCGGCCACTGAGCTGGTGACGCTAGAGGACGACGCTGGTGAGACCATCGAGCGGACCGTACCGAAGGCAGAATTCAAGAAGAGCCTCGCCTCCTATTTCTTCGACAACGTTTCCGGTGATACGACACTTGATTGGCTGCAGGCGGGCATTTCGTTTGCCCTGGAACTGGATCTGGAACAAGATCTATTTCTCGTCGTGACCGATTCCGATGCCCTGCTCAGGCCACTCCGGGAGCGAGGAAGCCCGGACGGCTTGAACGTGTCTGTCGCTCTGAAGCGAGATCTCGCCAGTGACCAGCACCTGAGGTACTTCATCACGGGAACGGTCTCCGGAACGGCCGACCAGATATCCGCTACGATCAACCTCTACGAGACCGAGCGCGGCAGGCGTATATCAGAGCGAGAGTACGCCGGCACCGATGTCTTCGAGATGGTCGACCGGATGAGCGTCCAGCTACGACAGGATCTGGGGATCCCCAGCCAACACATTGAGGAGACGAGGGATTTACCCGTCTCCGAGATGTTCACCACATCGACGGCGGCGGCCAGGTCCTACGTAGACGCGGTTCGGGCCATGTATGTCCTGAATGATTACGAAGCCGCAGCCGGGCATCTGGAAAGGGCCGTGACCGAGGACCCCGAGTTTGCCCTCGCCTACCTGACGCAGTTCGGAGTCAACATCAATCTCAACAAGCCGCAGGTTGCCCAACAGGCACTGCAAAACGGGATGCGACTGCTCTACAAGTTGCCGGAGCGCACGCAGCTCGTAGCCAAGTCCACCTACTACTGGCTGGTCCGACAGGACCTGGACAGAGCGTTGGCCGCGGCAACGATGTACTCGGAGTTGTACCCGCACGATATCGAAGCGCACGAAACCGTCGCGACGTTTTACGCCATGAAGGATGATGACGCCCGGGCGCTCCGCGCGATGAGGAGAGTTTTAGATCTCGATCCGACGCGGATCGACATCGTTCGCTCCATCGGGTTGCTCTATAGATCGGATGGGCAGTTCGATTCGGCGGCCACGTACCTTGAGCTCTACGCGGAATCGTCGCCGACCGACCCAACAGCGTTTGTGACGCAAGGTGACCTGTATCTGCTGCTCGGCGACCACGACGCGGCGCGCCGGGCCTATGAAAAGGCTCTTATCGTCGATATGGCAAACGTTCCGGCACTGACGAGCAATGCGAGACTGGATCGAGACCTGGGCCGCTTTGAAGAAGCACTCGACGGGTACAACGAGGCCCTCACACTCGCCGCGACACCGCCGCAAAGAGCTCAGGCTTATGACAACTTGCGCGAATACTACCTCTACCGCGGCCAGCCGACGAGATCTATAGAGTTCCTACATCGATTCTGGGCCGAAATGGAGCAGTACGAGAGCCCATTCTCGATGCTGCAAGAGAAGCTGCAGGATCTGGACACCTACGTACTGGCCGGGCAGGTGTCGACCGCCAAGGACTCGCTTTCAGCTTTGGCCGAACGCTTATCCGCACCGTTTGATGTATTGGTGGCGCTTGGATACATGAGCGTCTACATGAACGTCGAAGACGCCGATTCCATAGAGGCGGCAATCCCTGGAATCGATCGCTTCGTCGATGCCTTTGGGCAGGAGGAGGCACGGTTTCTTTCTGTTTACGCCCAGGGCCGGGTGCTGGAACTCAGAGGCGACTGCACCGAGGCGCTGCGCAGCTACGAGAGGGCCCTACAACTACAGCCGACACAGTTCGATCTGCACCACGATATGGGGCGTTGCAGGAGAGCGTTGGGGGATCTGGACGCGGCGAGGTCGCAGCTACAGCGTGTGATCGCGATCCGGCCCAGCGATCCCGAGTCCAACTACCAGCTGGCTCTAGTCTATGACGAGATGGGAGATCCCGACCAGGCACTGGTTCATCTCCGCGTGGCGCTCGCCACCTGGGCTTACGCGGAACCACAGTACAGGCCTGCTCGAGATGCGCGGGAACTGCTGGCCCGACTCAGCGGTAATTGACTGATCGATAGCCTCTTGACGCAGTCTTTTGGCACCGCCTGGCGTACCGGAGGAGCGTGATGACCACCAGTCCAGTCAGAGATCTTTTCCGACGGCGGGTGCCCCACATCCTCGGTGCATACTTTGCCGGCGGTTGGGTGGTGCTCGAGTTCACCGACTGGCTGGTCAACCGCTACCTCCTTTCCCCGCACCTCACCGACTTCGCCATCCTCGCCTGGGCATTGATGATCCCGACAGTCGCCCTGCTGGCCTACTTTCACGGCGCCCCGGGCCCGGACAACTGGACGAAGCTCGAGAAGATCGGGATACCGCTGAACGGCATCATCGCGGCGATCGTGCTGATCGTCGCCTTCGCGGGACGGGATCTGGGCGCCGCCACCGAGACGATCACGGTGGAGAACGAAGAAGGGCTGACGATCGAGCGCGTGGTTCCGAAGTCGGAGTTCCGGAAGAGCGTCGCGAACTACTACTTCGACAACGCCTCCGGCGACACCGCCCTGGACTGGTTGCAGTACGGGGTGCCCACGGCGCTGCGATACGATCTGGAACAGGACCTATTCCTCGACATTCGGGGCGGCGATGCGCAGCTGAGCCGCCTGAGGGAGGAGGGCTTCCAGGATGGCTTGCGCGTCTCTCTGGCACTCAAACGCGAGTTGGCGGAGGATTTGCGACTGACGTATTTCCTGGCGGGCGAGATCGACGGGAGCGCGGATCAGATTGTCGTCAGAACTCGACTGTACGAGACTCAACGTGGTCGGTTGATCCAAGAACGCGAGTTCAGCGGATCGGACCTGTTCGAACTGATCGATGAAATGAGCCTGCAACTGAAAAACGACCTCGAAATGCCGGCTCAACAGATCGAGGAGAGCAGAGACCTGCCGGTTTCAGAAGTACTATCGGGCTCGCAGGGCGCCTATCGGTCGCTGATCGCTGGCAATCGCGCCATGTCCCATAACAACGACTTCCCAACAGCGATCGCCCACCTGAAGGACGCCGTCGAGCTGGATCCCCAGTTCGCATTGGCTCATATGCTGTTGTTCGCCGCCTACCTGAACGTGAATCGGGTGGAAGAAGGGCAACAAGCAATACAGCGAGCGATGACGTTGCTGTACCGGATGCCAGAGCGATCGCAGCTCTCCGCAAAAGCGGCCTACTACTACATCGTCAGACAGGAGTTGCCGAAAGCCATAGCGGCAGCGCGCATGCATGCCGAGCTGTACCCCCACGATATTCGGGCCCACGAGACGCTGGCCGAACTTTACTCGCTGCAGCAAAACAAGGAGCGCGCGATAGCGGCCTACGAGACGGTCCTCGACCTCGATGCCTCCCGTATCGACGTGCTTCTGAACATTGGTAACCTTCACCAGTCGCAGGGCGAATTCGAGTCGGCGATGGAATACTACGAGCGCTTCGCAACGCAGGCGCCGGGGATCCCGGCGGCGTTCGTGTCCATCGGCACCTTGAAATACCTGGAGGGAGACCACGACGCGGCGCGCGAGGAACTCGAGAAGGCGACGGTCATCGATCCGGGAAACGTCCCGGCGCTAATACTTCTATCCAATCTGGACGGAGATCTGGGCGACTTCGACGCGGCACGCGCAGGATACGATGAGGCGCTCGCCGCCGCCGTTACACCTGAGCAGCGCGCTCAGGTGTACGGCGCACTCCGGTCGTACTACCTAACGCGCGGCCAACCGACAGAGGCGATCGAGTTGACCCATCGCTTATGGGCCGAGTACGAACTGTACTTGAGCCCGTTCGGCTTCCTTCAGCAGAAGCTGCAAACGCTAGACGCTCACCTGGCGGCCGGTCGGATCGATGCCGCCCGTGACACGATCGACGCTATCACCTCGAGGCTATCGCCGCCGTTCGATATACTGTGGGCTTTTGGCGCCCCCAGTCTGTATCTGGAACTGGCAGACCCCGACTCGCTCGAGTACGCCGCTGACGGCCTGGATCGAGTGATCGACGCCTTCGGCCTTGAAGACCTCGGCGCGTACTCCGTCTACCTGCGCGGTCGCGCTCTCGAGATCAGAGGCGACTGCGAGCAGGCGATCATCGGCTACGAGCGAGCGCTCGAGCTAGCGCCAATCGTCACCGCATGGCATCGGGACATCGGACGCTGCCTCAGAACGCTCGGTCGCTTCGAGGCGGCCGTCCTCGAGCTAGAGCGCGTGTTGAGGGTCAGTCCAACAGATCCGGAAACCCATCTCGAAATGGCTCGCGTCTACAACGACAGTGGGGATAGAGCAAAGACTATCGAGCACCTGAGTGTAGCCCTCGAAGTGTGGGAGGATGCGGAGCCCCGCTATGAACCCGCCCGGGAGGCGCGGGAACTGCTCGCCGAGCTTGGCGGTAGCTAACGCCGCTTGTAGTACGTCCGACCACTCAGACCCAATCGATCGCCTTCCAGCACGATCACCAGCGCTCTCTGGCCATTCGGGCTTTTCAGTACCAGCGTACCGCCCGCGATGATCGTGAACGTGCCCGACTCGTGTTGATCGGCGAGACGTGGCGCGTCCAGCGCGTCACCGCGGGCCTCGGCGGCCAGATACACCGAAGACTTCCATCGGTAGTGGCCTGAAGCTTCGAACTCGTACAGGTCGCCCACGCCCCGCGTCCAATCGTCCGCCGCCTCCTGCGCCGGCGGCCGACCCGCCAGGTAGTTGGCCCACGTCCCTTCCAACAAGGCGATAGTCACCAGATCGATCTCCGGCGGCTCCGCCGTGACGGTCCCGGCGAGCTCGTGGAGCTTCTGCTTCAAGAACCAGTACTGATCGGCCGATGACATGCCGAGCACGACGACGCCGGTCCCGTGCTCGGTGAACAGCGCGGCCATTCGCGCCTGGACGGTCTGGTTCCCTCTCCCGACGCCGGTGTAGCTGGCGACGACGGCGCGATAGCCGGCGATCGTCGTGTCGACCGGCCCTTCCACTTCCCGGCCGGCGAGCCCGGCGATGTCCGCGAACGCGCCCAGGTCCGCGTTGACATCCTCGAAGCTGGTGTAGAGACCAGGCGCCACGAAGAGGGCGCCGGGCTCCGAGTCGGAGCCGAGCACGTGCAGGCGACCGGGCGTCTGCCGCACGTACCACGTCGCGGGTAGCACGTACCTCACGTTCCAGCCCGGGAAATCTCGCTCGGTCTGCGCTTCGCACAGGGCCGGAGCGAGCATGAGCGCGATAATAGCGGCGTGAAGCGTCCTCAACCCTCCCCCTTTGTCTATGACGCCCCCAATGTGCCGCCGCGGTCCGGGACCGGCAAGCGACACACCGTTGCCGGGCCTTGCCGCGGAGCCGCCGTGCGCGCCATTCTTTCCCCCTGACTTTCCCCTAGGAGGCGAGACTGGACTACCAAGACATCCTCGTCAGCGTCGAGGACGGGATCGGCACCATCACGCTGAACCGACCGGACAAGCTCAACTCGTTCGCCAATCAGATGCGACAGGAGATCGCCGCCGGCATCAAAGAGTTGGCCGCACGGGAGAATGTGCGGGTCATCGTGATCACCGGGGCCGGCCGCGGATTCTGCACCGGCGCTGACGTGACGTACCTGAAGCAGCTCGTTGATGCTGGTGACGAAGACGGCCTGAGGGAGCTGGTCGATGCCGGCCGTACCGTGGTGACTTCGATTCGTGAGGCGCCGCAGCCCGTCATCGCGTCGGTGAACGGGCCAGCGGCGGGCGGCGGAGCCAACCTGGCATTGGCCTGCGATATCCGCCTGGCCAGCGATCGCGCGTCGATCGGGCAGACGTTCAACCGTATCGGGCTACACCCGGACTGGGGCGGCACGTATTTTCTGCCGCGCCTGGTGGGACCCGCGGCAGCGGCCGAGCTCATGTTGACCGGTGACATGATCGATGCTGCTGAGGCCTTCCGTCTGGGAATCTTCAACCGTGTCTATCCCCACGACCAGCTCGCCGAAGAGACCGATGCCCTGGCCAGGAAGCTGGCCGCGAAATCGCGGCTCTCGCTGAGACTGACCAAAGCCGCCGTGCACATGAGCCTAAGTTCTAGCATGGAAGAGATGCTCGACTACGAGTTGGACGCCCAACTCCGGTGCGGATTCTCGGCGGATGGAAGAGAGGGGCTCACGGCGTTCGTCGAGAAGCGTGCCCCCAGCTTCGGAAAGGAAGAGTAGACGGTGGCCGTGACTAGCGACATCAGCCGGGTTGGCGTGATCGGCGCGGGAGCGATGGGCAACGGCATCGCCCAGGTCGCCGCCATGGCCGGGTACACGGTGGTCATGTACGACGTGGATCGCGGGCAACTCGAGAAGGCTGTAAGCCGGATTCACGCCAATCTCGACAAGGGCGTGGAGCTAGGTAAGGTGGACGCTGCCACGCGCGACGCGGCGTTGCTGGCGATCTCTACGACAACCGAACTGATCGACGCGGCGGCTGGCGCCGGCCTGGTCATCGAGGCGGCACCCGAGCGGCTCGAGCTGAAGCGGGCCATCTTCGCTCAGCTGGGCGAGCATGCGCCCGACGACGCGGTCCTGGCGACCAATACTTCATCGCTGAGCATCACGCAGATCGGCGCCGCCGCGCGGCACCCCGAGCGCGTAATCGGGATGCACTTCTTCAATCCCGTCCACATCATGAAGCTGCTGGAGCTCGTACGCACGGAACACACGAGCGAAGAGGCGATCGCCATAGCCCGCTCGGCGGGTGAAGCGATGGGCAAGACGTGCATCCTGGTCAAAGACTCGCCCGGTTTCGCGTCCAGTCGGCTGGGTCTGATACTCGGCATGGAAGCGATCCGCATGCTGGAAGAAGGTGTGGCGAACGCGGAGGACATCGATACGGCGATGACGCTGGGGTACGGGCATCCGATGGGGCCGTTCAGGCTGACCGACCTGGTCGGTCTCGACGTGCGGCTCGCCATCGCCGAGTACCTCTACCGCGAGACGGGCGCCGAACGATTCAAGCCGACGGAAACAATGAAGCGAATGGTTGCCGAAGGAAAACTCGGCAAGAAAACAGGTGAAGGCTTCTACAAGTGGGACAACGAATAGGGAGGAATCCGATATGGCCGACAACAATGTCGTGCTGATCGAGAAGAAAGGCAGCATCGCGACGATCACGATCAACCGGCCGGACAAGCTGAACGCGCTTAGCCCCGACGTCCGGGTGGGGATCGCCATGGCGCTGGAGCAGGCGCGCCAAGATGACGAGATCCGGGTGGCCATCATCACGGGCTCCGGCGAGAAGGCGTTCATCGCTGGAGCGGACATCGCGGAGTTCAAAGGCAAGTCAGGTGTGGAGGGCTATCACTATATACAGCTTGGAGATATCTACTCCGCGATCGAGCGCTTCCCCAAGCCGGTCATCGCCATGATCAACGGCTTTTGCCTGGGCGGCGGCTGCGAATTGGCCATGGCGTGCGACATCCGGATCGCCAGCGACAAGGCGAAGCTGGGGCAGCCGGAGACGAATCTGGGGCTGATCCCGGGCGGTGGCGGCACGCAGCGGCTGCCGCGGTTGGTGGGACAGGGGCACGCGATGCGGCTGATCTATACGGGCGACATCATCGGTGCTGAGGAGGCGCTGCGCATCGGGCTGGTGGACGAAATCGTCGGGGCGGATGAGCTGCTGGAGAAGACCGAAGCGTTGGCGATGAAGATCGCCGAGAAGAGTCCGGCATCGTTGCAGGCGTCGAAGGAGGCGGTGCGGGCGGCGTGGCAGATGCCGCTTGATGCGGGGCTGCGGTTTGAGAAGCAGTGGTTTGGATTGTTGTTTTCTACGGAGGATATGCAGGACGGGGTGGCGGCGTTTCTGGAGAAGAGGAAACCGGAGTTTAAGGGTCGGTAGGGTTTTACTCGTCGGTCGACTTTCGACATTCGGAAATCGTCGGTCGTCGGTCGGGTCTATTTCGACAGCCGACAGCGGACAGCCGCGTATCGGCGACCGAATCCTATTCGGCGATCAACGTACGATGTCCGACGCGCGTCGGACGTCGAGCGCGGCTGTCGGAGGTCGGCTGTCGGGTGTGGCTCGCTGATATGCCGATAGCCGACTTATGAGCGTCGGGAGTTGGGAGTCGATCGTCGAATTGTCCTCGTACGTCGGTACGCGGCTGTCGGCTGTCCGCTGTCGAAATGACTGTGAAACAGTCCTATGAAAAAACTCGTTCCGATTTCGGCAATCCTATTCTATTTGGCGATGACCTTCTTCGTCACGTACCCCGGGTATGTGCCGTTCAACCGCATCGAGCCGTTTGTCCTCGGACTCCCCTTCTCCCTGTTCTGGCAGGTGCTTTGGATTGTTGGGTCCGGCTTCGTGCTGGCTGGCGTCTTCGTTTGGGAGAAGCAGCGTAGAGCGGGCGACTCCGCGGGAGAAGTGGACTGATGGAGCGCTGGGTTGTTGTCACCCTCGTGGTGACCGGGTACCTGGCGCTGTCGCTGCTGGTGGGATGGATATCGGGGCGCCGGGCGAGCAACACGGTCACGGGCTTTGTGGCGGGCGACCGCGGGTTTGGGCTGCTCGTCATGTACTTCGTGATGGGCGCGATGATGTTCAGCGCCTTCGCGTTCTTGGGGACGCCGGGCTGGGCATTTAGTCGCGGCGCCGCCGCGTTCTATGTGTTCTCGTATGGGCTGTTGGGCTTTGCGCCGTGGTACGCGCTGGGCCCGATGGTCGCCCGGGTGGGTCGCCGGTTTGGGCATGTGACGCAGGCAGAGCTGCTGTCGCACCGCTTTCAGAGCCCTACCCTGTCCGTGCTGATCGCCATCGTCTCCGTCATCGCGTTCGTTCCTTACATCGCGCTGCAGATGAAGGGCGCGGGCATCGTGTTCAACGCGGTGACCGACGGGCACGTGCCGATCTGGGCGGGCGCTTTCGCCGCCTACGCCGTGGTGATGCTCTACGTGCTGAAGAGCGGCGTGATGGGCGTGGGATGGACGAACACGTTCCAGGGGATCTTCATGCTGGTGATCGCCTGGGCGCTGGGCATCTGGCTCCCCAACCACCTGTACGGCGGCGTGGGCCCCATGTTCGAGCGCATCGCCGACGTGCGGCCCGAGCTGTTGATCGCCCCCGGCCTCGACGCCGCCGGCAACCCGTGGGGATGGGGCAGCTACTCGTCGGCCATCATCGTGAGCGCCATCGGCGTCGTCATGTGGCCGCACCTGTTCATGAAGGCGTTCGCGGCGAAGGACGACAAGACCATCAAGCTGACGATGGTCCTCTACCCGACTTTCCTGCTCTTCCTGCTGCCACTCTATTTCATCGCCTTCGCCGGCGTGCTGTTCGACCCGAAGCCGCCGTCCGCCGACTTCATCCTGCCCCACATGATCCTCAACACCAACGTGGCACCCGTCGTCATCGGCCTGTTCTGCGCCGGCGCCCTGGCCGCCAGCATGTCCACCGGCGACGCGATGCTGCACGCCGCGGGCTCGATCTACGTACAGGATCTGCATCGGGTGGCGATCGACAAGAAGCTGAGCGACGAGAAGCGCCGCACCCTGATACGCGTCGTCGCCGTGATCGTCGGCGTCGCCGCCTTTTACATCGCCGTCAACACCCAGATGTCGCTGGTCGAGATGCTCCTCGCCGCTTACGGCGCCATCGTGCAGCTGGCGCCCATCACCTATTTCGCCTTCTTCTGGAAACGCACCACCGCGCAAGGCGCCGTCTCGGGCCTCATACTGGGCTCGCTGGTAACGCTATTCCTCTACCTGTTCCCAGAGTATCGACCCTTCGGCCTGCACGAAGGGATCGTCGGCCTGGCAGTGAACTGCATAACGTTGATCACGGTCAGCCTGGCGACCCAGCCAATGGATGCCGACCACGTAGAGGCCTTCGTCGAGGCAAGTCGAGACACGTCGAATTTCGGGTAAGGGATCTTAGGGATCGTTTCTCTCGGCGATCGACGCTCGACGTTCGATCTCCATCGGACGGGGAGCGGGTCTATTTCGACAGCCGACAGCCGACAGCCGCGTACCGAGGACCGAGGACAATTCGCCGATCGACGTTCGACTTCCTACGCTCTTCGGTCGATGTTCGCTAACGTCGGATGCGGGCGTCGGGGCGTCGGAAGTCGGTCACCGAATAGGATTCGGTCGTCGAGCGGTGGCTGTCGGCTGTCGAGATAGACTCGGCCGTCGACCGACGCCCTGCCGAATGTCGAACGTCGAACGTTGCTCCTAGGCCAGCACTCCAAGCGCCCAGCCGGCTGCAGCCGCTCCAACCACCACCCAAGCCGCGTTCACACGGAAGCGTAGAGTCAACACGGCAGCCGCCGCAGCGATGACCCAG
>JBDHJS010000074.1:0-12222 GCA_039586795.1 Gemmatimonadota bacterium
CGGGAGAGATCTTCAGGCCGCAGCGGCTGGGGCGGATCGGGCGCCGTGATCACGGCGCCGACCACGGCGGCGGCGAAGACGGCCAGCACCGTCAAAGCCAGGGTCACGGCAACCCGAGGACCGAACCGTTTGGGCCAAAGTTTCATTATCATCTCGGCTTTCCCAAGGATTTAGGACAGACGAGATGTTTGGCGCGGGACGCTAGCGTGTCAAGTCAGGTTGAGTATTCGTCCTGCGCTGTGTGGCTGGGGCGCGGGACTGGAAACTGCTGGCCGCGCTCCTTTTCTATTCCGATTGCAACACCACCACCGGATCGACCCGCAGCGCCCGCCAGGCCGGGATCAGACACGCCGCCAAACCGACCAGCGAGAAGACAGCGCTCACCAGCACGAAAGTTGTTGGGTCGGTGGGCGCGGTGTTGAACAGCATCCTTTCCAGCAGCCGGGTCAGTCCCAAAGCCGCCACGAGTCCGATAGCGATTCCCAGGCCAACGAGGGCGACGCCACGCTTGATGACCAGCTCGACGATGGCGCTTCTGCCGGCGCCCAGAGCCACGCGTACTCCGATCTCGTGGTGGCGACGGGTGACGTAGAACGCCAGGACGCCGTAGAGACCGATGGTCGCCAGGAGGACGGCGACGCCGGCGAAGCCGGCGAGCAATACAGCCATCACGCGGTATCCGTTCACCGAGCCCGCCAACACCTCGTCCATGGTGACGATCCGCGCGACCGCGATGTCGCGATCGAGGCTCCACACCGCCTCGCGCAATGCACCCGCGATCGCGGTGGGCTCTCCGGCCGTGCGCACGGCGATGCGCATCGAGCTATACGGCAACTGATAGTAAGAGGCGTAGACGACCTCGGTAGGCTGCTCGGCCAGGGAGAACAGATGCACGTCTTCGACGACCCCGACCACCTCGAACTCCGTCGGACCATCAAAGTCCACAGAGATGCGCCGGCCGAGCGGGCTCTCCTCCGGGAATACTCGACCGGCGAGGGACCGGCTGATGACGGCGACGAGCGACTCACCCACGTCGGTCGCTTCGATCCCACGACCGGCCAGCAGCGGGATCCCCATCGTCTGATGGAACCCTTCCATGACGACGCGGAAGGGCGCCCCCCTGACGTCGGCCGGGTCCAGCGGCGGATTGTCTGCCGCGTAAGTGATGAGCCAGTTGCCGGGATCGCGGATCGGCAGTCGATCGGCGAGGGCCACGCCCTCTACTCCGGGCATCGCCTGGAGCCGCTCCCGCAATTCAGAGTAGAATTGGATCCGCCTTTCGAGCTCCGAGTAGTCAGCACCGGACAGCCGCATCTCGGCGGTGAGCAGGTTGGATGAATCGAAACCGGGATTGACGCCGGTGACGAGCGCGAAGCTGCGAATCAAAAGACCGGCGCCGATGAGCAGCATGATCGTGATCGCTACCTGCGCGACGACGAGGCCGCCGCGGAACTTCGTGCCGCCGGCGTCGGTGGTCCGGGCGCTGGACTTGAGATCATCCACGACGTCGAGTCGCGCGAGGCGTAGGGCGGGTAGAACGCCGAACAGCAGCCCCGTCGCTAGGGAGATCGCCAGCGCGAAGCCCATCGCCGTACCCGATATGTCCGCGTTGAGCGCGTTGGGGAGCCCCAGTGAGACGGGCTGGACGAGCAGGTCCCGCAACCAACCGGCGGATAACGTGCCTGCGACTCCGGCGACCGCGGCCAGCAGCAGACTCTCAGTCAGCAGCTGACGAATCAGCCGCGGGCTCGAGGCGCCCAACGCCGCGCGCAGCGACAGCTCGGCACGTCGCGTCGAGCCGCGGGCGAGCAGCAGCCCGGCGACGTTGCCGCAGGCGATGAGCAGCACGAGAGCGACGGCGCCCATCAACAACAGCAGGCTGCTCCGGTACTTCTCGACCATCGCCTCCCGCAGGCCGGTGATCAGCAGTGCCTTCCCCGTGTTCGATTCGGGATACTGGGCCTCGAGCTGGGCCGAGATGACGTCGACGTCGGCCTGCGCGCTTTCGATGGTCACGCCCGGCGCGAGCCGGCCGACGATCAGCCAGTTATGCCACCTCCGATACACGGTGAGTGGGGAATCGGGGCGCATAGGACGCCAGAGCTCCGCGTCGACACCGATGCGGAAACCGGCCGGCATGACGCCGACGATCGTGTACGGAGTACCGTCGACCGTCAGAGTCCTGCCGATGGCATCTGGGGCGCCGCCGAACCGTCGTTGCCAATAGCCGTGGCTAATGATGACGACGTCCGGCGCGCCCTCCAGTGCTTCATCCGCCGCGAAGTGACGGCCGATCTGCGGGTTGACGCCCAGGGTGGGGAACAGGCCCACCGTCACCAGGAGGCCGGGGATCCGTTCCGGCTCGTCGATGCCGGTGATCGTATAGCTGCTCGTGTACCCGACGTACGCTTCCAGAGACTCGAACGACGTGCTCAGGTCGCGGTAGTCCCAATAGTCCTGCGCCGAGGACAGGGGGTTGAGTTCGCCGTTGACGGTCTTCCGCCCCATCACCAGTTGCTCGGGCTCGGGGAACGTCACGGGGTTCAGCATCGCCGAATCGATGATGCTGAACATCGCCACGTTGGCGCCGATCCCGACGGCGAGTATGACAACAACCACGACGCTGAAGCCGCGCGTCTTGATGAGCGAACGCGCGCCGAAACGGATGTCCTGCCACAGTCCCTTCATCCCGGCCTCCGGTGAAGTTTTCACGTCGCCTGCGGCGACTCCATCCTCTAGGGCAAAGGGCGTGCCCGAGAGGCGGGCGGTCGCCGGTGCTGTAAGCGCATTGTTTGAAGCGAGATATGGGATCGACCAGCATCGGCTGTCGAGCGGGCCCCCGGCGCCGCATGTCCAATTGCGGACGGGACGGTGCCGGAATCGAACACTGGTCCAGGGGAGTGAAGGCTTCGGACCGGTGTGCTAAAGATCGTCTAGGGGCTCGTGAAGACTGCCAGGCGCTCCCGCAACTGGGCCTCGTCGTCGGCGCCCGACACCCCAAACACGCCTGAGTCCGTGCGCGTCACACCCACGAGGCCGCTGTACGGAACTTCCCGAAAGCGAATCGTCAGGCCATCGTGCTCGGTGGTTTCCCATCCTTCGGCGAGCGCTCCCCAAACGTTAGATGCCGCCTCCGGAAGCACGACGAACCCTTCCCAGGTCTCGCCTTCGGCTCCCTCATAGGCGGCGTAGACGCAGTCGATGAGCTCCGTCAAGCCGAGGTGCGAGCCCGGTTGATAGCCCTCGGAGCCGGCCACCTTGCCTTCAGATGGCAAGAGCGAGAACTCCTGGGGCATGGCGGCCTCTCCGGGAAGCGAGGCGGCCAGTCCCTGCAACAGCTGGCGGCCCTGAGTCTCGGTGAGCTCGCCTTCGTAGACGTTCACCTTCGCGTAGGTGCTTCCCTTTACCAGTAGCGCCTGGTACGGGGGCGAGATGGATGCGATAGTGGCGCCGGTGAGATTCGCGCGGCCCCCGCTACTCTCTCGCTTGAACACGCCCACCGCGCCCAACGGGGATCCCATCTCGTACAGATCGACGGTCACCGACACGCCGGCCGACGACAGGTCCGCCGTCATGCACGTTCGGACGCCGTACTCCACGAAGAGCACGGCGGCGCCGTTGATGTACTCCCACAGGTTCTCGGCGGTGAAGACGCGTACCTCGCCGGTTAGTGTCCAGCCTTCGACTTCGGGAAAACCGGATGACCCGCCGGCACAGGAGGTCGTGAGGATCGAAGCGGCGAGCACCGTAAGGCGAGCGAATCTGTGTGTTCGTTTGGGTCTCACGTCTATTTCTCCGACTAGGTAAGGGTCAGAAGCTCATGAGCTTTCAGCATGTTGAGCTGGATGGCGAGGCCGTACCGACAGGCGCCGGCACAAAGTCCCGCGCAGTCCTTGCAGGGCGCCGCGCCCGGGCCGTCGAGGGCCGCGTAGCTGGACATGGCGTGCCGCTCCTGGCCCTGCGCCTCGAAGTAGTACGCGTAACGCATGATGTTGCTGACCGGGACACCCGCCGGACAGCTCGCCATGCACTCCACACATCCATGACGACAGTACTGGTCGTTCAGCGCCGCGGCGGATTCCCGAAGCATGTCGTCCGCCGGCTCGTTCATCCCCGTACCGGAGAGCGCGACGATCTTGTCGATGAAATCGAAGTTCCAGACGGAGATGCACGCGGTGTGCATGTCCGGATTCTGAAGCACCCACTGGATGCTGGCCAGTTGCAGCGCTTCCTCGTTCTCGATCCCGTAGCGCTCCGCGAACCGCTGGGTCCGCTCGACGAACTGGTTCTGCTTGTTCGAGTAGTCCTCGAGTTCCTGCAGCGCACTCTCGCGGGACATTCCGGCCCGCAACATGGCGTCAACGTATTGTTGGAAGATCTCGCTGAGGTTCTCGGGATCGAACGGCTCGGCCCGCAGCTTTCCGGGAGCGGTCTTCATCGCCGTCGTCCCGACATCGTTGGCTTTCGCCGACGCGATGATCCGGTCACCTTCGGAGCGGGTCAGGAAGTTATAAACGAGCAGCAAGACGTCGAACCGGCCGTCTTCCGCCGCCGCGCAGAGGACGTCGGCCATCCCGGTCTGATCGGTCGCCTCGGGGCCATGGTACGTCGCCCCCGTGAACCGCACACGCCCCTCGGACTTCAACTGGTCCATGGCGGCATGGTACGCCGGGTGCTCCAGCGCCTTTAGCGTGCTGACGCTGCTCATCATGTAAGCGTCTATGTAATCGGTATCCAGTCGCTCCAGGCTGCCGCGCACTTTCCGGAGCACCGCTTCCTTGTCGTCCCGAGGTCTGATGGACGCCTTCGTCGCGATGAAGATTCGTTCTCGGTCGATGTGCCGAAGGGCGTCTCGTATGGCGCGTTCCGAGGCACCATTCTCATAGCCCTCCGCCGTATCGATGTAGTTCATCCCCTTGTCGAAGGCATAGCGGACGACATTGGCCTCTCTGATGAAGCTCGCGCCGATGCTGACGTCGGAGACCCGGAAGCCGGTGCGCCCCAGAGTCCGGTAGCTACGAATTCGGCCGTCCTGGCTCGGTGGGACAGGGAAGAGGGACGAGGCGCTGGAAAGCTCCGTGGCGGCCTCGCGCTTCGGGATGGGGACAAGACCCAACACGGCCCCTCCCGCCAGAGCGGCACCGCTTGCCTTGACGAAGTCCCTCCGTTTAAGCGGACTATGATCACGGCCTGTCCGAGTCGTTCTCTTCATGGCAGGGCTCCCAGGTAGGGTCGAGCTGTTTCTCCGAAACTGCAGGCATGAGAACTAAAGGAGAGTCTTTTTTGTCGGGATCGGCGATCACAGGTATCCCGTTGGAGGATGGCAGACCTGCTATTCCATGACACGGCTAAGACACCCCGGAGCTTGGGGACTCGACACAACCGCCGCTGCTAATCGCCGATAGTGAGACTATGCTACTTTGTATTCGCTACTGTCAATGTCAGTGAGTAGATCAGACTATCGGTCACCGCGTAGGAAGTCTTGAAAGGGCTGATAGTCGTGAAGAGGCTCAAGGTCCATATCACGGTGAAGCCGCACCGAGAAGAGACGGCCGCGGGCGTAGGCCTCACTCAACAGCGTCATTGCCCGTTCGCGCTCGCCGAGCAGCGATGCGATGCACGCCTGCCAGTAGACGTCGCGCCCGAAGTCGCCGGGTGCAGCCATACCCGTAAGTCGATCGCTGATGGCGAGCGCCGTCCCGCGGTCCCCACGCCGCGCCGCCAGCACGCCCAGAAACCCCTGGACGTTGATGTGCGGCGGTCCCTCAGCGAGCCGCTCGAACAGCACCCGAGCGTCGTCCCAACGCTCTCTCATATAGAGTGCCTCCGCGACTTCAAAGCGATGGAAACCGCTCGACGCCTCTTCTTCCGGGCGCGATTGTAGCCACTCGAGGGCGCGATCCACGGCCGCGAACGAGGCTTCCCGCTGGCCGTGAGCACGAAGCTCCGCCGCGGCGCTCTTCATGACGTGGCCGGGCACCCGACCCTCTTCCGGCGGCAGCAGCACGCTCTCGTCGAGTCGCTGCATGACTTCATCGACCCGTCCCAGCGCCGCCAGCGCACGTAGCTCGGCTTCGAGCACCCGAAGTCGGTCGGGGTAAACGCTGCGTCCGCGCTCAACCTCTCGCAACTCGGGCAGGTAGTCGCCTGCCGCATGATAGGCGTCCACTAAGGTCAGCCACTTGTAATAGAAGTCGGTGATCTTTACCGAGGCCAATACGCCGACCGCCTCCCGTGGGCGGTTGGATCGTAACGCCTCGACTCCGGCGTCCAGCCCGCCCAGCGCCCGGGTGGCTTCGAGTGCTGCCCGGCGATCCCCGCGAACAGTCGCCAGCAGATAATCCAGCAGGTGACTGTGCTCCTCCGTCATGCGCGGCCGGTGAGGAATCAAGAGTTGTGCGTTGGAATCGGCCGCCGGGTACTGGCCGAGGTTGATGTGCGAGAGGACAACGAAAAAACGCGGCTCGAGGAAGGTCGAGTCGAGGGCAACAGAGTGTTGAAAGAAAGTCAGCGCCTGACGGGTCTGCATCGGCTCGCTATAGAAGGCGTCGCGGCCTTCGAGGTACTCTCGGTAGGCCTCCAGCGACGGTGGCTCGCGCCCCGCGGACGGGTCGGCGAGGCGCGCATCAAATACCCGAGCGACGGTTCCCGCCACGCGTCGGCTTAGCGAATCGACGACGGCACCTGGTGAATCGATCGGTCCACCGACCGGCGCCACGGCGCTCAGTAGCTCACCGTTCCGCGCATCGACCAGCTGTGCCTGGAATTCGATGTTCGCGCCGCTGCGGTAATAGGCGCCGGCGACAACCGTGCCGGCATTCGTCGCCGCGGCCAGCGCCTGGATATCAGCCGGGCCGGAGTTCGCGGCGCCGGCAAGATCGGGGCGCGCCGCCAGGCCGGCGGTGCTTGGGACCACAGTGACCACGGGAATGCGACCGAGGCCTTCGGTCACCCAATCCGCCGCCATCCGTCCCAGCGGATCAAGTTCCGGATCCCCGGATCTATTCTCAAACGCCGCGACTACGACGCGTGTCGGGTCCAGTCTCGGGCTTTCGCTCTTCGAGCCGAACGCCCAAACGATCGCGAGGCCGACGACCGTTGCCACACCAGCGATAAGCCCCAGGCGAAACGGGCGAGTCGCGACGAGGCGCGCCAACGGCTCGACCGCGCGGACGGCTGAAGGCGCGGGCGTCGATTCGAGACTTGCGGAAGACTCGGATGGTGGCCGCGGGGGCGCGATCGCGGCGTCACCGCCCAACAGGTCGACGCGTGACCTGACGCCTTCGATCAGCGCGCGCGTCTCCGGCGCCGGCTCGAGCTCCAACTCCTCGGCCATGCGGCGGGCGAACGCGTCGTACTCCCGTACCGCGCCCGAGCGGTCACCTGCATTGGCGAGCAGCTCGATGACCTGCCGCACCATCTCTTCGTCCAAAGGCGCCAGCTTCAGAGCCTGCCGGGCCCAGCGAGCCGCATCCGCCGGGTTCCCCTCTCTCTCGGCGCCCTGCGCCAGCTCCCACGCCGCCACGCGCGCGCGCTCCCGCAGCTCGTCGCGCCGCCCGTCCAACCAGCGCTCGAACTCGGGCACGGCGGGGATGTAGAAGCCGCGCAGCAGCTCTCCGCTGTACAGCTCTAGAGCTTCCTCCCGGGCTTGCCGACTCAGCGCGCCCTCGAACGCCGCGACGTCGCACCAGAACAGGTCTCCATCAAGACCCACCTCTTCGTCGCCTCGAGTGACGACCACTCCTTCCCCGAGGAACTGTCTCAGGTAGTACAGCGACTGGCGAAGGGCGCCCCGGGCGCGCTCCGGGCTGAGCTCCCCCCAGAAGAGGCCGGTCAGCGTGTCACGGCGCTGAAAGCCGCGGGGAGCCGCAGCCGCGAGGTAAGACAGCAGGCCGAGGAGCTTGGGTCGGGCGACGACGGACCGGGGATCGGTTCCTTCCGGCCCCTGGAGGTCGGCGGCGCCCAACAGTCGGAACCTGATATTCCGCGCCGAGGGAGGGCTCATATCTCAACCGTAACGCCGCATATGACATCGGCGAGTCGGTCCGGAGACGCGGCCCGCCCAGAGTTGACTCATGAAGCTACGAAGGCACGAAACAGCCAGCAAACCGGTGAGGAGAAAAACCATGTCCCGTTCGCATACAACGCTGCTCTGCGGTTGCCTGGTCGCCCTTGCTATGAGCGGATGTTCCGGCGGCCCCACCTCCAGCCCGCCCGCCGATGACGTTCGGGGGCCAGCCGTAGACGGTTTCGAGAACGTCTCACCCGAAGAGGTCGGTTTCTCGTCGGAGGGCCTCAGGGCTGCCAGGACCCAGTTCGACAGGATGGGCTCGGCGGCGTTCATGGCGCTTCACAACGGCAAGGTCTTTGTCGCTTGGGGCCACGTGAGCCGCCGATACCGTCTGCACTCGATTAGGAAGCCTCTGCTCGGAGCGCTGTACGGCATTCACGTGGCGGCTGGCGCGATCGACACCGCGGCGACCCTCGGAGAACTCGGTATCGACGACATCCCGCCGAGCTTGACGCCAGACGAGATGCAGGCGCGAGTAGCGGATCTGCTCAAGTCGCGCTCCGGCGTCTACCACGCGGCCGCCGCCGAGCACCCGATCGCGATCGCCGAGCGACCGGAGCGCGGAAGCCATCCGCCCGGCACGTTCTACTACTACAACAACTGGGACTTCAATGCGCTGGGGACGATCTTCGAGCAAGAGACGGGCGCCAAGATCTTCGAGGCGTTCGAGGATGAGATCGCAAGACCCATCGGGATGCAGGATTTCCGCCTCGACGACTGCTACTACCAGTACGAGGAACTGAAGTCCTTACACCCGGCCTATCACTTCAGGATGTCCGCCCGCGATCTGGCCCGCTTCGGCGTACTCTTCCAAGAAGGTGGACACTGGAACGGTGAGCAGATTGTCCCCGAGGATTGGATCGAGGCTAGCTGGACGCCTTATTCCGTGGACGACGAGGAAAACGGCATTGGCTACGGGATGCTCTGGGGTGTCACGCTCGAAGGCTCGCCCCTCGGGTCCGCCGCCCTTCACGCTGGGATCGGCATCCATTACCTGATGGTCATGCCGGATGACGACCTGGTGTTCGTACATCGCGTAAACACGGACGAGCCCTGGACCATCACGTCAGACGATGTCTTCTTGTTGCTCAACATGGTGCTCGATGCGCGGCTGGCCGACTGAACGCCTGGCGGAGGAGTGCCGTGAGCGTCCCGAAGATGTCGCGGAGGCGAGCTCCCAATTCTGGGTCGATGGGGCGTCGCTGACCCTGCTGGGAGATCTCCCGCTGCCCGAAACAACCTTCGCGTTAAGCGATAGCTGAGAGCGAAAGGAGAAGTCGAGATGACAAAGCGTGTGGTTCATGAGTGGGTGAGAAAGACCTGCTTTGTACTAGCTGGAATAGTGATCATTGCGGTCACTGGTGCTTGCACCGATCCGGCGGATACCGGCGGCGACTACATCTATCGAGCTCCGCAGCAGGCGAGCGATGGTTGGGATACTGCCTCGCTAGGCGATGTGGGGATGGATACCCTGCCCATCGAAGATATGATGAACGATCTGGAGCGTCAGGTAGATCACTTTGTCCATGGCATAGTCATCGCAAAAGATGGCGTGCTCGTTTTCGAAGAATACTTCCCCGGCGAACATCTCGATCTCAGCAACCTGGGAGATGGGGTGGCGTTGGCGTTCGAAAACTTCGATCGGAACACGATGCATTGTCTGGCGTCCGACTCGAAAAGCGTGACCTCTATTCTGCTTGGCATCGCCATCGACAGGGGAATGGTTACTGGGACGGGTGAGACGATGTTCTCGTTCTTCCCGGACTACTCGAGCCACAGCAGCCCGGTGAAGAGCCAGATCACTCTTGCGCACATGCTGGCGATGGCCTCGGGGATGCCGTGGAGCGAGAGCTACCCCTATGACGACCCGCGCAACAATCTGGTCGCGATGGTCTTCAGCGATGACCCGATCGAGTATGTGGTAAGTATGTCGACCGTCGCGTCGCCCGGTGCTCGCTTCATCTATAACAGCGGAACCACCAACCTGCTGGGCGAGATCATCAGAAGAAGTAGCGGTATGACTCTGTGGGACTTCGCTGAGCAGCACCTCTTTTCGCCGCTCGGCATCACCTCCTACGAGTGGTATGCGTTCCCGAACGCTCCCGAGATGGCGGTCGCTTCCTCCACGCTCTATCTACGCCCCAGGGACATGGCGAAGCTTGGGCAGCTGTATCTGGACGGTGGCACCTGGAACGGTACTCGCGTCGTATCGGAAAGCTGGGTAACGGAGTCTACGGCCGAAGTGATGGCTCTCTCCGCCTCCGAGAGCCCGACGCCGGGCTACCTGAACGGCTACGGCTTTCAGTGGTGGTTAGGAAGGTTCTCCACAGGCGGCACGGACTTTTACACGGCCGCTGGTTGGGGTGGCCAGTTCATCATCGTGATTCCTGAGCACGAAATAGTGGTGGTCATCACCGCAGGCGATTTTGACCAAGAGAACTACGAAGCGCTGTTTGGCCTCGTGGGCGGTTACATACTCCGAGCCATAGAATGACTCGGAGTATGCAACGCAGTAGAAGAACCAGAGGCTAGCCTCCGATAGCGAATCCGAGTGAGAGTGAGAACTCGGGGCTGCTATGGTTCTTCTCGGAACCGATACGGCGTTCGAAATCGGTAACGAACCGATAGCCGACCGCAGCGCCCAGCGTGAACCGCTTGCCGAGCGATAGATCGAGGCCGGCACCGAGTAGCGAACCCAGCGCCATCTCCGAGTAGGACTCGGCTCCGGTGTCCCACCCCGCCCGCACGTCGGACGCGTATCCGAAATAGGGTCCGATGTACGCGTATACGTTAGGTCTCAAGGCGCTCCCGATGGCCAGCGCGCGAGGTTTGTACTCCAGACCGATCAGCAAAGGGTAGACGGCGGCCGATTCCATGTATGCGCCAGCGCCGCTGACTGACATCGATGCATCGGCGTTCGTCATGCCGACGCTGACGCCCGCGGCCCACTCGTCGGAGAACCAGTACGCGTAGCCGATCGACCCGATCAGCCCATTCACCTCGCTGGTCATGTCAACGTTAGCTACAGACACCTCACTCGAGGCGCTCAACGCGCTGAGCATTCCAATGCTCAGCGTGATCTCGTGTCTCCCGCGAAGGGAAACCGTGTTCGGGTCGCCTGCGGTTTGCGCCAGGCTGGTGATCGGCATGCAGATCGCCGTTAGCGTTATCAAGTTTCTGATCGTAGACATTTACCCATCCTCCCTATTTTCAGGGCTCTTCGTTGCTGGCCCCTGGTTGAGGTACTCGATGGCGAACTCCAACTGCTTGTCTCTGCCGGCAGCGCGGTCGGCCGCGGTCTGCTCGACGCGGATATCGGGAGGGACGCCGAGCCATTCCCACGGCAGTCCGTCGTATCGAAGCACTTCGCCCGTCGGGATACGCATCTCGGCACCGCTCGGCAGCTGAAAGACGCCGGGCGCGCGGTTGGCGACGGCGCCGGAGCCGCCACCGGTTGTATCACCCACCGCCGTCACGTGCGGGATCTGCTTCATCATCTCGGTGAACGCTTCCGCGCCGCTGAAGCTCTTGCCGTTGGCCAACACGACCACCGGTTTCGTGTACTGAAAGCCCCCCCTGAGAGGGACGGGCGGCCACGGAAAGAGCTCTCCCAGGATGTAGACTTCGAGAGCATCGATCGGTTCGGTGAGAAACCGACCGACGCATTCCCTGATCGTGTCGTGATGTCCGCCCGGGTTGTGCCGCACATCGACAATCAACGCCCTGGCGTTCCGGACGTAGTTCACCGCCCGATCGCAATGGCGTGAGACTTCGTGCGGCATGAACTCCGTGATCCGGATGTACCCGATCCCGTCATCCCGTATCGCGTAGCCGACCAACGAATCGTCGTCGATATGGATGCTGTCGGGGTGGAGGTAGTCCAACAGAAGGTCGGCTCCCCAGACATCCTCGTCACGCCGGACCCGCGGCCCGACATAGGGCCAGATCGTTCCGTCCTCCGCCTCGTACCAGCCCGCCTGCAACGGGACATCCAAGCGGTTTCTGGGTTTCATCCCCACGTGCCCGTCCCGCAATTCACCCAGCATCTCGAGCAAAACGACGTGGGCCTCGACGCCGGCGGCACTTTCGGCACGCGAACGGTATTCGTCGTACATGCCGTTCCAGTCGATCTGCTTGAACTCCATGAAGGG
>JBDHJS010000031.1:0-54896 GCA_039586795.1 Gemmatimonadota bacterium
TCCCGGGGCGGCCTTTCCGCCGACGTACCTCCTGGTGGGGACCTACCGCGGCATCGGTTCCGGGTCCGAAGTGGGGACGCTCGTGACGATCGAGAGGCGAAGCGAGGCTTCGCTTCGGGGAGATATCACCACCCTACTCGTGCATGAGATGGTGCATATGCAGCAAGCGATGGCGATGGGCCCGGAGAAGTACCAGGCCATCTACGGACCGGAAAAGAGCCTATTGGCGCTCACGATCCGTGAAGGCATTGCGGAGTACTTCGCCAACCAGGTCACCGGCCGCATGACGCAGGAGCGCGCGCGCGGCTTCGTTATAGAGAACGAGGCCGCCTTGTGGGAGCGATTCACGCCCGAGATGCTGGGGACGGACGAAGGCGACTGGATGTGGGGACCGCCCAAAGATCCGGCGCAACCAGCGGGCGTGGGGTACGTGATGGGAGCCTTGATCACCAAGGCATACTATGAGAATGCTGACGACAAGGAACAGGCGATTCGTGACATCCTGTCGGTCACCGACTATCCCGCCTTCCTGGAACGCAGCGGCTACGAGCCGCGGAGCGACTGAGTTGAGGGCGGGGGCCTGCTCAATAGTGCGCCGTGCTCAATCGATTACACGGGAAAAGCGCCCGTCGATCGCGTTGCCTCGCACGGTATACGCCCAGATGTAGGCGTACCCCTCGTACACGGAAACCCTACTCCGTTGCATATCATCGTCTTCAATTGTCCACAGCATCACCGGTCACATCCCCTGGCCCGGTACGCGTTGCGCCTCCAGCAGATCCCTGCTTTGCCCCGGCCACGGGCAGCGTCACGCGGAACTCCGTCCTTTCTGGCTCCGACGTCACGGCGATCAGCCCCTCATGCCGATTCACGAGCCGCTGCGCGATGTCTAGTCCGAGGCCCGTCCCTGACCCCACGGGCTTGGTTGTGAAGAAGGGATCGAAGATCCGGTTCTTCACTTCCGGCAAAATCCCCGGCCCGTCGTCGATCACCCGCACGACTACGGAGTCTCCATCACGATCCGCCGTGACCCTCACCTGGCCGCCTTCGCCGACGGCGTCGAGCGCGTTGTCGATCAGGTTCGCCCACACCTGGTTCAGTTCGCCGCCGAGGCCGTTCACTCGCGGCAGGTCGGTCGCCACCTCCAGCTTCACCTCCGCCGCTTTACCCCGCGCCTTCGCCGCCAACATCGCCAGCGTATCGGCGAGCCCTTTCCCCACGTCCACCGCCTCCGACGCCGACCCCTGGTCCATATAGGTGAACGCCTTTACGGCGCTCACCAACTCGTGCACGCGCGAGGAAGCTTGCTCGATCTCACGTGTCAGTTCCCGCACCGTGCACGCAGCCGCCAGCCAGCGGAGCGCCGCGCCGAGCTTGTCGGCGGAGAGCGCTCCGGCCAGCCCCGTCAGCGTCTCGAGCTTCAAGTCGGTTTCGGCCAGCGGCGCTGCCAACGACGCGTCAGCGCCCTGTTCCGTCAGCCATTCTATGATCTCCTCCTCACGGTCGGCCCGCTCCAGCGGCGACAGGACGCTGCCCGCGGGCGCGGTCATTGAGATGGTCCGCACGTCCTCGAGCAACGCCTGCTCCGACTCGCTCAAATCCGCCCGTCCCAGAGCCCGCGATGCTTCATCCGATTCGGCCAGCACCTCCGTCAGGAGCCGCGCGCTCCGCACCGCCGCTGAGGAGGGGTTGTTGAGCTCGTGCGCCATGCCGGCAGCCAGCTTGCCGAGCGACGCCAGCTTCTCCAGTTGCTGGTCGCTCGACGTGAACTCCCGCGCCCGGTCCAGCATCGCGTGCACGAGCACCGCTGTCACGTGCGGGCAGGTCACCGGCATGTCCGGCACATGCTGCCGCGGCACGAACAGAGCTTCCATCGCCTCATCGACCACATTGGTTCCCGACGCCAATCCCATACGAGAGTACGGGAGCACGCCCGTGACGTCTCCCTCGCCCCAGTCCAGTACCTTGCGCGAGGATCCGCCCCGGTCGGTGTAGTGCGTCAGACGCCCCTTCAGGATGATGTACATACCGGCGACCTGCTCGCCCTTGCTCGCCGCGTGCTCGCCAACCGCGTAGCGTTCGAACGTTCCGTGTTCCAGCAGCCAGTCCAGTTCAGCCGCCGGCGCTTCTGAGAGCGTGCGGTGCGCTCGCAGCCGCTCGCGCAGCGCACCCGCGTCTCGTGACCCTGACGGGTCGGGCGATGTGTGCGTCATTGCGTCGCTCTCTCGGCGGACACGTATGTGCGGGACATATCGGATTCCTTCTCAGCTAGCGTCTGCGGTGATCTTGCGTCAGGAAAGATAGATTCCCGTCACGCCTCCAGCAGATCTTCCAGATCTAGGGGTCCGGTGAACATAGCGAGCCGACCCTGCTCATCTCGGGGCCAATCTTCCACAGGACGATCCCAGTAGAGCTCGATTCCGTTTCCATCGGGATCGCGAAGGTACAGGGCTTCGCTGACTCCATGGTCGGCGGCTCCATCCAAGGTGACCTCGAACTCCAGTAGGCGTCGAAAGGCAGCCGCTAACGCCGACCGGCTCGGGAAGCGGAACGCCACGTGGTAGAGGCCAGTCGCGGATCGGGGCGGAGGCGCCCCACCCCGGGAATCCCAGGTGTTCAACCCAACGTGGTGATGGTATCCTCCGGCCCCGAGGAAGGCTGCGGAGTCTCCGATTCGCTGGGTGACCTCGAACCCCAGAACGTCAGAGTAGAAAGCGATCGCTCGCTCGAGATCCGCGACCTTTAGATGGACGTGTCCAACGACCGTCTCCGCGTCGATTGGCTCGCGCATCATCTAGAACATCGTGTTGTCGTTCTCAGAATTCTCCGGCACGCGCTGGAGAACGTCCCAGTGCTCCACGATCTTCCCTTCCTCGTCGAGCCGGAAGATGTCGATCCCAGCCCAGTGATCATCGCCCGGCCACCGCTGGTGGCAATGGAGAACCACGTAGTCACCTTCCGCGATCACGCGTTTGAAGTCTACTCTCTTTCCAGGATACTCCCTGGCCATTCGCTCGAAGTAGGCGACGAACGCCTCCTTCCCATCCGCCACCTCAGGGTTGTGCTGCCGGTACACTTCGCCAGCATAGCGGTCGATCGCCTCGGCGGGCCGACACTCGTTGAACATGAGGTCGTAAAACGCCGTAGCGTTCGCCTTGTTTCGCTCGAGTCGTTCGCTCATCGGTCTCCCAGCCGGCTCTGTTGTCAAGAAATGGGTCCTTCCCATTTTGCCACCAGCGAGCCCTCACAGCACAACCACCTCCAGCATCAACTCTTGCACTTGGACAGCTCCTCAAGCCCGCTCGTCAGGCGATTGACGCTCTCCGTATTTTTCCAGGTTCTCTCCCTCAGGGCTCAAGGTCTTCAGCCGCACAAGATAGAAAGTGACACTGCTCGCAACGACGAGCAGAACAGCACTCACCCACCATAGCGGTATGACAAACCCGACCACATACCCAATTGTCAGCCACAGAAGCAGGATTGTAAGCACCTTCTGCCGCAGCGGTATCCCTTTTCCTTCTCGATAGTTCTTGATGTAATCTCCAAACCAGCGACTGGTTGTTAACCAATGATAGAAGCGCTCTGAGCTACGAGCATAGCACGCCGCAGCCAACAACAGGAACGGAGTCGTCGGCAAGACGGGAAGGAAGATGCCAAGTACGCCCAGCGTCACGCTCAGCGTACCGGCGACAATCAGCAATGCTCTCTTCAGGCTTACTGTTCCTATCTCCCACCACCTCCATTATAGAGAAACCAAGATACAGCGCATTCGGATCCTACGACCGATGCCGGATCACGATGCCGACACGGAGCGCGAGCTGCAAGGCGAGTTCTGCTGATCCACACAGCTCGCCGCGCAAGATCTGCCCGGCGCCCCGCACTACGTATCGGTTCCACCCAACCAGGTGAGCCACGATGTCCTGCACCGCCCTGCCGACTGGCTGTTTATTGCGGACTGTTAACCCTGGAATCGTTGAAATGCCGCTGCGGAGGGTGTGTGCTACTGGAGAATCCAATCGGGACGGCGGGATTCGAACCCGCGACCTCCTGAACCCCATTCAGGCGCGCTACCGGACTGCGCCACGTCCCGGAGAAGGTCGGTAAGGAGTAAGGGGTGAAGGGTAAGGGGTGGCGAGTACGAGGAGCGGGCCTCGTTAGTCGCTCCTTACTCCTGACACCTTACTCCTTACCTACAGTCGGGGAGGCGGGATTTGAACCCGCGGCCTCTGCGACCCGAACGCAGCGCTCTTCCGGGCTGAGCTACTCCCCGTGAAAATCGGTAAGTGGTAAGTGGTGACAAGTCGACTTGCGACCGTCTACCGTCCACCGTCCACCGTCTACTGTCTACGAGAGCGGGCGACCGGGCTCGAACCGGCGACCTCAACCTTGGCAAGGTTGCGCTCTACCAACTGAGCTACGCCCGCGCAGGGACAGACCCCTGAGAGCCACCGGTGGGAATCGAACCCACAACCCCATCATTACGAATGATGTGCTCTACCGTTGAGCTACGGTGGCGCCGGGAACGGCAATCTATCCGGGGGTTTCCGGAGGGTCAAGCCGCCGAACCGGGCCCATAGGCCAGTTCGACCGCCGGATGGATGGAGGCCGGAAGCTCGGCCGAGAACTCCTTCTGCCGAGCGATCAGGAAGGCCTGGATAACGGCGGGATCGAACTGAGTGCCGGAGCAGCGCTTCAACTCCTCGACCGCCAGATCCTCCGAGCGGCCGGAGCGATAGGGCCGATCCGTCAGCATGGCGTCGAACGCGTCGGCCACGGCCAGGATTCGACCCTCGACGCAGATCTCGTCGCCGTTCAGCTCGCCGGGATAGCCCCTGCCGTCCCAGCGTTCCTGGTGATGGAGGATGGCCCGAGAAGCCGGCACGAGGAAGGAGATGCGCTCGACGATCCGCACGCCCAGCTCGGGGTGCCGCTTGATCTCGTCGTATTCCTCTTCGGTGAGGGGGCCCGGCTTGTTCAGAATCGCATCAGGGATGGCCAGCTTGCCCACGTCGTGGAACAGCGAACCCAACCAGAGGTTCCACATCTGCTGCTGGTCCAACCCCATCTCCGCTCCGGTGGAGAGAGCGTAGCGCGTAACCCGAGAGACGTGGCCGCCGGTGTAGCGGTCTCGTGCCTCGATGGCCGCGGCGAGGGCCGCCAGACCGTCGAGGAAGAGCCGCTCGATCTGTTTCGCCTGCTTGCGGACCTGCGCCTCTAACTCGCTGCTGTAGCGTCGGTTCTCCCGGATCAGGAACCGATGCTCCAGCGCCCGGTTCACCGCGTGGCTCAGCTGGCTGAGCTCGAACGGCTTGATCAGGAAATCGTCGACCTGCGACCGGATCGCTTCCACGGCGGATCCCACATCGGGATTACCCGTGATCAGGATCACCTGGATCTCGGGATCGTGCTGCTTGACCAGCTTGAGCAGCTCGAGCCCCGACATCTCTGGCATCTTGACGTCGGTGACGACCACGTCGAACTCCGTCTCTTCCAGCCGCTCCATCGCTTCTGCCGCGGACGTCGCTGTGACGCAGCGGTGTCCGTCGATCTCCAGCTGGATCGAGCAAACGCTGGTGATGGCCTGCTCGTCGTCGACGATAAGTATGGCGGCGGGCCTGGGGTCGTCAGCGGCGGAACTCATCCGGCGATCCTCATGGGTTTGCGGGAATTGTGCTGTCAGAAGGCCAACCAGGGAATGGTACTGAAAAACGGGGGATGTTAGCGGGATGTGAAGTATAGCACGTTTGGGAAGTTCCCGGTAGGGGGTGGGGGTTCGGGGATTCGGGGGTTACGAGATTCTGGCATTCTACAATCTGGGCGCTCCCATCTTACCCCCGACCCCCCTACCCTCTACCGTCTACCGTCCACCGTCTACCGTCCACCGTCTACAGCCTTAAGTTACGCCTCAACATGATCCGACTCTTCTTTTCCATCGGAGCGGCATCCGCACTAATCGGCGTCGCCGCAGGGGCGTTTGGGGCGCATGGACTGCGCGATCGATTGACGCCCGATCTGCTGGCGGTTTGGGAGACGGCGGTGCGGTATCAGCTGTATCACGCGCTGGCTCTGTTCGCCGTGGCCTGGGCGCTTTCGCGTTGGCCGGGACGCGCCGGAGAGGCGGCGGGTTGGCTATTCGTGGTCGGGACGGTGCTGTTCTCGGGGAGTCTATACGCGCTCAGCTTGAGCGGGCAGCGCTGGTTGGGGGCGATCACGCCGCTGGGGGGCGTGGCGTTTCTGGCCGGCTGGGCGTGTCTGATCTGGACGGCGATTCGGGGATGACCGGGGCACCATGCTGAAGGCCACCATCGACTGGTTGAGGGACGCCCACCGCCGCGCTCGCCAGACCGAACACGCCTACATGATCGTGGTCGCCGTGGTTATCGGCCTGGGCGGCGGACTAGTCACCGTGGCGTTTCGGTTGCTCATCGAATGGGTCAACGTGTTCGCCTGGGGCGAAGGGCCGGTGACGCTGGCCCACCTGGCTGCGCTGCCGTGGTACTGGAAGCTCGCGGCGCCGGCGGCCGGCGGCTTGCTGGTTGGGCTCATCACCTGGCGCTTTGCGCCCGAGGCGAAGGGTCACGGCGTGCCCGAGGTGATGGAGGCGGTAGCGCTGCGCGGCGGCCGCATCCGACCCCGGGTGGTCCTCGGGCGTATGTTTGCCTCTGCCGTCTGCATCGGCACGGGCGGCTCGGTAGGCCGGGAAGGACCCATCGTCCAGGTCGGTTCGGCGCTGGGCTCGACGATCGGGCAATGGCTGAACGTGGATCGTCGGCGAATGCGGACGTTGGTCGGGTGCGGCGCGGCGGCGGGCATCGCCGGCACGTTCAACGCGCCGGTGGCCGGCGCGTTGTTCGCCCTCGAGATCATCCTCGGCGACTTCGGCGTCGCGCAGTTCTCGCCTATCGTCATCTCCTCGGTGGCCGCGACGGTGGTCAGCCGTCACTACCTGGGCGACTTCCCCGCTTTCGAGGTCCCGGCATACAGCCTGGTCCACCCGTCGGAACTCTTCGCCTACGCGGCCCTGGGCATCGCGGCGGGTCTGGTGGCGATCGCCTACATCCGCACGCTGTACAAAGTCGAAGACGGCTTCGACCGGCTGCGCATCCCGGCGCTCTCCAAGGCGGTCATCGGTGGGGCGCTGATCGGGTCGATCGGCCTGTTGGCGCCGCAGGTGTTCGGCGGTGGTTACGAGCCGATCACCCAGGCGCTGCTCGGCGACCTCACCTGGAAGTTCATGCTCGCCCTGGTGGTGCTGAAGATCATCGCCGTCTCGATCACCATCGGTTCCGGCGGTTCGGGCGGTGTGTTCGCGCCTTCGCTGTTCATCGGCGCGATGCTGGGCGGCGCGGCGGGCACCGTCGCTACGCTGATCTGGCCGACGGCGACGGCCGGGACCGGCGCCTACGCGCTGGTCGGCATGGGCGCCGTGGTGGCGGCGGCGACGCACGCGCCGATCACGGCCATCCTTATCATCTTCGAGATGACCGGGGACTACAAGATCATTCTGCCGTTGATGATCAGCTGCATCATCGCCACGCTGCTGGCGATGCGTCTACAGCGTGCCTCGATCTACACGATGAAACTGCTGCGCCGTGGCGTCGACGTACATCGCGGACGCGCGATCAACGTGCTACAACACGTACTCGTTCGAGAGGCGATGCGTCGCGACTTCGTCACGGTATCGCCCGAACAGGGGCTCGCGTCGCTCATCTCCACATACGTCGACCACCCGGGCACCACGATGTTCGTTGTCGATGAAAACGGCGAACTGGAGGGCATCATCACCGCGGATCAGATCGGGCCGGTGATGCGGGATCCGGCCGTTTTCGGCTCGTTGATCATCGCCGAAGATGTGATGATCGAGAGTGATTTCCCGAGAGTCTCCGCCAACGATTCGTTGGCCGATGTAATGAAACACCTCAGCGCCTATCGCGGCGAGGTGCCGGTGATGGAGAGCGGCCAGCTGGTGGGCACGATCTGGCCGGAGGACGTCATCTCCCGCTACAACACCGAGGTGTTCAAGCGGGACATGGCGGGCAGCATGGCCGCCGCCGTGAGCCGCGACGCGTCGTCCGAGTTGATGCCGGCGACGGGCGACGCCGTGGTCGGCGAGGTGACGGTACCGCCTGACTTCTACGGCAAGACGATCCGCGAGCTGGACATCCGGCAGGCGTACAGCGCCAGCGTGCTGGTCATCAAGCAGACGACGAGCGACGAAGAAGAGCGGGTGATCACGTCGATCGATCCCGACTACGCGTTCGTACCGGGAGACGTGGTATTGGTGCTAACGTCGAGCGCGGGGCTGAGGAGGTTGAGGTTGGGGTTGCCGGTTAGGAAGTAGGGGGTAGGGGATCGGGAGTTGGGAGTAGGGGGTTAGAGGAATGTGGTGACCTCCGTGCGGAAGCCGGGGACGACGTTCTCGCCATCGATGTAGTCAGACTCAGAGAGTAGCGATTCGGTGCCGTCGGCGCGGTAGGCGTGTAGGATCCGCCGTTTCGGGTCGATCACCCAGACCAGTTGGACGCCTGCTTCCAGCCAGTCTCCCACCTTTGACAGCACTGCGCCCGGACGCTCGTCAGGGGACAGCACTTCCACCACGAGGTCGGGGGCGATCTCGGCGAAGCCCTCGGGCTCCGGGTCCGGGATGTTCTGTTTCGCGATGAAGGCAGCATCGGGGGCGCGGACCGTGTCAGGGCCACGGGCCAGGGTGAAGCCGGTCTCCGCGGCTAACACGACACCCAGATCGTTGGCATTCACATGCTCAGCCAGGGCGCGCCCGACTTCAGCTGCGACGCGGCCGTGAAGGTAGCCGGCGGGCTCTCGTACCACGAGGCGGCCTCGAACAAGCTCCGTACGCTTGTCGGGTACATTCAGCGCGAGAAGTTCTTCCGCGGTCATGAGGTCTGGGGGACTCATAGTCCCAAGGTAGTTTCGTTCCGTTGACATGGCGAGCACATAGTGACGTCGCCGTATCAACAGATCCTCACCAGATGATGACGAACTTGCCGCGTTTGACACCCAGTGAGTTCCCCGCCTCGTCCATCGCTTCCATCACGTACAGGTAGAGACCCGCCCCGAACTCGTTGCCCTCACGCGTCAGCAGATACAGCCGCAGGTCCCCCTGCCCGTTCAGGTCGTTCGGGCCCCACCGCAGCAGTTGCACGAACTGACCCGCCACCGTGTAGATCCGCACCCGGCCACGGGGCGGCACGTGCGTGAACAGGATGAACTCATGCTGCGAGTACACGTTGTGGCGCGAGAACAGAACGAACGGGTTCGGCACCACCTTCACCGAATCGAGGGCCGCGGCGACGCTTGCCGGGTCGGTGCGCAAAAGCTCGTTTCCTGATACCGCGCTCCGCGCCTCGAACGTGTACTCCGTCTCCGACGTAATCGTCTGGTAGTAGCTGAAGTCGAGCTCGTAGTCCCGCCCGTTCGGTACATAGCCCGTGGCGCCCTGGGATTGTAGCGCCACCGGGTTGCAGGAGATGCGGAGCCAGAACGTCGCATCGCACCCGATGATTGCCTTCACGAACTCCGGCTGCATGGACTGACCGGTCCCGGAAAAGAGCATGATCTCATCGCCGGGAATCCACTCGGTCTCCGGCACCACGACGCGCAGCGTATCGAGACCCGACCCAACGATGAGGATCGTGTCTTTCATGTCCCGGGTCATCACGGCACGCAACAGGAACGGATTGGCCGGGTCCGTTACGTTTTCCACGATGAACGGCAGCCGCACCGCCAGCAGGTGGGACAGATCGAGGCCGACCCAGCTGGCCGTTTCGTCGTCCGTCGAGGCGGTCGTTCCCGCTTCCCGCGCTTCCAACGAGGCCACGATCGCCTCCCGGGTGCCCGCCGGATCGAAGAAGTTGAGCGTGAACGGCGAGGCGGGCCCGAAGGCCTGATCCGTCCAGGTGATCCGGTAGCGACCCTCGGACCCTCTTGATGAAAAGCTGTGCCGGTAGGTGACTGCCGGCTCGATCAGCGGCCCCACGACCTCGCCGTTCGGATCGGTGTAGAATTGGCCCTCGAAAGTCCCACCGATCGTGTTATCGATGCGGACAGTGAAGCCGGGGAAGTTCGGGATCCCGAAGTAACGACCCGGAACCGTTTGGCCGCCATTCAGGTCCGACGTGACCATGAGCGGCACATCGTCTATGTCCAAGAGCACCGCAGTGAAATAGCTAATCCAACTACCGCGATGGTATCTCCCGAACGAGTAGGTTCGTATCAACTGATCGCCGACGATGCTGTCAACGGACTGGCCCTCAACTCCCACTTCTCCGGGTGACTCGAACAACTCGCCCGCCACCTCGACCGTTGTCCGCTGCAGCTCTTCTATGCCGGGCGCGACGCGATAATACTCCTTGACGGTCACCTGATCGGAAAAGACGAGGCGGTACTCACCGTCATCGACTTCCTCACCCGCTGCCTGGAGCCCCATCCGCTCGATCGGCAAGAAGTCGGGAGACGGCTGCATCACCTCGAATGTTACCGGGACCGCGCCCGCCTGCCGTGAGACCGGCACGTACAGCGAAGCGACCTGCGGCTCCGTCGTGACCGAGGTCAGCGCCGAGTACAGCACCGGGGCTATGGTCAGGTTCTCTGTGGCACAATCCTGCACACAGGCGATCACCGTATCGCCATCCGCCGTGAAAGCGGTGTCGGCGATTCCCGTCGTTACCGGTACTGTGAGTCCGCGGGTTTGGGTGACCAAAGAATAGAGGAAGGTCTGGCCCGTGAAGGCACCATCATCGACGAACGTATTGGAGACATCACCGGACGCGTCCGGCTCGAGGGTGAGCCACGGATACCATCCGAGTTGGGCGAACTCGCCTTCCACTGCGGGATCCGGCTCGCAGTCGTCATCATCCGTGTAAGTGAATCCGCCGTCGCACGACTTGAAGACGTGGATCGCCGCCACGTTGTTCGGGATGAGAGCCTGGACGGTATCAACGACCCAGGGGTTCAGCGCTCGGAGCGATCCCAGCGCCGAGGCCGGCGGTGCGCTTTGAAGCAATCCCAGCCAAGCTTCCAACCAGGGATCCTGCCAGGCCTCCGTCGCGTCATCGAGATAGAAGGTGAGCCGCGCCTCGGGCTCGTTCGGTAGGCTCAGCCCCTCGCCGCCTGAGGCGACGTCTACCGATGTGATCGCGGGCGGTGGAGCCCGATCGACAGATACGTAGAAGTTCATGTAGCTGAGGATCGACCATGAGATCCCGCTCTCGATCTCGTCCAGGTCGTTACCGTGCACCACAGCCACCACCCACTGCACCGTCGAGTCCGCCGGAAAGGAAAACGGGCCTACCCCCATGACAGCGCCACGGCCGGAGTAGAGGTTGCCGAAGCCTCCGGGCAAGGTATCGCTCCAGGCTACCGCGCAGCGCTTCGCGTTGCCCGTGAACGGGTCGTACTGTGGTCCGCCCTTGTCCGAGCAGTCGTCGTAGAAGAGCGTGTCGGGAATGCCGTCGTCGTTGTAGTCCCAGAGACCCGGCACCCACTTGTTGAAGTCGAGCTGGTTGACGTCGGGAAACTCCTCCCAACGCCACGTGTCCCACATGACGTGTTGACTGATATCGGCGATGTTGCGACGCCCCATCACGTCTCGTGTGATGGACGACACCATGCCGAACTGGCGCTGCTCGTAATCGGCGTTTGTGGATATGGAGCCCGGTGCGTTCCAGATCACCGCGCTGCAACCGTGAAAGCCACACATGTGGCCATGGCTGAACGTGATTGTATCGTCCCAAATCGACGGATCACCTTTCGCAAAGAAGGCGCTGTTTGGATCGGAGAGCAGCTTGTTGCGAAGGTCGCCGATCGGCGACTTCATAATGATCAGTGCCGATGCGCCGTAGTTGAAGCCAGCACCAATACCCTCGGGTGGCGCTGTTCCCCAGGATGAGGCGGGGTGCATCGGGTCCCCGCCAGGCCCACAACCGTTTCCCGATGTTCCCTGGCTGCTGGAGTTCGTGAACCCTTGGCAGAACGTCGCGCCGCGAACGACACCATTGGCCGGATCCCGGTATAGCGATACTCCATCACCAAACCCGTGCCAGCCAGGATTAAACCCCATGTAAAGCGAATCGTAGTCGAGGGGTACGCCGTAGACGTCCCGGCTGTTGTTCGTCACGGTGACCTGGTAAAAGGCGATGTTGCGAAGATTCATGTCGTCGAAGCTGAAAGCGTCCATCTTCGCGAACATCCCCAACGGCCAACCGGCACGAGTCGAGGGGCCGACGCCACCCGGGACTACGTTGCCGTAGCGCGGATGGGTGGCGGAACCGAAGAGAGCCTCGGTGCTGTAGTCTTGAAAGAAACCATAAGTCTGGAAGTGTCCGAGGAAGGAGTCGTTCTCGTGGAACTCCTCCCGTACACGCCAAGGATCGAAACTGAATCGGAGGTCGCCCACCTGATCGGCGTAACCCAGGTAGCCACGCCGGGTGATCGGGCGCGATCCCTGCCAGCCCAGCGAGCCCCACGTCGCTTCGCAGTCGCTCGCCGCCAGCAGCGGCGTGCCGGTTCCCACGGTAAGAAAGTCGAGACAATCGCCTGACCCCGAGTCCGGTACGCCGCTGTGATAGATTCCGAACGTACCGTCCGCCGGCAACGTCTCGCCCGTGTACTGACTCAACCACGAGTTGACGGTGTAGCCCCTGTTGTTGGCATTGAGTAGTGACGGCACTAGCTCGGCTTGCTTGTCCCGTTCGCTGGGCGGCGCCGCCACGTAGAAATAGATGCCATGCCAGCCCATGTAGGAACGCCGGTTGAACCTGTTCCAGCAGTAGTCGTTATGACTAAGGTCGCCCGTGTTCTCGGTGCAGCCCGTAACATCGCCTTTCATGCGAAGTCCCGACGCCGCAAAGTCCCGATCGCCGAACAATTGGAACGGACTGGGCTGCTGGGACTCGCCCCCCCGTTCGTGAAGCTCCTCCCACTGAGCGGCTGCAGGCTGCGTAATCAGCAGGACCGCCAGCGGCAGCGAGAGGAACAACCCTCCGTAGACTAGTCGAGAACGAGCGCATTCGGCCAACATGGCTGCAATTCCTCTTACGAGATAATCACAAACTTCCCGCGCTTCACGCCCAGCGAGTTCCCCGCCTCGTCCATCGCCTCCATCACGTACAGGTAGAGTCCCGCCCCGAACTCATTACCCTCACGCGTCAACAGATAGAGCCGCAGGTCCCCCTGCCCGTTCAGGTCGTTCGGGCCCCAGCGCAGCAGCTGCACGAACTGACCCGCCACCGTGTAGATCCGCACCCGGCCCCGGGGCGGCACATGCGTGAACAGGGTGAACTCATGCTGCAAGTACACGTTGTGGCGTGAGAAGAAGACCTCGGGCTCGCCGGCCCTCTGCTGCCACTGACCGTTGAGCGGTTGGGCCAGGGATAAGACCGATAGGAATAGCGGAGCCAACGCCCATCGAGAGAGCGTGGCATAGCTTGGCCTGGCGGCAGTGCCACGGCAGCGCCGCCAGCGGTTGAAGGGTAGGTGGCCACAACTGGCCGACCTAATATGTGTGACTGACATGGTACGCTCCGTCTGGCGTCCTCCGGATCGTGAATCAGCCGATCAGATGATGACGAACTTCCTCTTCGTCACACCCAGCGTAACGAATCGTGACGATGGCATGAGCCACACTTGTGCGACCAGGAATTGGCGGGAGACCTGAGAAACGTGGTGCCGCTGCGAGCGACCCGCGGCCGGCGGGAGTCGGAACGCGATGGGCCACCATTGGCAAACCTCCGCCGGGGCAAGGCACGAGTTGAAGAGTTGTTGCCCGCTTAGATGACTAATATGTGGTAGGGGCTACGTGTGCGCCAGCGCCAGGGCGTGTGTCGTAAGCCGTAAATCGTAAATCGTAATCGCTATTGATAAGGGGTAGAGAGTGACTCCCCACTCTCTACCCCATACACACTACTCCCGACTGACAAATGGAGCCGAGGGGACTCGAACCCCTGACCTCCTGGGTGCGATCCAGGCGCTCTCCCAGCTGAGCTACGGCCCCGGTGTCTTTCAGTCGACGGTCGACGGTGGACGGTGCTGACCGTCTACTGTCTACTGTCCACCGTCTACCTCCAATGGGGGCGACAGGACTTGAACCTGTGACCTCCACGATGTCAACGTGGCGCTCTAGCCAGCTGAGCTACGCCCCCGGTGAAGCGGCTGGAATCTATCCGGGCCCCGGAAGGGGGTCAACCGAGCTATTCCGCCAGATCGACGGCTAGGTCGGCTTCCCGCCTGGCGATCTGATCGCCGGTATAGGAGCTTACGGTATAGACGATGGGCATGTCGGCCCGCCGGACGAAGTAACCGATCTCCTCGTTCTCAATAAACAGCAGTTCGGCCAGTTCCGCGTCAGCCAGGCCCACCACCCGCAAGCGAAGTTGCGGCGGGTCCCATTCTAGCGTCTCGACTACTGAATCGGCGGCGAATCCGATCGCTCGCAGGCTCGTGAGCTGCTGCAGCATCGTTGAGACGGCGCTCAGGTCGGCTTCGGCGCCGGTCGACGCGACGCGCCAGCCGGTGGAGTCTCGAGCTATGGCGAACGATTCGTCGGGATACTCGAACTCGATACGCTGGACCGCCGCACGCTCGGCGGAAAAGATCTCCCGATCGCGCCAGTCGTCCACGGTCCGATTAGCCAGGCTGACCAGCGAGCCGCGCAGCACGTAGACCTCGTCCGCTCCGATGCGGCGGGCGAACGCTTCGTCGAAAGCCCCGGCGCGTTCACCGAGGATGATCGACCAGGGCTCCGCGTCTCTTATGAAAATCGTCAACAGGCGACCCTGCTGATCGGTCACCCCCATACGCTGATGGTTTTCCGGATTGCGACTGATCATCTGGCCAAGGCTGGCATCCTCCAGCGCGCGCGTTATCGACGGGCCGGTCTCCGGGATGGTCTCGTACCCGTTCACCGTCCACGTCTCACCCTGGCGAAGGCGGACGGTTTCATCGGGGCCAACGACCACGATGCTGTCGATAGCCTGAACGTCCGTCGCCAGCTCCAGGTCATCCGCTTCCGCGCCGCCTCCGAAACCAGAGAACGAACGTGCGGCCAGCCAGGCGACGATGACCAGTATCAGAAGACCAATCAGCAGCCGGAGTATTCGATCGCTCATGCTCTATACTCACTGCGAGAGAGAGATCGCCGCTTGAACAAACGCACGGCGCCCAGCAGCACGAAGAACAGCGGAACGCCGATCAGGTTGACGTACTTCACCATCTGCATCTGAACGTTGGACTCAAAGACGAGCGGCCGCGGCGTTGGCGTCTTGGCGCGGATATCGAGCAGCGCTTCAGTCTGAGACAGCCAGTCCACGGCGTTCAGCCCGAACACCAGATTCTCCGGCAGGCTGCGCAGGAACTGGTCGGTGAGGAAGTCGGAATCGCCGACCACAACGACACGACCGACGGGCTGCCCTTCGAAAGTCTCTTTGTCGATCACCGCGGGTGCCGCGATCGGCGCCGCGCTGTCCGCCTGGACCGGGGTCTGTTCGACACCCATCTCTCCGTTCGTCGAGTTGCCGCTCGAGCTGTCCGCCTCCTCGATGGGCAGTTCGATCTCCGCCGCGGGTATCGGCAGATTCGCGGCGCCCGACCCGATGGCGCCCTGCACGGCTACAGCCAGCAATTGCGGCGCTAGCTGTGCCCGGTCGTACGGGATGTCCTGGTCCGGCCGGATCTGGAACGGACCCACCTGAACCCCCGCCCATTCGCTGGTGGTGAGGAGCGGCGTGAACTCGCGGCCGCTCATCGTGACCAGCGTATCGATGGAGCTGGCCCAGGGCAGGAAGACGCTATTCATGTTGCGTGTGATCGCGTGCTCGGCCGCCGGCAGCGCGCGCAGCCAGAACGGGTAGGCGACGATGTAGTTGAACACCTCGCCGGGCACCTGGATCGATTCGTTTGAGCGCAGGTCGAAGACCATGTCGCCATTCAGCCCCACCCCGAAGTCGCGCGGGAGGTCGCGGGCGCTGTCCGGCAGCTCCATGGCGATCAGGTATTGGAGGTTGATGTCGGATCCCTCGCCGAGGTAGAGGATGTGCCCGTCGTTGCCCAGGTAGCGCTTGAGCATCGCCCGGGCCCGGGGGCTCAGCGGCTGCCGCGGCCCGGCGACGATCACCGCGTCGAGGCCGGGATCGAGCTCGGCGTCCGGTTGCTTCAGGTCCACCGTCGCCAGCCTATACGTCTGCCCCAGTTGCTGCGTGAACGACGTATAATCGGCCTGCGTCTTCTCTCCGTGACCGGTGGTGAACGCGACCGTCGGCGTATCGACGCGCGCCAGCCGCCACACGCGACTGGCGAGCTGGTACTCCAGGTTGCGCGTGTCACCGACGAACGGGATGCTCTCGCTGCCGCCGGCGAACTGGACCGAGATACCCAGCCAGCCCTGCTTGACCTGCATCTCCTCCGCCCGCACCACATTGAACTGCACCGAGCGGATACCCGCCTGCTGCGCTTGCTGCAGCGCCTCCTCGCTGCCGTCTGGATCCAGCCGCACGATCTGGAGGTTGCCACCACCGTAGCGCTCGAAGTCGCGGAGCACGTCGTTGACGTCGCGCTCCAACGGCTTCACCTGCGCCGGAAGCTCCTTCGACGCGAAGAGCGTGACGGTGACCAGATCGTTCAGGTCGCCGAGAATTGCCTTGGTTCCGTCCGCCAGGGTGTAGAGCCGCTCCGCCGTCAGGTCGACGCGGCCAGGGATGTAACCGCCGAACAGGTCGGCGAAGACGGCGATCGCCACCACGACCAGCGTACCGAGTCGCAGGTTCTTGTAGAGATGCCCACCGTGACTGAGCCGCTCGCTGAGCATTTTCCAGTAGCCGAGCGACAGGAAGGCGACGACCAGCGAGAGGAAGTAAACGATGTCCCGGAGGTCGATCACCCCGCGAGCGACGTTTCCGAAGTGCCGCAGAATCCCCAGCTGGGCAGCGACGCCCACCAGCCAGTTCGGTAATCCGATCTGCACCACTTCGGTGCCGACCATCATCAAGATGAAGTTGATGACGGTCGCCACGATGAAGGCGGTGATCTGGTTGCGGGAGAGTGAGGACGCGAAGATGCCAACGGCCGTCATCCCTGCCAACAAAAGTACGGTTCCAAAGTACTGAGCGACCAACACGCCCAGGTCGAGGCTGCCGCCCCAAGCCAGGGTGATCGGGATCAGCAGCGTGCTGGCCAGCGCGATCAACAGGAACAGGAGGTTGCCGACGTACTTGCCCACCAGCAGCTGCGCCTCGCTCAGTGGGTGGCTCAGCATCACCTCCAGGGTGCCGTGTCGCTGCTCCTCGGCCAGCGCACCCATCGTCACCGCGGGCACGAAGAACAAAAGAACCCATGGCAACAGGTCGAACATGGGCCGCAGCGACGCTTCGCTGATCAGGAAAGCGCTGCGGAAGAAGAAGAACGCGTTGATAGCGACGAAGACGACCAGCAGGATGTAAGCGGTCGGGTGATCGAAGTATCCGCGCAGCTCTTTGCGGGCGACCGTCCAGATATTTCGCATCGTCGCCCCCCCCTACCGCGTCAGCCGGCCGAACAGATCCTGGAGACTGCCGGCCTCTTCGTGCAGTTCCCAGAGCTCCCAACCCAACTGCTTCGCCAACCGGAAGATCTCCGGCCGCGGGTCGGGCCCGGACCCGACATCGAGCACCAGGCGCGTGCGGCCGTCGTGCTCATCTCGATCGGTGACAGAGTCAACGTTGGGAAGCTTCAAGATCTCTTCTTCGATATCCGACCCCTTCGCTTCCATGATGACCGTGCGCCCGGTGCTCATGTCCCGGGCCTGGTTCATCAGGTCTTCCGTCGTGCCGTCAGCGACGATCGAACCTTCATGGATCACGATGATGCGACGGCACGTCTCCTCCACCTCGGGCAGCACGTGGGTACTGAGCAGGACCGTGTGCTCTTGGCCCACCTCGCGGATCAACTTCCGGATCTCCTGCCGCTGGTTGGGGTCGAGACCTTCCGTCGGTTCATCGAGGATCAGATAGTCGGGGCGCGGCAGAATCGCCGCCGCCAACCCCAGGCGCTGGCGAAAGCCCTTCGACAGCTCGCCGATCGGGCGGTAGTAGACGCTGGCGATGCCGGTCGCCTGCACGGCGTCGTCCAAGGCGCTGCCCGGGCCATCCCCGGTCACCTCCCTGAGGTCGCCGACGAAGGCGAGGTACTCGCTGACCAGCATGTCGGTGTAGAGGGGGTTGTTCTCCGGCAGGTAGCCGATCTGGCGCCGCGCCGCGACCGGATCCTCTCGCACGTCCGTGCCGTCCAGCTTCACGGCCCCCTGCTCGGGCTCCAGGTAGTTGGTGATCAATCGCATCGTCGTCGACTTCCCCGCCCCGTTCGGGCCCAGGAAACCGACGATTTCTCCGCGATCCACGGTGAACGACGCGTCGTCGACGGCCACAGTACGACCGAACGACTTGGTCACGTTCTCCAGCGCAATCAAGTCGACCTCCGAGACATATTCAGTACTAGTATGAGCGCCGATAGCGGCAGATGAGAACCAGCAGACTTGCTCAGCAATAACGGGGCTGACGGGACTCGAACCCGCGACCTCCGGTGTGACAGACCGGCACTCTAACCGAACTGAGCTACAGCCCCAAGGGCCGCCCGATCAGGATTCTGAATGGGTGGCGCGGCCGAAAATGTACCCCTCCTACGTTGCGGGTCAAGGCTTGGGATTCAGGGTTCGGGCCACGCCTACGGCTTGCTCCGCCCAAAGGCACAGCGCTTCGTCGTCCTCCAGCACGTCCGCGGGCACCTCGTAATAGCTGGTGAGGGTCTGCTTCTCACTGGCCCGGAACGGCCCCATCCCCTGGCTCCGGTAGGCCTCTCGCGTGCGCTCGTCGGTCTTGAAGTAGAGGCGGTCGTCAGCGACGATGGCGAAGAAGACGGAGTCGTGGTAGATGCCGTGGCCGCCGAACATTCTGCGCGAATCGACCGAGCCCAGATCGCGGAGCTGATCCAGCACGTACGAGACGAACGAATCCTTGCTCATCTCGAGTTGTGCGAGCGCCCGGTCGCCCGCCTTCGCAGCCCCGTCAGTCTTCCGAACAGTCGCCAGTGATCGACGACCGCGGGTATCGGGTCGCTGAGTCGAAAGACATCGGAATGAGTTCTTGGACCGAAGCCTGACAGGTACTGACCGAAGGCCTGCAACCGTGTGGGATCGGTGCCCGTCGCCGGGATCTCTCCTCCACGCAAGAAGGACAGAAACGACTCGAGATCCCCTCTGTGCCAACACGTGCGGCTACCGATCCGAATCGGTTCCGGCTCCGGTACTTCGCCGTGAACGAAGTAGCGGTAGATCCAATACGGGAAGTCCCACCCGGCGTGAACCGATCCCTGGACCGAAGCCCAGATCCGTCCGTTGGTCTCCATGTACCACAGCTTCTTCTGATCTTCGCCGACGAAGAAGGCCACATGCGCCACGCCATCCCATTCGACGGCCTTGAGCATCTCCCGTGCGCTGCGCTCGGCCACTTCGATGGGCTCCACGACCTCGCGCGTGACTCCCACTCCTCTCAGCCGCCGCAACGAGTGGTATTCGTGAATCGCCACCAGCTCTCCCCGCGCCGCGAAGCAGCAGAGGTTGTGGACGACACCGGACGCGCACTCCTGAAACAGCGGGTAGCTTCCATCGGCGCAGTGCTCGTCGATGTACCCCCGCAGTTCTCGTTCGTCGCGCGCGTAGAGAACCTTGAACGAGAAACTGGGCATCCCGGGGTAGGTCCCGGGTCCCGGCGGCTTGAGCACGATCGGGAACCCCAGGGCATCGATCATCTCGGGAATCTGGTCCGGGCTCTCCAGATCGAACTGCTTCGGGCAAGGAACGCCGAGCTGCTTGGCCAGTCTCAGATTGGCTCGCTTGTCGACGACCTTCTCGAGGGACTCGGACCGGGCGATCGCCAGTTTCGTGTGATCCTCCAGCTCGGCGCGATAGCGATCAACGGCCAGGAGAGTGGAGTCGGTCGTCGGAATGATTAGTTTGATGCCGAGCTGCTCCACGGCTTGAAGCACCGAAGCGATGTACGCTTCCGGTTCTGCTCGGGGTGACGGTGCCAGAAGAGCGTGTTCGATATGGCGCGAGCGCAGAGCCATGTTAGGCTCTTCGCCGACGGCCAGGACGGACAGACCGTGAGCGGCAAGCGAACGGGCGACGGCCAGTCCGGGACGGGTATCCGCACCGGCGACCAAGACGTCGACCTGGCGATCGCTGTTCAACCTATCTACCTCCTGAAGCGTAGGTACCGCGGCTACTCTTTGGCGATCGACGCCTGGCGCTTGTATGATTACCCGTCTAGTCCGGGCTTGTCCCTACCGTTCGTGCTCCAGGAAAAACGCGGAGATCGTCAGCGACGTATTGAACTCGGCGCTCATCTGCCACGCGTGTGTGCCGCCGAGCACTCCGATCGCAGTCGCTTCCGCTCCTGACGCGCACGGCCGGTAACGCTCCACGACGACGAATGTCCCATCGTCGAAGTTGTCCGGCGGCCGAATGATCTCCGCCGAGTCCGGGCAGCTGATCCAATTCGCCCACATCTGAATCGTCTCGGTGGCGCCCAGGTAGTTCACCGTGTCGCCTTCGAACGGTATCACGTCGTCGTCCGTGCCCTGGATCCCCAGAATCGCGACCGGAAGCGACGGGCTGCAGGTGATCGAGAGCGGGACCGACATCGGAGCCGCCACGCTGGCTATGGCAGCGATCTCATCGTCCAACTCGCAGGCCAAGCGGTAGGCGAACAGGCCGCCGGCCGAATAACCGGCCGCATAGACACGGTTTCGATCTATGCTGTAGGAATCGTCCACATCCTGAATCAGCATCCGGACGAAGCCCGTGTCATTAACGGCAGCCGAGTCCGCGGCGTTCCATCCAGCTCCATGCGCCCAGGTCTGTTCCATACCGTCGGGATAGGCAACGAAGAAGTCGAACGCGTCGGCGTTCGCGTCGAACGATGCGAGCGCCTGCATCTCGGTGCCGTTATCGCCCCAACCATGGAACACTATGAGAAGAGGTATATCGGCAGCCATGGTGTCGGTGCCGGCCGGAATGAACAGCCGGTAGCTGCGCAGGGTATCGCCGACCTGCACGCCCCGCAGCACCGTGCGTCCCCTGGGGATGTTGTTAACGACCTCGTCATCACCACAGCCGGCGGCGGTAAGGATCCCTAAGACGAGCGCGGCCGCGATCGTTGCTCTAGAAATCATATGGATGCTCCGTAGTCATGCGTGCTGTGGGGCTACGTCTGAAACATAGCCCCGCTCATCGATTGCTCAAACCCGCGCCCAGAGCCGCAAGCTCGGGCGCGTCCAGGGTGTCGCAGACAGCGTCGAAACCTACTAGCGGGCCGGTCCACTCCAGCTCATCGACGCTATCGCTCACCGGCGCCTCAACTGCGATCGTGGCGATGCGCCGGAAGAGCAGTGCCAGCTCCAGCTCCTCCGACAGAGTCGCAGCCAGCCGTGCCGCGCCACGCACCGTCACATCCCAGTCCTCCGCCGAGCGCGGTATCTCTTCTATATGACCGTAGTGCGCGAGGAGGACGGACGACGACTTGGCTCCCCAACCGGGAAGGCCCGGGAAGCCGTCGGCATCGTCACCTACCAGCGCCAGATAATCGGGGATCGACTTCGGGGCGACCCCGTACTTCTCGATCACACCCTGCTCGTCGATCACCGCTCGCTTCCGCCGATCGAGCTGCACGATCCGGGTGCCGCTCACGCACTGCGCCAGGTCTTTGTCCGGCGTGCAGATCAGCACCTGCTCGACCCGGTCGTCGGCCGTGGCCATCGCCGCGCCCGCCCCCAGCCCATCGTCCGCCTCGTATTCCACCATCGCCCACACCGGGATTCCGGCGGCGCGCAGCGCATCCTCGAGCAGTCCAAATTGCGAAAACAGGTCCGGCTCGATCCCTGTCCCGTCCTTGTAATCGGGCCACAGATCGTTTCGGAATGACTCGACGATGTGATCGGTTGCCACCGCAATATGGGATGCGCCATCGCGCAGCATGTTAAATATCGAACGCACGACGCCTCTGGTGGCCGCCACCTCTTGCCCGTCGGAATTGACATGCGAGGGAAGCGCGTAGTAGTGGCGGAACAGCTCGTAGGTACCGTCTACTAGATGGATCTTCACGATTGTTCGGTGTTTTCTATGTTCGACGGTCGACCTACGACGCGCGTCGGTCGACGCTCGTACCATTTCGACAGCCAACGGCGGACAGCCGCCGCTCGACGTTCGAGTCCTGTTGGGCGATCGACGCTCGACTACCGACTCCCATCCGTACGTCGTTCTCGATGAACGTCGTGCGTCGAGCGTCGGTCAGCGAACTGGATTCGGCCGTCGAGCGCCGGCTGTCGGCTGTCCGCTGTCGAAATGTGAAGCCGAAGGCTTCTCCTTATAGAGTTCCTACAAGACATCCGGCCCCGCCGAAACGACCGGCCGGCCAAGCTCCAAAAGCACCTTGGCGATAACCGCTTTCCGCCGCTTGAGCATGTCGCGGTAGTCCTTCGAGTCGGTATCGGCGATCTCCATCCGCAGGTCGGAGTGGGTATTCTCGAGGACCTCCGCCAGCATGATGGTCTCCTCGGCTGTCAGATCGAGCTGAAACATGGCGCACCCCCACGAATCGGAATGGAAGCACCCGGCCCGCTCACACGTCCTCTATATTATCCCTACGAGAATAGACCATCATCTGTGGCAGCGGCCTTTATAGACACCAACGCTCATCACCCAGAGAGTCGTCAGGACGCACGTCGGACGTCGGGCATCGATCGCCGAACAGGACTCGAACGTCGAACACCGGCTGTCGGCTGTCCGCTGTCGAAATAGTCGAAAACCGAAGGTTCTCGTCCTCTAATCAAGCGCACAAAAAGCTCCGCCTGCTCCGGCCATGCCCGCGATCATCACGTCGGTGAATTCCGGCGTGTCGGGATTATCGTAGTAGACACCGGCTGAGAAAGCGCCAATAAACTCTCCCGGGATCTGTGCCATCGTGTGCTGGACAAAATCCGATATTCCTTCCATCGCGTCGCAAGCCGATTGTGCGGCGGGCCCACTCTGAAACCGCGTGTAGAACTCGAAGCTTATCTCGTCGCCGACCCACGTCACGTTATGTCCGTTGAACACGTTGCCGTAGCTGGTCACGCGACGGCCGGCCAACTCGCGGTCGTAGTAGGCCTTTGTCTGGGCGCGGATGTTGGCGAACAGTCGACCCTGGTAGGCATCGGGAAGCACCAGGTGCTCGACGTTCAGGTAGCCCTGCACGCCGCCTTCCGCGTAGCGGTACCAGCGGCCAGCCATATCCCACACGCGGACCCGCTGCCCGCGACTCACCTGCCCAACCACCGAGCAACCCGTAGAGCGACAGTTACGCACGTTGAGGGTCGCTGCCGTAACCATCATCGTCCCTTCGCCGGCAGGACCGAGTGCGTCGTAGGAGACGGCACCGCGCCGCTGTCCACCGACGTAGAACGATACCCTGTTGTCACCCGAAACATTGTCGAGATCGACGTGGACCGTATCACCTTGCTGGAAGCGGCCGGCGTCCTTCAGCACGAGCATGGTCGCTAGCGTGGGCGTCGCAGGCGCTGCCTCATCGGGCGTCGGCTCGGCGACGCTGGAGCCCGAGCTCGAACAGGCGGCGAGCGCAAGTGTTGTTAGAACCCAAGCCGGGGATAGGCGCTTCATCTCCAGTCCTTTCTGTGACAGGCCCCGAATACGGGAGGGTAAGGAAGTGAATCAGGGATGGGGCCTTTTGTCCAGTACTCACAAAGCGTGCCGGATCTGTAGTGGAGGAATTGCTTGCGTATCAGGGCCCCGCGGACGCATATTCGCGCCTTCGGCCATCCTCGGGCCGACGACATAGCCCCAACTGGAGGAGACGCATGAGACGAATCTCAGCACCGGCGCTCCTGATCTTCGTGCTGGCGTTAGCCACTTCGGCCTGCTCCCAATCGGACGCGGTAGCCGACACGGCGCCCCACGTATCAGGCGCGACCCCCGAAGAAGCCGGCCGCTACATAACCACCATCGGCGGTTGCCACGATTGTCACACACCACGATTCCTGGAGACGGGATGGGAAGTCCCGGAGTCGGAGTGGTTCACCGGTGTCCCCGTCGGCTGGCGCGGGCCCTGGGGAACCACCTACGGTTCCAACCTTCGCCTCACGGTCCAAAGACTGACCGAGGACCAGTTTGTCGAGACACTCAAGACCCGAAAGGCGCTGCCACCGATGCCGTGGCCGCTGGTCAGCAATATGCATGAGTCTGATATGCGCGCGGTCTACAAGTACCTGAAGAGCCTGGGCCCAGCCGGCGAAGAGATGCCGGCGCCGCTGCCGCCGAACCAAGAGCCGACGACGCCCTTCGTCGTGCTGGCTCCACCTACGATGCCCAACTAGTCTTCAAACAAGTGCTGCAGATACGGCCGCACTCGCGCGACAGGCGCGGGTGCGGCCGTTGCGCTATTATCAAAGCGCCAGAACCTATGACAGCAATCAGCCTACGGAGGAGAGCCGTGGACACGGATGCGATGATTGACGCCAGGGGAGCCACAATCGTTCGCGAAGCACTGAGGAGCAGGTTCGGACTTCTCGCCTTGGTGCTCCTCGTCGCTATCATTCTGCCGACGATTCTCCCTCACACCAGATTCCTCTCCGTCTTGTTCACAGCACTGACCACGACCGTCCTGCTCTCCGGGCTCTACGCCGTCGCCACGAGCAGAAAGCACTTCCTAATCGGCGTGGCGCTGATCATACCCGCAATCATGACGGACTGGGGGAGCGAGGTAATAGACTCGCACGTCATGCAGGCCGTCGGAGTTGGCTTCAGCGTGCTGTTCCTAGCCTACGTCGGGTGGCTGCTGCTCCTCTACATCCTCGTCGCCCGACGCGTCACCACAAGCATCATCTTCGCGGCCGTCAGCCTCTACCTGCTGATCGGGTTCGTATGCGCGGCGTTGTACTACGCGATCGAGCTATTTCAGGGCGACCCGATGATTTCGACCACCTTCGCCGGCAATATCGGCATGGCACCGCCGCGTGCTGAAACGCTCTATTACAGCTTCGTGACGCTTACGACATTGGGCTTCGGTGACATCTCGCCGGTCGCGCAACCTACGAGAGCGCTTTCTATCGTGGAGGCGTTGATCGGTCAGCTGTTCCTGGTCACGATGATGGCGCGCCTCGTTTCGCTGCAGGTCGCACATTCCGGCGACGCCAAGCCATCAGAGGTCTGAGTCGTATGCCGAAGGAGAGGCGGCCGCTTTGGACCTGCCCACGCTGCGGGCACCGCTTCGTGATGCGGAACATCTGGCACTCGTGCGGTCGCTTCAAGCTGGCTGACCACCTTGAGGGAAAGCTCCCGGCTGCACGGAGGATATTCAACAGAGTTAGGGCGATCGCCCGCGAGTGCGGGCCCGTCACCATCTACGCACAGAAATCGCGCATCGTCTTCCAGGTGCGGGTCCGCTTCGCCAACGCGGTGGTGCGAAAGCGCCGGGTCGACATCGGACTCTGGCTGACCCGGCGCATAGAGCATCCGGCGCTGCACAGCGTCGACGTCATCGCGCCCAACTGCTACGCCCATACGTTCCGAATGCACGACGAGACCGACGTAGACGATGAGTTCGCAAAGCTGTTCGGTGAGGCGTACCTCGTCGGTCAGCAGGAACACCTAGACTTAGACTGACGCCCCTTTTGCCTCTGGTCCCTGGAGCACGAGGATCGCCGCCAGCGCACCCACCACGACACAGGAACTCCACAGCGCCGTCGGATTGATGCCGTAGAGCGCCGTCCCCAACGTCGGTCCGATGACGAACGCGATGCCAAACGTCAGGCTCCACGCGCCTTGATATCGCCCGCGCATCTCCACCGGCGCCACATCTGCCACGTACGCAGCCGCTACCGGCAACAGCGTGATCTCGCCGAGCGTCCAGACCGCCACCGCCAGAGCTGCCACCGGAATGATCGCAGCGCCCGTCGTCAATCCGAACCCGATGCCCATCACGAGGAAGCCGAACGCCATAACGCGACGGGGCCTCAACCGCTGCGTGACCGATGCGATGGGCAGCTCGAACAGCACGATCAACAGGCCGTTGAGCGAGACGAGCGCACCGAACGTCGCGGCCGAGAACCGCTCCGTGATCTGCAGCGCCCAGCTCGAGAACGCCTGAACCAGCACCAGGATGCCCAATGTCGACGAGGCGAGGAACACGAGAAACCCTCTGTCCGCCAGCACGACGCGTACCCAGCTGGCTTTTCCCTCCTGCTCCTCCGCGGGCTTGCCCTCCGGCAACGCCAGCAACGCGATGACCCCGAAGACGGCTGACGTGATGGCATCGCCGACAAACAGATACAAGAAGCCGTGCCCGGCCAGGAAGCCTCCGACCGCCGGCCCCGCGGCAAAGCCGGCGTTCACTGCCAGCCGGTTCATGGCGAACGCCGGCACACGCTGACCCGCCGGCGTCAGGTCGGCCAGTAACGCAGCGGCCGCCGGTCGGTAAAGCTCCGACGTGAAACCGGCGAGCGCCGCCAACGGGATGATCGCCAGAAGGTTGTTCGCCTGCGAGAGCCCCAACATCGCCGCTGCCGAGGTGAACATGGAGAGCGCGATCGTGTAGCGTCGGCCGAGCCGGTCGGCCAGCGAACCACCCACCGGCCCCGAGAACAAGGCACCTAGCCCATAGGCGCTAAGAGCGAGACCCGCCTGCGCCTCCGAATACCCCTGCCGCGTGATGTAGACCGCCAGGAAGACGATGACGAAGCTGCCGAACTTGCTGATGAACGTGCCGCCGAACAGCAGCCACGCGGCGCGCGGCAACTCGCGGATGCTCCGTCGCAGGGTGGGACGATCCAACCCCAAGGCACTCGTCCTTGTCGTGTTCTACTGGGTGTTTCGGCGGATGGTCTCTACGGCGCCAGTCGGATGACGTTCCAGGCGCTATCCTCTCTTATATAGACCAACCGATCGTGGAGCCGGTTGGCGCGCCCCTGCCAGAATTCGATCCGGTCCGGTTTCAGCCGGTAGCCTCCCCAGAATGGAGGCAGCGGCACTTCCTTACTTTCGAACTCGGACTCGTACTCGCGGTACGCTTCCTCGAGCTCCGAGCGCCCCTCGAGCTCCGAGCTCTGTCGCGACGCCCAAGCGCCCAGCTGGCTCCCCCTGGGTCGCGTACGGAAGTACTCGGCCGACTCCTCTTCCGACAGGCGCTCTACGCTTCCCTGGATGCGGATTTGCCGGTGGAGGATCGACCAGTGAAGCACCAGAGCGGCTTTCGAATTCTCCTCCAGCTGCGCGGCTTTGCGACTCCCGTAGTTAGTGTAGAAGCGAAAGCCACGCTCGTCGAATCCCTTGAGCAGCATCATGCGCGCCGATGGCGCGCCGTCTGGCGTGGCCGTCGCCAGGCAGACCGTTTCGTGCAGATAGATCTTGGCGCGCCGCGCGTCATCGAACCAGCGCCCGAAGAGCGTGAACGGATCGCGCCCCGCGTCTTCCTCTGACAGACCGCCGAAGGCGCCGCGCCCTACAGTGAACAGCAACCGGAGATTGGATAGGATACTCATGGCCGAGAAACTACTTCGCGTCGCCTCGCCCGGCTACGGCTCGGGCTCTCCGATGACAGCCGCGGCGAGCTCGTTCACCATGTCACCCAGCGGCCGGCCCAACGCCCGTGGCACGCTGCAGTTCACCTGCACGGCAACGGCGATCCGGTGCTCCGGGTAATACGCCACCTGCGACAGGTAGCCGGGGAAGAACCCGCTATGCCCGTAGCTCACCCCGTGTGGCGTTTCCAGAATGATCACGCCCAGGCCGTAGCGGCTCCCGGGACCCAGTCGGGCCGGCACGCCGTCCAGTACCTGCTCGAGCAGAGCTGCGTCGTAGGCCTGCCCCTGGAACAGAGCCGCCGCCCAGCGGGCCAGGTCCTCGGTGGTCGACGACATTCCACCGCCCGCCCACTCGAACTGTGGGTTGATGACGAAACGGCCGTCCGGAAGGATGACTTCGTCCGTTCCCGAAAACGGGTTGCCGACACCGGCGTAGCCCTGCACCAGGCCAGGAATCGTCCGGCCCGTGGAGGGAACGGTGTTGTGCAGTTCGAGGGGAGCAAAAAGGCGTTCCTCGACTTCCTCAAAAAGGCTTCGCCCCGTTAGACCCTCGATGATCATCCCGAGGAGTATGTAGTTCGTATCCGAGTACTCCCAGCCCTGCCCCGCGGCGAAGTTCGGCTCCTCATCCAGGATGTAACCGACCAGATCCTCCGGCTCCCACTGTCGATCGGGTTCAGCTAACAGGTCGATCAGGAACTGTTCCTTGAATTCGTAGCGCATCACGCCGCTCGTGTGATTCATCAGATTGCGAACCGTGATGCTCGAGGCGTTGGGTATTCGGTCGTACCATGAACGGTCGCCAAGATAGGCGGCAACCGGGGCGTCGAGGTCCAAGCGTCCTTCGCCGACCAGCTGCATCGCTACCGCTGCGTAGTACGTCTTGCCCGTGCTGCCCTGGAGCATGCGATCCTCGGTTCGCATCGGCACACGTCTCGTCGAGTCCGAGTACCCGACCGCCACCGATAGGGTAGTCCCGTCCGGCAGCGTCACCGCCGCCGTCGCGCCGGGGAACGAGCCGGCGGAGTAAATCCCGTCGAGGACCTCCTGTAGCGTAGCCTCGAGGGCTCGGGTGTCGGTTGTGGCGACCTGGCCGGACAGCGGAGTGACCAAAGTGGCGAGTGCCAGGACAGCCGCCAGGCGCGTCGATTTTCCAAAGCGTGAAAGCCTCATATCACGTAGCCTGTTCGTCGAGTGAAGGGGTCGGGGCCGCCGGAAATCTTCAGTCTCCCGGCCATTATGGAAAGTGGTCCATCGGTGTTGAGTGGCGCGCCTCCATGACCTACGTTCTGAGCACTGCCCCGACAAAACCAACGGAGGTATCCCGTGAAGGATAGCGATTACGGAATGCGGAAGGAGCTGCCCGGCACATCGTTTGACGCAGCAGTGGAACGGGTCACGGCGGCGTTGAAAGACGAGGGCTTCGGCGTGCTGACGACCATCGATGTGAAGGCGACGATGAAAGAGAAGCTGGATGTCGACTTCAAGTCGTACGTCATACTGGGCGCCTGCAACCCCAATCTCGCGCACCAGGCGCTGACCATGGACGACACGATCGGGCTACTGCTCCCCTGCAACGTGGTGGTGGCGGAGACCGCGGACGGTTCGGAAGTGGCGATCGCCCGACCGCGAGCGATGCTATCCGTCGCCGGCGAGGAGAGCATGGGCGATTTCGCGGACGAGGCGGAGGCGCGCCTCAGCCGGGTGATCGAGGCGTTGTAGCGATACGGCGTCCACAATCACGCACAACCAGGCGAGCCCATCATGATGCGCTGCAATTACTACCCGGGCCTGTGTGTCCTCGCGTTCGCGCTGGTCGCGCCGTCGGTGCTCCAGGCGCAGTCCCCGGCACCAGTGGTGTTGCGGCCCGCCCGCGTCTTCGATGGTGCAGAACTACACGAGGGCTGGGCGGTGCTCGTCGTCGACGATCGGATCGCCGCCGCCGGCCCCGCGGATCGACTGCCGCGGCCCTCCGAGGCTCAGGTCATCGACCTCCCGGGACTGACGCTGCTACCCGGCCTGATCGAGGGGCACTCGCACCTGCTGCTCCACCCCTACGATGAGACGCCCTGGAACGACCAGGTGCTGAATGAACCGCTGGCGATGCGCGCCGTCCGGGCCGCAGTGGCGGCCGGAAAGACGTTGATGGCCGGGGTGACGACGGAACGGGATCTGGGAAGCGAGGGCGCCGGTTACGCCGATGTCGGCATCAAGCGCGCCATCGACGAGGGCGTCATCCCCGGTCCCCGCCTGCTCGTCGCGGGTCCCGCCATCGTGGCGACGGGAAGCTATGGTCCGAAGGGCGCCCCCGAGTGGGACCTGCCAAAGGGCGCCGAGGCCGCCGACGGCTATGACGATCTAATCCGGGTAACCCGGGACCAGATCGGTAACGGCGCCGACTTCATCAAGGTCTACGCCGACTATCGATGGGGACCGAACGGCGAAACGCAGCCCACGTTCACACAGGCGGAGCTGGAGTTGATCGTCGAGGTGGCGGCCAGCTCCGGGCGTGTCGTCGCCGCCCACGCCAGCAGCCCGGAGGCGATGCGCCGGGCGACGTTGGCCGGCGTCGTGAGCATCGAGCACGGCGACGGTGGCACACCGGAGGTTTTCGAGTTGATGGCCGAGCGTAGGGTCGGGCTTTGCCCCACGCTGGGCGCCGCGGAAGCGGTGACGACCTACGCTGGTTGGCGAAAGGGCACCGACCCCGAGCCAGAACGGATCACGATGAAGAAGCGGGCGTTTCGCCAGGCGCTGGATGCCGGTGTGCCGATCTGCTTTGGCGGCGACGTCGGCGTCTACTCCCATGGCGACAACGTCTGGGAGTTGGAATTGATGGTGGAGTACGGAATGACGGCACTGCAGGCGACCGTGGCCGCGACCTCTGGTAACGCGGAGATCCTCGGCCTCGACGATCGCGGCGCGATCCGCGATGGCCTGCTGGCAGACCTCATCGCTGTCGCCGGTGACCCAACGGACGACATTTCGTCGCTGCGCAACGTACGCTTCGTGATGAAAGGCGGAGAAGTTGTACGACACGAGTAATACCGATCAACCACGAGAGAGAGCGAGTATGAACCGCACGCGAGTTAGACAGATCAGACACTTCGCATACCTGGCGCTTTTCCTGTGCCTGCTACCTTCGGGACTCCTGGCACAGGAGCGGCGTACCCTCACGTTCGCCGACCTGATGAAGTTCCGGCAGGTGCAAAACGCCAGCATCTCCGACGACGGTGGCTGGATCGCCTTCACCGCCGATCCGGATCGGGGTGACGGCGAGGTGATCATCCACTCCACGGATGGCACGACGCGGTACGTCGTCCCCCTGGGCGCGCGGCCGGTGATCTCGGCCGACGGCGCGTGGGTCGCCATGCGGCTCGAACCGTCGGTGGAAGCGATGGAGAAAGCCAAGCGCAACGACCGGCCGCAAGCCGGGTTGTCGCTGCTGGCCACCGCCGACGGGACGATCACCAGCTGGGAGGCGGTACAGCGATTCGCCTTCTCGGCTGACGGCGGTTGGCTGGCCCGGCTGCACTTCGAGCCGAAGGACTCGGACGAGGACTCCGACGAGGAGCAGGAGGGAGAAGCGGAAGAAGTAGGGGAAGGAGAGAGTGAGGAGGAAGCGAGAAAGCGCGAGAAACCAGGGACGCTGATGGTTCTTCGGGAGCTGGCGACGGGACAAGAGATCTCAGTAGAGCACGTGCGCGCGTTCTCATTTGATGACGACGGCCGCTACCTGGTCTACGTCGTCGCGGCGCCCGACGGTGAGGGTGACGGGCTGTACTTGAGAGACCTGAGCAACGATGCGGTTCGCGCGCTGGATGTCCGGTCGTTCGCCTCGATCGGCAGCATCGCCTGGTGGGAAGACGGATCCCGACTCGCCTGGGTTTCCGCCGACGAGGATGAAGACGGAGAGGCGGGCCCCGGCTCACTGCTGGTTTGGGCGGGCAACGATGTAGCTACGGCGATCGCCGCAGACGACACGCCCGCGGGTTGGATGATCCCAGCAGACAACTGGATGGGTTGGTCGGAGGACGGGCAGCGCCTCTTCTTCGGGTTCCGGCCTCAAAGAGCCGACGATGAAGATGACGGCGAGTCGGAGACAGAGAGCGAGGACGAAGCAGACGACAGCGCTGAAGACGAAGAGCCCTTCGATCCCTACGACTTCGACACGATCCTCGCGGAGCGCGGCGTGGACGTCTGGCACACGAATGACCTACTCATCATTCCCAATCAGAAAGAGGTCTGGGAGGACGAACAGGAGAAGCGCTACACAGCCGTCTATCACATGCGAAACGGACGCGTCGTGCAGCTTGCCGATTCGCTGGTCGAGGTGGGCGGCGCGGTGGACAACCCACGCCAGGCTCTTGGCAACGCTACAGCTCCCTACATGAGAGAGCGGACCTGGGCCGGCTTCGCCTCTGACGTGTATCTGGTCGACCTGGATGATGGTTCAAAGACGAGAATCATCGAGCGCTACAGCGGCGGTGGCTCGCTGGCGACCGGTTGGCTGCGCGGGCGCGGTGTGCTCGCGTCATCGATGAGTCTGTCGCCGGAGGGCCGCTACGTCGCCTACTACATGGCCGACCATTGGCACATATACGACGCCGAACGGGGAACGACACGGAATCTGACGGAAGGGATGGATGTTCCCTTCTACGATGTGGATCATGACTACCCCAGCCCTCGCGGCGGCCACGGAATCGGCGGCTGGGTCGAAGGTGACGATGCGATTCTGATCTACGACAAGTACGACGTTTGGCAGTTCCCGACCGACGGCGGCGAGCCGACCAACCTGACGGGCGGCGCGGGCCGGGAAGAGCATCGCATCTTCCGGGTGCTGCGGATCGACCCCGATGTCGATGCGTTCGAGAATGGCGACTGGGTCCACCTGGCCTCTTTCCATGAGTTGGAGAAGAACTTCGGCTACTACCGCACTCGCATCGGGCGGGGCGGGCTGGAAGCGTTGCTGGAAGCGGACAAGAAGTTCCAGTTCATGGGTAAAGCGGAGGATGCCGATCGCCTGCTCTTCACGCGCCAGGACTACGACGAGTTCCCCGATTTGTGGGTCTCGAATCTCTGGTTCGGCGATACGCGCAAGCTGACCGATGTGAACCCTCAGATCAGCGAGTTCGCCTGGGGCACCTCCGAGCTGGTCGAATGGACGTCGGACGACGGCGTGACACTGCACGGCGTGGTGATCAAGCCGGGGAACTACCAGCCCGGCCAGCGCTACCCGGTGCTGACCTATTTCTACCGCTTCTTCTCGCAGCGGCTCCATGAGTTCAACCAGCCGGTCGTGAACCACCGACCCAGCTTCCCGGTCTACGCTTCAGACGGATATATCGTCTTCCTACCCGACGTGCGGTTCGAGGTGGGGAGGCCCGGTCTTTCGTCGATGAAGAGCGTGGTGCCGGGAGTGAAGAAGCTGGTCGACATGGGACTGGCCGATCCAAACGCGCTGGGACTTCACGGTCACTCGTGGAGCGGCTACACCACTTCATATATAGTGACACAGACCGACATCTTCGCCGCCGCGGTGGCCGGCGCGCCGGTCACCAACATGACCAGCGCTTACAGCGGCATCCGCTGGGGCTCCGGCCTGGCTCGTCAGTTCCAGTATGAGCAGGGACAGAGTCGGTTGTCAGGAAGTTTGTGGGAAGCGACGGCGGACTACATCGAGAACTCACCGATCTTCTTCGCCGAGTACATCGAGACGCCGATCGTCATCATGCACGGCGATGTGGACGGCGCGGTCCCCTGGTACCAGAGTATCGAGTTCTACCTTGCGCTGCGGCGACTGAACAAGCAGGCGGTGTTCCTCCAGTACCGGGACGAGCCGCACCACCCGCAGAAGTACGCGAACAAGCTGGACTATTCGATTCGCATGAAGGAGTTCTTCGACCACTACTTGAAGGGCGAGCCAGCTCCGCTCTGGTGGAGCGAGGGTATCCCTTACAACGGGAATTAGACGATAGATAACTCCCACTCCTGCTCGTGCTCGTATTGGTCGAGCACGAGCAGGAGTAGGAGTGGGTCAACTATCCTTGTGGAGATCGGTGAGGATAGCGGACAGGAAGGATTCTCCGTAGCGCTGCAACTTTGTCGGCCCGACACCCGGTACCTCGAGCAACTCGTCTGACGTCGTGGGCCGAGCCCGCGCCATCCCCCTCAACGTGCTATCGCTGAACACTATGTAGGCGGGAACGCCTTGAGCGTCGGCCAATCGCCTTCGCACCTCACGCAATCGCTGGAACAGGCGTTCGGCATCCGGATCATCGACGATGGGGACATCCGTCTCGCGCCCGTCCTGATCCACCGGGACGTATACCAGCTCTGAAGTGTCCAGGGCCGCCGCCCGTCGCCCCATCCCTTCCGCGGCCAGCTGCTCTGTGCTCTTGCCTGTGCAGACGTCACAAGACTCACTACACGCTTCGATCTCCTCGTCGAAGTGGGCGAGAATCGCCTGGTGCCGGCACGTGTCGCGCTCAACGAGCTTGAACAGCGCGCGGTTCGCTTTGAGCTTGATCCACCGCAGATCGGAATCCTCTATATCATCGAGGAAGCGGTCGTGTGCCTTCACGTCGGCCCACGAGTAGAAGAGGAAACAATCGCTGTCCAGCCCATCCCGTCCCGCGCGACCCATCTCCTGGTACCACGACTCGATGTCCTTCGGCATATCGCGGTGGATGATGAAGCGGACGTTGGATTTGTCGATCCCCATCCCGAACGCGATGGTGGCGACGATGACTTCGATATCGTCGCGGGCGAACGCATCCTGATTCGCGATCCGTTCGTCGTCGCTCAGCCCGGCATGGTACGGCGCGGCGCGGATTCCCTCCCCCTGCAAGAACTCGGTCGTCTGGTCTACGGATCGGCGCGACAAGCAATAGACGATCCCGCAGTCGCCTTCCCGGGCCCGGATGAGCCCGAGGATCTCTTTTCGCGTGTCGCCCGTTCCCTTCTTTCGGCAGTAGATCCGCAGGTTGGGCCGGAAGAAAGATCCCTTGTAGCCTTTCGGCTTCACCATCCCCAACTGCTTGATGATGTCGCGGGCCACCTGTCGGGTGGCAGTAGCAGTGAGAGCCAGAGCCGGTATCTGGTTCAGTTCATCCTTGAGACCTCGCAGCCGACGGTACGACGGCCTGAAATCATGTCCCCACTGCGAGATGCAGTGCGCCTCGTCCACCACGATGAGCGATAGCGGCCACTCCCGCGCCAGCTGCCGTAATGACCCATCCAACGCTTCCGGGGCTAGGAACACCAGCTCGTATTCGCCGGCGCGGGTCGCCGCGATGCGACGCCGGCGCTCGTCGAAATCCAGCGTCGAGTTTATGGCGGTTGCGCGGAAGCCGACCGCTTCCAGCGCGTCCACCTGGTCCTTCATAAGGGAGATGAGCGGCGAGATGACGAGTACGGTACCGGGAAGGATCTTCGCCGGTACCTGGAAGGTCAGAGATTTTCCGGCGCCCGTAGGCATAACGCCGATGCAATCGTGCCCCTCGAGGAGGGCCTCGATCACTTCGAGCTGGCCGGGGCGAAACTCATCGTACCCGAATACGCCGCGGAGTACGTCTTGCGGTTTCAAACTTCGCTAGCTTGCCTCGCTCGCCGCTTCCCGCATCAGGTTGCGGGCGACGACCAGACGCTGAATCTGGTTCGTCCCTTCGTAGATCTGCGTGATCTTCGCGTCGCGCATGTACTTCTCGATCGGATAGTCCTTGCAGTAGCCGTAGCCGCCGAACAGCTGCACACAGTCGGTGGTCACCTTCATCGCTACATCGGTGGCGAACAACTTACACATCGCCGAAACCTTGGAGATGTTCTTGGCACCCGAGTCAATCGTCCGGGCGGCGGTGTGCACCAGTTGGCGCGCCGCCTCGATATGCGTTGACATGTCAGCGAACATCCACTGAACGCCCTGGAACGAACTGACGGACTGACCGAACTGCTGGCGCTCATGCGTGTACGCCATCGCCAGGTCCATGGCGCCCTGCGCCAGGCCCACGGCCTGCGCCGCGACGCCGGGGCGTGCACGGTCGAGAGTGATCATCGCGTGCTTGAAGCCACGTCCCTCTTTTCCGCCCAACAAACTGTCCGCCGGCACCTTGCAGTTCTCTAGATGGATCTCCACGACGGGCACGCAGCGGATGCCCATCTTGTCCTCGTGCTTGCCCACGCTGTAGCCGGGCGTGTCGGCGTCGACCACGAAGGCCGAGATCCCCCGCGCTCCGCGACCCGGCTCGGTGACGGCAAAGATCGTGTTGTAGGCTGAGACAGCGCCGCCCGTATTCCATTTCTTCTCGCCGTTCAGGACGTAATGATCTCCGTCACGCGTGGCCTCGGTGGTCATCGATCCAGCGTCCGACCCAGCCTTCGCCTCAGACAGACCGAACGAGATCAGCTTTTCGCCGGACGCGATATTGGGCAGCCAGCTCGCCTTCTGCTCGTCCGTCCCGCCAACGATCACCGGGAATGAGCCCAAAGCATTGACGGCGTAGCCAACACCCATACCACCACAGGCACGCGAGAATTCCTCGACCACGATGCACAGGTCGAGAACGCCGCCGCCCATGCCACCGTATTCCTCTGGAATCCAGACGCCGGACAGTCCGGCCTCCTTGATCGCCTTCTGGACCTCCCAGGGATACTCTTGAGCCTCATCGTATTTAGCCGCCACCGGCCGCATGACGTTCTCGGCCAGCTCCCTGGCGCGGTTTCTAAGCTCGATCTGCCTGGCAGTATAGAGTTCCTCGATCATCGTTCTCTCATCTTTTGTGGTTGCGCTGGTGGCTGTCGTCGGAGCCGCTTGATGGTTGGTGGCGCGCAGCGAGGGCGTTGATAATAACACGACGCCGCTCGGGCCGCACCGGGCCGATTCCTATGCCGGTTACATCTTTCGAATCCGCACCTCGATTCCCGCTTCGCCCTCCATCAACCTCAACAGCTCGTCCGTATCCGTGCTCCCGTAGTGATATGGGTAGAGGATCTTGGGGCGAAACGCCCTGGCCGCGTCCGCGACCATCTCCGGCGTCATCGTATACGGCAGATTCATCGGCAAGAACGCGACGTCGATGTCTCGTATCGCCTTCATCTCAGGCGTATTCTCGGCGTCGCCCGCCACGAATACCCGGACATCCCCGAACGTCAGGATGTAGCTGTTCCCGTCCCCCTTCGCGTGATACGGCTGCCCGTTGTCGCGCATGTGGACCAGATTGTACGCGGGTATCGCTTCAATGAGGACGCCCAACTCCGTCCGTGACGCCCCGTTCTCCATCACGATCGCGCCCTGGATTCGGTCGTCGCAGGCACGACAGACGATCACGACCGTCTCTTCGGTGCTGACACCCATGATCGCGCCGGCGTCCAGGTGGTCGCCGTGGGGATGGGTGATCAACACCAGGTCCGCATCAGGCAACGTGCTGTAGTCCGCGAGGCGGCTGAACGGGTCGACGTGGATCACCCTGTCGTCGAACTCGAACATCAGAGTGCCGTGCCCGACGAACGTGATCGTCAAATCGCCAGCGGAAGTCGGGATCACGTCATGCTGAAATTCGGTTTGTCCTCGAGCCGCGCTTGCCGCTAGCAGAAGCGCCAATGCAGACACGATCGTAAGTAGATAAACGCGCATGTTCATGATGACTCCGGCTCTAGCACAACTGATCTTCTACGGCGCGATACCGCGCTCTCGCTTCTGTTCTTCTACCATGGCCGCCACGTCGGCCAGCAACTGCTTAGCATCGTAGACGATCCCGTCTTTGATCGTGTACACGATGCCGCCCTTGCGCTCGGCTACCCCCGTTTCGTCATTCAGGCGCACAACACCAGTGCCATACAGCACCTTGATATCATCGATCGGGTTCTCGCCCACGACGACGAGGTCCGCCAGATATCCTTCACGCACGATACCGAACTCCACGGGCTGTCCTTTCGGCTTCATCAGCGTCTGTGCGCCGTACAACGTGGCGCTGCGGAACACCTCGAGCGGGTGGAAGCCGGCCTCCTGCAGCAACTCCATTTCCTCGATAGTGGAGAACCCGTACAAGTTATAGATGTAGCCGGCGTCCGAGCTCACCGTCACACGTCCGCCCATGTCCTTGTAGTCGTCCAGCAGCTGCATCCATACGCGGTAGAAGTTCTTCCACGCGATCTCATCCCACGCCGTCCAATCATAGTAGAAGGACCCGTGGTTCTCGCGGCTCGGCTCGTAGAAGTCCCACTGCGATGGCAGAGTATACTTCTCGTGCCAATCGGCGTTACGTGCTCGCATCACATCGCGGCTCGCCAGGTAGGCGGTCATCGTCGGGTCGAGGGTGATATCCAGCTCCTTCAGTTCCTTCAGCAGCGCGTTCCACTCGTCGCTGCCAGGCGGATGGATCATATCCCATTGCCGGGCAACCTGCCCGAAGCGGTGCTGCTCGTTGGCATAGTTCATATCGGCAGGCCACGGCTGCACGTCGTGGTCGTCGTAGATCGCCTCGAACAAACCGTAGTAATGCGTGACGGTCCCCAAACCAAGGCGTGCCGCATCAAGCGCGTTCATCCAGGCGACGTTGGTCTGGGCGAGGTGCGCCGTGGTACCCATGTTATGCTTTCTCGCCTCGTCGATCAGCGCCGCCATGATCTCCGGTTCATACCCGAACAGCTTCACCCCGTCGATTCCTTTGTCAGCCGCCCAACGGACCCAGGCCCGAGCATCATCCGCCGTCCGTATCGGCCCTTGTCCCCAACCCTGCCCCGGGATCTGGTAGACGAACATGCGCGGAGCGACGATTTCGTTGCGAGCACTGCGCTCCTGTTCGCTCAGCGACCAGTCGACGGGCCCGAAACCCACGCCTCGTCCCGTCGTTATCCCGTGGGCCATCCACAGCTTGTAGACGTATTCCGCTTCGGGAGCCTTCGGTACGCCACCCGTATGGAGATGCAAATCGACGAACCCGGGCAGAACATACATCCCTGAGACATCCAGCTCTTTCGTCCCCGGTTCCGGACGCCGGTTAGGATCGATGGGAACGCCAGGCACACCCACTCCCGCGATCCGCGCGATGCGGTTGCCCTCGATGACGATGTCCACCGGACCCATCGGCGGCGCGCCCGTCCCGTCTATCACGATGGCCCCGCGCAGCACGAGCCGCTCGAACGGGCCCTCCCCTTCATCCGGCCCACGGTTCGGCGCCGGCTGCACGACGTTTTGCGCCTTAACCGGGACGGACATGACCAGGAACAGTCCCACCACGGCAAAGACAGAGGAGATCAGTTCAGAGCACGTCAAACGACCGAGCATGACGGCCTCCTTGCAGGTCGGTGAGGGAGCGAGATGGTTTTGGCGATCATCACCGATAAGAGAAGCGAGGGCGTGACGCGGCGCAACACGTCGAATCGGCCCACTTCGGCGGCCTGTGTTCTGCAATACAGTTCGCTGACTAACCAGAATCGTGAGCAGTTCACCTGTTGCTGAGCTCACCGACCCACCCGGCAGGTTGAGGCAAGACCCCATCATTCGCGGTTGGCCGCTGTCCGGGAAGACGGAGTAAAGCAGGCGAATCAAGGGGAATCGGCCCTCCCAACCCACTCGGAACTGGTCCAGAACTTGCCCGTATGGGCTAGTTACCGGATCGCCCGCCTCGAGCCGTCCACCCTTACTACCACAGACTATGAACGTACGAGCGCAGGTAGAACGCTTCATCACGGAACTAACGAATGCCGATAACATCGATCCCGCAGTGAACCTTTTCGAGAACGGTCAACTCACCTCGCTCGACGCACTCGATCTGGTCGCATTCGTCGAGTCTACGTTCGAGATCTCGATTCAGGGAGATGACATCACGGTCGACAACCTAGGGTCGATCGACTCCATCGTTGGCTACGTAGAGAAGACGAAGCAGGCAGCGCAAGCGGTCCAGTGATCCCAACTCACGAGTTATTGCGTAGTTCCGCCGCGAAGCGCCCGACGGATGAAGCGGTCGTATGCGGCGATGCCCGACTCACCTATGCCGAGCTGGACGATCGGTCCGAAGCCGTCGCACAGTATCTGGTGTCCAGAGGCGTGAAGCCAGGTGACCGGGTGGGCATATTCAGCTCGAAGAATGCCGAAGAGACCATCGCGTTGTTCGGCATCCTGAAAGCGGGCGCCGCGTTTGTCCACATCAATCCATACTACAGAGAGGAACATCTCAGGCACGTTGTAGACGACTGCGGGTTGAAGGCCCTGTTCGTAGACGGCTCCAGAGAATCGATCTTCGACTCCGCCTACTTCGAACGCTGCCACGTCGACCTGGTTATCCCGTTGGCCGGCAAGCTCCCCACGGCCGGCGATCAGGCGCTGCCCAAGACAGCCGCGCCAGATGAACTCGCCGCGATTGTGTACACTTCCGGCTCCACCGGGATGCCAAAAGGCATCATGGTCACGCACCAGATCTTCCACGATGCAACGACATACTCTGCCGCGATACTCAGGAATGATCCGGAAGACCGGTTGATCTCGGTCACACCATTGTCGTTTGACGGAGCGCTAAGCCAGCTCTTCACAGCCATCCTCGTGGGCGGTACCCTGGTACAGCAACCGTCCGCCCTTCCTGGCGACGTGGTCACGACGCTGCTCGCCGAGCGGGTCACGGGCATCCACGCCATGCCGTCCTTCTGGCGTACGCTTCTGCACCCTCGGTCGTCGTTCCCCGCCGAGCGGTTTCCTAGCCTGCGCTATGTGTCGATCATCGGCGAAGCGATGCCCGACAAGATGCTCGGTCAACTGAGATCGGTCCTTCCGGCCTGCGAGTTCTTCCTGATGTACGGAACCACAGAGGCTTTCCGCTCGACCTATCTGCCGCCTCACGATCTCGATCGAAAGAAGGGCAGCGTCGGCATTCCGTTTCCCGGCGTCGAGATCTCCATCGTTGACGACGATGGCAATCCTGTTGATCCGAGTGAGGTAGGTACAATCGTGCATCGCGGTAGCTTCGTATCACCCGGGTATTGGAACGACCCCTGCCACACGCAGAGCACGTTTCGCGACGGTGGCCTCTTCACCGGAGACCTGGGCCGATTGGACGAAGAGGGATACCTGTACTTCCTGGGCCGGAGCGATGGACTCATCAAGACGATGGGATTCCGAGTCAGTCCGGAGGAAGTCGAGAGCTGTCTGTGCGAAATGACAGGCGTCAGTGAGTCCGCCGTAGTGGGAATCACGGACACCGACGGCGCTACAACCCTGAAGGCCATACTCGTGTGCGATGGCAGCTCCCCGCCATCTGAGCGCGAGGTGCGCCTTCACTGCCGTGAACGCTTGCCCCACTACTTGGTACCGACATCGATCGAGTTTCGGAGCGCGCTACCCAGGACCGCGACCGGCAAGACCAGGCGCGCGGCCGTTCACTGACCCACAACGATCGAGAATCGAATATGCGCCGTTGTACTCATTGTACTCTGCCCGAAACGTTCCCTGGAATCACGTTCGACGACGAGGGAATGTGTTCGGTATGCGCAGATTTCGCCCAGCGGGACGAGTTCATACCCTCGCTGAACCGACTTCGGGCTCAGTTCGACGAGCTGGTCGCACAAGCCAAGGCTTCAGGCTGCCACTACCATGCGCTGGTCGCCTACTCAGGTGGGAAAGACAGTACCTATCTGTGCTACCTGCTAAAGAAGGACTACGACCTCAATATCCTCGCCTTCACCCTGGACAATGGCTTCATCAGCCCCAAGACGTTCCGCAACATGGCGCGGGTGCTAGACAACCTTGGGGTCGATCATGTCGTCAACCGTCCGCGATTCGATCTGGCCAAGAACGTCTTTTCGACCAGCGCGAACTCGGATATCTACCCTGAATCGCTGGTCAAATTCGGCAGTTCGGTCTGCATCTCATGTATCCGCATGGTCACCAACCTTTCCCTGCGGTGCGCCCGAGAGAAGAACATCCCGCTGATCATGCTCGGGAATAGTCCGGGCCAGCTCATTCAGTCGGAGCGGGAGATCATATATCAGGACAACCGCATTCCCTGGGAGCTCAAGCGGCGGCTCTTCCAACCGTTAGCTGACAAGGTTGGCGACGGCGTCTATCACTATGTGATGTTGGAGCGAGAGCAGTACCAACAGCCGGATTTCCCTCACACGGTCAACCCGTTCCCGATCATTGGCTACGATGAGAAGATCATTTACGAGACGATCGAACAACTCGGCTGGCAGCGTCCCGCAGATGTGGACGCCTGCTCGACGAACTGCCAGCTAAACTCTTACGGCATCGTCAAGCACGTCGATCGACACAAGTTCCATCCGTATGACTACGAGATGGCCATGCTCGTACGTCTGGGAAAGATCACACGTGAAGAGGCGCTGCGGCGCGTGAACGGCTCCAACGAGCGGTTGGTCCAGCTATCGGCCACTGTGTCGAACAAGTTAGAGTAGCATCCGAATGTGCGGGATCTGCGGGATCTATCACTTCGACGAGCGTCAGCCGGCGCAGCCGGTGGTACTCGAGCGTATGTCTCGGTCAATGACCCACCGTGGTCCCGACGGGGACGGTACGTACTACGATTCCTTTGTCGCGCTCGGGCACCGGCGTCTGTCGATCATCGATATCGATGGCGGCGCCCAACCGATGAGCAACGAGACCGGCTCCGTCTGGATTTCGTTCAATGGCGAGATCTACAATTACGTCGAGTTGAGAGAAGAGTTGGTGTCGAAGGGCCACCACTTCCGAAGCCGAAGCGACACGGAAGTGATCGTTCATGCCTACGAGGAGTACGGCATCGACTGCGTGCATCGACTGAATGGCATGTTCGCCTTCGGGATCTGGGATACGCAGCGTAAGCGCCTCTTCCTGGCACGAGACCGCCTGGGGATAAAGCCGCTGTATTACACGGTCACGAACGGTGCTTTCCTGTTCGCTTCCGAGATAAAGGCGCTCCTCGAGCATCCCGACGTCTGCCGAGCCATCGATCTCGACGCCGTACCCGAGTATCTGTTTGCCACATCGTTCCTCGGCAATCGCACGATGTTCCGTGGAATCACCGCCCTGCCGGCGGGACACACGGCGGTGATCGAGGGCCGATCACCCACCGTGCGACAGTATTGGGACGTGGCGGTCGGCGGCTCGGAAGACGCGGCCGTGGACGAGTACGCGGCCCATACCCAGGCCATGCTAGCCGACTCGGTTCGACTAAGGTTGATGAGCGATGTACCGTTCGGCTCGTTGTTGAGCGGTGGGCTGGATTCCAGCATAGTGTCGGCCGTCGCTACGCAACACGTGAGCGAACCGCTCAAGACCTTCTCCATCGAGTTCTCCCAAAACGTTGAGATGAACCGCGCCGGCGCCGATGTCGAATATGCCCGGCACATGGCCAAGACATTCGACACCGATCACCACGAGTTCATCTTCGCCCCGCAGGACTATTACGACTGCCAGGAGCTAGCCACCTGGCACCTGGAGAAGCCGGTCGAGCTGACCACCCCCTCGCTGTTCCTGCTCCACAAGAGCCTCAAACCCCACATCACGGTCGTATTGTCAGGCGAAGGAGCGGACGAGTTGTTCGGGGGGTACTACTTCTTCCTACAGGAAGCCCAGCGGAACGAGGTGACCGAATTCCCCTGGGCTCCGTATTCCCGTGAGGTGGCTCAACTCATGAACCCGGAGCTGGCCGAGACGACGCAGTTCCAGGCTCGAATGAGCCAGGGATTGAATGACCTTCTGAGCAAAGCGGACGGCACCGACTTCCTGAATCGGATTTTGTACTTGTTTGTGAAGGTCTACCTGATCGAAATGCTCGAACGTCAGGACAAGACCAGCATGGCCTGGAGCGTCGAGGCCCGGGTACCGTTCCTCGATCATCGCCTAGTGGAGTACGCATTCACGATGCCGTCCCGGTGGAAGCTCAACGGTGACGACGAGAAGTACATCCTCAAGAAGGCCTTCCACGCACTGCTTCCCGAGCGCGTGCGGGAGCGGAAGAAGAAGCCCTTCCCGTTCCCGGTGGACCCCCGATCGATTCACGAGCAGCGAGGCGCTGCAAACGACCTGGCACAGAGCAGCACTTCGCGAATCGGTCATTACTTCGACAAGAAGAAAGTCGAAGACTTCTTGTACAAGCGAAACGGGTTTTCGAGCATCGACAACCTGGCTGTCTTCAGGACTTCGTTCGCGCTCATCTCTCTCGAGATGTGGCACCGAGCTTTCCGGATCTGAGCGTATGAACTTCACGCCTACTCAACGCGAGGCCATTCAAGGAGCCGCCGAGATCGCCAAACGAGTTCTCGGTCCCATCGCGTCGGAGATCGACCGGACAGAGGAATTCCCTCTCGAGGCCGTTAGAGAGCTCGGGCGCGCCGGCTTGCTCGGAATTCCCTACCCCGACGAGCTCGGTGGCGCTGGCCTGGACTACGTGACCTATTCGGAGGTCATCCGAGAGATCGCCCGGGTCTGCGCCTCCACAGCCATGACTGTGGTCGCGCACAGCACGCTCACCGGATACCCCGTCTACCGTTTTGGTACGCCCGACCAGAAGGAACGCTTTCTCACTCCGCTGGCTTCCGGTACCGCATTGGGCGCCTACGCCTCCACTGAACCCGGGGCCGGGTCTGATCTGGCCGGCATTCAGACCACTGCCGTCGAGGATGGGGACCATTTCGTTTTGAATGGTTCAAAAGTGTTCATCACCAACGCCAACTACGCCGACCTGTTCATCGTCGCGGCCTCGACGGCGGCCGGGCAGGGTGCGCTGGGCTTGAGCGTCTTCATGGTGGAGAAGAACACGCCCGGATTCCGAACCTCAGGAAAGCGCGAACGGAAACTCGGAATGCGCGGTTCGGATACTGGCGAACTGATCTTCGAGAACGCTCTGGTGCCGCGAGACAACCTGATCGGCAAGAAAAACTTCGGCCTCAAGATTCTACACGACACTCTGGTCACCGCCCGTATCGGGATGGGGTCGATCGCGCTGGGCATCGCCGAAATCGCGCTCGACCACTGTTTACGATACGCACTGGAACGGAAGCAGTTCGGGGAACACCTGGCCAAGTTTCAGACCATCCGCAACATGCTCGCCGACATGGAGCTGGGCGTCAGCGCCGCACGCCTCTTGGTGCAGAAGGCCGCCCAACTCAAGGATCAGGGCGCCGATGTCACCAAGGAAGCATCAGAGGCCAAGCTGTTCGCGTCGGAAGTTGCGACGAGCGTCACCAAGGATGCGATCCAGATCTTCGGCGGCTACGGCTACATGTGCGAATACCCACTGGAGCGCTACTTTCGCGACGCCAAGCTGACCGAGATAGGGGACGGCACGTCAGAGATGCAACGGTTGATCATTGCGGACGAGTTGCTCAAACGGCACCGCTAGCCGGCACCGATCGAGACCATGGCAAACGTCCGCGCGCTAACTGAGAAAGACATTCCAGACGTCGCCGAGTTGCGAAGGCGAGTCTTTCGCTGGCGACAGGAGGAACCGGCCGCCGCCCGAGAGTCTGCCGTACGCAGGGTTTTTTGGGAGAACCCGTTCGTCGATTGCCGGACACCGTCGCTGGTCCTGGAGGACTCGGAAGAGGGGATCGTCGGGTTCATCGGTGTGTCCGCCCGACGGTTCCGTCTGGGCTGCGAAGAGATACTCGGGGCTGTCTGCTCGAGCTTCATGGCGGAAGGCCGCGGGCGGGGACTCGGTGGCGCACAACTCCTGAAGCGATTCCTCGAAGGACCACAGGATCTCTCGTTTGTCGATTCACCAAACACGGAGGCGCTGAACCTCTGGGCGCGCCTGGGCACGGTCCACGCTGCGCGGGAAAGCCTCCACTGGGTTCGGCCCCTGCGACCGGTTCGCTACGCGGTCGGACGGCTACGCGGGGGGAGATTGCCGCAAGTCGCCCGCGTTTTAGCGCGACCCTTCGCGATGGGTCTCGACGCCCTTGCGGTGCGCGCCACGAAGAACCCGTTCTACCTTCCCGCTCCCGAATCGCAAGAAGGTCCTCTGGCGCCAGAAGAGCTACGCCGTTGCCTGGCGGACATGGAGAACCCTGGTTGCCTGGTTCCACTGTATGGCCAAGACAGTCTGGAATGGCTGCTGGACAGTCTCGAACGTGGTCCCAAGGGCAGCCGACTCCGCAAGGCGTTGGTCCGCGGAAAGACCGGCGAGCCGATCGGCTGGTACATCCGAATAGCCAATCCAGGCGGAATGAGCGATGTCATTCAATATGGCGCAAACGGGAACCATCACGCCGAGTTGCTGAACCACATATTCCACGCCGCCTGGAGCGAAGGTTCGGTAGCGGTGTCCGGGCGGGCCTGCGGCTATTCGTGGGACCAGTTGCTCCAGCAGGGATGCGTCTTCTCCCGAAACCGCCCTCCGGTCCTGATTCACTCCCAGCGGTGTGACATTCTGACCGCCTTTCAAGAGGGCCGCGTCCATCTATCACGCCTGGAAGGAGAGTGGTGGTTGATCCACCTGTGCGACGCGTGACGCGTCCTTCGACAAATACTCTTGCTGCGCTTGCTCCGTCGCAGCCCTCGGCCTAGAATCCACCAGCCCCAGCCAGCCAAGCGTCGATCTACCGCGACTGAACCCACGACATCAGGACGATACAATGATCCTCATATTAGGTCTGTTCTCTCTTTCCTTCGCTTTGTCCTCGGCATTCTGCGCCGGCCGCGCCGCCGGTATCAACAAGCAGCTGGAAGAAGAAAGCAAGGGCGTCGTTCAGAACACGGAAGGCATCGTTGAGGACCCGGAGCGCATGCAGGAAGTCGCCGGTGCCATGGACGAGATCGGCGAGAGTCCGCTGGCGCAGGAGTATGCGAAGTGGGTTCAGCGTTCCTATACATGGGGCATCGCCGCTGTGATGGGGTTTTTCGCGGTACTGGTAATGAGATAGCGAGCCCCACACCACCCAACCCCCGTCCCGGGGATCTTGCCGAGCCGAGCCGACGTTAGTGTTTACCACGCCCTTCATCGGCTACCGGGAGAAATGACTAGAGTGTGGCGGAGATCGACGCTCCTTCTGACCTGTGCTGCGGCCATTACGGGCCTCGGCGCGGCGCACGCGTACGTGATCCGGCAGGGCCCTGACTATACCGGCCTACCCCTGACCCTCGACCACCTGTTCGATCTGGCAGCCACGATCGGACTTGTCGCTATCTGCACCGCACTGGGCCGCTTCACGCTGAATCGCGTACGAATCGATTTCGGCGCGCTGGACAACCTCCTATTCGGAACCGCCATCGGCGCGGGCCTCCTGTCCACCGTGCTTCTGGCCCTCGGGTTGGCAGGAGGTTGCAATCCGTGGATCATCGGTGTGGTGATATTGGCTGTCGCGGCGCTGTCCTGGCGGAAGCTATCAGGAGTCCCGGCGTTGGTCAGCGAGGCCCTCCGGTCGATGAAGCCCCGAGGCGACGAGCGGGGGTAATGGTGATTCGGTGTCACGGTGTTCGCGGTTGCCATAGGTGTCATGCTGGTACTAGCCGTGGCGCCGCCGGTAGACTCGGATACCCTGATGTATCACCTGCGCATTCCGGACCAGTACCTGAGGGCCGGACGCCTCTATCTACCCGAGGACAACCTCCTGGGTGGGATCGTCTCAACTGGAGTGCGTTCGAGGAGTTCGAGACCAGGTGCCTGGTGCCGGTGTACGAGAACACTTCCTTCACCATCTACCGGGTAAGGGAGCAGGCAGCCGCGCTCTCAGCCGAAGCAAACGGCAGGTGAGTCCTATGATTCGTGAATCTCGTGATAAGTGGCTGCGGCCGGTCTTTGCCGGTCTGATGGTTGCCGGGATCACGACGGCGCACGTCCATGTCGTCCAGCAAGGCCCTGACTACACGGGCCTACTGCTCATCCTGGACCACCTGTTCGACCTAATCGCGGTGTTGGGCCTGGTTGCCATATGTGCCGGCCTGGGCAGCTTCGCGTTCCATCTGTTGAACGTCGAACTCGGTGATCCGCTTGACGATCTGATCTTCGCGACGGCCGTTGGCGCCGGGATCGTAGCGACGGCACTGCTCATCGTCGGGCTGTTGGGCGGCTTCGAGCGCTGGATTATCGGGGCGGTGATCTTCCTGGCAGCCGCGCTTTCGTGGCGGCAATTGATCCAGCTGCCGCGATCCCTCGGCGCGGCGCTGGGGTCGCTCAGGTGCGGCGACAATGAGCGGGCGTTGTGGAAGTTCGGCGTGGTGGTCTTCTCATCGATCATCGTCATGATGCTCGTGCTCGCCGTGGCGCCACCCGTCGACTGGGACGTGCTGATGTACCATCTGCGCGTCCCGGACCAGTACCTGGACGCGGGCCGCATCTACCTGCCGGAGGATAACCTCCACGCTTCATTGGTCGGCTTGAACCACATGCTCTATATGCCGCTGTTGGCAGTCGCACTGCTGTGGGGCAGCTCGATGCTCTTCCTCGTAGCGATCACCCCCCGCGTCGACGTCACCGCCGCTCTATACGTCTTTCTTGCGCACTACGCGGTGCTCCTCGCGTTCACTCACGCTCCGGCACGGCGCTATTTGCTACTGGCCGCAGCTCTGTTGGGCTTCGCGGTCGGCGTGAAGAACACGGCCCTTCCCTACGTCGTCGGCATGGCACCGATCGTGCTCTGGGCCGCTCTTGCGCGGGATCGACGTCTCGCGACTTCGGCAGGGCTGTTGACGGGATTCGGTCTGGTTTTCGCCGCTGCTGCGCTGCCCTGGCTTGCCAAGAATTGGGTGCTTTTCGGCGCCCCGCTCTACCCGCACTACGTGAGACCACAGCTTCCGCCGTGGCTGTTGCCACTCTACGAGAGTGGCGACTACCCCCGTGGACTTGGCTCCTATTTGATGCAATCGGTATGGGAGGCCAAGCGCCCCAACCTGCTCTTCGCGTTCTACGATCCAGGGAGATTGACGCTCGAGTCGGAAGGTTTCCTGTACCTCCTGAACCCGGCGCTCCTGCTCCTCCCATTCGGGCTGTTCTTCATCAGGAATAGAACGCTTGCACGACTGGCGATCCCGGCCCTGGTACACGTGATCATCGTGCAGTTCGCGCTCGACAAGATCAATGTTCGCTATTTGATCCCAGCCGTTGCGCCGCTCACCATCTACGCTGTCTACATCATGGTGCAGCTGGGACGCATGAGATCATCAGTGGCGAGCCGCCGCCTACTCATCGCTCTGTCGGTCGTCGCGCTGAGCCCCACGATCGCCACCTGCTACCTGACGTTGAGAAGCAAGGCGTTCCCATACCTCGTGGGGGTGAGCTCCGCGAACGAGTACATGGCGAGCCGAATACCGGGTGCCTTCATCGACGTGGTCAGCTACGTCAATAGCGAGCTACCTCCAAACAGCCGCATACTCATGCTGTTCGATGCTCGCGGCTTCTATTTCGAGCCCCAGGTCATTCAGGACAACGGCAGCAAGAACTGGGCACTCATCGCCAATCGGCTACCGCCCGAAGGCTGCCTTGAGTTACTCAACATCACTCACGTGATGCTGCACGTCGGCACACTCGATTGGTTCGTTGAGCAGATCAGCGTGGATTCGGACTATCTGAGGTGGAGCGCCTTCGAAGCGTTCGAGGCGCGTTGCCTGGAACCGGTTCTAGAGAACTCGGCGTTCACGCTCTACAGAGTGGAGGAGCGCCCGATCACTCCCGGCGATAGGTAGCAAGACCATCTAGGAATGTGGCACAACGGACCCCGCCGAGAAGCGGGGCCCGCGTGCTTGATGGCCGGTGCTATTCCTCCCGATCTTCCTCTATCTCAGCGGCTTCCTCCGGCGGGTTCTCCGCGTCGGCAGCCTCTTTCTTCAACCGCTTCTTCTCGGCCTTGGCCTCTCGCTTCTTCTGCTTCTTGAGCTCTCTCTGCTTCTTCTCGAATCCGTAGTTTGGCTTTCTCGCCACTCAGTCACCTCCGTTGGGTTGAGTCCTCAACACTCTCTGGATCGATACTACGGAAGGTAACTGCAGGCGGTGTCAAACCAAAACCCCGGCAGGAACCTCTTACTTGCTCCGGCGACCAAACCGTGGGTTATCTTGATCTTGTGCGTCGTATGGGTAGAGACTCGCGAGGGCTCTGACCTAACAGGAGGAGGACGTTCAGTTGCTGACCGAAACCGAGTTGGTTCAGATCTATAGAGAACATACCGGGCCACTCTACGCGTACGTTTCCCGGCGCGTGGGCGGAGATCAAGCCCTGGCCGAGGATATCGTACAGGACGCCTGGCTGCGCGCCGTGGATCACTGGCCGCGCCGCGGGACCCCCGATAACCCCCGAGCCTGGTTGATTCGAGTCGCCCGCAACCTGCTGGTGAGTCATTTCAGACGCAAACGGCCAACGCCCGTAGATCCCTCAGAGTTAGAGCTGGCGGCGGAGGACTACCGACCCGATTCGTCGCGGGCAGCGATGCTGGTCAGTTGGGGACTGGCGCGGATGCGACGCGGTCAGGCCGAGCTGCTCGAGTCGTTCTATTTCGATGACAAGAGCACGCGTGAAATTGCCGAAGATGGCGGGTTATCGGAGCGCGCCGTGGAAGGCCGCTTGCGCCGGGCGCGGCAGAACCTGGAGAAACGACTCAGACCGTATATAGGCGTCGAGGCGCCCGTCTCGATCCCCGTCGAGCCGGTTGCCGCCTTGAAGCTCTCTGAAGGAGGTAGGAACGATGCGTAACCAACACGAACCCGACCCTCGCTTCGTCGACAGCCTGGAAGGTCAGCTCGCCAGAGAGTTGCGTCGAAAGAAGCGTGTAGGTACGAGCCCCAGCGTTCGCGCCATGAAGATGGGCAGCCTGATCGCCGGCTCCGTCATACTGGGCGCCGCCGCCATGGGCTTCACACAACAGCTCAGCGAATCCTGGCGACGGGAGCTGCTTGAGGCGCGGCTCGAACTTCAGCTTCAGCTGGCACAGCAGCGAGTCGAAATGCAGCTCGATGCCTTGGGGCTGACCCGCAGGGAGGTCGAGCAAGGCGTTCGCAGTGACAAAGATCTGTTGTACTTCGAACTGCGGATCGCCGAAGCTGAAGCCGACGCAAGAACCCGAGCGCTGGAGTTGGAAGAGCTGCGACAGTCGGGCCGCGAGCCGCAGGGCGTGCTGTCAGCGCCACTGGTCGATGGGCGCGACTTCGTCTCCGAGAAGATCAAGGTCCGCATGCAAGTCGCGCGTCACTATCTCGAGCTCACCCAGGGCGAAGTCGAACTGGCCCGGGAGCAGGCGGACGTCGGCGTGGTCTCCGAAGACCAAGTGCAGGCGCGGAGTTTAGTGGCTCAGGAAGCAGAGGCACAGCTGCAGTCTCTCGCGCAGCAACTCGAACTGCGCAGCGCCTACCTCGACGACGAACTGACGGCGGTGGAAGTCGAGCTCAAGATGCTGGAAGCGGAAGCGCAGAGCAGAGTCGTGGTACTGCGCCGCCAGAGCGACTACTTCCAGAACGAGTTGGCCCGTTACCAGGCCCAGGTCAACAGCGGTGTCATGCACGCGGCTGCACTCGCCGAACTCAGCACGCGGGTGGCGGAGGTAGCCGGCCAACTGCGCCTGGCGATGGCGGAGCTGGAGATCGTGCAGCGAGAGCTGCAGCGGAGATCGACCCGACGGTGATCCGTGAACTGCCGAGTTGAAGGCGCCGCACGGCGCCTTCAACCGGGCCAGGGGATGTCCCTTCCCCCGAGCCACATAATCCCCGATCTTCCTCCGTCATGTCTGAAACCCCTACGTATCAGCGACTGTTCGCCGAGCTGAAGCGGCGCAACGTATTCCGGGTGGCGGCGGTGTACGGCGCTACGGCGTTTGTCATCATCGAGGCGAGCGACCTCGTCTTCCCCCGCATTCCGTTGCCGGAGTGGACGATAGCTCTCGTGGTGTGGCTGGCGCTCCTGGGTCTGCCGCTAGCGCTGGCCCTGGCCTGGGCGTACGAACGGACGCCGGAAGGGCTCAAGGCGACGGACCCGGCAAAGACAGCAGAGCTCGAGGCGATCGCCAACCAGCCGCGCCGCAGCCGGTGGCCCGCCGGTATCGCCGCCGTCGCTGGCATCGCGCTTCTGTCCCTCGGCGCCTGGTGGACCCTGGCGCAGACTGGCCCCGGGGCTCGGACCTACGACTCCATAGCAGTGCTGCCGTTCGCCAACTTGAGCGGCGACACTGACAATCAGTACTTCAGCGACGGGCTCGCGGATGAGTTGATCAACGCGCTGGCCGGCGTGGCAGACCTCAAGGTGGCGGGCCGGACGTCGTCGTTCGCGCTGCGCGACCAGAACCTGGACCTGCGCACCATCGGCGACACGCTCGATGTTGAAGCAGTGCTAGAGGGCAGCGTCCGACGCTCGGAAGATCGCGTGCGTATCACCGCGCAACTCATCGACGCGGAGACCGGGTTCCACCTGTGGTCCGAGGAATACGACCGGGACATCACCGACATCTTCGTGGTCCAAGAGGAACTGGCACAGTCCATCGTGCGGGCCCTCGTCCCACGGCTGGGCGGTGACGCCGAAGAGCTGTATCGAGGCGGCACCTCGGACGTCCGGGCCTATGAACTGTACGTGTCCGGTCGGCAGAAGTGGTACACTCGAGAGAATGCGCTTCTGTGGGAAGCGGTGGACGACTTCGAAGAGGCCGTAGCTCGCGACCCCGAGTTCGCCCTCGGTTGGAGTGGACTGGCCGACGCCATCGATGCTCTCGCGTTTCGGGACGCGCGAGCCCAGGCGTTGATACCGCGAGCCATGGAGGCGGCGCAAAGGGCCGTGCTCCTGGACCCAAGCCTAGCCGAGGGTTGGGCCTCGTGGGGCGTTCTCGCGTCCGAGGCGGACCGGGATTGGACGACAGCCGAACTGGCGCTCAAGCGAGCGCTGGCGCTCAAGCCCTCCTACGCGTATGCCCGTGCCATGCTGGGGGATATGCTCCGCTACCAGGGACGGATCAAGGAAGCGATCGAACAGCATCGCGCCGCGCTGGCCCTCGACCCACTCTCACCCGTCGTCAACGGAGTGCTCGGAATATCACTGGCTACCGGGCGCCTGTATGGCGAGGCTCGCGCCCAGCTCGAAGGCACACTCGCCGCCGGAGACCCGGAGGCCGCCCGCATCTCTCTCCTTCTCTGGGGTCGCCTGATGGACCTGACGAGAGAAGAGTTGGCGAGCCACGCCGTCGAGCTCGCGCGGACGTTGGGCGCTCCGGATCCGGATATCGCCGTCGCGATCGGATACGCTATTGGGAGTGACGGGACGGACGAAGAGCTAAACGCCGAAGCTCAAGATGCCGTCGCCTCACTGATCGCGGACAGCGTCTTCACTGTCCGCCAGATCATCACGCTGTACGCGGTACTGGGAGACCATGAGACGGCACTGCAGTGGGTCGAGCGGGCCAGCAACATCAACGACCTTTCGTTCGGTTTTCTCGGCATCGACCCGGCGCTCGATCCGCTTCGGGATGACCCCCGCATGCAGCGCCTGATGGACGAGCTGGGCCTGCCGAACGGTTACGACCCGGTAGCCGATACGTACGAGCCGGGGGGCGCACCATAGCGCTCCGTAGACGTTCCACCCAATAGACACTCGGCCTCTAGAGATGATTGAGTATGGGTGGAGGAAAGTTTGGAGTTGAACGATGACCGTAGCGTGACCTGATGAAGTTGTCGCCGATATTTGCCTGTTTGATTGTCATACCTTGGGTCACCATCGGTTGCGAACAACCTCCGTTGCCTCACGATGCAAGCACGGCGAGAGACAGCGGAGGCGTTCGCATCGTAGAGAACAGCCTTGGCGCCGCCTGGTCAACCGCGTGGGAGGTAGCTACCGAACCACTGCTTACCGTCGGGAGCATCGACGGAGATCAAGGTCAGGTACTCTTCCAGGTTACGGGAGCCGTTGGGATGACGGGCGGCGGGTTCGTCGTGGCGAACGCGGGGCGGTACGAGTTGCTGTTCTACGACGGGGATGGGCGCTTCATGAGGCGGGCGGGAAGACGCGGAGGAGGCCCCGGAGAGTTTCTGTCGCTGGAGTGGGTGACGCGATACGGGCCCGATTCGATCCTGACCGTTGATGTCCGGGCACACCGTGTATCGTACTTCGATAACGACGGTAACTTCGGACGCTCGGTGAGACTGGAGCCAGGTGCCCAAATCCCATTTCCCCGCCCGGTCGGGGTCTTTGCCGATGGAGGCCTGCTTGCGACCCAGGGCACGTTCAGTCTCGGTGGCGACCCGCCGATCCGGGCATTGCGGACGCAGGTGCCTCTATTCCGCTACGAGCCTGACGGAAGCACGGCGACCTTGGTTGGCTCGTTTCAAGGGCCTGAGTGGGTCGTCGTTCCCACAGGGCGGATGAGATCTCTAGAACGGCGCCGAAGACCTTTTGGAAGGGAAACCGTCTTCGCGGCTGCGGGTGACCGCTTCTACGTTGCCGACAACGAGACCTACGAAATCCGAGCCTACACACTAGCGGGTCGACTGATGCAGGTGATTCGAAAGTCGGGGACTCCCCTCCCGGTTGAAGATTCCGACATTCGGGTCTACGAGGATTCCGCCCTCGCGGGTGCAGACGCCTTCACGCAGGCTCAGTTACGCTTGCTCTTCGATAGCCAGCCACCTGCGCCGCAAACCTATCCCGCCTACGCTCCCGACATCCTTGTCGACAGCGATATGAACCTCTGGGTAAGGGAGTCGAGCCGGCTGGGCGACGAGCGCTCAAAGTGGAGCGTCTTCACGGATGAAGGAGAACTCCTGGGGGAAGTCGATATGCCTCCAGGCCTGCGTGTCCTCGACATCGGGACTGATTACGTTCTCGGCCTGCAGCGTGACGAGTTGGACGTAGAGTACATCCAGAAGTATCCACTCCGCAGAACATATTGAACGTCGCGACGCACGGCCTGGCGCACAAAGTAGCTTGTGTGCCCCCGACTCGCCTACACGAGCGCGAGACGAGGCCACTATTCGCTACAGGTGATGCTCGGGTTCCCCGGTCAACGGTTGCCGGTGTGCCAGACCACGGCCTGTTGGAGGCCGTTTGCATCCAGACCGATGCCGCGAGGGGTATGGAGAGAATCAGGCAGGTGCCGGACCTTCGACCGAATAACGATCTGGCCGGCTCTGTAAGGGCGCGGAGTTGGAGATCATGCAGCAAGAGTTGGCACGCAGGCCGCCCTGCGACCCTGTGCCCCTAATATCAGGCCCTGCACCGGACACAACCAACGCCAGTGCAGGGCCTGCTCACGAGTTCCTCGTGAAGGGTGAGTGCTAACTCCTATTTAATCAGGACGAATTTGCCCCGCGCCTGCCCAATGTCACTTCCATCCGTGTTCCGGGCCGTCACGACGAACAGATACAGACCGGCCGCCATGTCGTTACCCTCTCGGG
>JBDHJS010000075.1:0-12080 GCA_039586795.1 Gemmatimonadota bacterium
ACCCGCTCGGCATCATCGATGTCTACCGGCTGGTCAACGAGAGGATTCCCGAGGTACAGTTGGCGCTCGTCGGCAACGTGGCAGACGATGATCCGGAAGGCGTGGAGTACTACAACCGCACCAGGAGGCACGCAGGCGACGATCCCGACATTCACGTGTTGAGCACCATGGATCGCCTGAGTAACGAGAGTTTGACCCACGCGCTAGAGGTCAACGCCTTTCAGAGCGGCAGCGATGTCGTGGTGCAGAAGTCAACACGCGAGGGATTCGGCCTCGTCGTCGCGGAAGCGATGTGGAAAGGCACCCCTGTAGTCGGAGGTCGCGCCGGCGGCATTACTCACCAGATCGAAGACGGCAAAAACGGCTACCTCGTCTCCGATGTCGTGGAATGTGCGGACCGAATCGTCAAGCTCTTGGAGAACCCAATCCTGTCGCAAGAACTCGGCACGAACGCCCGAGAAACGGTTCGTGATCGTTTCCTAACGCCACGGCATCTCGCGGACTACCTGAGAGTATTCCGTTCATTCTAGAGAGCCCGTGGCCTCACGCGGGTGCGGCGTACTCTTCCACGTCGCGCCCGCTTTCTTATTCGGAATCGTTCTTCAAACACCTCACCATCGCTTTCCTAAACGACGATGAGCTTGTATTTTAGTGTTTAAGATGTCCCGCACAGGAAGTGCCCTCATCGTAGTTGCCAACCGACTTCCCGTCGTCAAAGTCCGGAAGAAGGGCGTCACGCGATGGCAGCCTAGCCCCGGCGGTCTCGTCTCGGCACTCACACCCATCGTTCAGAACACAAAGGGAGCTTGGGTCGGTTGGTCGGGCCAGAGTGGGCCCGCCCCGAGACCGTTCGACACGGATGGTATCAAGAACATCCCTGTTTCCATCTCCAGGAGTTGCCTGGGCGCGTTCTACGACGGCTTCTGCAACGGTACGTTATGGCCGTTGTACCATGGCTCGGTGCGCGAGCCCGAGTATCACCGCCGCTGGTGGCGCTCATACGTCGCCGTAAACAAACGTTTCGCCGCGGTAACCGCCGACACCGCGCCTTTCGGCGCCGCGATCTGGGTCCACGACTACCACCTACAGCTCGTGCCCGCCATGCTCCGTGAGCGCCGCCCCGACCTGCGCCTCGGCTTCTTCCTGCATATCCCTCTCCCGCCATCCGAACTATTTGGACGGCTCCCATGGCGCCGCCACATTCTCGAGGGGATGCTGGGTGCTGATGTCATCGGCTTCCAGACGCAGGAAGGCGCCCAGAACTTTACACGGCTGGCGCGGCAATACGCCGGCGCCCGCCCCGAGGATGGCCGAATTCGCGCTCACGACCGCCTGGTCGATGTGCTCGCATTCCCGATCTCTACCGATTTCAAACGGTACGAGACCGCTGCAAAGCAAGAGGCGGTACGCGTCCAATCCGACAGGATCAGGGAGCAACTCGGGCGTGGCCGCCAGATCACCCTGGGCGTTGACCGGCTCGACTATACCAAGGGCATCGATATACGCCTGCGAGCATTTCGTGAGCTGCTTGCCCGAGACGAGAGGGCAGCGCGAGAGTGCGTGCTCGTCCAGGTCGCCTCACCCAGCCGGGAACGAGTGGGGGAATACAAGCAGCTCCGCAAACGGGTAGAAGAACTGGTCGGACAGATCAACGGCGACTTCGGCGAAGTCGGGCTGGCGCCCGTTCATTACCTGCACCGTGAAGTACCGTTCGAGGACCTGATTCCGCTCTACCGGGCGGCCGACGTCATGCTCGTCACACCGCTGGCCGACGGGATGAACCTCGTGGCCAAAGAGTACGTGGCTACGCGATACGACAACACGGGAGTACTCATCCTCAGCGAGTTCACCGGCGCCGCCCGCGAGCTACGCACCGCGTTACAGGTGAACCCTCACGATGTAGATGGGCTGGCGGAGATGATGCACCTTGCGCTGTCGCTACCGGAGCACGAAGCGGAACGCCGGATGAGGCGCATGCGAGAGGTCGTCAGCGGCCACACGGTCTACGATTGGGCCGACTCCTTCACCTCCGTACTAATGAACTGATCTCCCGTCACGTTCTTCGTACTCAAGTCGAACGTTTTCTGCTCGCCACGCTTAAACGTGTATATCTTTCCGTTGAAGCCGATCCGCGCATACGGCGCCCAGGTACCTTCGAACCGCACCGCAGCGCTGTCTTGCGTGATGTTCAAAGAGAACCAGTGACCTCGATACTGAATGCGCGAGCGAACACCCGAAAGCCCCTCTGGCAGGCACGGGTTCAGCCACAGTACGCCCTCGCGCAGAACGATACCGCTGTAGCAGCGTTGTACGAGATCCACGGTCCCGGCCATCGCGCCCAAATGGATGCCCTCGGCCGTCGTCCCGCCCTGCACATCCTTCAGGTCGCTCTGCACCGCTGCTTCAAACCAACGCCATGATCGCGAGCGATCCGAACGCGCTTGCACCCATGAGTTTATAATGGCGCTAAGTGTCGATCCGTGTGATGTTCGCCTCAGGTAGTAGTCGATGTTCTTTGGGATCCACTCAGGGTCAAACGGATAGCCCAGGTTTTCGAATAGCTGCGCCAGCCGCTCCGCCGAGAAGAGATAGAATAGCATCAACACGTCGGCCTGCTTGCTCACCTTATAGCGGTTCGGCGAGTCACCCTCCGCTTCTAAGATCCGGTCAAGCCGGTGAATATCCCCGTACTTGGCTCGATAACCTTCCCAGTCAAATTCGTCCAGCGCGCCATAGCCCTCGAACTGGTCGATGATGCCGTCGTCCTGTATCGGCACGAATAGTTTCTGACCTATTTCGTGCCAACTGTCCGTCTCCTGATCCGTAATCTGCAAATCCTGAAATATCTCCGTACGGCAATCGCAGTCCAGCAAGTCGATCACCTTGCCTGCCGTCTGAAGTACCCATGCGGCCATGACGTTCGTGTAGGCATTGTTGTTGAGGCCCGGGGCTTTCGCGTCTGGGTATGCTGTATGGTACTCGTCCGGTCCCACCACTCCGTTGATATCGTATCGTCCCCGCCCCGCGTTGAATGTTGCCGCGTTCGCCCAGAACCGGGCGACTTCGAGGATGATCCGCGAGCCATGATCGCAGATGAACTCCCGTCGACCTGTTGCCTCGTAATGGCGCCAAACGTTGAACGCTACCGCCGAATTTACGTGGCGCTGTAGATGGGTCTCGTCCCTCGTCCAACGCCCGGAGCGCGGATTAAGATGCATGACCTGAGTTTCCTCGCGACCGTCGCTGCCACTCTGCCATGGATACAACGCACCGCGGTAGCCCTCAGCGTTTGCTATGCGGCGCGCCTCCTCCAGTCGCCGATATCTGTACATCAACAGTCCGCGCGCGATATCTGGCATGCGCAGCTCGAGGAACGGAAATATGTACAGTTCATCCCAGAAGATGTGGCCTCGGTAGGCCTCGCCGTGAAGCCCGCGGGCCGGAACACCCACATCGAGCTCGGTCGTGTGCGGAGAAACGGTCTGTAGCAGGTGAAATATGTGAACTCGCAAGGCTAACTGTTCATCCGGGGAACCCTCGAGTTCGATGTCACACCTGTACCAGATGCGGGACCAGGCGAGCGCGTGGGTCCGCACCAACTCGAGAAAGGTCCCGGCGCGCTCAACCGCTCGTCGCGCCTCGTTACCGGGAGAACTGATCGCCCAATCGCGCGAAGTGTAGATAGAAACGATCTTTTCGATGTGAACCGGCTCCTTCTCCCTGCAATCGAAATGCAGCACTTGCTCCACATATCCGATGTCCTGGCTGGCAGTGCGTTGAACGTCAACAAGCGCCGAGTCACGGTAGACCCGGGTCCGTGCGGCTTGAGCCATCTCGATTCGCGACCGGATCGTTCGAACGCTCAAGTAGATGCTATCGTCGTAGGCCTGAGCCGTCTCCACGTGCTCGAGATGCTGGCTGTTGAGTGCTCGGTATCGAGCTACGCCCCAGTTCTTGACCCGTCCATCCAAAGCCGACTTGAGTTCGATGCGTCCTGTCCAGTTCTCAGGCGTGATCGTGAACTGGATCGCAGCCAGATGCATGTTCGCCATGTGGACGAGGCGCCTGCTGCTCAGCGTCGTCTCGCGACCTTCTTCGTCACGCACACGAACGGACCAGTCAAGGACGCCTCCTTTAAGATCAAGCACCTGACGGTAGTCGAGCACTTCGAACGAGCCGATGTCAAACCAACTGCCTCCCTCTAGTCGGAAGGTCATGTACGTCCAGTTCGGCCAATTGACGAGGTCTTCGTTCTCAATAGTCCGGCCCGCGACTTCACTTTCGAGGCGGTCGTATCCACCCGCCAGGTACGTACCGGGGTAATGTGCGCCCCCTGTCTGAGTCAGGTGTGATGCGCCACGCGTCGCGACGTAGCCGTTGCCCAGCGTGCACAGCGCCTCACGCAGTCCTTCCTGATGTGGGTCCCAACCTTCATAGATCAGTTTCCAACCGTTCATGATTCTCGCACGCTCGCCAGGTCGATCAGCTCACCAATGAAGCTTTGAACCTCGGATGTATCCTTCAAACTGAAGCGCGCCATCGTCGGGTACGGCGGCTCACCCACGACGATGCCGACGCCCGAATCACGGACGGCCCGAAACGCATCTTCATCGGTAACGTCGTCACCGATGTAGATCGGCACGACTTTGTCTCTCTCGAGGTCGAGAGCATTCAGCAACCAGAGCACCGCTCGCCCTTTGTCCCATTCGATGTCCGGACGTAGCTCGAGTACCTTCTTTCCTCCCGACAGGCGCAATCGTCCGTTTCCCGCCGCCACTTCCTCTACGGCCTTCCTCAAAGCCGGAACATCACCTTCCGCGACATTTCGATAGTGATTCGCGATAGCAAAGCGCTTGCGTTCAACCCGCGCTCCCGAGATCGCTTCGATTCGGTCTCGCAACTGGCCTTCGGCGCGTTCGAGATCGGGCAAGTGCTCCACCCCACCCTCGTACTCCAGGCTCAGGTCATTTGGACCTCTGATGTCGAAGCCGTGGCTTCCGGCGAAGATCAGGCCCGGCAAATCCACCATCGGAAACACATCATCAAGGTCACGACCGCTGACGATGGCTACCGTGCACATGCGGGATAGATCATCGAGCACTTGACGCATCTGCTCGGAAAGCAGCGCGTCCTCCGGCTGCGAAACGATCGGCGTCAATGTCCCATCGTAATCCAGAAACACGACCAGCTCAGAATCGGTCAGCCGCTCCGCTAACCACTCCAGTCCGTCGAACGCCGACGGCAACTCGCGAGCGTCACGACCCGTTAGCTCTTCAGCATTCGTCATCCCGGCTTCTCAATTCCCGAAGATCGCTCACGACAACATCCGCGCCGTTCTCGAGCAGCACTTCGCGCGCGCCATCGCGGTCTACTCCCACAACCAATCCGAACCCACCCGCTCGTCCTGCCTGCACGCCCGAGACGGCGTCCTCGACTACCACAGATCGCGCTGCATCGACGCCGAGCAGTTCCGCCGCCCTCAGGAACATGTCCGGGTGAGGTTTACCGTTGAAGTTCAGGCGCTCGATATCGAGCCCATCTACCCGCACATCGAACAGCTCCTCGAGTCCCGCCGAGCGCAGAACCATGCCGCAGTTCTTGCTCGACGATACGATCGCTGTGGCCAGGCCCATCCCGCGCCACTCTCGGATACAATCCACCGTATCCTCGAACACTTGCACTCCACCCGCAGCCAGCAGCTCGTTGAAAACCTGGTTCTTACGGTTGCCAATCGCGCAGATCGTCTCAGATCCAGGCGGCTCGTTTGCCGTGCCTTCCGGTAGGCTGATCCCCCTCGATTCGAGAAACGAGCGGACTCCGGCGTAGCGCGGTTTGCCGTCCACATACACCGCGTAGTCAGTATCAATATCGAAGGGCTCAAATAAATCGCCGGCGGCCTGGCGGTGGAGGAACTCGTCGAAGATCAGCTTCCATGCCTGAGCATGAAGCCGGGCCGTACGTGTGACAACGCCGTCCAGATCGAAGATCACAGCATCGAAACTAGCCGTGTTTACCGCACTACTGCTCGTCACCACTGTGCACCGTGGTTAGGGTGTACAGCGTATGTTGGCACCTCAGGAACTGTCAGACAAGGGCTTCTCTAGGTGCTGAACCGGTCGAGGGTAGCTCGTTCTTCAGCGGTCAAACTCCCGACACCGCTCGCCTTGATCTTTTCCAACACCCGCTCCACCTCCTCCCGATTCACCGGATGCAGACTTTCACTATCGATTGCGCTCCAGCGCTTCAGGTCGGCCCCGTCACCTCCTGGCGTCCGCTTGGCCGGCTGGGTCATCTTCTTCTTGAACTGCTTGGCCGGCGATCGATAATCGAGCCACTTCAGGTAGAGAAACGCGCCTACGAAGCCACCCAGATGGGCAAAGTGCGCCGTGTTCCCCCCTCCCCTAATGCCCCCCCACAACGACAGGCCCGTCAGGAAGACAACGAGAACCCAGGCCTCGACGGGGAAGATGCCCCAGATGTGAATCCGCTGGCGCGGCCAGAACATAGCGAACGCCAACTCGACGCCGTACACGGCACCCGACGCGCCAACGATCCACGAGTAGTAATACATCGGCGCGAACGACAGTAACCCGCCGGTTACTCCCGCGACGAGATACAGGGTGATGAAGTGCTTCCCACCCAGCCGATCCTCCACTCGCGGACCGAAGAAGAAGAGGATCAGCATGTTGAACAAGATGTGAGTGATGTTGGTGAGCGGGGCATGGACAAACATGTACGTGATGATCGTCCATGGCCGGGTCAGAAACAGCGCCGGCATGAAGGCCATCATGCCACGAGTGACCGGCAAAGCCTCGTTAAAGAGGAAGACTATTATGTTGGCGATGATCAGTCGCCGAACCCAAGGTGTCATGTACACGCCCGGCCAACCCCTCTATCACTCATACTGTTAACGCTTCGGCTAGCGATCGGCGACATCGACTAGCTCGATTTCGTAGATGAGAGTCTTGCCCGCCAATTCATGGTTCGCATCCACCGTGACCTTGTCTCCGGACACATCGACGATCGTAACGTATGCGATCACACCTTTGCCCTTCGAGCTCGCCTCGAGGACCATCCCGACCTCGGGTTCGAGTTCATCCGGCAGGCCCGAACGATCGATCACTACCACCTTCTCTTCCTGCCGCTCGCCATACGCCTCGGCAGGCGCCACCGTGACGGTCTTCGTCTCTCCTACCGCCATCCCGGTGACCGCCTTCTCGATCCCCGGGATCACGGCTCCTGCGCCCAGCTCGAACTCGAACGGGTCCCCTTCACGCGAAGTATCGAAGATCGTCCCGTCCTCCAGACTCCCCGTAAAATGCACCCGTACGCGGTCACCCTGTTTCACGCTCACTCACCGACCCCCGGCCAACGTTCATCGTCGTCACTGGTCGCACCGAATCTACTCCCTACGTCAATGCCCAGCGAGCACCCGCTTCATTTCATCCGCAAATCGCCCGGGCTCTTCGAAGAACGGAAAGTGTGCCGATTCATCAAACCATACGATCCGTTTGGCCGGCGCCTGCAGCCGCTCGTTGTAGACTTCTATCAACTCGAAGGGCGTAACATAGTCGTGCCGACCCGTGAAGAAATAGACTGGAACTTCGATTTGGGCTATCTCGTCGATTAGCGGACCGGACAAAGCGTTCAACTCCATATGTCGCGACGAGAAGCTAGAGCCCTTACCCACATTCATCGCGTCCCGCAGACTGTACTCCGGCGAGAAGAGCCCTGTGATCAGGAACGGCATCCAGCTGGTGTGGAGATAGAGCTCTCCGCCGAACTTGAACAGGTACTTCTCCCGCACCGCAGCCCCCAACTCCTGTAACTCGCGCAGCGCGTCCTCGTCTCCTCGCTGGCGCGCCTGCTCGGTCAGCCAGGCGTCGGCCAGAACGGCGGCTCGCTCTTCGTCTACGACCTGCCCAATCCCTATGTAAGCGTGCAAGAGATCCGGGTAGCGCGACGCGAAGATCATCCCCAAGTAGCTTCCCCATGAATGGCCCGCCAGATAGATCTTCTCCCCGCCATAGCGTTGGCGGAGCAGCAGCACCAGCTCATGGGCATCCGATAGGAACTGCTCCACGTTCATGGTTTCGATCGGCGGTGGCGGGTCGTACGACTTCCCCGCCCCTCGCTGATCCCAATGCACGACCAGGAAGTCCCGCTCCAACTCCCGCCCGAACACGTGCGCCAGGTACATCATCGGCATGCCCGGCCCCCCATGAAGGAACAGCAAGATCGGATTGGATGGGCTATGCCCCCGCACCAGTATGTACTGGTCCCACCCCCCGAGCCGCACCTCCTCCAGCGATGCCACACTGCCCTCAACCGCGTCACCATTCCGATCGACCACAGGCGGCGTCCTGACGCGATTGCAGTACGCGCCCAACGCGACCGCAGCGAAGACAATCACAACCGCTATCGCCAGTTTCCTCATCTTCTACCCTCTATCTACTAACCACCCACCACCTATCACCTACCACATACCACCCGCCCGACGCTTGCGCCCAACAAACCAGAGCCACCTATTAGATGCGCTCCAACTCGGCAAATACCAACCGCGAGGTCACCATGAAGCCCGCCATGGCCAGGTTCGTCGGAACCGTAGTGCTCGCCGCCGCTCTCGCCGCCTGCGGCGGTGAACTGGACCAGACGTTCCTCCGCGATCAGACACCGATCATCCCTCGGGAAATCCTATTTGGCAACCCCGAGAAGATCTCAGCCCAGATCAGCCCCGACGGTTCGATGATCAGCTTTCGTGCCCCCGTCAATGGCGTGATGAACGTCTGGGTCGGCCCGGCCGCTGACCCCGATGCCGCGACGCCGATCACCCACGATACGGGACGCGGGATCCCCAACTATGGCTGGGCCTATACCGGAAAGCACATCATCTACGTCCAGGACCTCCACGGCGATGAGAACTGGCGCGCCTACAGCGTCAATCTCGACAACGGTGAGACCGTCGATCTCACACCCCTGGCCGGAGTCCAGGCGCGCTTCCAAGAAACCCATCCCGATTTCCCCGATGAGGCGCTCATCGGGCTCAACGATCGGGACCCGCGCCTCCACGACCTCTACCGGGTCAATATCAATACGGGCGCCCGGGAATTGGTGCTTCGCAATGAGGGTTTCGAGCGCTTCATCACCGACTCCGACTTCAACGTCCGGTTCGGCGGCCGCTTCACACGCGGTGGCGCGTTCGAGCTGCATCAGCCCTCGGGCGACAGTGGCTGGGAGCTTTGGCAGAGCTGGGGCCTGGAAGACTCGGAGACGACGTTCGGTCTCTTCTTCGATGAAACTGGCCGTACGCTCTATATGATGGATAGCCGCGACCGGAACACAGCCGCCTTCGTCGCCGTCGATGTGGAGACCGGAGAGAAGACCGTCATCGCCGAGGACCCGCTCGCCGATTTCGACGACGTCATGTACCACCCCCGCGATCATCACATCGAGGCTGTTGCGTTCTACTACGACCGAAAGAACTGGCGCCTGCTCGACGAATCCCTCGCCGACGACTTCGAGTATCTGGCCGACGTCGCCGATGGCGACTTCGAGGTGACCAGCCGCAGCCTCGACGACCGTCGTTGGGTCGTCCAATACACCATGGACGTTAGTACGCCGCGCTACTACCTCTACGATCGTGACCGCGGTGAAGCGACGTTTCTATTCTCCATCCAGCCGATCCTCGACGAGTGGCAGCTAGCGAAGATGCACCCGGTCATCATCGAATCTCGTGACGGCCTGAACCTGGTCAGCTACCTGACGCTCCCCATCTGGGCCGACCAGAACGAACACGGCCGTCCCCAGAGGCCCGTACCCCTGGTACTCAACCCGCACGGCGGACCGTGGTGGCGCAACTTCTGGGGCTTGAGCACCACTCATCAGTGGCTGGCGAACCGCGGATACGCCGTGCTCAGCGTAAACTTCCGCGGCTCCACGGGCTTCGGTAAAGAGTTCCTCAACGCCAGCACCGGCGAGTGGGCCGGCAAGATGCACGACGACCTGATCGACGCCGTGCGCTGGGCCGTTGACGAAGGCATCACCCACCCGGACAGCGTCGCCATCATGGGCGGCAGTTACGGAGGCTACGCGACGCTGGTTGGCATGACGTTCACGCCGGACGACTTCGCCTGCGGAGTGGATATCGTCGGCCCATCCAACATCGTCACCCTCTTCGAGTCGTTCCCACCCTACTGGGGTCCGCGCATCGAGCGCTGGGTGGCCCGCGTGGGTGGCGACCATCGCACCGAGGAGGGACGCGAGTTCCTACTCTCGCGATCGCCCATCTCGTTCGTAAACCGAATCTCCAAGCCGCTGCTCATCGGCCAGGGCTCGAACGACCCCCGGGTCAACCAGGCCGAGTCGGACCAGATCGTCGCGGCCATGGTGGAGCGGGAGATACCGGTGACCTATGTCGTCTTCCCCGACGAAGGTCACGGCTTTGGCCGACCCGAGAACAAAATGGCGTTCAACGCCGTCACGGAAGCGTTCCTCTCCCGTTGCCTGAATGGCAAGATCGAGTTGATCGGGGATGACTTCCAGGGCTCGAGTATCACCGTGCCGGCAGGCGCCGAGTACGTGCCGGATTTGGCGCAAGCGATAGGCCAGTAGACAGTAGACGGGAGACGGTGGACGGTAGACGGTAGACAGTAGACGGTAGACGGATGAAAGACCTTACTGGAAGAGTCGTTCTCATCACCGGCGCCTCCCGGGGGCTTGGACTTCACAGTGCTCGGGCGCTAGCGGCACAGGGCGCGAAGCTCGTGCTCGCTGCGCGATCGGGCGACCTGCTCGAAAGTGCGGCGGCTGAGCTACGCGATGGAGGGGCGGCGGCAGTCGCCGTGCCCACCGACGTTACCGACCGCGAGGACTTACAGGCGTTGGTGACGAAGGCGACCGATGAGTTCGGCGGCGTCGACGTGCTCGTCAACAACGCCGGCACCGTCACCATCTATCCGTACGAACAGCTCGGCGTCGATGATATCGAACGAGTGATCAACCTGAACCTGACGTCGGCGATGGTTCTGACCCGCCTCGCCCTACCTGGCATGCTCGAGCGGGGACGCGGACACATCGTCAACATGTCGTCGCTGGCCGGCCTCTTCGGCCCGCCGTTCGACGAAGTCTACGGCGCCACCAAGGCCGGCCTGATCGGCTTCACCCAGTCGCTGCGCGCCGAGTTCAGAGACCGGGGCGTCAGCGCCTCGGTCATCTGCCCCGGCTACGTCGAAGAGGCGGGAATCTACCACGAAGGAAAACAATTCCACGAACGGACCGCGCCACGACTGATCGGCACCACGACGCCGGAGGCGGTGGCGAAGGCTGTCGTCCGCGCCATCAAGCACGACCGCCCCCACATCAACGTCAGCCCCTCGCCCGTACGCCCACTCGCCGCCATCGGCCGCATCAGCCCCGGCTTCGCCGAGTGGTTTCTGAAGAAAATCGACGGCTGGGCGCCCTTTCACGGAGGAAAAGACGCCAACGTGAAGTTGGGCGGCAAGATGACCGGCGTGAACCAATAAAGAGAACTACCCGCCCTCGTAATCCCCGAATCCCAGAATCCGAGAATCCCCTCTCCCCTTGCGTTTCTAGGTTGCCCTGGTCGCTTGCGCCATCCCGGCCGTCCGCGCCAGTCGCTTCGACCCGGTGACGGCCCTGCGCGCCGAATAGTGCGGCAGGCGGACCGAGCGACCCGAGTCGGATCCAACCTTCTGGGCCGACCTGGAGTCAAACCTAGAGGAGCCCAGACCCGATGAATCCTATACGACCCTCGCTACGTAGGGCTTTGTCGAGAGCCCTTTAACCAGGATGGAATAGGTATGGCAACTAACGGAAATGGCAAATCGCTCATTAAGCTCGACGGCGTGAAGAAGGTCTTCTACACCGAAGAGGTGGAGACTCACGCGCTGGCCGATGTCCACCTGGACATCAAAGAGGGCGACTATGTGGCCATCGCCGGCCCGTCGGGCTGCGGCAAGACCACGCTGCTCTCGATCCTCGGGCTGCTCGACACGCCCACCGGCGGCGAGTACCTGCTGGATGCCGAGCCGGTAGCGAACCTGACGGCCTCACAGCGAGCC
>JBDHJS010000104.1:0-2872 GCA_039586795.1 Gemmatimonadota bacterium
TCCGACTCGGCGATGTCGTCATCGGTGTCAGCGCAGACCTGATAGGTGTGGTCGCCCTCGGTGGCGGTCCAGCTCCAGCTCTCGGTCTCCGATGCGGCGGGCGCCAGGTCCGCGGTCGTTTGGTTCGGCGTGACCGGGGTGCCATCGACCAGCAGCCGGGTCTGGGATGGGCCACCCGCCGAGCCCGGTCCGTAATTCACGACATCGGCGGTGAAGGTGACGGTCGCGCCTGCGATCGGTGAGGAAGGGGTCAGGCTTTCGTTCTGGATGACGAGGTCCGGCTGAGGCGTGGGCCCGACAGTGAGCGGCATGACCGGCGTGCAGTTGTTTGTCTCGTCGCTCTCCTTTACGTCATCGTCGGCGTCGGTGCAGATCTGGTAGGTGTGGTCGCCCTCCGAGGCGGTCCAACTCCATCGCTCGGTCTCCGACTCGTTGGGCGCCAAGTCGGGTGTGATCTGGTTGAGGCGGAGCGGGGTGCCATCGATGAAAAGGCGGGTCAGGTAGTCATCACCCGCCGGGGCTGTGCCCGCGTTAACGACGTCGGCGCTGAACGTGATCGTCTGCCCGGCCGTCGGTGAAGAAGTGGAGAGGCTCAGGTTGCGGACGACCAGGTCGGGCTGTCGCGGACGAAGGTTGTGGGGTTGTGTTAGGCTGGGCTCGGTTACCTGAGCGTCGTCTTTACAGGCCGCGAAGAGGGCCGCTACGGCGAGCAGGATGGCGGCGAGGATGGACGGTTTGCGGGCGCTAGGAGACCACGGCTTCCCATGATGGGGCGAGCGGGGCATGAGCTCTTCGTGGCCGAGGCGCAACGATTTAACCTCTCGACGCAACAGTGTCGCGAGACGCGACGTGATGTAGCAGCTGAACTACGCACGACAACGGCGTGCGCTATTGGGCGGTGTGGCTGGCGTGATGGATACGAAGCAGCGACGACCCCCTCCCGCGCACAAATGTCCCCTCTACGCCGATGCCAGAAGTGGGCCAGAAACAGAGGTTTCCAGGGTGTCGACGCCAGGAGATCCGGGCTAGGGTCTTGGCGGCAGGATCAGCAGAATTCCCACCTCCCGGAGGCCGACCCGTCCGCTACCGGCTGTCTCGAGCGTTGCCAGCTGATGGCCGAGAGCGTTCAGCCAATCATCATCAGGCAGCTCGGGCAACCGCGCCGCGAATTCGGCGAGCTGACGTTCTCCGGCGATTGTGAAGCGGCGTGACAGTCGAACTAGCAGACGATCTGCGGTCGCGCGTTGGTCTCGCGTTAGGTGCCCGGGGCGCGAGTCGTAGCCGCGGCGAAGCCAGGCGGCGATTCGGCATTGTGGCAAATTGGGGCTTAGCGCGTCGCCGGCGATGCGAGCTGCCTGCAGTCGAGCCAGAACCCCTTGGGCATACGCGGTGAATGCGCGTCGTGCGATAGCTTTCGTCGCTTTCGACGCCTCACACGGTGTCATCGAGCGTGCTGCTTGAAGAGCGGAGACAACGCCCGACTGATCTTCGGCCACGCTGCCTGAATCGAGGTCGTAGGACATCCAAAGACCACGACCGTAGTCACCGCAGGTGAGTCGCCAGTAGGCGATCGCGTGCGGCGTAGTGGTGTTCGTGTCTATGACGGCGGCGATAGCCGCGCGTTCCGACGGAAGGTGATTGGTGGCGGACACCAGCCTCACGCAATCGAGATATGCCTGCTCTTCTGGGTCGAGTGGACCTTCGATCTCATTCTCGACGACGTCGAACCCGTCAGCCCGTTGAGCGAGTAGCCTAACATGCTGGGCCGCGCGGTCTTGGTCTGTCGATGCCGCGAGGGGGGGATGATCGAGACCGAGCGTGCTCCTAATGCTCGTGATCTTCTTGTGCAATCGTGTCATCAGGCCCAGCAGGCGTTCGAGGTCGCTGGCGGGAGTGAAGTGATACAGCTGAACGAATTCGTGGAGAGCTCCCAGGCGATCGATACGACCGGCGCGTTGCATGAGCCGAACGGGGTTCCAGGGGAGATCGTAGCTGACCACGACTGCCGCATCCTGCAGGTTCAAACCTTCGCTGAGCACGTCCGTCGCGATCAAGACATCAACTCGTTCTCGGGTTGGTGGCATTGGCACGTTGTTGCTGCGCGGCGCGAAACGCTGAATCACATCGGTCCTGCTCGAGCGTTCGAGGCCAAGGTGAGCACGCTCGCTGTCTATTTGTGCGACATAAGGACGATTCCTGACCTGATGGTAAAGGTAGCGAGCGGTGTCCCTGAACTCGGTGAAGATGATGGTCTTTTGATCGGCCAGCGGTCCGTCAAGGAGTTCCATCAGCTGTGTGAGTTTGCGGTCACCGCCGGGGCCGACGGCAACTAGCGTAGCGTGGATTCGTGATAGAATGGCGAGATCGTTCTCGAGCCCATTACGGAACTCTTCCAACCTGTCTGAATCGACCGATGGAACAGGAAGCATGAGCTCGAAGAACGCGAGTTGGCTACCCGGGTCATCGGCCGGCCCTCTGAAGCCGGCTCTGTAGTCCGGGCGAGTCAGCACGCGACCTGCTTCGATCGCACGGAGTGCGGTACTGCACCAGGCCAGTTGCTGAACGACGGTCGAGCGGAATGCTTCGGTACTCGATTCCAGGCGCTTCAGCAGGATGATCTTGAGCAGCTCTGCAGGACAGGCGTTCGGTTCGGTGCCTTCGGCCCGATCTTGATGGAGCTCGATGCTTGGGAAACGCAGGGCATCCATCCATTCCTCGAGGCCCTCGAACAGGCCACCGTAGGTTCCCTGGAGGTCGTAGCTGACGGCGATGGGCGGCCGTCGTTTCGGAAAGTGTAACTCGCGGTCGTCGCCGGTTCTTGGGTCGCGAACGTGGACAGACCCATAGTGTTCGCGAAGGAATCGGCGCGTTC
>JBDHJS010000076.1:0-21277 GCA_039586795.1 Gemmatimonadota bacterium
AGGATATCGGCGATCATCGTTCGCATGAAGATCGCGTCGTCGACAATCAGAACCGTTCGGCTCATTTCGCTTCCCATCCTCCTATTGACCCGAGCTGCATCGCCCTGTCTCGCTCGCTATCCAGCTCCAGCACTCGCGCAAACAGCGCCTTCATGTTGAGCTGGAAATAGGGGCGACCTTCGTACTGCCCTACGCCGGCCACGATATCCCGCGCGCCCAACGCCCCCAGTAACTCTCCGTTCACGTCGAGATCTTCCGAAGACTGGTTCGCGACTCCCTGCAATCGATCAACCTGCAGTGCGACGCGTCGATCTCCTTCTTCAAATACCACGAGCGCCGTTTCCTCGTTCCGTGTCGAGTCCAGCCCAAGCAAGGTCGCCAGATCGCCGGCCACTACGAGATCGCCACGCAGGTTTATTAGGCCTTGGACGCCCACTACCGCACCCGGAACTGGAGTCGCATCAATCGGTTCCCGCACTTCACATACGTGCTTGGCGTCGGCGGCAAGCAGGTGTTCGCCGACCTGGAACAGAAGCTGACGTCCAGCCGAATGCGACACGGGTTACAAATCCTCGGGGCGTTCGGGGGAAAAAAGGGGGAGGGATCCGCGGAAGTATAAGTATAATAACGACTAAGAGATCGGTCAACTCGTCCGGCGGGCCCAGTTGGCGGCCTCCGCCAGGTCGCTGGGCAGCGGAGCCTCGAGCTCGAGCTCGACACCCGTAAGTGGATGCAGGAAACGGAGTTGCGCTGCATGCAGAAACTGCCGGGGAACGCGTGCCGCCAGATCCCGGGCCCAACGGTCCGAGCTCGACACTCCCCGCTCCCAACCTTCGGCGTATTGCCGGTCTCCCACGACAGGATGCCCGATATGTCTGAGGTGCACTCGAATCTGATGGGTGCGTCCCGTTTGCAGCGTGGCCCGCAGCAGATCTGCGCTTCGCCACCGTTCGATTCGCTCGACCTCCGTCACAGCGGCTCGCCCTCCCGGCACGACCGCCATTCGCTGACGGTTGCTACGGTCTCGAGCCAACTCAGCGCTGATCACCTGCCGATCGTAGCGAAGGTGCCCCCAACAGGCTGTCAGATAACTACGGAAGATCTTCCGACGCGCCAACGCCTCGGCAAGTCTGCGGTGAGCGGTCTCCTCCCGGGCGACGATGATCAGACCGGACGTGTCCTTGTCCAGTCGATGCACAACACCCGGCCGGCTCGACCCGCCGATCGAAGAAAGATGACCGGCCTGATGCAGCAGCGCGTTGATCAATGTCCCCCGCGAATGACCGGGCGCAGGATGAACAACCATGCCGGCGGGCTTGTTCACCACCAGCAAGGCTTCATCCTCATACAACACCTCCACCGGAATCTCCTCCGGAATGGTTTCCAGTGGTTCAGGCGGCGGGACTTCGACGACTATCACGTCTCCCAGCTCTGGGACGTAGCTCTTCTTGGGCTTCTGCCCCTCAATCGATACCTGCCCGGCATCAATTAGAGTGGCAGATCGAGTGCGTGAGATGGGAAGTAGTTCGGAGAGATATCGATCGAGCCTCTGGTCTGCAGGCTCGTCGACCTGGAGGGTGTACGTTACTGAGCCGTCCGGTCTCTCAACTCGTTTCACTCGTTTCCTGGTCGCGCCGCTTGTCCTCTGCCCAAAGCGAGGCCAGGAGCAAGACCGCCCCGATAGTCACCGCCGTGTCCGCGATATTGAATACGGGCCAACGCAGCTGCCCGATCCCGAAGTCCAGGAAGTCGACTACACCCGCAGCCGACCGCACTCGGTCAATCACGTTGCCCAACGCCCCACCTGCGATCGAGCCGATCGCCAGAAGTCGCACTTTGTCCGCGCCAGGTGTATGCCGATACATGATCAGCAACACCCCCAGCGCCACGAAGGCTAGCCCCAGGAAGATGAACCGGGAGTATGGCCCCAGGTGAAGCCCGAACGCCGCTCCGGGATTGTGGATGTAGGTGAGTCGGAAGAAATCACCGATGACCGGGATCGACTCGTAGAGGGAAAGCGTGTTCTGAACCAGGTACTTCGTGAAAAGATCGAGAACCAGAACAACGCCCGCCGTGCCCGCGAATATCCCCAGCTTGCTCCGCACCTGGGGGGCCTCCGCCAGATCTTTCGGCTGGCTTACCTCCTCGGCCGTGTAACCGTTAGGAGTCACCGTTCTCCTCGCGCTCCTTGCACTTAATGCAAAGTCGTGCATGTGGCAGCGCGTCGAGTCGCTCGTGTCCTATGTCTTCACCGCACTCCATGCAGTATCCGAATTGCTCCGGTGTTTTGTACAGCCTGCGGAGCGCTTCATCTATGTGGAACAGGAAGCGACCTTCCTTGCTCGCAAACAGGAACGCCTTTTCGCGCTCCATGGCGTCCGTACCCTGATCCGCCATATGGAAGCTGTATGCCGAGAGATCACCGTCAGAACCCTGCAACGTGTCGGAAAACGATTCGTCAAACTGAGCCAGCTGCTTGACGATTTTCTCCCGCTCAGCGAGAAGGCGCTGCTCGAAATGCGCCAGATCTTTCTTGGATAGTGACATGGGGCCTTTCCTGATTCCTTCAAACAGACGACGGCGTGTCTGTTAGCTTACCTGTAGTCCGATAACCGCTTCCCGGTCGTCCAGTGCGATATCGCGTCGATGCTCGTACTCTCCGCCACCCGACACGTCCCGGCCAATCTCGATCTCCACGGCCAACACTTCGTTGGCGATGTAGTCACGGTGCGCTTCCGCAGCTGAGATCACGTCGGGCGCTCCAAAGATACCCAATCGGACCCGATCGTCCAGTTCCAACCCGGCATCCCGACGTAGCCGCTGAATCCTGTTCACCAACTCACGAGCTGTGCCCTCCTGTAACAGCCCATCGTCAAGAACTGTATCTAGTCCTACAATCACACCGGCCTCCGAGTTCACCACCAACCCTTCCGGTGCTTCTTCTACCAGCGTAACGGCCTCTTCCGGAACGTCCAACGTCGTACCGGACACGTCCACCTTCAGATCACCGCGCGCCGCTGCCCACTCGGCCAGCACGTCGCTCGGCAAGGCGCGCAGAGCCTCGGCAACCGCGGGGGCGCGCTTTCCGAACCTGGGACCGAGCGCGGCGAAGTTCGGCTCGGCGCGGTACGCCACAAGCCCCTCTGAACCGGATACGAAGATCACTTCATGTACGTTTAATTCGTCACGAACGATCTGCAGCAAGTCGTCGTCCAGAGCATCCGCCAGTGCACCCGGCAAACCGACGTACAGGCGGCGTAGGGGCTGTCGCACGCGGATGCTTGCCGCGTCACGAGCCGCTCGACCCAAACCGGCCAGGCGACGCGCCAAACTCATCGCCTCATCGAGAGGCCCGTCGACATAACCCGCAGGCGCCGGGTAACGTTCCAGGTGCACCGATTCTCCGTCAGCAAGAGCCCGGTGTATCCAATCGGTCGCAAACGGCGTCATTGGTGCCAGCAGACGACATACCGTGACCATGGCCTCCCAGAGCGTTCCGAACGCCGCATCCATGGTCTCGCGAGTGGCCGTCTTCGTTCCCCAGAACCGAGGTCGCGTCCGCCTCACATACCAGTTGGATAGGTCGTCTACGACGAAATCAGCAACGTTACGTATCGCGTGCGTCAAGTTGTAATTGTCGAGATCGGCTCGACACTCCGCGATCAACGTATCGAGTCGCGAGACCAGCCAACGATCCATCACCGTGCGCGATTCCACCGGCGGCGTCCGATCAGGCGTCCACTTCTCTAGGTTCGCGTAGATCTCGAAGAAGCGGTATGTCGCCGTCAGAGTGCTAAAGAACTTCCGGCGAACTTCGCCAATCGCTTTCGGATCGTACCGCTTTGGAAGCCAGGGATTGCTGACCGCCAGCAAGTAGTAGCGAATGGCGTCAGCCCCGAACTCGCCTATCGCGTCCCACGGGCTGACCGTGTTCCCGCGGGACTTCGACATCTTCACCCCATCGGCGTCAAGTACCAGGTCGTTTACCACGACGTTGCGGTAAGGCGCCTGCTCAAACAGAACAGTGGAAATGGCGAGCAGTGAATAGAACCAGCCCCGTGTCTGGTCGACTCCCTCGGCAATGAAATCCGCCGGAAAGTGCGTTTTGAATTCCTCCTGATTCTCCATCGGGTAGTGCCACTGGCTGAACGGCATCGCACCCGAGTCGAACCAGGTATCGATCACCTCGGGAGTGCGGCGCATGGTTCCTCCGCACCTGGAGCACCCCCAGCTTACCTCATCGATATACGGCTTGTGCGGGTCGAAATCATCTCCGATCTCGATGCCCGCCAGTTCGGCAAGACGCGCGTAGCTTCCAACGACATCGATGTGAGCATCATCTGCGTCACAGATCCACACCGGGAGCGGTGTTCCCCAATAACGATCCCTGGATAGCGCCCAATCAACGTTGTTCTCCAACCACTCCGCCATCCGTCCACGGCCGATTTCCGGTGGATGCCACTTGATGGCGTTATTGTTTGCCAGCAGGCCATCCTTCACCGCCGTGGTTTGCAGGTACCACGAGTCCCGAGCGTAGTACAGCAGTGGTGTATCGCAGCGCCAGCAGAACGGATACGTGTGGGTGTTATCATCGACCCTCAACAAGCGATCCGACTCTTTCAGCGCCTCTACGATCTTCGGGTCTGCATCCTTGACGAACACGCCCGACCATGGACCCACGTCGCTAGTGAAGCTGCCTTCCTCGTCCACGAGATGATGCATCGGTAACCCAAGGGCTACACCCAGATCGTAGTCGTCCTGCCCGTACATCACCGCCGTGTGAACGATCCCTGTCCCCTCTTCCGCGGTGACGAAGTCGGCCTCAGCCACGATCCACCCATTCTCTCTTCCCACGGCATCCGCGAGGAACGGGAACGGCGGCTCGTACCTCATCCCGGCGAGTCCGCCGCCGGGCATCGTGTCGAGGATCTCAGCTTCCGCGCCAAGTACATCTTCCACCAGCCGCTCGGCCAAATAGAAGATCTCTCCGCCCGAGCGCACCTTGGCATAGGCGATCATCGGGCTCACGGCGAGCGCGATGTTACCGGGCAGTGTCCAGGGAGTCGTCGTCCAGGCGAGCAGGAATTCGCCGGGTCGGCCTTCGACCGGGAACTTAACGGTGACCGCCGGTTCGGTTACGTCACGGTATCCAAGCGCGACTTCGTGACTGGACAGACCAGTACCGCAACGTGGGCAGAAGGGCACGACTTTGTGACCGCGATAGAGCAGGCCTTTCTCGTGAAACTGCGAAAGCGCCCACCACACACTCTCCACATAGTCCGACGAGAACGTGATATAGGGTCTCGAGTAGTCGAGCCAGAAGCCGATCCGCAGCGACAGCCTCTCCCAATCCTCCTTGTACGTGAAGATGTGCTCGCGAGCCACCTGCGTGAACTTCTCTACGCCGATCTTCTCGATTTCCGGCTTGCCCGAGATGCCCAGCGCTTTCTCCGCCTCGACCTCGACTGGCAAGCCGTGAGTATCCCACCCAGCGATGCGCGTTACCGAGCGGCCGAGCATCGTCTGATAACGGCAAAACGTGTCTTTGATTGTCCGGGAAATTACGTGGTGGATGCCGGGTCGCCCGTTAGCCGTCGGAGGGCCCTCGTAGAAGACGAACGGGTCACCATCCTGGGTTTCCTCGAGAGTACGCTGAAACGTACCCTCGGCCTCCCACGTTTCGAGAACGGCCTGTTCCAACTCCCCGACATCTTCGGGGATTTGCTTGTATAGTTTCTCGCCCATTTCGATGCATCAGCCCAATCGGGCCACGACGTTCTTGATAAGAGATGTCAGCTTCGGCTCTGCCTCACCTGCGACGCGGATGATCTCCTCGACGCTCGCCGGCTTCAGCGCGTCCGGCAGGCAGCTGTCGGTGATAATCGACACCCCCAGCACCCTCATACCACCGTGTACGGCTACGATCACCTCCGGCACCGTGGACATTCCCACGACGTCCGCACCGATCAAGCGTAGAAACCGATACTCGGCACGCGTTTCCAGATTGGGACCAGCGACCGCTACGTACACGCCGCGCCGCAAGGTTATCTTCTCGTCTTTCGCGACATCGAGAGCGAGACGCTGCAAGCCCAGGTCGTAGGGCTCTGACATGTCCGGAAACCGGGGACCCAACTCGTCCAGGTTGGGACCGATCAGCGGATTGTCGCCCAGCAAGTTGATATGATCGGCAATCAGCATCAGGTCGCCAACATCCCACATCGGGTTCATCCCGCCGCAGGCGTTGGAAACGATGAGCGTCTCCGCACCGAGATCGCGCATCACCCGAACCGGGAATGCCACCTGTTGAAACGAGTAGCCTTCATATCGGTGAAATCGACCCTGCATAGCCACTACGGGCTGACCGGAGAGGTGCCCGAGCAGCATGCGGCCGCTATGACTCTCCACAGTTGGCACTGGAAAGTCCGGTATCTCTTCGTATGGGATTACCGTTTCTGCCTCGATCTCCTCCGCCAGACCACCCAGACCCGTCCCCAGGACGATCGCCAATCGCGGCTGGATCTTGGTGCGGCTTCGGATCGCTTCCGAGGCGGCCCCGATACGCGCTCTCAGCCCATTCGGATTCGTGGCCACTATGCTTCCTCTTCCTCGTCACCTTCGGTGACGAGGGATGACAACCAGTCCTTTCCAGATGCCGGCTCGTCGCTATCACCTTCGGGTGGGTCGGGTTCCGACCCCTCATCCGATGCAACCGGTTTCGCAGGCAGGGGTTCGACCGGTAGCGGCGGGCGCGCCGTACCATAGCCCGGATCGCCCTCGGTCAAACGGCGCTCTTCGATCTCGAGGTCACCGAGATGCCGCTCCAAAAGCGTGCGGAAAGCTCTTACGAACTGACTCCGACGAGCTTGTAGAGTTTCGAGCTCGCGTTGCAGTTCGCGCACCGAACGCTGGCCTTCCTCCAGGATGCGTTCCGCCTGACCGTGAGCTTCGCGACGGACGAGCTCCGCTTCTCTGTCAGCCTGCGCCTGCGCCTCTGTACGCAGCTGCTGCGCTGTTACCAGTGCTTCGTTGAGCGCTCTTTCTCTTTCTCTGTATGAGGCGACCTGCTCCTGCAAGTGCTCGGCTCGTTCCGTCAGCGCGACGTTCTGTTTGACCAATTCCTCGAGCCGTTCCGCCACCATGTCGAGGAAGTCGTCTACCAGTTCCGTATCGTAGCCTCGAACCGCGCGCCGGAAATCGCCCTTCTTTTTCCGCACATCGAGCGGTGTAAGGTCTATCATGTCGCCCTACCTCTCCCCAAACAGCACCGTGCCCAACCGCACCATGTTGGACCCCTCTTCGACAGCAATCTCGAAGTCGTTCGTCATCCCCATCGAGAGGTGCCGCGCATCAAAAGCGTTGTGGGCGTCACGACAGCGTTCGTAGAGCTCTCGCGTTCGCCGGAATGTATTTCGAAGCATCGTTTCGTCATCCGTAAACGGCGCCATCGTCATCAAACCCTGGACCTGCAGATGCTCGAGCCCACAGATCTGCTCCACCAGCGAAAGGCCGTCCTCGACCGGGACACCGTATTTACTCGGCTCACCTGACGCGTTCACCTGCACCAGAACCGCCGCTCGGACACCCTGTTTCGCGGCTTCCCGGTCCACAGCTTCCGCCAGTCGCAACGAGTCGACGGAGTGAATCAGCGCGAACGTTTTGACGGCCAGAGCCGCCTTGTTGCGCTGCAAGTGCCCGATAAGATGCCACTCGAGCCCAAGGTCGCCCGCCAATTCGTGCTTAGTCCGGCCTTCTTGTACGCGATTCTCGCCGATCACTTCCAGGCCCGCATCGCGTGCCGCGTATAGCGCCTCGATAGGGTGACCCTTGGTGACGGCGACGAGAGTCACCGGCTCAACATCGGAGCGTCCCCGACGCTCGGCTGCCCGTTCGATGCGTTGGCGAACTTCGGGCAACGCGCGTTCAAGTCGCTCAAGATACATAATCAAGCAAACTTACGCGGCCGGGTAGGGCTGATCAAGCTAAAAGCCCGGCACCGCCGTCAAGCAGTGCCGGGCTTTCGCGTGCAGCGCTCTACGGCCTGCTATCCTCTAACCGAGAAATCGATGGGAATCGAAATCCAGACCGGGACTTTCCTGTCCCGATTCAACGCCGGCGTGAACACGAAGTCGTAGGCTGCCTCTAGCGCCGCGTCATCCAGCTGCTGGTAACCGGAGCCCCTGTTGACCTTGGCATTCTGCACATTGCCGTTGGTATCGATGAAGACCCAAACGTCGACCTTACCGCCGATGCCCGCGTCCTTCAGCATCTTGGGGTAGAGCCGGTCTAAGATCTGTACCATCTCGCGGCGGTTCCTAACCTCGGGTCTCACCGTCATTGGGGTGAAAACCGGATTGTCACCCAACCGGCTCGCGTCCGACGGAGGCGGCGGCAAGTTCTCGACCGGGTTTTCCTCGAACGTCGTCGGCGCGATCGTGATGTCTTCTTCTAGCTCCGCTGCAGCCACCACGGGCACCGCGGGGCGAGAGATCTGCTCCGGCGGCGGCGGAATATCCACCTCCGGCGGTAGCTCGATCGCTTCGAACTCGTTGACGCCGAAGCTAACGTCGCTCGCCGTCAGATCAGGGAAGAACTCGAACAAGCCGAAGTGGAAGACCGTGGCGACTATGATGCCACCGTACAGCCACTGGCCGGCTGACCTCTTGAACTTATCGTTGGCCGTCAGGTGGTATACGTGACTTTCGGCCGCGCCCGTTTCATCCGCCATGGCTGCCTACCTCCTCTCGCGCCTAGCCCGGCTCTCCTTGTCCGTGTGGAAGAAGACCCGTACGGCGTTTGCCTCGCGTAGCTGCTCCGTCACCGCGTTCACGAATCGATACGGAACATCCCGGTCACCGCGAATCGAGACCAGCAGGCGGCGGTCTGTATCCCTGTAATGCGGAAGAACCGTAGCGCCCACCATGTCCATCGGTATCCGGCTGTCGTTTATATACACCGCGCCGTCAGGTTCGATCCAGACGTGCAGTATGTTCTTACGCCTCTCGTCCATCTTCTGGGTCTCTGCCGCCTTCGGGAACGTCAGGTGGCGGTCCTGCTCGCGCCGGAACGTCGTCGAGACCATGAAGAAGATGAGAAGCAGAAAGGCGATATCCGCCATCGATGCCGTGGGGATCTCGCTCGCTACTTTCGACTTACGCTCAAATGGCCCGCCCTTCCCAGCCATATAGCTACCTCTCCCAAAGCTGTAGAGAAATCCGCTCGGCGTTCGCCGCCTGCAGCCCGTTCAGCACTGCAATCATGTGCCGATAGGGGGCGTCCGGCGCTGTCTTCACCGCCGCGATGATCTGAGGATTATCGGCGATCTCCTGCCGCATGATCCCCTCGATCTCGCTCTGTCCGACCATCTGTTCCGACTGGCTTTCACCGCGTCGGATGGCCACCGTGCCGTCCTCGTTGACGAGGAAGTGGATGATGTTGCTTTGCGAAACCTCCACCTGCTCGGCCGCGGCCTCGGGCAAAACGATCGGCAGCCCCTTCTCTTCCTCGAACACCGTAGTTGTCAGGAAGAAGATGAGCAGCAGGAACGCGATGTCCGCCATCGATGCGGTGGGGATCTCGTCGCTTACCTTGCTTTTCCTATTTAGCAGAGCCATGACGTGGCTTCCTCTTGCTCGGCCTAGCTGCCGGGACTCGACATATCGAGCACGATATCCGCGCCGCGGTCCATGTCGATAATCAGCTGGTCAATACGCGTAACAAAGAAGTTATAGGCGATGTTTACCGGGATCGCGATGGTCAGTCCGGTCGCCGTAGTGATGAGAGCGACCTTGATTCCGCCGGCGACCAGAGAGGCCTCGATCTGACCCGCCTCTGCAACGGCGCCGAACGCGGTGATCATGCCGGCCACCGTGCCGAGGAACCCGAGCATGGGCGCAACATTCGCGATCGTCGCCAATACCACCATGCCCCGCTCGAGGAAACCGAGCTCGATCGCACCGGTCGTCTGAACCGCCTTCTCGATGTCCTTGTCGCTCTGCGCCGCATCGCGAACCCGCCTCAGACCCGACGACAGAATGGCGGCCACCGGCCCCTGAGTCTCATCCGCCATCTGTATGACGGATTTAATCGCATCCGGCCGGTTCGGTGTTGCGGCCACTTCCTCCAGCAGCTTCTTGCTATCTCGGTGGGCGACGAAAAGGAGGTAGAACTTGGCGATCATGACGCCCAGCGCCAGCAGCGAACAGAGCACCAGGAAGTACATGAAGATTCCGCCATCCTTGAACAACTCGAGGAGAGCGTACTGGGCTTCCGTCTGCAAGGGGAACCTCGCTGTTCCGGTAGTGATCTGACCCTGAAATTTCGAATATTCTTAAACAAAAAGACTAAGATGCCGGCGTGCTCCTGTCAACGAGACTCAGCTCCCCAGATCCCGCACCACCGGGTGCCGCCGGCTGAGCGGCTCCCGAAGCCGTGACCAGCTGGGGCCGCGCCGCCTTGGTGCCTAGCGCCTCCCTGAGGCGCTCCCCGGACACGTTTCGCTCCAGCCTGCCCCGCTCGGCCAACGAGATGGCGCCCGTCTCCTCCGAGACGACGATCACCAGGGCGTCCGTTTCCTCCGAGAGGCCGATCGCCGCGCGATGCCTTGTCCCGAGACTACGATCGGTTACCGGGAACTGCGTCAGTGGGAGGATGCAGCGAGCAGCCAGGATGTTCTCACCCCGAATGATCGCTGCACCGTCATGAAGCGGACCGTAGAGAGTGAAGATTGCTTCCAGGAGCTCCGGAGTCATCGGTGCGTTCACGGCAGCGCCCTTCCGCGCGTACTCGTCGAGGCCGATATCGCGTTCCACAACGAAGATCGCCCCGATCCGCTTGCGGGCCAGCGTCTCGCTGGCCTGGGCAAGTCCCTCGAGCGCCGCCGACCGCTGCTCGGGTCGCGACAGATAGCGCCAGAAGCGGTTCTGGCCGAGCCGCGTCAACGCCGCCCGCAGCTCCGGCTGAAAGATGATGATCGCCGCCAGAACACCGTAGGTGAACACGAAGCCCAACAAGTAGCGAAGTAGCTCCAGCTGCAGAACTTCCGCCAGGGCATAAGCGGCAAAGAGCAGAATCAGGCCAGACAGCATCTGCAGCGCCCGCGTACCGGCCAACAGCAGAAGCATGCGGTAGAACAAGAACGCGACCACCGCGATCTGAAACAGGTCCCATAGATCGGGCCTGAGGAAGCTGATTCGCTCAATCAGACTCTGCACGTCACCTCTACCTAGCTATCGCCTCCGCCATATCCAGCGCACGTCGGGCCGCCGCTACATCGTGTACTCGGAAGATCCGAGCTCCCCGAAGCAGAGCGATCACGCATGCCGCCAAAGTCGCTTCCAACCTGTCCTCCACATCCAGCCCCAACGTCTTCCCGATGAACGACTTGCGCGACGGACCAATCAAGACCGGGTACCCGAGCCCGGCGATCCGATCCAGCCGATCGATCAGAACCAGGTTCTGCTCCGCCGTCTTGCCGAAGCCTATCCCCGGATCGACGACGATCTGGTCCGCTTCGCACCCTGCCGCGAGAGCGCTTTCCGCGGATTCACCAAGCTCCGCCACGATCTCGCCCAGCAGATCATCATAGTGGATATCCTGCTGCATCGTTCGCGGCTTGCCCCGGATGTGCATGAGCACCAACCCGGCGCCCGACTCGGCTGCGACGGCGGCCAACTCGTCATCAAAGCGTAACCCGGAGATATCGTTTACGATCTCCGCCCCCGCTTCCAGCGCCACCCGCGCCACCTCCGACTTTGTCGTGTCGATCGAGATCGGGAGATCGATTCGCTCTGCGGCCGCCTCGATCGCCGGTATCACACGGCGAAGCTCTTCGCTAACGGTTACCGGGTCCGACCCCGGACGAGTAGACTCGCCGCCTATGTCTATAACGTCGGCACCCTGGGCTCTGAGTTCCTCCAGGCGCCGAACCGCGTCATCTGGCTTGAAGAAGCGACCGCCGTCCGAAAAAGAATCCGGCGTGATGTTCAGAATGCCCATCAACACCGGATTCTCGAGGCTCGCCACCTTCTCAGCGCTCATCTCGATGTCTCGGGCTTCGTCGCTTCCCCTTTCGAGCTCTTCGCCACCGTAGCTGGCTCGCGCTTTTCGTCAGTTCCGCCAGCCTCTGCTTTGGCGGAAGAGCCGCGGGCTGGGCTCCCGTTGCCTGCATCGTCGGCGTCTTTGCCGCCCTTGTTCGCCCTCTCCTCGGGAAGCGGCGGCAACTCTTTACCGTCAAACACGATCTGGATTTCGTCCGAGTCGAGCGTCTCCCGCTCGAGCAAGGCGTTCGCCAGAATGTGCAGCTTGTCGGTATTACCCTTGATCAAGCGAGAAGCGGACGCGTAGGCCTCATCGAGCAACGCACGAATCTCGTTGTCCACCATCTGCGTCATCTGCTCGCTCACGTCCCGACGCTCCATGATCTCGCGGCCCAGGAAAATTTCCTCGCCCCGGTCGCCCACGTTCATCGGTCCGACCTGGTCCGACATTCCCCACTCGGTGATCATGCGCCGCGCCAGCGCCGTGGCTCGTTCGATATCGTTGCCGGCTCCGGTAGTGATCTTCTCGGCGCCGAAGATCAGCTCTTCGGCAACCCGCCCACCGTAGGCATAAACCAGCTGCGCTTTCAGATACTGTTTCGAGTAGTTGTGCCGATCGTCCTCGGGCATCGAGAAGGTGAGCCCCAAAGCCCTGCCCCGCGGCACGATCGTGACCTTGTGCAATGGATCGCAATCGGGCGTGTAGTACGCAGCCACGGCATGACCCGCTTCGTGGTACGCCGTCAGCTTTCGCTCCTCCTCGCTGATCACCATGCTGCGCCGCTCTGCACCGAGAAGCACTCGGTCCTTCGCCTCTTCCAGGTCGGTCATCTCGACCCGGTCTTTGTCTCGGCGGGCGGCCAGCAGCGCCGCTTCATTTACCATATTCGCCAGGTCAGCACCGCTCATGCCGGGCGTTGCCTTGGACAGCTTGACGATGTCGACGTCATCGCTGAGCGGGATCTTTCGCGTGTGCACCTTTAGAATGCCCTCGCGTCCCTTCACGTCAGGGGCATCGACGACGATCTGTCTGTCGAAGCGACCGGGACGTAGCAACGCCGGATCGAGCACGTCCGGCCTATTCGTGGCCGCGATAAGTATCACACCTTCGTTCGACTCAAAGCCATCCATCTCGACCAAGAGCTGATTGAGCGTCTGCTCGCGCTCATCGTGGCCACCGCCCAAACCGGCGCCCCGGTGTCGTCCCACCGCATCGAGCTCGTCGATGAAGATGATGCACGGCGCATGTACTTTCCCCTGCTCGAACAAGTCGCGGACCCGCGAGGCGCCGACACCGACGAACATCTCCACGAAATCCGAACCCGACATACTGAAGAACGGCCGTGAAGCCTCGCCTGCGACGGCCTTCGCCAGCAGGGTCTTGCCCGTGCCCGGAGGCCCGACTAACAGCGCGCCCTTCGGCAGCCGCCCGCCGAGCCGCGTGAACTTGGAGGGCTCTTTCAGGAACTCAATCGTCTCCCTCAGCTCCTCCTTCGCTTCCTCACATCCCGCTACATCTGTAAACGTCAGCTTCGGCGTGTCACCCGACAGGAGTTTCGCTTTCGACTTCCCGAACGAAAACGCTCGCGCTCCCCCGGCCTGCATCTGCCTCAACCAGAACAGCATCAGCCCGAAGAGGAAGATCCACGGCAGCACGCTGACCAGCAGGCCTCCCCAATTCGTTCGCGCTTCCTCTGCCTCGATCGCGACGTCGCTCGCCTCCAACCGGGCGAGCAATTCCTCTCCCGCCAACGCCGGAACCTTCGTCCAGAATTCGCGGTTGCCGTCCGCATCGACCGGCGCCCGTAACTCGCCTTCAATCTGATTGTTGTCGATGATCGTGACTTTGAGGACGTTGCCCTGCTCCAACTCGCCAAGGAACTGGGTATAGCCCAGCTCGTTCATATCCCGACGCGAACTGCCGACAAGCTGGATGACAACGAACGGCACTACCAGGATGAGCACCCAGAACGCCAGGTTCTTCGACATCCGGCCAAAGCGAGATTGTGGCTCGCCGCGGTTCGGGTTCACATCCGACATATCTATAGACCTCTCTCATCCCCGGTGGCGACCGCCCCGACGAATGGCAGGTGACGGTACCGCTCGCCAAGATCAAGCCCGTACCCGACCAACCACTCCGCCGGCGCATCGAAGCCGACCCAACGGGGTTCATATTTGAGCTCGGTGGCGATGTGCTTGTGCAGGAACGCGCAAAGCTCTATGGAGCGCGGCTTCCTGGCACTCAGTACATCTCCTACACGGTTCAACGTCTTACCGCTATCTACGATGTCCTCCACCAACAATACATGACGCCCTTCGATCGGCTCTCTCACGTCCTCGAGCAGCTGTACCTCACGCCTCGAATCCGTTCCGTCCCCGTACAACGCGGCCGTGATGAAGTCGACGATCACGGTGGACCGTTCTAGCGCTCGCACCAAGTCGCTCGTGAACACGAACGCACCCTTCAACAAGCCGATGACCAGTAGCTCCTCGTCGGCTGGGTAGTGCGAGTCTATTTCAACAGCCAACTCGCTCACCCGCGCGGCGATCTGCTCTTCACTGAAGACGACGCGCTCAATACCTGGATAGCTAACGGCAATCTCGCTCATCACTCGCGACTCAACCGGACCGATAAAACCTGGTCGTTACCCTCCGGCACTGCCCTCTCGCTCTTCACCAGGCCGACCACCCAAAGCACGCCATCCCCGTCGACCAGCAAAGGCAGCTTCCCACGACTACCTCGCCCCACCCGCCGGTCCACGAAGAGCTTCTTCAGCTTTCGTGTGCCGCCGCATAGCTGGATCCTGTCGCCAGGTCTCCAGCCCCGCACGGTCAGCGGTTGGCGCAAAGCGGAGACAGCGAAAGAACCGACCTCCGCCGCGCCGGGTTCCTCCTCCGCCGTGCCTCCGACAGCCCAATCGACCCGCCAGCTTTCGCCGCCGATCTCCACATGGCCCGTGCCAAGTGGACCGGCCACGGCCAATACTCCGTCACCGGGCGCTGGCGAATCGCCGTGCCGCTCGATGATGATACGATCGAACTCACGGCGTATTCCTACCCCGCCGGCAAGGTCGATCCCACGCCCGCTTCTACCTGTATTGATAAACTCGAGGGCGACGCGCGTTCCGACCCGACCCGGGTGCGGACCCACGCGCCCGGCGAGCGCGCGCAACAGGTGTGCCCGAGCGGTTGTATCATAGGCGAGCAACCCCTTATGTGCAACTATTATGCGGCTTTCCGAGCTTTCCAGGATGAGTTCGGTCAGCTTCTCTTCTGTAACCTTGCCCACCGCGTCCGCCGCCCGGCTCGCCAGTCCCGCTAGCCGATGGAGCTGCTCGCGAATATCCGGGTGACCCCCGGCTTCCAGAGCCGGAATCGCCTCGTTGCGGATACGATTCCGCGCGAAACTCGGGTCGCGATTTGTCGGATCGTCCAGGTATTCGAGTCGACGCCCGTGCGCGTACTCCTGAATCTCGCGGCGCCAGTACGGAAGCAGTGGACGAACGATCCCGGGGCTACGTCGCGCCGGGATTCCGCCCAGACCCGCCAGCCCTGTTCCCCGCAGAAGTCTAAACAGGACCGTCTCGGCCTGATCGTCCGCCTGGTGTGCCGTGGCCAGCAGCTCTGAACCGAGTTCGAGGCGAGCCTCATCTAAGAAGGCGTAACGAAGATCCCGCGCCGCTGCCTCGCCGGCCGGCACAGTCTGCGCCCTCCCAAGACGACACTCGACGCCTCGCTCCTCACAATGCTGCCGCACCCACATAGCGTCGTGACTGCTGTTCTCCCGCATACGGTGGTCGAAGTGAGCGGCAGAGATCGTCCAGCTCCACCGCTGCGCCAGCGACTGTAACAGATCTAGGAGCACGACCGAGTCGAGACCACCGGACAAGGCTACCGTGACGTGAGCTCGCTCTGGCACGAGGCTGGTCGCTCGTAGACGCGCCTCCAGCCTGGCTGCCAGTCCAATCTCTTCGCCCAGCACCAACGTCTTGGCCCTCATGTGGTCAAAGATATCTCACCTGCTTTTGCGGCGTAACTCGCGGAACGGGAGCCGCCCCGCCAGATAGATGTCGGTAGGGACCCTGCGGTGAAACCACCGCGAGGCCTGGTCATCAGGTCTTTACGAATCGACTGAAGCCCCAGCCTTCCTGTTGCTGACCTCGGGCAGGGGCGCTTACGGGCGGGCTACCTCGGCGTCGTGCGCCGCGTCCGGCGACTGCGCCGGCGGGCCGCATTGCGTTTACGCTTCCGCGTTTCGCTCGGCTTCTCGTAGTGCTTCTTTCGCTTGAGATCCGTGAAGATTCCTGCCTTCTGAACCTGCCGCTTGAACCGACGAAGAACTCTCTCGAGATCATCGCCTTCGTTTACTGTAACCTGAACCATGCTCTCCTTTCCCTCCAGAATCGTCCTGTGCCGCGCTGGTTTCCGGGGGCTGTTTTCCCCCAGAAAAGGGACAATATCCGGGTGCTAGCACGGTGTCAACGGGGGTTTGGCCCGATCGGCAAGCTCTTAAATAGCAAGGTCATTCAAGTAAGATGCATAACACAACCTTGCCCTAGCTCTTTCGCTTGCACCCCCTGACACGCCGCACTACGCGCCGGCGCTTGCATTATGCGGCCGACGGGAGCTGACCGCTGGGGAATGCTCCCGCTGTAAGTCGTTCCGGCCAGCCCACCTGCGGGTTGCTTGCCGATCGGCATAGAGCTTGCCCAGCTAGGGGCGATGGAGTGGAGTCCTCAATCTGCCGATGGTCCAGGAGCCCTAAGATGTATCATAGATTACTCGCCAGACGCCGCAGTGGCGCCTTCGTGTCGCGTTTGGCCGGGTTCACCCTCATCGAACTGCTGATCGTCGTGGTCTTGATCGGTGTGCTGGCCATGGTTGCCATTCCCCGCTACTCGAATACCCGTCAGAAAGCCTACCGAGCTCAGATGCAGAGCGAACTCCGCAACTTGGTCTCGGCCCAGGAAACCTACTTCAATGAGCACTACGACTACGCGACTAACATCTCGAATCTCGACATTACTCGGACGCCAAACATCACGATCGAACTTACCGACGTGAAGACCAGCGGTTGGAGCGCCAAGGCGACCCACGCCTCGTCGCCGGAAGAGTGTGGGATCTATGTTGGTGCCGGAACGCCTCCAGCAGGGATACCGTTGCCAACCGAGGGTGGTGTCGGCTGCACGAGGGCCTAGCCGCCGACTTTCCTGCCGCGAACACAGCTCCATGATCTTCATCCGGTCTGCCTTCAGCAGACCGGTTCTTCATCCGAACCGTATCTGCGTCATCCCCGGAAACACATTGATCAGCGTGTGGACGAGTATCGGCGCGATCAGGTTCTCGCGGCTGCGCCAGTAGACGATGCCAAGCACCAAACCGCCCGCTATGCCCTGGGTGAACGCGGCGATGATCGCAGCTTGCAGATCGCCGTGGGAAGGCCAGTTCGGGTTGAGGTATGCGTAAGGCACGTGATAAAGCCCGAACAGAAAGGAAACTACGGCGATCGCGGCGAGGTTCGAGCGTAGGCTCCTCGCCAGCCGAGTTTGGACGACTCCACGGAAGAAGAATTCCTCCGTAAACCCCGCGGTGAATAAGAGAAACACGAACAGTAGCGGAAACAGGTAGAGCACGCGCCCGGAAGAGACGATCTCTAGGAACTCGACCCTGTTCCTCGAAACTGCCAGCTGAAGGCCCGAGAGTACGAGCCCCAGGGGGATTGCCCAGGCCACGCCCGAGGTCAGGTTGCCGCGTCGGAACCCCACGCTGGCCAGCGTTCGACCAAGCGACCAGCCGGGCATCTTCCTTCTCTGGAAAGCGAAGAGCAGTGCGAATGGAACGGCCACAAGAGTTAGCCAGTGCTCGAACTCGCTCTCGGGGTGAACGAAGAGGTATACCATATAGACAGCGAAGTAGCCCACGACAACATACGATTCGCAGCGGTAGTCCAACCTTGACTCCTCTGGCATGTTCTGCTCTCCGTGGTATCGCTTTAGCTTGCAGCTCTCCGCTCACAGACTATTGTACGCGATCAGTCCGCACGAAAGATTCAACAGCGGTGTTAATGGTAGTGAACGTTCCCGGCATCTTCGAGTGAACCGGAGGTATCAAATCGAAGTCTCCGGCCCGCAAATCGTACTGCTGATCGGCACCCGCAAGGGGTTGTTTCGGGCTACCTCCGACACAACCCGCCGCGAATGGCGAATCGAGGGTCCGCAGCTTGCCGGCTACGAGGTCTATCACGCTTTCCTCGACCCGCGCGATCCAAGTACCGCCTATGCGGCGGTGCGTCATATTGTCTGGGGTGTTCACGTACATCGAAGCGATGATGGCGGTCGAAACTGGACACTACTTCCCAGCGTCCCGTATCACGGTCTTTCTGGAGCCGACCCCCTTCGAGCGATCTGGTATCTGGCGCCGGGTCACTCGAGCGAACCGGAAACGCTCTACGCGGGGATAGAACCGGCCGCCCTTTACGCCAGCCGCGATCGCGGCGAGAGCTGGAGCCCCGTCGACGCCCTCAATGAGCATCCAACGCGCGCTCATTGGCAACCTGCCAAGGGTGGACTCGCGCTCCATTCGATATACATCGATCCGCGCGATGCCCGACGGATCTACGCGGCGGTATCGGCAGGTGGCGTCTACCGCAGCGACGACGGCGGCGCGAGCTGGACGCCGGCCAACAGAGGGGTGCGCGCCGAGTACCTCCCCGATACACAACCCGAGGTCGGCCACTGCGTCCACCGCATCGTTTTGCATCCGGCCCAGCCCGACCGGCTCTACCAGCAGAGCCACACCGGCACGTACCGCTCAGACGACCGGGGCGATTCGTGGATCGAAATCACCGACGGCCTGCCCAGCGATTTTGGGTACGCCGTTGCGACGGACCCGAGCGATGCTGACGTCGTCTACGTGATCCCCGAAGAGAGCAGTCATGTTCGCACCACCGTGGGTGGCGCGATCACCCTGTACCGCAGCGGTGACGCGGGTGCCAATTGGGAGCCGCTGACGCGCGGACTCCCGCAGCAAGACGCGTACGTGACCATCCTGCGTGAGGCGATCGACACCGACGATCTCGATCCGTGCGGCGTCTACTTCGGCACCTCGAGCGGTCACCTGTTCGCCAGTCGTGACCGTGGTGACAGCTGGGAGATACTGGCCGGCTTTCTGCCCCGCATCCTCTCGGTGGAAGCTACGGTCGTCTCCGGGAGTCTTCCGTAGGTGAACGAACTCCTCGATTTGCTCGGCGCCCGTACGGGCATGGTCAGCGCCGTCGGCGCCGGCGGCAAGAAGACCACGCTATACCATATCGCGATGGCGCACCCTGGCACGGTCGGCGTTACGTCTACCGTGCCGCTCGCTCATTTCCCAAGCTCATTAGGCGCAGTCGAGGTGGTCGAAGAAGGCGGCCTGATCGTCGATGCCGTTGTCGAAGCCGCAAAAGAGAACCGTGTCGTCGCCTTTGCTCGACCGGACGTCAAGCGAGGCCGCTATGGAGGCCTGCGTTCCGAGACGATCGCTCGAGTCCGCGAGGCCGGTGTCTTCGACGTCGTTCTTGTGAAAGCCGACGGCGCCCGCATGCGCTGGATCAAGGCGCCCGATGATGATGAGCCGGTCATCCCCGACGATACGACCACCGTTCTTCCGATCGTCTCAGCCAAAGCGATCGGCGAGCCTCTGACCGAACAGGTCGCCCATCGCCTGCACTGCGTGGAGTCGGTGACCGGGGCGAACTACAACGAGCCGATCAAGCCGGCTCACGTCGCCCGGCTGCTGGCCCACGAGTCGGGTAGCTTGAAGAGCGTAGGGGATGCCGAGGTCATACCGGTGATCAACATGGTCGACAACACAGAACTTGAGGCTGCGGCTGTCGAAGCCGCGGAGACCGCCCTCGCTATGACTGATCGAATCGACCGGGTTGTCTTGACCTGCAATCTTAGCTCGAGCCGCCTGGTCGCCGTCGTCTCACGCTAGCCGGTTACAAGACAAGAGGACTTGATCATGCTAGCCACACTTCTCGCAGCGCTGCTCACCCTTCAAGCCCCGGTCAACGAAGGGGACTACCTGTACAAGACGCTCCTGGTGCGCGCCGCGCCCGGCGAACTGCTGGAGCTTATCGATCTCTATCTCGATCGAATGGATGTCTGGGAGGCGACGGATGAACGCCCGTTCCTCATGCGCCACACGCAGGGCGATCAGTGGGACCTCTTGCTGCTCTTCCCGATGGGCAGCTTCGAAGGGTATTACGCCGAGGCGAATGCGGCGGAGCGGGCCAGAGCCGCGGCAACGAGTTCCGCCAGCGAGTTCTCAGCTCAAGTCGACGCACGCACAGCCTGGCGCGAGGAGACGTACGTCGTCGGACCCACACCCGAGATCGTCAGCCGTCTGTTCGCCGACAACGACTACTACCACGTTGAGATGTTCCTGGCGATTCCTGGAAAGCGAGACCAGTTGATCGAAGAGCGGCGCATGGAGAACGCCTACCTGGCGGGCATCGACCGGCCGCAGAACCTGATCTTCAAGCGCGTCGCTGGCGCCGCGTGGGACAGCTACACCATCGGATTCTACAAGGACATCAAGCACTACGCGGCAAGCGCCGACATCTCAGGTGATCTTAAAGAAAAAGCCGCAAAGGTCGCAGGATTTCAGGGCGCCGACTACATCGGTTCCTACCTGCGCACGTTAATCCAGTGGCACCACGACACGTTGGCCGTGTCGGTTCGTAGGTAGTAGATGGTGGGTGGTGAGGTACGGACTACCACCTACCACCTGCCACAAGACTCACCGCCTCCGCTGTCCTCGAATCCTCGGTTCCGGCTGGACCCGTGGCTGCCGCGGACGCGGCGCGTTCACCTTGAGCTCCGTCTCGCCCGAATCCCCGTCTGCCTCGATTCGAATCGTGTACGTCCCCGGAGTCACGTACAGCTGCCGTTCCAGCCGAACAACTTCCGCCCACGGCGTATCCGCTGGCTTGACGTCTTCGTTTTCCGCGACACGGGCCTGCTCGACCGGTAGGGCCAATTCGGGATCGAGCATGAGATCCCACCGAAGCGTATTCACACCGCGTACGGCCTCCATCGTGCCCCGTCGCAGCGCATTGCCGTCCGAATCGATCACGCTCCAGTTGACGCTACCGTCGGCGTCGACCCAGAAGGGGATGTTCTGATGCCGGGCATCTTCGGGCCGGTAGTACCACTGAGACCGTCGTGAGCTCCAACCTCGCGAGTACGTGATCGGGTCCA
>JBDHJS010000105.1:0-2847 GCA_039586795.1 Gemmatimonadota bacterium
GACCTGCTCGCCGACACGGAGAGCGCGTGCCGCCGATACGACGTTCGCCACACCGGTGCGCCGAACGCCTTCCGAGATCACTTCGACGGCCAGCGGGCCCAGGCTCCCCAACATCTCGCCGTCGGTTCGGTCGACCAGTTGATCGACCACAACGGTGAGTTCCTCCGACGCGTCGGGTCCGCGCGGTCGCAGCATCCACAACACGGGCAACGAGGCCAGTGCGATGAAGACGGCGACCGTCAACCAGGCGCGCCGTGTGCGCCCGGTAGCGCTCGGGGCCGTGTCCATCTCGGCCTGTAGCGCCTCGGCGAACGCGGCGGCACTGTCAAAGCGATCGGCCGGCAGCTTGGCCAGCGCCTTCTCGAGGGCCGCGGCCACATTCGGCGGCACCGTATCCCGCAACTCCGTGATCAACCGCGGACGGTCCATCACCACCTTCGCCATCACCGCCTGCACCGTCGGGCCGTCGTGTGGCGGTTCCCCACTCAACATCTCGTACAACACACACGCCAGCGAGTAGATGTCACTTCGCCCGTCGAGCGCTCTATCCCCCGTAGCCTGCTCCGGACTCATGTACTGCGGCGTACCGAGCGAGATCCCCGTCTCGGTCAGCCTGCTGCCGCCGGCCGCGGAAACGGCAAGCGCGATCCCAAAGTCCGCCACGACCGGCTGCCCGTCGTGCAGCAGGATGTTCTCCGGCTTGATGTCCCGGTGGATCACGTCCTGGCGGTGGGCGTAATCGAGGGCGCCGGCTACGACCCGCGTGATCGCGATGCTTTCCTCGATCGCGAGCTGCTTCTCCCGGTTCAGCTTCTCTCGCAGCGATTCGCCGTCCACGTAAGGCATGACGTAGTAGACGAAACCCTCCGCCTCACCCGAGTCGTGGAGCGGCAGGATGTGAGGGTGCTGCAGGTTGGCGGTGACCTTGATCTCGTTGAGGAAGCGCTCGGCGCCCAGGACGGCGGCCAGTTCCGGGTGGAGCACCTTGACCGCGACCTTGCGGTCGTGCTTGACGTCGTGGGCAAGGTAGACGGTCGCCGCGCCACCTCGGCCAAGCTCACGCTCGACAGTGTAGCGGTCGGCTAATGCACTCTTCAGACGCTCGAGTACGTCGGACACGCCTCCTCCCGGGACGAGGAGTGCGAAGGGTGATGTTCAGGCTACAAGATGCGACGCCGCTGGCGACCGGGCAACGAATCGTACTGACTATCGCTATCAGAGTGCGTGAACGGGAGTTTCTTGGCTCGCTTTGAAAGTAGCCATATAGCGTCTTCATGTAGCGGTTGGAAGAGAACACATCGCTGTTTGCAAGTGATAATCGGTCCACTTGACCACCACCTGCTATGATGCTGCCATATAGATCAAGCGTCCGCAGGAGGTGCGTCATGAGATACCGACGCTTGATGGCCCCCGTTGTATGCTTCTTGATGGTTGTCGCTCTCGCGTGCTCCAGTCGGCACGCCATCACGACCGAATACGACCCAGAACAGGATTGGAAATGCACCCGAATGTCCTCGAACGTCATCGGCGGAGTATCGCTCGTCGATTACACCCTCATCGTGAACGCCGCCCGGGTCGAGGAATCCGGAACGGTACGATACGGGCTCTGGGTTCGGACCGTCGGGGATAACTTCTTCGTTCCCACGAACCTCGTGCTGCAGATCGACGGCCAGCACGTCGATTTCGGTTCGGGGCAGTTGCTGAAACGGGAGCGCGTGATGCCGAAGCTCCTGGGCAGGCCCAGCAGAGATGAGCCGACTACGACCGCGCGCAGACAGTCCTACGAAGCGATCTGCCCAGATGGGGCTGACGGGTGCTCGGAAGAACACTACCTGTACGATGCGACCGCCGAGCAACTCTGGCAGATCGCGAACGCCGGGGACGTCGTCGTTCGTCAGGAGGGCCGGGACGGTTATGTTGAACGAGACTTCAGCGGGAAGAATTTCTCGCACTTCAAGGACTTCTGCTCCAGGCATGTAACCCCGCCCGGCCCAGCCGGCCCCCGCCTGCAATCGTAGGAGCTACCGGGGACGGTAGCGTCCCCAGGTGTAGCCGATGCCGATGTTGAACGCCGGTTGGGTCGACCCGTCAGTCGCACGGCCGACTCCAACCCCAACGTAGGACGTCATGCCACTACGTGAGACGCGGGCATACCCCACGAGGACAGCCGGTCCATAGATCTCGCCATCGCCATTGTCGACGACGTAGGCTCCTGTCGCTTCAAGGTAGAGACGCCCCCCGGAGCGACCGCTGTAGCCGCGCACTCCGAGACTCACCCCGCCAATCCCCGCCGTCGCTCCAGACGCAGGTATTCCGCCCGCCCCAACGAGGACGGACAACCATGGCTGCCCCAGGTAGAGCTCGCCTCTGGCTCCGAACCCGGTATAGGACACGCCAGCGCCTGCTGTCAGAGAGACGCGTGGCTCAAGGATCGAATCCGGCTGTTGAGCCAGGCACGGCAGCGGAACGAGCAGGATGCCGAGGATGAGGATCTCTGTGATCGGTCGCTTGGGCTTGCATAGTCCCGTCACCGGCAGAAGCGCGACATTCATCAAGCGTCGGTATTTCATGACACACCTCCATCAGACGCTTGCGATATGTAGCTCCTTCCGGACAAGCCACGGTCAAGTACACGGATTATCGATTCTCATAGACAACGCCAGACTACGGACTGGGAGGGTACGGCCACGTGGTGATGGGGTACTGCCACTGCGGACTTACGTTCTAAGCTTCGCCAGCAACCTTGCGCCCCGCGGGTCCCACAGCATCTCCAGGTTCGTGTCCTTTCAACCAGACTGTATTCTCGTCGGGATCGTATTCAATCCACGCGCAGGGATACGATGGACC